>JAWKPB010000019.1:0-656428 GCA_041390885.1 Anaerolineae bacterium | reverse complement strand
AAGACGAGCGCCGGTGAAAAAACGTTAAAGAGCAAGGTGCTGACGGCGCGCGAATCGATCTTAAAGCGGCGTTTCACCACGAAACCCGTGCTGGCGATGAGGAGCAGTGGCAGGATGTTATCTACAAAGATTTGGATGAGTTCGAGCATGGGTGGCGTGGTTGATGGTTAGTAGTTTATGGTTAATGGTTAAGAGTCTTTAGTCGTCAGTCTATCTGCGATGATCTATAAAAGCGGGGAGCATTCACATATGCTCCCCGAGATTTCGAGATGTGATGTAATATCTCCGCTCTGAGCCTCCCTTGCGCAAGGGAAGAACTAACGGGGTAACAGGCGTTTCGGAATTTTGCAGACCATGGTGTAAGCCGGATCGAACATATTGCCGAGTTCGTATTCCACCGCGTACCCCATGAGCATGTTGGCTTCTTCAGCCGTGTAGCCATAACGCTGCTGAAGCCACGCGAGCATTTCAGTAGTCGCGTTCTGGACACACTGGTCAAGCGGGCGAGCATTACCGCAGGTGAAGATGTAGTCGGCATTTTCGCCGCGCGGCCAACCGGAACGTTGGCCTTTGAGCAGATCAACGGTGAACTGGACATCAAACGAGATCTCGATGCCCGTGCCGGACATTTCACCATCGCCTTGAAGGGCGTGACCATCGCCCAAGTGGAACAATGCGCCGGGCTGAAAGACGGGGAAGTACACCGTGACGCCCTGCACAAAGCCGTTGTAGTCCATGTTGCCACCGTTTTCAGCAGAAGTGGCTGTGGAGAGGGCTTGCCGATCCGCAGGAGCAACGCCGAAGCAGCCAACCATCGGGTTGATCGGGAGTTCAAAGCTACCGAGTTTTCCCATTGGACTGGCTAGAGCGGCAGTACCAGCTTTGGCATCAACGTTCCAATAGACCACTTCGCGGGCAGGGAGATCTGGCACAGCGCCGGGGTCAACCACATTGTTCGCCAGACCGGGATAACCCCAGCCCATGACACGGTTGGGCGTGAGTTTATCGAGATGAACAACCAAGGTGTCGCCGGGTTCCGCGCCATCAATGTAGAACGGGCCGGTCATGGGATTGGGGCGTGACGTAACTTGCTTGCTATTCGCGTCCTGCCCCCACGCATCCACCGTAGTAGTAATGACAGTATCACCGGGGGCGATGTGTAAGACAGGCGGATGCGAACCAATGGTGTTGTGGTAATGGTCAGGCGTGAAGTTGTGCGTAGTGGACATGGGGACAGTCCTCATTAAACCTCACCCCCGTCCCCCTCTCCGTAAACAGAGAGGGGGAGAAGAGCAGCATAGGGGTGAGAAGCAATATGATTGATGATTAGGAAGAGAGGATAACGCAGAATTACCAATCCTGCTCAGGGTGTGGTTCAATGATGCCATCGTCGTAGTCATCTTTGGTGAGGCGTTCACGCCAATCGGGAACTTCCCAATACTCATCCTTAGGCATATCCTGAGGCGCAAGGACAGGACGCTGACGGTTGTCCTCGATATTGTAGGTGATCATCAACTGATCCATGAAGGGGCCTTCAGGAATGGGTGTAGCTGTGCCATCACCCCAATAGATTTCAAGATCGCACTGCGGGCCAAAACTCTCACGCCAGCGAGAAGGCAGATCGCCGGGATCAAATGGCCCGTGTCGCTCGGTCGGTGTGCGAACATAGATGCCACAGCTCCATGACATGACGATGCGTTCCTCTGGCTGGTAGGGCTGAAGGTGCAGGTCGAGCTTCATGAGGCGATCCATGAGATCAGAGAGGACGCGAAGGCGACGATGGGGTGCAGTTTGGGCGAAGGAATCCTTGAGGTTGGCGGAAATATTGACCAACTCGGCAAGGATTTGTTCACGCATGAAGGCCAGCCTTTGCATATCATCTTCGAAAATGGGCAGGTCGGGTTTCGGCGGCGGTGGCGGCGATGAAAAAAACGGCGGCGACAGCGGCAAACCTTTCTCGCGCTGGTTGCGCCAGTCGCGTAGGGTGCGTTCGGGAATGCCGGTGCGATCTGCGGCGAGGACAATGTCGCCTAAACAGGCATCCAGCGTTTGGAGGGCAGCGGCTTTTTCGTGCGGACGGTAGCGACGGGGCATATGACAATAGCCTCCTGAAACCTCACCCCCTACCCCCTCTCCGCGAGCAGAGAGGGGGAACAAATCAGGTGAGAGCGGATTAGATAATATATCCTACGCTAACAAATATAGCACAAAAGTTCATATTCAGGGTGACCATTTGGCCGACCATTTGGTCACTTTTTCGGGGGCGTGACACTAACCATTTTGAGGGAGCGGGGTTGTTAAGACGGTTGGTGGCAGGTTGGAAAATGGTTTGTGGGACAAACGGAAAGTAAATGTAAGTGAGAAGAATTAGATGCGCAGTCTTATTGAGAGAATCACAGAATCAGCTTCCGACCAATGCCCAATTCACTTGGAGTTGTCTTTGGAGTCACCCAGTCAATAGACACTTTATGTTCATTAGCAATCGGACTCAGATACTCACCAGAGTAGTTTAGTCTCTTTAGAATTATCCGTATAAGCAGATCGTGAAGATAACGATATAAATAGGCAATTTCATCAATATTATTTGTGTTTGTATGGCGAGAAAAGAAGCTTTCATGAATGATTTGGGTACGATACTTCGTATACAGTTGTGTCCATTTATCTATATCGGAAATTACATCTTTGAAATCATTCAAATTCAGCGAATTCACAAGTTCAATTAGTCCTTCGGCCTCACTGTTTCTTGTTGGTTGATCTGCTGTTGACACCTTGTAAGCAATATTCTTAATTGCAGCTTTCTCCTCTCGTATTGCCTCGTCACCGATCTTCACAATCTCAGTTTGGGCATTTTGAAGTATGTCTGTAATTTTTGATTGACGTTTCGTATCTATCGTAATGTTCCGTTTAACATGGCGGAAGTTTTTCGTGAGGGTGTCAAACGCGCGAAAGAAAAAGTCGAGGCTGTCTGCCGGATCAAATACATCTTGACCGCCTTTTACTACTAATTCAAGGGCAACTCGTAAATGAGAACCTAAGTCCAATGGAGCTATAGATAGTATTTGGCTGATCCCGCCAGCACATGTGTAATCAATTGCAGTGTGCCCTTTATGAAATCTGGTCACATTTTGAGAACGATGAGTACGCTGAATGAGATGTCCTTTCGCGTCTCGAAACTCTATCCAAGGTGTCCCAACAATGCTGCCTGTAGACAAAGACAATAAGCGAAGCAATTCTAGGGGAATCCAATTCTCCATCGCTTCGGAACCAATTGACTGATTGCCGATTTCCCCAACTGCTAAAGCTGTAATTAGGCGGTCACCAGAACCTTTTAGTAACCTAGTTTTATACTTTTCATATTCAGCTACAGGTTCAATAAATGCCCACAAACCATTATATCCAAAAGAGACAATACTACTCCAGAAGTCCAGTTGCCTAATCAATTGTCTTCTTTCTTCTACATCAAGATTCTCAGATATTAATGGAAATTTCCAACGGCGTAGCGGGTGTTCATATAGAGGTGTACCGACAATTCGTTCCGTGATTAACCGCATATCCTCACTTACGAAGTTTGTAAGCGGCATTACCCAATATTTAGCATTAGTTATTTCTTTCGACGTAAACATCGCCTCTGACACAAAAAAATGTATCTGACCATTTGCTGCACCATTATGTCCATATAATACACGTCCATAATTTTTGAAGTCACCATTAGCAGTTTTCACAATCAAGTTTGAACACGTATTTTTAGTTTGTGGCGTGTATGATATACCTAAACCATCTGTATTAGGTGGTATACCATTCAATATCCACATCAAATTGTACAGATGGGAAAAATCACCGATTTCAGCCCATCGCTCATGGTAAAAACCATCAATTTGCATGGTGATAGTTTCATGACCTGACTCATCATAAAGAACGGTAACTTGACCTTCAACCCAACCTTTAGGATTAAGGAATTCCGCCCTACCCAATCCTTTGTAGCGAGGTTTTTTTGAGAACCAGCTGTTAGACTTTGGCAGGTAGTCATTGGGATTAAAAGTCATAATTATATATTAATAATATGTTTAGGAATCTCAAGTAATCTTCAAATTATACAGGCAAATAAGAATACGGGCTGACACATAGGTCAGCCCCTACGGAATATAGGATTGGTTGGCAGTAACGGACAGGGCACGTCAGCGCCGTGCCCCTACCGTATGTCAATTTTCGTTCGGTTTGGAACGTTGCGAGCCGACACGTAGGTCGCCCCCTACGGGATGGGTTGGAGGATTAACACAGGGCGAACCGACGGTTCGCCCCTACGGAACACGGATTTTGGGTACAAGGAAATATGCCTCACGAGACAATAGATCGGATAAGGCAGCCGTATACGTGGTTAGACGGCGTGGTGGGTTTGGAGGCTGCGGACGCGGAGCGGCTTTTTGCGCAGCGAACCAATGCCCTGCACGGCGGCCATCGCACCGGTGAGGGTGGTGACGATGGGCACCCCCTGCGCGACCGCCGCACCACGAATGGCGTATCCATCCGCATGAGACTGACTGCCACGCGGGGTGTAGATGATGAAGGCAATCTCGCCAGAGCGGATGGCCTCGATGGCATTGGGGGACGCTTCACCGGGACGGTTGAGAATATCAACAGGCAGACCAGCTTCACGCAAGGAGTTTCCTGTGCCGATGGTGGCCTTCAAGGTGAAACCCAGGTGCACGAGATCACGGGCGATTTTTATAGCAGCATTGACATCGAGCGGATGCACGCTGATGAAGACCGTACCGGACTGAGGCAGCGGCTGGTTGGCGGCCATCTGGGCTTTGACGAAGGCGTGACCAAAGGATGAGGCGTGCCCCATGACCTCGCCTGTCGAACGCATTTCCGGGCCAAGGCTGGCATCGACACCGGGGAACTTCTGGAAGGGGAGCACGACCTCTTTGATGAAGTTGCCATCTACTTCAGGTTCGTAGAGGAAGTCGAGGTCAGCCAACGTTTTGCCGGCCGCAATCTGGGCAGCGTAACGGGCGAGCGGGACAGCGGTGGCTTTGCTGACGAAGGGTACAGTGCGGCTGGCGCGCGGGTTGACTTCAAGCACGTAGACGACTTCATCACGGATGGCGAACTGGATGTTAAAGCAGCCTTTGACATTTAGGGCGAGGCCGATGCGCTCGGTATATTCGCGGATGATTTCGAGGTGGTAGCGGGTGATCTTGTAGGGTGGCAGGACGCAAGCCGAGTCACCGCTGTGGATGCCAGCTTCCTCGATCTGCTCCATGATACCGCCGACGGTTACGGTCTGGCCGTCGCACAGGGCGTCCACATCCACTTCAAAGGCGTCATCGAGGAAGCGGTCAATCAGCACGGGATGGCCGTTCCATTCGATGTTGGTGTCAATCCAATTGATGAGTGCCGCGTCATCAAAGACGATCTCCATGCCACGTCCGCCGAGCACATAGCTGGGGCGGATGAGGACGGGGTAGCCGATGCGGTTGGCGACAGCAAGCGCTTCGTCACGGGTTAGCGCAGTACCGCCGTCGGGCTGAGCGATTTCCAGTTTTTCCATGAGGGCATTGAACTGCTTGCGGTCTTCGGCAAGGTTGATGGTGTCGTAGGACGTGCCCCAAATGGGCGCTCCCGCTTCGTGAAGGGCGCGGGCGATGTTGAGGGGTGTTTGACCACCAAACTGGACGAGGATTCCGTCGGGCTTTTCGGCATCGATGATATTCAGCACATCCTCAGCGGTGAGCGGTTCGAAGTAGAGGCGGTCAGCAGTGTCGTAGTCGGTGCTGACGGTTTCGGGGTTGCAGTTGACCATGATGGTTTCGTAGCCGAGTTCTTTGAGGGCGAAGCAGGCGTGAACACAGCAATAGTCGAATTCAATGCCCTGCCCGATGCGGTTGGGGCCGCCGCCAAGCACGATAACCTTTTTGTTGGTGGTGGGCTGGCTTTCGTCGCCTTCTTCATAGGTGCTGTAGAGGTAGGGCGTATGCGCCTCGAACTCGGCGGCGCAGGTATCGACGCGGTAGTAGGAGGGAACGACGCCGAGCGATTTGCGGTAGTCGCGCACCTGAGGTTCGGTAACGCCGAGCAATTGGGCAACATGGGCGTCGCTGTAGCCGTAGCGTTTCAGCTTTAGGAAGTCGGCGGCATCAAGACGATCCAACGTCAGCCCTTTGCGGATGATGGTGTGCTGGATGGTGATAATGTCGGCCATCTGCTGGACAAACCACGGGTCAAAGCCGGTGGTGCGGCTGACTTCATCAAGCGACATGCCGCTGAACAGTGCAGAGGCGGTCTGAAAGAGGCGCTGGGCGGTGGGGACAGTGAGCAGTTCGGGCGTGACTTCGCTGAGTTTGCTGCCGAAACCCATGATGCCGATGTCGAGGGCACGGATGCCCTTTTGCAACGCTTCAGAGAAGGTGCGGCCAATGGCCATAACTTCACCGACGGCCTTCATCTGTGGCCCGAGGACTTTATCGACACCGCGAAACTTCTCGAAGTTCCAGCGCGGGATTTTGACGACGACATAATCGAGCGAAGGCTCAAAACTGGCGGGCGTGACGCGGGTGATGTCGTTGGGAATTTCATCCAGCGAGAAGCCGACAGCCAGCAGCGCAGCGATCTTCGCGATAGGAAAGCCGGTGGCTTTGCTGGCAAGGGCGGAAGACCGCGAGACGCGCGGGTTCATTTCGATGACGTAGACTTCGCCATCGTGCGGGCTGACGGCAAACTGGACATTGGCGCCGCCGGTGGCGAGGCCGACTTTATCCAGCACAGCTTTGGCCATATCGCGCAGGCGCTGGAGTTCGCGGTCGGTGAGGGTTTGCACGGGGGCAACGGTGATGCTGTCGCCAGTGTGGACACCCATCGGGTCAAGGTTTTCGATGGAGCAAACGACGACGAAGTTGCCACGCGCATCGCGCATGACTTCCAGTTCGTATTCCTTCCAGCCAAGCAGGCTCATATCAATCAACACTGAGCCAACCGGGCTCATTTTGAGGCCACGTTCGGCAATGGTGCGGAGTTCGGCTTCGTCATAGGCGACGCCACCACCGGAACCGCCGAGGGTGAACGAGGGGCGGATGAGCACCGGGTAGTTGAGTGTGTTGGCGACACGCACGGCGTCATCCACCGTGGTGACGACTTCGCTAGGAGGTGACTTGAGGCCGATTTCGGTCATTGCATCTTTGAACAATTGGCGGTCTTCGGCGAGACGAATGCTTTCCAGTGACGCGCCGATGAGTTCAATGTTGTGCTTTTGGAGAATGCCCTGCTCGTGCAGTGCGAGAGCGAGATTGAGCGCAGTCTGGCCGCCGACGGTGGGCAAGATGGCGTCGGGCTGTTCCTGCTCGATGATGCGTTCGCAAAGTTCAGGCGTGAGGGGTTCAACATAGGTGGCGTCGGCGAACTCGGGTCGGTCATGATGGTGGCGGGATTGGAGTTGACGAGGACGATGCGATAGCCTTCGCGGCGGAGGACTTTGCAGGCTTGGACGCCAGAATAGTCGAATTCGCAGCCCTGCCCGATGACGATGGGGCCGGAGCCGATAATCATAATGGTGTGGAGGTCAGTTCGTTTGGGCATGTTGTTGAGTTACCAGTTTCCAGTTGTCAGTTACCAGATAGAGAAGATGAGATGACAGATGTAAGAGATAGACAAAAGAACGGTATTCGCCTCATAAATAGAAATGCTTATTGAGCCAGATGGATGGCATATTGGTCGCACAGGCATCAACAATCACGAACGTCTGAGGAAGAATATTGCGATCAAATTTGAGTCGCGATTCTTGTTGATCGATGGTTTTCAAAAACAATTTTACCCAATTCATTGAGTTGCCGAGTTCTTCTACGCACATTTCCAACACAACTCTAGAGAAATCGGCAATTTCCGGGTCATCGAAATTATCCGTAGTGAAAAATCTATTAGATTTCAATACTTGAATTCCGGTAGTAAAATCACTTTCAAAGTACGATTCGTTTACTTGAAACTCAAGATCAACAAGACCATATTTTGCTAGTGCTACCTCAACAAATCTTCTTTCCTTACTTAACAAAGAACAATTGACCGAAAGTCTTGGGATAATAGCATCTCTTAGGTCAGCCTCAATTGACTCAACAGAATTAATTAAAACTGTTTGTCCAATATATGCAGACAACTCACGATATTTGACGCCACGCACTATTTGCTTGACCAAGTGAAATCGAGAAACAGGCATCAAAAGCACCTTATCACTTCATGCGGGTTAATTTTAGCTAAGTGTGAGGACATTCTCTATCGTGAAATAGCACGAGGTGAGGGGGGATAGGGTTGGGCATTTTACTGATGTGACGCGAGTTGAGTTTGAGGAGAATATTTTAGCTGCTTGATGAACGCGGGATCAGCGCTGCAAGCGATAGGGACATTAAGAACCCAGCAAAGAAGCTCGTCAGTGTGGTAAAAGCGATGGTCATTTCTCTCGTTGTTTGGTAGGGGTTCGGTTGAGGGCTGTATTTTGCGCCAATCCGATTGCAGATGCGCTTGAGAGGTCCGCTTAATTGCTCGATCTGATTGAATTCCAAAACGACATTGCTGACCAATTTGCTCACAATTCTATCAGCTACGATTTGGTCAGTGTCCGTCACGGTGACGACGATACGCCCCAAAGCGTCCTGATCCGAAGACACTCTGCTAAGCAAAACGCTGGTGTTGTAGGGAAGTTGCAGCGAATCTACGGTTTTTTGGAGGACCGGTTCATATTCAAAAAGACCCAGAAAGAGAGCCTTAAACAACGGGAAATTGGGCAGTTCGTTTGTGGGACAACCGACCAAGGTTGGCCCAACTACAACGACGACAGTGGCTTCCAGTGTGACGGTTCGTAACACAGCTAGGGCAAAGCCTGATGCGGTAGTCACGGTGGTTATCAACAGGATGAGCAAAATGCGGGTACGAAGTTTGCTGACAAGGCGCAAAATGGTAGTAAATATGCTCTATTTCCCTTGCATGCGTCCGCCGCGAATCGAAACAGACTCGGGCGGGACAAAGTCATAACAGCATTTTACCGAATCAGCGGCGCGGTGGGATAGAGATTGAGAACAAACGGGGCGGCTGGTTACCGCCCGTGAACGAGTCGGAAAAGTAGCAGGTTAGTTCGCCGAGGTAGGCTGCTTGGCACGTTCGAGTTTGATGTACTCTAAAGCATCTTCTAGGGTGTGGAAGATGTGCAGTGGGGGCGCACCGAGATTTTGCACGATTTGCATATAGAAGCGGATGAGCTGGTTGTCGCCGACGAAGATAACACGGAATTTGTTGTCGGTGGTTGAACCGGCAGTACTGCGACTGGCCTTAATGATATTCATCACTTCGACAAAGGTGCTATCGGCTTCGCGCACATCGGCGATGCGAAAAACGGTGCCTTCGATATTAGCGGCCAGTACACCACTTTTAGTGAAGGCTTCGACAACGGTCGCAACATCCATAAAGCCTTGATAGCGGAGAACAATAATCGGTTCGTCAGGGATTCGCTCAACTGTCACGGACATGATAATTCACCACCTGTGTAAGCCGCCTCAATGTGCGGGATGGAATATCAGTATTCATAGCATAAATGAGAATTTCCCCAGGTATGGCTAAAGAAATCGGAAATTCATGAATTATTTGACCGTTTCGCCCGCTTTCACACGTCCGACGAACTCGTCAAAAAGGTAGAGCGAGTCATGGGGGCCGGGGGCGGCTTCCGGGTGATATTGGACGCCGAACGCACCGAGTTCGAAATGCCGTAAGCCCTCAACGGTGTCGTCGTTGAGGTTAATATGCGTGATTTCAGCGCCGGACAAGTCAGAGTCAGGCGTTACGGCGAAACCATGATTGTGGCTGCTAATTTCGACTACGCCCGTGAGCAAGTTCTTGACGGGCTGGTTACCTCCGCGATGGCCGAAGCGCATTTTTTCGGTGGTGCCGCCCAACGCGAGGCCGAGAATTTGATGACCGAGGCAGATGCCAAAGATCGGGACATTGCCTAGTAAATCCTTGACATTCTGTATGGCATAGGTGACGGCGGCGGGGTCACCGGGGCCGTTGCTGAGGAATACGCCTGACGGATTGAGCGCCAGCACATCGGCAGCGGAAGTGTGTGCGGGGACGACGGTGACGCGCAGGCCACGATCCGTCATCATCCGCAAGATATTACGCTTGATGCCAAAGTCATAGGCGACGATGAGCGGGCCTGTAGGGTCAATTTTGTGGTCACGATACCACTGAGGATCGCTGCGTTCGTTCCAGTTATAGGGTTCGGGGCTGGTGACATCATCCACCAAATTCCAGCCGGACATATCTGGCGACTGACGGGCAATTTCGACCAGTGCCTGCGGGTCATGGGCGGCTTCGCCGTGGGCGATGGCAGCACGCATGACACCAACGCTGCGGATGTGGCGGACGAGGGCGCGGGTAGCCACTTCGCTCAGACCGATGACACCCTGCGCCTTGAGGTAGGAGTCGAGGTCGCCCTGTTCACGCCAATTGCTGACGACGGGGCTGAGCGAACGCACTCACGAAGCCCGCCACCCAGATGCGTTCGGATCGGGGTCGTTCAGGTTGATACCTGTGTTGCCGACATGCAGACGGTCATGGTGACAATTTGCTTGTGGTGGAGGGGTCGGTCAGGATTTCCCTGATAGCCGGTCATAAGGTGTTGAAGACCAACTCGCCAGTCTGCACACCTCTGCGCCAAACCCCTACCCCATTAAAGAAGCGTCCATCTTCGAGCGCAAGACATCCGATCATTGAATACCTTTTCTAACCAAAGACCTAGAGAAATACTAAAGATCAAGAGCGATAGTCGCCGTTGATGGACACATAGTCATGGCTGAGGTCGCATGTCCAAACGGTAGCCGTACCGGGACCCGTTCCACAGCGGAGCAAGATACTGACCTCTGCGTTTTTGAAGATGGTTGTCGCTGTTTCTTCACTATAGCCCGTGGGCATGCCACCTGCAAAGAGCAGCAGCGAACCGACGGTGTACTGCTCCGTCTCGCCGGGGGTGATGTACAGCTCGACTTCCGCCGGGTTGAAATCCACACCTGCCCTGCCTGCCGCCGCTACAATGCGTCCCCAATTGGCATCGTTACCGAAGAAGGCCGTTTTAACCAGCGGCGAGGTGGCGACAGCATTGGCGATCTGGTGAGCCGCTTCGTTGGATTCTGTGCCCGTCACTGTGAGGGTGATGAACTTGGTGACACCTTCGCCATCACGCACGATGTCCTGTGCCAGTTTGCGGCAGACGGCGGTGAGGGCATCGTGGAACGTCGTGAGGTCCGCGGGTGATTGAGGCGAACGCCACTGCTGCTGTTTGCCAGCAAGAACAGGGTGTCATTGGTGCTCATGTCACCATCCACGACAACACGGTTAAAGGTTTGTTCAGATGCCGATTGCAACAACCCCTTGGCAGTGTGTGCGGGAATGGCGGCGTCGGTGACAACAATACCGAGCATGGTCGCCATGTTAGGGGCAATCATACCTGCGCCTTTGGCGATGCCTGCAACACGATACTTTTGCCCGCTGGCGGCGGTTACTTCTACCGAAGCCATCTTGTGGCGCGTGTCGGTGGTCATGATGCCCTGCGCCGCAGACTGCCAATCTCGCCCCAAGGCGGCGCTACCCAAATCTATACCTCTTGCAATCTTCTCCATCGGAAGCTGCGAACCGATAACACCTGTGGACAGTACCAACACCTCGGATTCCGCGCAGCCTACACTGGCAGCCGTCAAGCGCGCCATTTCGCGGGCGTTGGCGAGGCCCTGTTCTCCAGTGCAGGCATTCGCGCATTTGGTGTTGACCGCTACCGCACGAATATGGGTCGTATTGGCCGCAAGCTGCTCCATATCGAAAAGGACACAGGCAGCTTTCATAAGATTGGTCGTAAAAACGCCAGCAGCCACACATGGCTCATCGCTGACGATAAGCGCCATATCAAGTGCGCCGTCCTTTTTGAGGCCAGCGTGAACCCCGGCGACCTTGAAGCCATACACATGGTCAATGGTGGGCGAAACAGTAGTCACTGGACAATCCTTTTGAACCGCGAAGACGCAAAGAACAGTGATAATTATATGTCTGAGAAGATAGTGGTGAGCTTTTCAACCAGCGCATCGACATCCGAATTGTTCACAATGAGCGGCGGCACAAGGCGAATGACATTGGTGCCAGCATTGACCAAGAGAAGGCCATGCTCGTACCCCTTGTCAATCACCGAACTCACATCAACAGTCAATTCGAGGGCGACCATAAGCCCCTTTCCGCGCACTTCTTTAATAAGCGGGCTGTTGATTTCCGATAAGCGGTCAATGAGATAGTCACCAACTTCGGATACGTGAGCAAGAAACTCCGGCTGGCTGATACGTTCAACGACGTGGTTAGCAACAGCAGTAACCATCGGCCCGCCGCCGAAGGTTGTCCCGTGTTCGCCGGCGTGCATGGCGGTGGCAACGGCCTCGGTCATCAAAATCGCGCCGATGGGCAAACCACCCGCCAGCGGCTTGGCAAGGGTCATGATGTCGGGAGTAACGCCGCTCCATTCATGCGCCCAGAGCTTGCCGGTGCGCCCCATACCACACTGGATTTCGTCGAAAATAAGAACTGCCCCGTGCTGGTCGCAAAGTACCCGCAGCCCACGCAGGAATTCGGCAGTAGCGACATTGATGCCACCTTCGCCCTGAATGGGTTCGACTATTACACCCGCCGTTTTCGCACCAATGGCGGCTTCGGCACTTTCGAGATTGTTGTATTCTGCCTGCACAACACCGGGCATGAGAGGGTGGAAAGGCTGCTGGTATTTCTCTTTGGGTGTGAGGGCTACTGCGCCCATCGTGCGACCATGAAACGCGCCCGTGAAGCACACAATCTCAATTTTGTCCTTCAGCCCTTTTTCGTACTGCACCTTGCGGGCGAACTTAATCGCGCCTTCATTGGCTTCTGCACCCGTGTTACCGAAAAACGCACGGTCAGCAAAAGATTTTTCGACCAGCTGCTTTGCCAATTCAATCTGGGGGGCGGTGTAATACAGGTTGCTGGTATGAATGAGGCCCGTAGCCGCACGTTGAACGGCTTGTGTGAGAAGCGCATCGTTATAGCCGAGGGCATTGACGGCGATTCCGGCTACCCAATCCTGATAGGCGTTACCGTCACTGTCAAATAGGGTGCTGCCTTCGCCGTGTACAAGCATGAACGGTGGGCGCTTATACGTCTGGACAATATAATCGTTCTCATCCTGAATGAGCTGGTCAGTCAGGAGGAGCTGCTGCGGTTGGTGTGGTGGTCATGTGTGTTCTCCGGATAGTCGTTAGTCAATAGCTATTAGTCAATAGTCTATCGCTGATAACAATTAGTTTTCAGCGTGAAGTTGTCATCGTTTTATGATGTCGATAGATGCTCACTCAAATATTCATTCCAACCCAGTTTATCTTCAATCCACAAATCGGACAGTTTGTAATTTTCCAGCCAGCCCTGCTCGATTTCATAGGCGAGTATGGCACGCAACCAACCGTAGATGCGGGTAATACTTTCGACTGATACGTGCCCGGATTGCAGTACATGGTGCACAAGTTTCTGGCTGTACGACGAGTCGCGGGCAACCGCATTGTACATTAGATGGTGCAATTCATGACAGTTCGGGCACAACTGTACCGTAACTGCATTCTCGCCGTGTGTGGCAATGTCCCACAGGTGATGGCGCTGCGAAATCGGGTAGCCACAGGCCGAGCAAGCTGTCATGCGTTCCTTATCGGTCGCGCGGCGGCGGCGCATCAATTTGCGGTAGCGGCGCGCTTGATAAAAGTCAAGCCAGTGAGCGATGATCGCAGCCCGTTCTCCGGCAGTTGATTTAGCGGCCAGAACTTCAGCAAAAGCTGTGATAATTTTTTCGGCTAGTTTCTCCCGATATATGTAGCGAATGAGGGCATGCAGTTCCTCAAGACGCCGCTGTTCTTCGGAGGCGGACATGGCAATCAGCTTTCAGTATTCACTTTTGGAAGACGAATTGTAACTCACCCCATATAGGCGACAACTCCTTCCTCGTTGGCGGCAGCACTCATATAGAAATCACGCAGGTGACTAAATGATTCCCAAAGTTCCTCAAAAGCGTACTGCCGTCCCATGAGGGATAAGCTGGCATACACGCCAGCACGTATCATGGCTTGAATATTAAAGTACTCAACAAACATTTGTCGCGTGACTTGATTGAGCATGAAACTGGTGGATTGCACTTCGGTGTAAGGCATGAAAAAGACGGGCACGTCGCCGCTGGCAGTGACACCCTTCAGTTCTTCACCACCAAGAATTGCACGCTTGATCCAATCAGTATTAATGTCGTGGGTACCCTGACGACGCTGGGGGGAGAGTAGAAAATGGAGCATATCCCAATGCTGCCCGATATAAACGTTACGCTGTTGCAAGCCGGGCGTGTGGCGAATCAAGCGCAAAAGCTCACGGGCAAAGTCAACATGAGTCGATTGCACTTTGTCGGCATGCACATGACGCGGCCATTCGGACGATGTGCCGGGTTGAGTCGTTTTCTCTTCAACAGCGAAGGCAAAGGCGCTATGTGTTAGGGAAATACTCGGCACAACTTGCAGACGATCCCATGTTTCCGGAACAGCTTGATACCGCATCTCAAGAGCCATCATGACACCTCCATTGTGGGCCTGTCCCCGCCAAGCCCTTACGCAATACGCTTACTGGTATCATAAAGGCGATTGGCAGGCTGCCGTCAATGAGACATTGGGGCGATTGGCGGCGTGATGCGATCATTTCTGAAACCACAATAAAGTCTCCCCTGCCTGATGCGCGGATATGTCTCCAAGCTCAAGTTGGGCTTGAAGGTTCTTGAGGCCGACAACATATTCTTCCTGCGATATGAGCCGCAGCATTGAATAGCCTTTGTGGCGCACGAGTTCTAGAAAATCTTCCCCTAGCTCGACGGGATCGCCAGCAAAAACGGTGTCTGTTTTGAAGTGGTGTAACCCTACCTGCCGCGCCGAAGCAACAATTTGTGGTAGATCGGGATAGCGGGCCTTATCAACCGACGCCGTAGAAGGAAAAAACGTCACAATCGGACGACGGTCAATTTGGGCGTGCGACTGGGTGACGATGCAAACCTTACCATCCACTTTGAGGGCGCGGTGAATATCCGTGAACATGGCATGCATATCAGGAATGTGGTGGATGACATCTGTCATATAAACCAGATCGAAGAAGGTATTATCGAACGGAAGTTGGTCAGCCGTAGACTGATGACAAATGATCGCTGGATTCTTAGTCCGGGCTTTTTCTAGCATTCCGACAGATGGATCAACGCCATAGATTTGCGCACCGGTCACCCGCTGAAGCAAATCGGCATAATTTCCCGTTCCACAGCCGATATCAAGGACTGTCGATTCCGGGGTCAATTCGACCCCGGCAACGAGCCGCTCAACTAAAGCGACGTCAGGCCGCCGTACAAGGTCATACGTTTGGCTGGCTGCATCATAATTGATAGATGTCGGTATGTTAGTCATAGCAAATTTCTACTTACTGCTCTCATTCAAGCGGCAAAAACTGTCCCCGTACCCGACTTCAACCCTTTCAAGTTAGTGATGACGGCGCTTTGAACACCTGTGGTCAGAGCGTGCAGAGCGGTTTGCACTTTGGGGATCATGCCACCAAAAATCGTGCCGTCATCAATTAGCCGCTGCGTTTGGTCAGGTGTGAGCGTAGACAGTAATTGATCGTTGGACAGCACCCCTTCTATATTGGTTAGGAAGACAGCTCGCGCCGCGCCGACAGCGGCGGCTACCGCGCCCGCAACGTGATCCGCGTTGACATTCAAACTGCTGGTTTCACCCAATGAGACAGGGGCGATGACGGGCGTAATGCCCTGCTCCAACAGTCCTTTTAGCAAATCACCACGCACCGCAACTACTTCCCCAGTAAAGCCCATATCTTGCCCCGTGCGCTGCATCTGGCGGGCGCGTACCAGGCCGCGATCCACACCGGACATACCGAGAGCATCCACACCTGCCGCCAACAGATAGCGGACGAGGCGCTTGTTGACTGTGCCGCACAACACCATCTCAACCACTTTGAGGGAATCGGGATCGGTAATGCGAACGCCGTCCACGTAGCGCGGTTCAATGCCCATCACTTTTTGCATGGCGGAAATTTCCGCACCACCACCATGTACGATGACTGTGGGTGCATTGAGCGAATGTATTGCAGCCGCGAACTCAGAAAGATAAGCAGGATCATCAAGTTCATGACCACTGACTTTGATCACAGTCAATAGTTGATAGTCAATAGTCGGTAGATGGTCGTTCATGCGATATTTTCCTCACGCTGGCAACGAGATCAGAATGATGGCGAGTAGTGCGGCAGCGATGCCTATTAGCTGCAAACGCCCAATGCGTTCTTTCAAAATGAGCCAAGCCAGCGTAATGGTGGCTGCGGGATACAGTGACGATGTCACCGCCGCAACATCCAGCCGACCGGTCTGAGTTGCCACAACAAAAAAAACATTGGCAAGGGCATCCAGGAGACCAGAGAATGTAATGGTCGCACCCTGCCGAACATTAGAAGGGCGCAACGGCTGGCGCATTAGCAACGCCACTGCGGTTGCAGCGGTCGTCGAAGCAACACGGGCTGCAACTAAGGGCCAAAACACGGCGTTCGACTCAACCTTATCGATCAAGACGAGGAAAAAGCCAAAGCCTAATCCAGCCAAGAGCGCCATCGCCAGAATACGACGATCGGGTACGCGACTACCGGAGTACGAGACGAGCCAGAGACTCGCAATACCGACGCCAAATCCAATGATTTTAAGGACACCGGGAAGACCGCTGCCGAATATGCTGACAATTACCGGAATTATGGCGGCTAATACTCCAACGATGGGGGCAGCCATGCCCATGCGCCCCGCAGACAAGGCGGAATACAGAGCACCTAAACCCACTGCTCCTGACAAGCCAGCCAGCACACCCCAGATGAGGTCAGATACCGGAGGAACCGTTTCTTGCGTAAGAATTGCCAATGCAAGATAAAGCAGCAAGCCGACAAAGTGCGACAGCATCACGACCGTAATGACCGATTGGCGGCGGGTTGCGAATCCACCGCTAAAATCACCCGCGCCCCATGATATGGAGGCCAACAGACCGAAGAACACAACCGTCAATTCAGGAGATAAGATCATCAGACCACCCAAATACAATTGAACCGCAGAGACGCGGAGGACACAGAGAGAAAATCAGAGTAGGGCCGTTGTTTCTGGAAAACCGTACATCAAATTAAAGCACTGAACAGCCTGACCGGACGCACCTTTCCGCAAATTATCGGTAACGCTGGTGATATGCAGATAACGTTCCGTAATCGGCGTGAGGCTGATGGCTGCGCCATTGGTACGGACGACATGCTTCAACGTTGCAAGTTGACCGGCAGGCAGAACTTTGATCAATGGTTCGTTGGCATACGTTTCCTCATAAAGCGACTGTGCGTCATCGGCGGAATATTCGGGCTTGAGCGCAACGTAGATACTCGCCATGAGGCCGCGATCAACGGGCAAAAGATGCGGGGTAAAAATTAGCAAGCCGGCATTCGGATTCAGCTTATGCATTTCCTGTTCGATTTCGCCGACATGGCGGTGAGAGCGGCCAACGCCATATGGAGACAGGTTGCTGTAGACTTCGACAAAGTGGGTGTTGGCTTTGGGTTCGCGGCCCGCACCTGACACGCCCGATTTTGCATCTACGATGATCGGCAAGTCATTCACTAACCAATCGTGGCGCAAGACAGGCGCAACACCCAAGAGTGTGGTAGTGGGGTAGCAACCGGGGGCGGCCACCAGATCAACACCTTTCAGCTTGTCACGGTTGAATTCCGGCAGCCCGTACGGCACCGGCAATAATTCAGGATTAGGATGAGCAGCGCCATACCACTTCTGGTACGATTCGGTCGTATCGAGGCGCAAATCTGCCGACAAGTCAACCACTTTTTTGCCAAGCGTACGAGCTTTGGCAGCCATCGGGGCAGATGCTTTGTGTGGAAGAGCGAGAAAGACAGCATCCACGCCCGCAAGATCAGCCTGTTCGTGGGGGATATATTTCAGACCATCAGCAAACGGAATATCTTGACCAGCATATGTATTAGAGGTTCCAAACACTAGTTGAGTCTGGGGATGGTGGGTGATGATTTCCACAACGTCTTGACCAGCATAGCCGGAAGCTCCAAACACCCCTACTTTAACTTTTGCAGCCATTGTTGCTCCTCATCGTGTGACACCAACTTGACACAAAATAAAACCCCCTGACCAGCTTGTGAGGTCAGGGGGAATTTTGGTTGCTACTCTTACAGCTCAGTCGCAGTTCAGCGCCAACGCAAAAATTCCAGCACGACCTCCGGGGTCTGCGGACGACGGCTGCGACGACGTGAGCTATTCAATTGTTCAACAGGATGGCACAACACCTTGATATTCCTTCATTGAACAAACAATAACGAAAGTTTAAGCAATCTGCCCACAATTGTCAACTGATTGGTTGCAGTAATGATGAGCCGATTGACCATTTAGTGCCACTTAAGGCCATGTGAGGCCGGACACTGACCTAGCGTGATAGAATGCGGTAACACCACATTGAAGGAAAATCATGCAGTCTACTGAACTCAAGGAAAACGTCCGGCACAATTTCATCGCCGGAGTATTAGACGGCGCATTTTTTGGCGTCGGCTTAGGATTTACTTCCAAAGAAGTGATCATGCCCCTATTCCTCAATACATTAGGGGCGTCAACTATTCTCATCGGACTTGTGTCGTCACTGCATGACATCGGTTGGTATTTGCCACAATTACTCATGGCGGGGCGAGTAGCAAGACTGCGGCGCTACAAGCCGATGGTACTGCGCTTCACCTTGCACGAACGCTGGCCGTTTTTCGGGTTGGCGGTGGTGGCGTGGCTGGTAGGAGTAGTACCTACAGAAATTACGCTTGCACTTACAGTTATCTTTTATGGCATCTTTTCTTTCGGCGGCGGCCTATCTGCGATTGCGTGGCAAAGCATGATCGGTAAGGTTATGCCGAAGTCTCTTACGGGAACATTCTTTGGCTCGCAGTCGGGGGCGGCCAATCTACTTGCTGCAGCAGGGGCAGTAGGCGCTGGTTTTCTGCTTGAACGGCTTGTGCCACAAGCAGGCTATGCTCTGTGTTTTCTTTTGGCGGGCATAGGCATGATGATTTCGATGGGTTTTCTAGCGCAAACCAGAGAGCCAGATCACGAAGTCGCTCACGATAGCGCAACAACCGCGCGCGGTTGGGCAAAATTTGGGGACATTTTGCGGCGGGACGTAAACTTCCGTTGGCTGCTTGTGGGGCGCAATGTGGCACAATTCGCGTGGATGGCAATGGCGTTCTACACGATTTATGCGGTGCGGCACTTCAATATGAACGAGCAGACAGCCGGGATCATGGCAGGCTTGCTGTTGGTTTCGCAAACCGTTTCCGGACCGGCCATGGGATGGCTGGGAGATCGCTTCGGTCATCGAACCCTTTTCGCCATTGGAGCGATAATGATGACTGTGAGTGCGGGATTAGCTCTGGTCGCGCCAAGTCTCGATTGGTTTTATGTTATTTTCGCATTGGCGGGCGCATCGCGAGTTGCATTATGGGCCGTTTCGATTACTCTGACATTAGAATTTGGCGCAAGTGGGGAAAAACCCTTATATATTGGTCTAGCCAATACGCTAATCGCCCCAACCTCCATACTCGCACCTATAGTGGGCGGATGGTTAGCGGACAATGTAGGGTTTCAAGCTACGTTCTTAATGTCATTAATTTGTGGCATCATAACTGCAGCGGTGATGTTGTTTCTGGTACGCAATCCGCAGCAAAACGCACCCTATATCCGGCCAATACGTAACCCGGCGATAGTCAGCGAATAACATATTCCCGCGAGGGCGGCCCCATCATGCCATTCGAATCGATGGTAGAAATAACCACAGCAGCAAGCTGGGAGGGTGTAAATCCTTCCCAGTCCACGCTATTACTCGGCCACGGAAACTGGTTATTGATGATATTTGAACCGGGAGCACGCAACCCGATCAAGTAACCGGACGCACCCGGCACAGGTTCCCACACCAGCGTACGCTTGGGTGTCCCATTGTCGCGCAGAACAATGTTTTGAGGCGGTGGCAGGCCATCTGCCAAAATAGTCATTGCCGCCAAAATGGCTTGTGTTGAACGCAGCAAGTAGGATGCTTGAACATCACCAATCACATCTTGTGGAGTATGCTGACGAACGGTATCTTCAAGTGACTCAATAAAGCGAACTGCCGGAAATCCAGCGTCGCTAAACGACATGTGGTCACCATAGCGCCCCTGTCGGTCTTCTGCATCTTGAACCAAAATCTGCATTTCGGGTGACACGTTAAAATCTATCCAATAGATTGAACGGGCTAACTGGCGCGACAATGAATCTTCCGGCCCCGCAGAAAACAATCGGAGATGATTTGCGTCTATTTCACCGTTGGGTCCCGTTTGGCTGCCAATGATGTCCATATTAATCATCGAATCTACAGTGACATTTCTATCGCGCAGCCATTTTACAAACTCTATGCTGCCCGCGCGTCCGATTTCTTCAGCGGCGAATGCCACTAACATGATTGAAGCATGATGCGGGCGGCGTGCAAGGATGCGTCCAATCTCAATTAAGGCCGCCATACCTGAACCGTCGTCATTTGCGCCGGGGGCATTATAGATAGCATCAGCAGGATTGCGCGTGATGCTATCATAATGAGCGGCAAGGACAATTACACCGCCACCAATAGCGTCGCCCTGCAAATAACCGACGACATTTTTCTGAGAGGTGGTGACCCCTTCCCACTCTAGTGTGAATGTATGGTCAATAACAGAAAATCGACCAGCAGATTGGCTGGAAATTTCCTCAAACTGCCTGCGGACATAGCGATAGGCAGCTGCTACCCCAGTAGTGCCGTTGTCGGGAGAATTGACATGGCGGGTGACCATGCGCTCGAGGGCATCAACATGTATCATAAGGCGATCAGAGTCGACTTGCGCTAACAGACTACGAACATCAGCTGAAGCCGAAGGTACATTCACTGCCGCCTGTTGCGGTTGTGTTGGTGGCACACTGGTTGCCACAGCGATTGTAGGCTGCGGCGTATCCGTGAGACTTGGAACAACAGTAGGCGGAGGGGGGCTAGAAAGATTACAGGCTAGAGCCACTACAGCGAACCAGATGAGGGCTAAAATGGTAGAGGTGCGTTTCATCATGATAGCCGATTTTACCACAGCGCATTCATTGAAAGTGTAAACAGTGGTCAAGCGTAGTCTGTGCGTATGAACAAGACCTGCACTTGCCGCAAAAGACGTAAGAGAGCATAATACAATCGCACTGAATTTTGCGCCATATTAACTTCACTACACACAAGGAAACTTGTTTTGACCAATCTGCGAAGCCTCGTATTTCTGTTTCTTTTCTGGTTGGCAGCCTGTGGAGGTGGATCAAACGCTGATAATACACAACCCGTTGATACTCCTCTACCGCCGGCTCAACCCACAAGCGCCGAAATACCTACTGACGGCAATGGCGTTCAATTGGCCGCCAAAGTCAACAATGATGGCATCACAATAACTGAATTTGAACGCGCACTTGCACGCCAGCAACTCGAAATTACGGATGCCGCTTCTGAGCAAGCATTACATAATAATACCCTTGACATGCTTATTGAGCAGCGCCTCATTACACAAGGTGCAACCGCACAAAACATTGTGGTCACGGACGAGGAAGTACAAAGTGAACTCCAGTCTCTGGTTGAACAGGCAGGGAGTCAAGAAACTTGGGATGCTTGGCTGCAAAGTAATCTCTTTACCACTGATGAGTATCCTTCTATTTTGCGTGCCAATTTGACATTCAAGAAGGTGCGTGATTCTTTGACCACTGATCTCGAAGGCAATGTTTTACAGGTTCACGCGCGCCATATCCTGCTGCGAACCGAAACAGAGGCAAAAGACATTTTAGATCGCCTCAACGCGGGAGAAGACTTTGCGACGTTAGCCGCTAACTACTCTCAAGACGAGACAACACGGGCGCAAGGTGGAGACTTGGGCTGGTTCACCCGCGACGAACTTTTCACACCAGAACTCGCGGAAGTGGCGTTTTCTCTTCAACAGGGGCAAATTGCGGGGCCAGTGGCGACAGATCTTGGTTATCATGTAATACAAAATATCGAAGTGGCGGAGCGTCCTTTAGAACCGCTCGAACGACAGGTGTATATCGCGCAGGCACGTTTTGAACATTGGCTGCGTCCGCTGTACGACAATGCTATTATTGAACGTTACGTGTGAAAATAAAGGAGCAGCACCATGAGAAAGACCCGCATCTATAACATGATTAGCCTAGTCTTTGTGGTGCTTTCTGTTTTGGTGATCATTTTTGTTATTATGCGGATGCTTGGGCCAGCCGCTGTCTAAAATTACGGGGGTGGGTATGCGTGATGGCAACACAACAACATACAACGTCATAAGCTTAATTTTTCTGGTACTCACTGTCCTAACGGTCATCTTTGTCATCGTGCGAATTCAGGGGCCAGAAGCTGTCCAACCAACTGTAGAAGCAGCAGTACCAACGGCTTTTATTTTGCCATCAGTCACGCCAACAAGCAGCCCCACCAGCACGCAAGTGCCAACTTTCACCTTTACACCTACCGACACTTTGTCGCCAACACCAAGCCTGTCACCGACTGCTTCGATGACTGTTTCGCCTACTATTACGGAGACGGCTACGGCTACCGAAACGCCACCGGCCACCAATACGCCAGAGAATAGCCCAACACCTACACCGACTGAAACACCGACTGGCCCGACGCCGACGCACCCACCTACACTTTCACCTTATCTATATGATTTACGTCAAGGTCAGGTTATCTTCACCCAGAATTTTGCGAATGCCGCTGGCTGTGCATGGCAGGGCATTGGCGGTCAGGTTTTTGATATTAATGGTTCGCCGCTCAATGGCTTGAAGATTCATGTCTTCAACACAGCCTTTGATCGGGTCGTTGACAGTGGAACCAATTCACTCTACGGGCCGGGTGGATGGGAAGTCCCGCTTGATAACAAGATTAGCCCAACCACCTATTTTGTGGAACTACTTAGCCCGGCAGGGACAGTCATTTCGCCTCGTGTAACTGTGATATTCCCATCGGACTGTGCACGCAATGTGGGATTGGTGAACTTTATCCAGACGCGGCAACAGTAATCTATGAGCGAAGGGAACGAAAGCAACGAGGTACGGCGTTTTGGTCGAAAAGATCGCAAGCGGTCGTTAGAACGTCGCCATTCGCTCTTTTTGCCCGACGATGAGCAAGTACAAATCATACCTGAGGATGTGGATACACCAGCAACGGCGGTGGTGGAAGAGGTCGAAGAAATTGCCGGTGAGCAATTACCTCTAGGAGAGGATGCTGCACCTGTTCATCTTACTAAAGCGCCAGTTGCACCCAAGTCACAGTCAGTTCACTCCGGGAAGCGAGGACGCTTCTTACCAAATTTGCTAGCACTGTTATTCCTGCTTGCGACCCTGGGGGCAGTAGGCGTATTTGCAACCATTACTGCAAACCCTTATTCGCCGCTTAACCCATTCCCGCCCTTTACACCCATCCCTGTTGTGATTACAGCAACGTTTTTACCACCAACGTTTACGCCGCAGCCCACATCAGCCCCTACCGCAACATTTACCCCGCTACCACCGGATACGTTTACTAACAATCCATCCTCTTTCGTATTTCAGTTGGCTACTGGTGACGCAATTTATGCCCCAAACGCAAACGAAAAAGGCTGCAATTGGTCAAGTATTGCAGGAACTGTGACCGATAGGTCAGGCACACCCTTAAACGGGTATCGAATACATGTTATTGGTAATGACCTAGATGAAGCGGTTTTTAGCGGAACAGCACTCACCTTCGGCCAAGGTGGATTTGAACTGTTCCTGAATGGGACGCCACAAGCAAATACCTACCAAATTCAATTAGAAGATCCAACCGGAGTTGCTGCTTCGCAAATTTACAGTGTCTCCACCCAAGGTGGTTGTGATCAAAATGTTGCCATACTAAATTTCGTTGGTCAGTAGCGCCTTTTAGTCCACTTTGTCAATGAGTGGCAACCAGATGCGAAATGTAGTCCCCTCGCCAATGATACTGTCCACTTCAATACTGCCATCGTGTATATCAACAATTTCTTTTACAATGCTAAGTCCCAATCCCGTACCAGCAATCGTCGTTTGACCAGCTTGTTCGCCGCGGTAAAAGCGTGTGAAGATGTGCGGAATATCGTTTTGAGAAATGCCCATTCCGGTATCGCAAACTTCCAAGTAAACCCGACCCAGTTCTCTATCCCATCCTGTACGCACATCAACTTTGCCTTCAGACGTATAATTAATTGCATTAGCCACCAGATTCGTGACAACCTGTGCCAGCTGATTCACCTCTCCACGCACATCTGGTAACAATTCGTCTGGAACAAAAAATATTTGCAATCCGGACAATTCAGCACGGGGTGAAAGCGCGGACACGATTTGTGTGACAACTGAATTCAAATTGATAGACCCCATTTCGGTGCGCTCCCGCCCCAATTCTAATCGAGACAGATCAAGAACAGTGTTCACAAAGTTGGTAAGTCTATCCAATTGACTTTTCAAGGCTGCTAGATGATTTGAAAATTTCTCAGCAGGCCCGTTTTCGAGTAAATAAACGCGTGTATTTAGAACCGCCAATGGAGTACGGAGCTCATGTGTAATATCAGATATAAACTTGCTTTTGAGGCGATCAAGTTCCGTCAGTCGCTCGTTAGCGGTTTGCAACTCTGCTGTACGCTCTTCCACCCGCCGTTCCAAGGTAGAAGTCAGTTCACGCACCTCTATCTCAGCTTGAACGCGGGCGTTAATGTCTTCGACAAGTGCCATAACTTGGTCAGAATCGTCACCGGGAATACGCGACACGTTTATCCGTATCCAAAAAACTGTGCCATCCTTACGAATATAGCGTTTTTCCATTTCGTAACGATCAATATTGTGTGCGAGTAGTTTCTCGAAAAGCTCAATACTACCGCCACGATCATCGGGATGTGTGATCGAAGCAAATGTCAAATGTCGGAGTTCATTGGCGGAATAGCCGACCATCTGCTCAAGAGCGGGATTGGCGGATAGAATAAATCCATCTTTATCCACTATTGTTATGCCAAGATCAGCACCCTTGAAGACCGAACGGAAACGCGCTTCACTTTCCTTAAGTGCAGTTTCAGCCTGTTTGCGGACAATCAATGTACCTAGCGTATGGCAGTACAAAGCGAATACTTCTAGTTGGAACGGTTCGATGGGCCGGCGCGACAAGAAATTATCAACCGAAACACTCCCGATAACCTTCTCGCCCCTGGTGAGTTGTCCCATGGCCTTCCAACCCATGCCAACAATTTCACTCAATTCATTCAGAAGCGGTGTTTCTTCCTGAAAATGAATCGGTGTATCTTTTAATATTTGAACCACCGTACCCTGTGGAAACAGAATTTGATTGGCGGGTACTTTGACATAACGTTCATCACGGATGTCACCCGCTTCACTGGTGCCAAACGTCCCTTTCATGTAGTCGTCAGAGTTATCTAGCAACCATATACCCATGCGGTCAAAATTGAGTTGTTTCCGACCTAAGTCAATTGCCTGCCGACATAGGTCATCAAGTGTTTCCTCTTTTGTCAATTGAACCGTGACCTTTTGCAACGCTCGAAGCCTTTCCAGAAATACCTGAGAAATTTCTTCGTTGCGGCGTAGGGCATCCTCGGCACGCTTCATACTGTTTTCGACACGCTTGCGAACCAACAAGGCGCTTAATGTATTGCAATACAATGCTAGCAGCTCTAATTGATTGGCTTCGACAGGCTGCCGTGAGAAGAAATTGTCCACCGACACACTGCCAAATATTTGTCCCCTGTCGGTCAGGTATGCCATGGCATTCCAGCCCGTCCCAACAACTTCAGCCCGATCATTCAAGAGGCGACTATTGTCCTGGAAGTAGACCTGTCGATTTTGAATAGTCATCTGCGATTTGTTACGTGGGAATAGTTCTTCGTCCGCCAGCAAACGGCTTTGGCGTTCGTCCCGGATATCTCCTTCTTCATCTGTACCAAAAGAGCCCAGCATATAATTAGGATCATCATCTAAAAACCAAATGCTCATCCGATCAAATTTGAGTTGGTGATGACCTGCATCGACTGCTCGCCGACAAAGTTCGTCGAAAGTCTCAACACTTGCCAACTCAGCAGTAACTTTTTGCAGCGTACGCAATTGTTCCAAGAACTGTTGTGCCTGTGCTTCATTTTGGCGTAAGGCAGCCTCCGCCCGCTTCAAATTGGTGATGTCCACATTGAAACCCACAATGCCGATCATGGTATCGCTATCCTGGATAGGCGCAGTTACATAATAATAGTTGCGCTTTTCGCCTCTAAAATCGTAATCAATGTCGCCTCGTAGGGTTTCCCCTTTCATAACCCGTTCATGATCTGATAGCCAAGCAGCCCGAGTGGTTGTAGAAACTTCCACTTCATCCAATGTCTTACCGATAAGGTTGCCCCACATTTCAATCGAAGGAGGGTTTTGCAATATGCAACGGCCTTCAGCATCGTTGACCCATAAATCAAGCGGTAAACTATTCAACGTGGAGCGCAAACGCGCTTCACTTTGGCGCAAATCGCGTTCGACTTGACTGTAACGGATGAGTACAACAACCAGCAGCAAAACAGTGAGGCCAACTATCAACAAATGGAGATCAAGGGGACCGGCAATTATATAGGCTGCAATTATAATTGGTACGATTATCCAATAACGCCATAAAGAAATTATAGAAGGTACAGAATTCATGGGCTTTTTATTTCAATTCGAATATAGTTTCAATCTATTATGTTAACCGATTTTTATGTCAATTAAGCCTTGAGGGGGTAAGTACAAAATGGCTTCAATATGAAAGTTTGCTGACGATCTGATAAGGATGGGTTTCAAGCAGAAAAGACAGCGTTATAATGGGCAATCACATTGAGGAGTTGTCATATTGCCATCGGAATTCATATCCGGCTTGCGTCTAAGCGGCATGTTCTATCATGAAGCAATTTTACCCGTGTTGCAGTCGAAATTCTCTGGATTGCGACATAGCGCAGCACTCCTCGGCAGCGGTTCTGAAGTGCTAGGGTTCGACACTGTGATGTCAACAGATCATCATTGGGGTCCCCGGTTGCTGATTTTTTTGAACGAACAAGATTACTCCCAAATTCACAATGATCTGCATGGGTGTCTGCGCCACGAACTACCTCACAGTTTTTATGGCTATCCGACAAATTTCACTCAGCCCAATTTCGACGACAGTGGCGTCCAGCTACTCGAAGCGACGTATAGCGGTCCAATTAACCACCGCGTTGAGATCATGACCATGGGTCAGTTCATCAAGGACACGTTGGGGGCGGAACTTGATATACCTCTAGAAGCAACCGATTGGCTCACTATGCCTTCCCAGCTTTTGCGTTCCGTGACGGCAGGTGCGGTTTATCACGACGATTTAGGTTTGGAAGATTTCCGCAAACAGTTTAATTTTTATCCACGTGATGTGTGGCTATATTTGCTGGCTGCGGGTTGGAAGCGCATCTCGCAGGAAGAAGCTTTCGTCGGACGCACAGGTTTTGTGGGTGATGACCTTGGATCGCAAGTCATTGCAGCACGCTTGGTGCGCGATATCATGCAATTATGTTTCCTTATGGAACGTCAATATGCGCCTTATCCCAAATGGTTCGGTTCTGCTTTTGCCCAACTCCAATGTGCGGAACGATTAACCCCAATATTGGGCGCGGTCATACATGGAGAATCATGGAAGGAACGGGAACAAAGTCTTTCACAAGCCTACAAGATCATCGCTACGATGCACAATGATCTGCATATTACCCCGCCGCTTCCGACGGACACCTGGTCTTATTTTGACAGACCATTCAAGGTTATTCATGGAGATCGCTTTGTCACGGCCATCAAAGAAGTAATAGCTGATGAGACTATTCGGAACATACCAGTTGATATCGGCTCAGTGGATCAATTTTCAGACTCTAGCGATTTAATCACGAGTGCGAATTTACGACAGCGCCTCAAAAAACTGTATAGCTGAAAGGAAGAATATTATGCCTGATTACGGTGAACTGGATGGGCAAAAGGACGCGCGTGTAATCAACAATATATTGGCACTGCGGAAGCAGCTTGACCGTGATATTCCAAGACGCACTTTCCAAGATACGCTACTATTGGGAACGTGGAATATTCGAGAGTTCGATTCGCCCAAATATGGTGACCGCGTGCCAGAAGCTTATTACTACATTGCCGAAATCGTAGACCGTTTCGACCTCGTTGCTATCCAAGAAGTGAATCAGAATTTGAAAGCGCTATACCGGCTAGTAGAACTCTTAGGAAAGACTTGGAGCTACCTCGTCACAGATACCACTGAAGGCGGCAAAGGTAATAACGAACGCATGGCCTTCCTGTACGATAATCGCAAAATCCGTTTTGGCGGGCTAGCGAGCCAATTGGTGCTGCCGCCGGTGGTGAGTAAAAATCCAGAAACAGGCAAAATGGAATCCCATCCAATCACACAAGTAGCACGCACACCATTGATGGCAGGGTTTAGTTCCGGCTGGACAGATTTCATCCTTACGACCGTACACATCATATATGGTGCGGACGATGCAAATGACCCTGCACGGGTAGAAGAAATCAAACAGGTAGCTGAGTTCTTGAAGAAACGAACCGAAGATGAAAGTGCCTGGGCCCGGAATTTAATTTTACTCGGAGACTTCAATATCTACGCGCCCGAAGATCAAACAATGCAAGCGTTAAAGAAGGCAGGTTTCATCATCCCACCCGAACTCCAAAAACTGCCTTCCAACGCGCCGCAAACCAAATTTTATGACCAGATTGCTTTCCGCGTGCGCCCCGGCAAGCTCGACACTACCGGCCAAGCAGGCGTCATCAATTATTTTCAAACTGTATTTCGTGAAAAAGCCGATGAAGAAATCTATGTTCCTATGATGGGAACTGGCTATCAAAAACAATCGACACCCGCCCGCAAGAGTAGTTATTACAAAGAGTGGCGCACTTTCCAAATGTCAGATCACTTGCCAATGTGGGTGGAATTGAAGATCAACTACGCGGACAAGTACCTTGAGAATAAGCTGGCATCACAATAACGTGCGGAACGTTGTCTTTGCCGCCTTCGTTTTGGCGCTATTTTCGCTTTATCCAAGCAATCCCACAGTGGCCCAAAGTGCGCCCTGTGGAATAGCGGATAACATCGGATTGCCTGTGCCCGACTTGGTCGCGGGGTATGATGATTTCGGGTTATTTAGACGGCGCTTTGGGGGCAATCACACAGGAGTTGATCTGGCATTCGACCGCTGGGGCGACCCCGTTCAAGCCGCCGCCCGCGGCCAAGTCACCCTATCAAACACACTGGAATGGAATACCGAAAAAGGTGTTGTAGTGGTTTCACATGCCATGCCGGAGTGGCAGTCGACTCTATACGGTCTATGGGCATATGGAAGAAACCAATACCATCAAATTCCCTGCTGTGGGAGATTGTGTTGAACTCGGACAAGTTATTGGCACGGTGGGTTGGCCATCGCTGGGTCGCCCTCACTTGCATTATGAAATGCGTAACCGTCTACCAAATGAAGGTGGACCTGGTTATGTGAGTAACAATCCGTTAAACGATGGTTGGTTCAATCCACAAGACTTTACATCACTTTGGAAAGCCCGTTTCAACCCAGCGTTTGTGAGTGCCCTTTCGTTTGACATCGTTCCGACATTGTCGCCGAAATTATCCGATACGGGAGCTTACATCGTTGCTAGCAATGACATCATTAGCGCCATCGTAGCGCCGGGTCAAGTCTTATGGAGAGTACAAACTGACGGGACGATCACAAGTTTTGCCACCCTATCCGGCGATCGGGTGGTGGCCCACACCTTAAATGGACAAACTGTCACACTTCAAGGCGGACGTTATGCAGCCATCTGGACAGTAGAAAGCGGTGACAAACCATTTGTGGAATTGAGCGATCGACTAATATTTCCCACCGCAGACAATACGTTGACAGCATTTGACGCAAGCGGAAGCACGATTTGGCAACGAACTGCTACTGAGGGTTCACGATTCATATACCTTGGCTCAAACGACAATCAGTTGGGAATCGTCGAACAGTCTACGAACGAAGCTAAATGGCTGGATGTAAACGCAGACGGTCAAATTGTAGGCGAAACACCGTTAACCAGCACTCCAGTTGTCGCGCCCCAACCCGACGGCAGTTGGCTCATCATAGATGGTCTGCAAGTAAAAAGGCTGCACGGAGGGCAAAACCAGAACGTTGCCACTTTAGATGCGGCACCCGGACTGGCAACACAACTCGTTAGCGATAGCAGTGGCAACATCTATATTTATGTAGATGTTGCCACGCGACAATTGGTGGCATTGGCTGCAGATGGAAGCCCGCGTTGGAATATCGCATATCCAAACGCTGAGAACACGTCTCTGCCTCTGCTTGCGGTCGGGAACGGATGCTGGCTTTACAGCTTAGAAAGCAATGGTCAACTGAACGTATTTAGCGGAGCCGACGGGCAACTGCTCAATCAATTAGACTTATATGCAGGTGGACGGCGCACCACCCAGCCATTAGCCCGCCTGCTCACGGTTAATAGTGCCGAACAAGTGCAGGTTTCAAGTGGGTTTCTGACGATGGTTACGCTGGACGGTTCGCAATTGGGCGGTAGTTGTTAAATCAGCAACGGAGACAAAATGCAGATTACTTCCGACTTCGAGAGTGGAAATGCTGTAGTCCTATCATTGACCGAAACAGAGGCCAACCTCGCTATCCGCCCTGACAGTAACGCCAAACACTACCAATGGTTTTATTTCCAAGTCACGGGCGATCCTAGCATTACTCGCACATTTCGTCTAACCAACGCCGGAGATGCCAGTTATCCACATGCCTGGCCCGGCTACCGAGCGCTAGCGAGCTACGATGGATTGAAATGGTTCCGTGTTAACACCCACTATTATGACGGTGTTTTGACCATCAAACACCGCGCATCTGAACACAAAACTCGCTATGCTTTCTTCGTACCCTATACAACGGCCATGCGGGAACAGATCCTTACTGATTGTGAAACTGCAGGAGAGCGCAAACGGATTCTCACCACATCAGGCGGTCGACCAGTGGATATGATGGTCTTTGGCAATCCATCGGCTAACAAAAAACTATGGATAATCGCCCGCCAGCATGCCGGTGAACCAATGGCGGAATATTGCATTGATGGCCTAATGCGACGTTTGCTCGACCAAAACGATACAGTAGCACAAGCTCTACTGAGCCAAGCGACTATATTCTGCGTGCCGAACGTTAATCCCGATGGCTCTGCGCTGGGGAACTTACGGACAAATGCAGCAGGAATTGACCTAAACCGCGACTGGAAACAAAACGTTGCTCCAAACTCAGACGAAGTCCGTGCATTGAAAGACCTAATGGAACGTATAGGAGTTGATTTCTTCATTGACCTGCACGGCGACGAAGACCGACATTATCTATGGTTAGTACAGCCTCACCCAAAGCTGGTGACAGAAGCCATGAAAACTCGCCAGCAATATATCGAAGATGAGGTCAGAAGTCGTTATGTAGAGTACGGACCCATTCAACCAGATGACCCAAGTACACCTGCGGATACCGGAATGGCGGCTGATTGGGTGGCTTGGCGCTTTCAATGTCCGTCGGTCATTGTTGAATTGCCCTTTAAGGACACATTTGGTCCACAAGGCGAACCGGACAGTTTGTTGGCGGCGGGCTGCGCCCAATTTGGTCGTGACCTATTGGAAATTGTACAAAACACACTCTAACAAAGAATCCCTCTTGAGCCATTCATTTACGAATAGCCTTAAGGTACTATCACTTAATAAACAAGACATTCATGTATAGTAAGAGGTAGGTGTCATACTATTTCCACACAAGAGGCTTGAATCTATGACCACTACTATCATGTCCAGTCATGTCCGAACGCCCGGCCCTAAGGTCGGCCTCGTCGTCATGACAATCACGTTTTTTATTACCGCTTTCTTGCTCGTAGCCGCTTTTTTCGCAGTGCCCAGTAATATTCCGATATCAAATCCTAATCCCGATGCAGCAGCCCTGTCAGCAGCCTTTGCCCCTCTCCTTGCCGATGCCAACGACCACCTTTTGGTGTGGGTTGGCAATGGCACAGCACCCGGGAAGCACTCTGCTTCCAATCCGGGACAACTTGCCTGGATGGATGGCACAGGTTTAGCAGAACCGCTCATGGATGTGCCTCCTCAAACCTCGCGGGTACAGGCCTGTGGCGACGCATCGATTTCGCCGGACGGTCAACAATATGCCTTTTATGTAGGTCTTGATGCTGGATCACTGTACATCATGCATGGTTCAGATCAGCCGATTAAACTCGATGATGTAAATGCACTGACCTGTGTTGGGAGCGGAACCTTCCAGTTTTCGCCAAACAGCTCCCGCATCGGGTACATCGCTTATGAAGCCGATGCCGCCGGAAGCGAGTTCCCTGATGGTTTCCTCAAGGTCCGCAATGTAGCCGACCAATCAGAAGCATTCCGGTACGAGAATGTAACCGCTTTTGACCTCACTGACGACGGTGCCGCCTTCGTAAGCTTCTTCACCAATGACAAGAACGAAGCCGACGAAGCCGCGGTGATGTGGTGGGACGGCAGCAGCCAACAAGAAGTGGCAACTCTCAAGCCTGCCAGCGAAGATTGCAAATTCACCAGCGCTTCGGTAGCTATCCTCCCAGATGGTAAACTCCTATTGGTCATGGGCCACCGTTGCAAGAAAGGCGATACTTCTACCAACTGGCAGTTGTATGCTGTCAACCCAACTGAGCGCAGTGCAACTTTGGCTGCTAGCGCCAGCCAGCCGGGTGCTTTCGCCGCTTTTGCCCGCACCAATGTGATTTTTGTTTCCCCGGCTGGTGATCGTGCCTACTTCATGGTTCCCGATGGTATCGAGAGCAATACAGCTGGCCTGAAGGCTGTCAATTTAGGCGATCTTTCATTGACTGATGTGGTGGATAAACAACTTGTGGCAGCGACCTATAGTGGGGGTGCCAATGCTTTCCCGCGGTTGTCACCAGATGGCAAGTGGCTGGCTGCAGTGATGACATCACCAAACAACGAAAATACCCTGCAAATTTGGAATCTGGCTGATTCAAATGTTGCACCCATTAGTCTGAGCGCTGGCAGCCGAGGTGATACTGTGTCCAGCATGGCGTTCACACCTGACGGCAGCAAATTGATGGCAGTAATAGGCGGCGACAACACAGCCAACAATTCATTAATTGCTGTTGAATTGGCAACAGGACGTGATTTACGGGTAGCACGCGGGCACTTTGGGCCGGGGCTGACCATTTCACCAGACGGCAACGGCATCGCCTTGCTGGATTGGCAAATCCCTGAGGATACCAAAGAGCCACCATATGCCAACCTGATAACTGTAGAAGCCGCAAGCGGCGCAACGACCACCCTCTTCGCGGGCGCGGACATTCAGGATGGCAAAGTTGTCAACCAACGGTTCGCGCTTCCCATGTTGTGGTTAAAGTCAGGAGCAGCGGCCACCAGCGGCTAGAGTAACCACGTAAAGTGCAATACAAGAAACAGCCTCGATTGTGTCGGGGCTGTTTTCATTTCACAATGGAACTAGATAGTCGTTGCCAGCGTCTTATCCACACTGCTCAAATTCTATGAGAGGAGATTTTTATGTCGCATGTTCGTGCATTATTGACCTTATCTTGTGTAATTTTCTTACTAACCAGTGTAGTAACTGCCACTGCTTGCGGAGGGTTATTTTGTCAGAACATCCCTGTCGACCAGCAATCTGAGCGTATCATCTTTACTGTAAATAAGGACAACACCATAACCGCTTATGTGCAGATTAATTACACCGGCAGTGCCCCCGACTTCAGTTGGGTCGTTCCCGTTCCCAGCGTGCCAAAGGTGGATGTGGCCGAAAAAACCAGCTTTGATGAACTGAGCAACCTCACATCACCTATTTTCATCCCACCCCTTATGCCGGAATGTGCGGCAATACCCGTACCGATGGTGGCGCTGGCAGGAGGTTCAGTCGACGACTCAAGCGTGCAGGTTCTGGCAAGTGGCGTAGCTGGACCTTATGCATATGATGTTATTACAAGCGAGTTCCCCACCGAACTTATCATCTGGCTGCGAACCAACAATTACCGCATTACTGAAGAAATGGAACCGCTCATCAAGGTATACACTGATGAGAAGATGGTCTTTTTAGCAATGAAACTGCGTCCCGAAAAAGGCGCACAGGATATTCAACCAGTCGTCATGACCTACGCTGGAACGCATCCCATGATTCCGCTACGACTAACGGCTGTAGCCGCCAATCCCAATATGAACGTCGTTACATGGATACTCGGCGATGGGCAGGCGGTATCTACCAACTACGCTCATCCCACCATCAACGACGATGATCTGCGCTATAGCTTCGGCAGCAGCGACGGCACAAATTATTTGTCGCTAGTTGACCAAACGGTTGACCTGTATAACGGGCGCGCCTTTATTACCGAATATGCCATGCCCACGCGCGAGTTAGAGCAGCAAGTCAGTGATCCGCTGGTCAAGAAGCTGTTAGCAACCAACCCCTACATCACGCGGGTGTTCGGGCGCATCTCGCCAGAGGAAATGACGGTTGACCCAACCTTCATCCTTCAATCCGATTTGATCAACGTGTCTAATGTGCGTGATCTTTCCAAGATGGATGCAAAGACGTTTTGGTCGTGTGAGGGAACAGATCAAAATGTGCAGGTCGAGTATGAAGCGTGGGCTGTGCCTGAGGGGTTCAAGTAGCCGCTTGGCATCTTGCTAGTCGGTTGAATGGCGTCCTTGAAACAAGCGTGCCTCGCTCAGAATAAAATCTACCGTTCCCGCTATGGTCGGGTCAGGCAAGGCAGAAGCAGGCAAATCGTGGACGGTGGCTGACAACAATTCAGGTTGACCGCCAGCTAGCGAAACCACTGCCTGTCCTACCTGTCCTACCTGTATCTCCGCTAGATACAGGCGTTGGTCATCAACGTGGGTTGCAGCGGACATCATCAGTTCAATCTGCAAGTAGGGACGGGTTTGAAACCCGCCCCTATACATAACCATTACATCATCGCCATCACGCCACGTAGTCTCTGCATCCACCAATGCCATGCCTAGCAAATTATCGCGCAGCCGTTCGCGCGAAGCGGCTGAGAGCATCCCCTCCACATTGGCAGCATGAAAACCCATTGCATCCAGTGCAATTAACATAGAGCGCCCGGCGGTGGCGGCGCAGTGCCAAATTGCTGAATCACAGCTGTCTCCCAAATCCAGCAAAAGCCAACGGGTTTGCACCGGCTCTACCATGCACAACATCACATCGTTTTCCTCATCCAGTGGTAATGACTTGAGCTGGCGAATGAAGGTATGCAGGCGTGGCAGCATCTCTATTGCCCCGCGCAGGTTGGCCGTATAGAGGATATTGAGATTAGCCACTAACGATTCCTCCATTCTGGCTTGCGCTTCTCGACGAAGGCGTTCATGCCTTCTGCCTTGTCCTCTGTACCGAACAGCAAATAGAAGTTGCGCTTCTCGTAATTGAGACCCTCCGCCAAGCTGAGTTCTAAGGCTTTATTGACCGAGTCCTTAATCAACTTAATGGCCGCGCCGGGCATGGTGGCGATCTTCTCGGCTAATTTGATGGCTTCGGCAAGATAAGTTTCTAGCGGAAAGACATGGTTGATCAACCCATATTGCAATGCCTCATGCGCTGTCAGCTTGCGGTCGGCGAGCGTCATCTCCATTGCCAGCGCCTTGCCCACCGCCCGCGTCAGCCGCTGTGTGCCCCCCGCGCCGGGCATAATGCCGATACCAATTTCCGGCTGTCCAAACTTGGCAGTTTCGGATGCCACAATCATGTCACACATCATTGCCATCTCGCAGCCGCCACCCAGCGCCCAGCCGGAGACAGCGGCGATCACCGGTTTGCGGAGGCGAGTTAAGCGCGCCCAATCGGTGAAATCCGTTCCGGCGAACATGGTCACAGCATCGGTATTTTCCATTTCCTTGATGTCGGCCCCCGCTGCGAATGCTTTGTCGCTGCCTGTTAGTATCACGCACTTGATGGAGTCATCAGCGTCGAAGGCTTCCAGTGCCACAAATAATTCGCCAGTGAGTTGGCTGTTAAGTGCATTAAGGGCCTGCGGACGGTTAAGCCGAACCAATCCCACCCCAGCAGCAGGTGTTTCTACCAGTATAGTTTCATAAGCCATTGTTCACCTCTTGTTTAACTTTAGCTCATATATTGAACCTAATATTTATTTACCTAACAAATAGTAGGTAGGCAGTTCATGGTCGAATTATCAGATGCCATTTCATCGCGCGAACGGGTTCTGCAAACCGCTGAGCAATTATTCAGCGAACGCGGTTATGCCGCCGTGACCCTGCGCGATATTGCATCAGCACTGAACATCAAACAAGCCTCACTATACTACCACGCGCCCGGTGGGAAAGAGGAGCTATTTGTAGAAGTTACGGAACGGGCTTTAGAGCGTCACCGCGCTGGATTAAACAACATCATGCAACAAGCGGATGGCAATTTACGCTCCCAACTGCGGGCAGCGGCTCGTTGGTTACTGTCGCAGCCGGTCATGAATTATGGCCGAATGTTGCAGTCCGACCTCCGCGCCATCAGCGAGATGCAAGCTGAACGGTTGCGGGCCAGCGCGTACTTCGCCCTCATCGCGCCGCTTCAAACTGTTTTTGAAAGTAATTTACCCTCTGACTCGGCTGCATCAAGTCGTGCTGGACACCTAGCGGGCGCATTTCTGTCAATGATCGAGGGCATCCAAAATTTACCGGAGCATTTCTCGGCTGAACCCAGAGCAGCAATGGCTGATTTTCTAATTGATACATGGGTCGATGGTTTGCAACCTAATGGAAACATACATACTTAAAGGAGCAGTATAGAAAACATGACCACCGTAGATCAAGCATTATCGAAAGTATCGTCAAGACGTAAAGAGCAAGAACCGCGCCGCGATATGCGTGCCATGTGGTTAGGCATCGCATTCGCCTTTGCCTTCACACTCATCATCTGGCTAGCTGGCCCGCTGCTGGACGACACCCGCGCCACCCTCCTGCCCGATCAAGGCCCAAGCTGGTATTACTGGAAACTCGCTGAACCCACCCCTATCACCCATTTGAGCGCATGGGGTTTGTATCTGGCACATCAAATCTCCTTATGGGGTTTAATCTGGTACGCACAGACACGGGTTAAGAAATATACAGGCGGTCTGCATCCAGTGAATATCGCGGCCCTGGCAGTCAACGGCTTGTTCATCGTGCTGCACTTCATCCAAACCCACATCTGGTATGACGGTCTAGCACAAGATGTCTCCATATTCAGCTCACAGGGTTCAGTAGTCGTCATGCTCATCTGGATTATGCTGATGGAAAACAATCGGCGCGGTCTGTTATTTGGCAGAAAGATGCCCTTCTCCAAACGGGCGGTGCAGTTCGCGCGGAAATATCATGGGTATTTCTTCTCATGGGCAATAATCTATACCTTCTGGTATCACCCGATGGAAACTACTCCCGGTCATTTGATGGGTTTCTTCTACACCTTCCTGCTGCTGCTTCAGGGCAGCCTGTTCCTCACGCGGGTTCACGTAAACAAATGGTGGATGGTGACACAGGAAGTCATCGTGCTGGCGCACGGCACGATTGTAGCTATCGTTCAGGGCAACAATATATGGCCGATGTTCTTCTTCGGTTTCGCGGGCATTCTGGTCATTACACAAATGCACGGGCTAGGACTCTCCCGTCGTGTGCGCTGGATCATCTTTGCGGCCTATGCCATCGCAGCTGTGATAGTGTTCAGTCAGGTTTATACCAATCGTCCTTTTGACCGCATTTGGCAGCTCACTGCCATCCCCCTTATTGACTATATTGGAGTGGGAGTCATGGCTTTGCTTTTTACAGTCGGAATATGGATTTATGACAAAGTGCGCGGGAAAGGTGCTGCTAATCTCACACCTATCGGGGCAGGAGAATAAATCACATGGATCTACTTATCAACAATCAGTCTTATTCGGTCGAGGCCGACCCCGGAGAACCGCTGCTGTGGGTGCTGCGGGACAACCTCGGCTTAACAGGCACCAAATATGGCTGCGGACTAGGGATTTGCGGATCATGTACGGTACATCTGGATGGCATTCCTACACGTTCCTGCGTGATAACCCTAAAGGACGTGGAAGGCCGCGCCATTACTACCATTGAAGGTCTGGCAGAAATTGATGCCGAGGGTAACGAAGTTCTACACCCGGTTCAACAGGCATTTATCGAAGAACAGGTGCCACAATGTTCTTGGTGTATGAGCGGACAGATGATGACCGCCGCTGCATTTATTAGCGAAAACCCGACACCCACAGAAGTTGAGCTAGTAGATGCCATGAACAACAACTACTGCCGCTGCGGCTGTTACGCACGCATCAAGGTAGCTGTAGCGCGTGCTGCTGAGATTGCCCAGGAGCGTGATGCATGACTAAGAATAGTAAATTACCTGCCGGATCTAAACTCGAACGCAAGGGCATAACCCGCCGCCGATTTTTGACCGTGCTAGGCGGGGGTGCAGCTGTGCTGGCGGTCGGTGCAGTCCTTGGTGGACCAACGATCGTGCGCGAAGCTCGTCTGCAAATTAATAAGGCATTCCTGACTGGCAGCCTGCCGCCCGGTGAAATGCCGAAAGATCCATTTGTGTGGTTCGAAATTAGCGCCGATAACGCGGCAACACTGTATATACCAAAAGTTGAAATGGGTCAGGGCATTCATACCACATTGGCCCAAATCGCCGCCGATGAACTGGAACTCGATTGGAAGACTGTCACGGTGCGTCAGGCAAACACCGTGCGTGGTTTTAATCCTGCTATCCTCTTCACCTTTGGCAGCACATCAGTCACCAGCCTTTATCATCCTATTCGTGAAATTGCGGCTACCATGCGCGAAATGCTGCGAATAGAAGCAGCATCACAGTTGAATAAGCCCGTTGATAGTTTGACCGCCCGCAATAGCACGATCACAACTGACGACGATTCAAGCCAAGCGTTAACGTACGGCACAGTTATTGCTTCTAAACAGGGCGAGTGGGTTATTCCTAAAGAAACCGCCCCGCTTAAACCTGCCCCGGAATTTCGCTACATTGGTCAGTCTGTGGAACGAGTCGACCTGCTCGACAAAGTGACCGGGCGTGCCAAATACGGATTTGACATGCGGGCTGAAGGCATGGTTTATGGTGCCGTCGCCCGTCCTCCCCGTTATGGAGCAATACTCAAAAGTGCAACCGCCGGAGATGCCGCTGCACAGCCCGGAGTGGTACAGGTGGTTATAAGTGAGGGTTTTGCAGGCATCGTTGCCACTTCGCGCCGTGCCGCCAGCGCCGCTCTCGACCACCTTGAACTTGTCTGGGAGGGCGGCACAACGATCAATCAAGCAGATATTGTAGATATGTTATCGCTGCCAAAGCAGGGTGGCACGCTGATCCAGCGAGAAGGCAATGTTGACAGTGCAACTGGTACTCGCGTGGAATCAACCTACTTTACTCCTATGGCGGTCCACGCCCAACTGGAACCACAGGCAGCACTTGCCGATGTAAAAGTAGATAGTGCAGTGGTCTATACATCCACCCAAGCGCCCGGCTTGAGCAGTGAGCGCATTGCCAAAGCCATTAAAATGGATGCCGCTAATGTGCAGGTAAATGCGGCCTATATTGGCGGCGGTTTTGGCCGGAAGACTGGCACTGATGCGGCAGTAGAAGCTGCTATTCTTTCCAAGGCGGTTGGTCAACCGGTAATGGTCGGTTGGACGCGCGAAGAAGAAATGCAGCAGGGTTACCGGCGTCCGCCATCAGCAAATTATCTTTGGGCGACCATTTCTGATGAGGGTAACATTACAGCAATTCACCACGAGATGGCCAGTGGCGATGTGCTGTTCAACCCACAGGTTGGGGGGGGAGGGTTTCTAGAAGTCCTACTAGGCACAGATCCACTTGCCGCCTACGGGGGTTTGATCCACTACAGCCTGCCCAATATTCGCGGCATTTACCATAAAATGGAAATCCCGGTTCCAACAGCTTACTGGCGCGGATTAGGTTCTTTCCCCAACACCTTTGCCATAGAGTCCTTTATGGATGAACTGGCGCAAACCATTGGTACAGATCCATTTGACTTGCGCCTTAAGTACAAGCCAGACGGCGATCTCGGCAGACGCTACGAACTGGTGCTCAACGCACTACGCGAAGCTTCGGAGTGGGATACGCCCCCAATTGAGGGTCATGCGCGGGGCATGGCGACCTGTTATGATCGTGGGACAGTGGTAGGGTTAGTCACGGACGTTTCGGTGACGGATGCCGAAATTCAGGTGCACCAAGCCTGGTGCGCAGTAGATCCCGGCCTCATCATCAACCCTAATGGTGCTGCGGCACAAGTTGAAGGCAGCATTGTGATGGGCCTAAGTTCCACGCTGATTGAGGAACAGATTATCGAAAACGGGATGGCGACGAGCCGAAATTTCAACACATATCCGTTGCTGCGTCTGCGCCAAACGCCGCGAATCAATGTTATCCCCATCAATAGTGGCGACGAACCAGTTGGTGGATTAGGTGAGCCGGTCATAGGTGCAGTTCCAGCTGCCGTTGCCAACGCCGTGTTTGCACTCACCGGCAATCGTCTTCGCAAACTCCCGCTCAAAATTACGAACTAGTCATGACGTGAATACGGCGGTGCAGCATTTGTACCGCCTTTCATGATTTCACTATAAATAGAAATAACTGAACACTACCTTTTCTGGGACTGATTTACTACTCGTGTATCGGCTATACATTACTTTTCTCTCATACCTTTAATAGATAGCAACCGCGACAATCAGTGCGAATGTGAAAAATGTAAAGATATTGAGAGGATACGGTATCCATGCGTAAATTATGGGTTATCATCCTGATTTTGATTCTATCGGCGGTTCTGGCGCTCTCGGTCAACGCTGCGCCCGCAGCACAAGCGCCAGTACCTCCTGTCCCAGCCAATTACAAATTCACCACCGTCGCCACTGGCCTCACGAAGCCGGTGTTGATTACCCACGCGGGGGACAATTCCGGGCGGCTGTTCATTGTCGAACAGAGCGGCAAAATCAAAATTCTGCAAAATGGAAGTGTCTTGCCCACTGCCTTCCTCGACATGTCCACCTTGGTCAGCACGGGCAATGAGCAAGGGCTACTGGGCTTGGCCTTCCATCCTAACTTTGCCCAAAATGTGTTGCTATATGTCTGTTATACCGACACTAATGGCGACACCGTTCTGGCACGTTACAATGTAAACACTGCAGATCCGAACACAGTCAACACAGCCACCCGCACCCCATTGTTCTTTGTCGATCAACCCTACAGCAATCATAATGGGGGCCATATCGCATTTGGACCGGACGGATTTTTGTATATGGGCCTAGGCGACGGCGGTTCGGGTGGCGACCCGCAAAATTATGCACAGACCACCAATCCAGCCACCAACCCCAACGTACAACAATCCCCTACCCGCATCAATCTCGGTAAGATGCTGCGCTTTGACGTAAGCGCTGTTGCCTTCCAACCCCAAATATTTGCCATCGGCCTCCGCAACCCGTGGCGTTGGAGCTTTGACCGCCTCACTGGCGACATGTATATTGGTGATGTCGGTCAGGGAAATTGGGAAGAGGTGGATTTCTGGCCTGCTAATGGCGGCGCTGGTGCAAACTTCGGCTGGAAAGTCTATGAGGGCAACCATTCGTATTCAGGCGGCAGCTTGAGTGGTACAATCTTTCCCTTCGCAGAATACGATCATGCCTCTGGCTGTTCGGTCACGGGCGGCTATGTCTATCGTGGCAGTCAACTGGCCGCACTGCAGGGTGTTTACTTCTTCGCCGATTATTGCAGTGGCAACATCTGGTCGTCCTTCCGCGATGGCAGCGACGCGTGGCAGACTGCCCTCTTCAAAACAACCAGTTACAACATCAGCTCGTTTGGTCAAGATCAGACAGGGGAACTATATGTCGTAAATCTTGGCGGCAATATAGTACGGCTTGATTCCAATGTAGCCACACCTGTTCCGGCAACCGCTACGCCACTACCCCCCAATACCAACACACCAGTTCCCCCGACGTTGACCAATACACCAGTTCCACCATCGGCTACACCTATTCCTTCTAATACTGCCGTCCCACCGACAGCAACCTTTACGCCTACCACCACAGACATTCCGCCGTCGGCAACACTTGAACCAACTCTTACAGTCATTCCACCCTCCGAAACGCCTTTGCCAACCCAGCCATCTCTCAATGTGGATGTGTTGCCCGGGACGGGCGACATCGGAGAGACTGTGTTGGTCATGCTCAACTTGCGCGGTGTGAGCAATCTATACGGTTTGCAAGTTGATTGTCAGGTCAATCCAGCGGTGTTGGGCGGAACGGGGCTGGTCGAAGGCGACGGTTTTAACAGCAGCACCAGCTTCATTGCCAACAAGGGTTATCAACCCGATGGTAGCTGGACTGTCGGTGCCAGCCGCCTGCTGCCAAACCCCGCCATCAGCGGCGACACATTAGCATTCACCCTCAACTTCATAGTGCTGGCAAGTGGCAGCGGTGATGTGACCTGTGCGGCGCTGGCGGTTGACCAGAATGGCAACGAACTACCGCTCACAGTGGTCAATGGCAGTTTTACGGGAAATGGGCCGGTGGTAACCGACGAACCTACTGTAGAGCCGACAGCAACCAATACCCCTGAACCCACATTGGAACCCACAGCTACCAACACACCACCACCCACACCTGTGCCAGATAGCAGCAGTGTGCGTGGTGTATTAGCCTTCCAGAGTCGCACCGATCAATCCGGGATCAAAGTAGAACTCTACACATCGGCGGGGCAGTTCCAAGGTGAAACCATGAGTGCCTCAGATGGAAGCTTTGCCTTCCCCAACGTCCCGGCTGGCGACTATGTAGTGCAAGCCTCCGCAGACGGTCATTTGGCAATACAAGTGGCTGCGCCCGTAACCAACGATGGACAGGGTTACAATATTGGCTTCCACGAACTGAAAGCAGGCGATACGGATGGCAACCAAATCATTGATTTGGCGGACGCTGTATTTATCGGCGGCAACTTCAACATAAGCGCACCGCCTGCTCCCAATAGTGTTGATCTCAACGGTGATGGCATCGTCAACATTCGTGATCTGGTGCTGGTGGGCGGAAATTACGGTCTGGCAGGGCCAATCGTCGAATAAGATTGGGTTAAGATGTGAGGGCAGGAGTTTCTTCCTGCCCTATTTTTCCTCTCAAAATAATGATCATTAATACCAATTCGGGGTGAAGAGTCCATTGTAAGGAATCTTGACCACTCCCCGTCTGATATAATGTTTTCTAACACCCTCAAACTAACATCATAGTCCCATTGCGGGAGGCACTTCATGACCAGCGCCATTGCCACGCTGCGGAGCAATTTTTCCCCGCTGCGTTATCCCAACTTTCGCCTATACCTCGGTGGTCAGGCTGTATCACTCATAGGAACGTGGCTGCAAGTAACCGCGCAGGGCTGGCTCGTGTGGACTTTAACTGGTTCCGAAGCAGCCAGCGGCATCGTCACCATGCTCAGCACATTACCCATATTGCTGCTCGGCCCGTGGGCTGGTGTATGGGCAGACCGTCTAGATCGGCGCAAAATCCTGATTGGCACACAAGCTGTCGCCATGATGTTGGCCTTTATTCTGGCCTATCTGGTTCAAACCCGTATCGCACAAATTTGGCATGTTTTTCCACCCTGGAGCCAGCCTTACAACGAAACGGCATGGGGCGTACAGGCTTCGGCGGTGCAAATATGGCATGTGTATTTACTCAGCATATTCTTAGGCATCGTGAATACACTTGACCTGCCCACCCAACAGACATTTCTGGGCGACTTGACAGGTATGGGCGATGTTCGTAAGGCCGTTAATCTGAATGTCACCGTGTTGCAAATCAGTCGTCTCATTGGCCCCGCCTTCGCAGGTTTCATTATCGCCCGTTTGGGCGTGGCCCCCGCGTTCTGGCTCAATGGACTCAGCTTCTTGGCGGTTATCATCAGCTTGATCCTGGTCCGCTCAAACCAAGTACGTCCGGTTAATCCCGGAAAAGTAAATCCGTTGCGGGAAGTAGGTGAAGCTCTAAAGTTTCTTCGCACTCAACCTCGTATGCAGGATTTATTCATATTTTCGACAATGGTTGTGTTTCTATTTCTGTCTATCATCCTGAGCCAATTACCCGCTGTAGCCGATCGATTGCTTGGGGGTGACGCCAACACCTACAGCACACTGCAAATGGCTTCCGGCGCTGGCGCATTAATCGGTGTCACGTTCGTCGCCCCGTTGGCTCAAGCGCGGCGCCGCGTTGGCGTGGTGCTCGGCTTGTTCACCATTTGGATGGGTGTCTGGTTGTTGCTCTTTGGTCTCTCCCGCGTACCAATTCTCTCCATCATTTGTATGTTCATGGGCAGCCTGGGCCCGCCGGTTGTAATTCCCATGTCCTTGGGCCTAACCCAGCAAATGTCGCCTCCTAATATGCGAGCACGACTCATTAGCCTCTTTACGATGATCTCATTTGGACTTCAGACTGTAGCGGTTCTGCTTGTGGGCGTGATCGCCGAAAGATTGGGTATTTCTACAGCTATTCAACTTAATGCCCTACTGCTCATCGCTGGTGCAATCTTCATGCTCGCCCGACGTACAGAACTGCGGCGGTGGGTCATGGAAGCAGCACATGTCAAGCCTGCTATCGTCGAAGGTCACGTATAGCTAGCTTAATGCGGGCGGACTATGAATCACGGTGACCATTGCAATCTGCTCCGTCCCGGCATACCTGCTGCGGGTGGAACATGGGGGGACTTCGGTGCGGGCAGCGGCGCATTTACATTGGCATTAGCCGACTTATTGGGCGCATCCGCTTCTATCATTGCCATTGACCAACAGGCTTCCGCCTTGCGCGAAAATGAGCAAGCCCTGCGCCGCCAATTTTCGGCTGTCAGCACTCACTACATAGTCGCTGACTTTACCCATCCGCTTGAACTGCCACCCTTAGATGGCCTCATCATGGCGAACAGTCTGCATTTCCACAGTCACAAAGAACCTATTCTGAGGCAAATCATGTCCTACCTCAAACCGGGTGGACAGTTCATTCTCGTCGAATACAACGCTGACACGGGCAACCAATGGGTTCCATATCCGCTGTCATATCCCACATGGATCAAACTGGCTGAGTCTGTGGGTCTAATTGGCACGCACCAACTCGCCACCTACCCCAGCCGTTTCCTGCGTGAAATTTACAGTGCGGGCAGCCAACGCCCTGAACCGTTAGATTGACTTGTCTTTTCCTTAACTATCTCTTAAACTCTAATCGTCTATTGCCATAATCATTGTGTGGCATTATGGCGTTTCCCACTCATCAAATGACAAAAGGAGACATCAATGTTTCGGAAAAGCATGTTGGTTTTGTGTTTACTTGCACTGGTCGCCGTTTTCACACAGGCTGTAGTGGCGCAGGATGACACCTTCCGGCTGACCATCATCCACACCAACGATGAACATTCGTGGCACAACCCCCAAAGCAATGGCAATGGTGGTTCAGCAATCATGGCGGCTGTTGTAAAGCAAATTCGCGCCGAAGGGGGCAATAGTCTTTTGATAGATGGGGGGGATCGCTTCACTGGCACGTTGTTCCATACTGTCCACAAAGGCCAAGATGCGGTTCAAATCATGAATCTGATGGGTTATGATGCCGCCACACTGGGCAACCATGAATTTGATGGTAACAAAGATAATCGGAGATATTGGAAAATTACGTCGGCGGCGTGAACTTCCCCATCGTCTCCGCGAATATTACGTTCCCGGCTGCCTCGCCGCTGGCTGAGAAAGTTAAGCCCTATGTCATTTTGGATGTTGGCGACCAGAAAATCGGCATCGTCGGCCTAACGACGCCGGAAACCGAAATCCTTTCTACCCCCGGCAAAGACATTGTATTCAACAATGATCTGGGAGGCATCACCCTCAAAGCTGTAGATGAACTGACCGCCGAAGGTGTCAATAAGATTATTCTACTCACTCACATCGGCATTGATGCCGCAATGGAACTCGCGCCACAACTACGCGGCGTAGATGTATTCGTAGATGGTCATAGTCACACCCTACTCGGAAACGCCTACACCGCAGCCGCCGGGAAATATCCTATTCCTGTAGCCGATTCTGAAGGCAACAACATCCAGTACGTACAAGCAGGCGAAAGAAGTATCTACCTCGGACGTTTGGATGTGACATTTGATGCCGAGGGAGTGGTCACGGCTGCTAGTGGCGATACCATTCTGCTTTCGCGTTACATCACCCCCGACCCGGAAATGGACACCCTTGTCAAGAAGCTGGGTGAACCGGTCACCGCATTAGCAGAACAACCCATCAATGCCAGCACTGAGGTCGTTCTGGTGGGTGATCGCACTGTCTGCCGCGTAGAAGAATGCAACCTCGGCAACGTCATTGCCGATGCTATGCCGATGCCGAAACCGGTGCACAGATCGCCATCATGAACGGCGGCGGTATCCGGGCTGGCATCGAAGCCGGTGATATCACTCTCGGCGAGGTTCTGCAGAGTGCAGCCTTTCGGCAACACCATCGCCACCTTTGAAATCAAAGGTGTAGACATCATCGGCGCACTGGAAAATGGTGTGTCGCAATTGCGAATGGACGCAGGCAAAGTTGTCCGCGCTAATGCAGCCGGACGCTTCCCGCAGGTTTCCGGTGTCCGCTTTAGCTGGGACCCCAACCTTGAACCCGGTAACCGTGTCCAGAGCGTTGAGGTTCAGGCTGCCGACGGCAACCAGTGAAATTGACCCTGAAGCAACCTACAGCGTAGTGACCAACAACTTCGTCCGTCAGGGCGGAGATGGTTACGCCATGTTCAATGAGAACGCCATCAATCCCTATGACTTTGGACGTGTAGACTACGAAGCATTAGTGGACTATCTAGCCGCCAATTCGCCTATCAAGGCTGAGGTTGAGGGCCGCATTACCATCGTCAACGCGGAAGTCGAACCGCTGTCGTAGCTCAGTCCCCTTAGGTACAAAGAACTGGCGGCCAATAAGTGCCGCCAGTTTTCATTTCTTAGTACGAAACCACATGAATATGGCGCAGCAGTAAATAGTTTCCGTCGTCACCCATCCGTCCAAAGTAGGGATTATCCGACGCAGTCAATCGCTGATTATCCCGCCAATCATAAACCGTGACCGCCAATTGATAATCCTCGTAGGCTGTGTTAACCGGCACAGGAATATCACGCAAGTCTTCGTAATAGACGCCCGGCTGCCACTGACTCATCTGCTGCGGCGTATCAACTGCCTGTGCCGGGCCATCCATTTGTGTAACAAGATTGCCGAATTGGTCGAACAGTGCAATGCTGATGCTGTAATCAAAGTCTATGGGTTCTTCAAGGGACCACCACAATTTGAGCTTGATCGTGTCATCTTCTGCAAACGTCTCGCGGTTGCCATCAATTTCAAACCCGTTGAGCGTCACTTGATTCCCCAGCGTTACCCCATCCCGCAGTGGCGGCCCTTCGTACAACCGCAGCAGAAAATTCCATGGGCCAACAAAGATTGACTCTTTACGTCCGGTCTTAATTTCATTGAGAAGTGCGTCATCCTGCTGCCAGCCGCTGGTCGCCAAATACCACACCCGCGCGTGATCGCGAGGATGTTCGACAATTGGCAAGTACCCCTCCGGGAAGAACTGCGGCAGAAAATAATCCCACGCAATCGGTTCACCACACTGGCAGTAGGGATCTTTTATCAACACATCGCCTGGACGAATGTGCTGGGCAAACCATGAAAGTACCATTCGCATCGGCGGCGCACCAGTAATTCCGACCCTATAACTCATGAAATTTACAGGCAGTACGGCTGTCACAACGGCAAATCCTGCAATTGCGAGCCGCCAGCGAATCCTTACAAATAGTGTGACCGCACCAATTAGGAGTGCCAAGCCCATTGTGACCCACCACGTATAGCGTGGGGTAAGAAATTCCCGGCTGCCCAAGCCGATGTAAACCCCGGCTGGGATAAGTGCCCACAGAGTGATAGCCAACACCAAACGCGGCGATGCACGATGCTGCCAGACATATATAATCAGCAATATGACAGCAACTGCCAGGGCAACTACAAAAAGGTCAGTGCCGCCATATTCCTTATATTGGCCCAATAGCGCCTCAACAAATGGTGGTAAAGTCTGCGATGTTCGGCTTACCCGCTCGCTGGCATTTGCTAGGAACTGCGGAACAATAGGCATTACGAGAAGTAGGGTAACTACTCCAACCAGTATCCAGCGGATCAACAGTCGTGGGCACAAAATCACAATCACAAGAGTCAGGAACGCAATAAATATCAGACTGGTAAAGCTTCCATAAATAGTTAATGCAAGCGTCGTACCCAAGATAACCATTAACCGCCAATCTTGTGGCTGTTGCAGCCAGCGCAGCATCACCCAAAGTGCTACAGCACCAATTAGCAAAAGCATCCCATATGCCCGCACCTCGACACCTGTGAATACCGCGTACCCCATGCCTGTAAAGATAAGAACCGCCACAAATGCAGCGTAGCGACCTGACCTGATACCTGCGCCAAATAAGCTGTAGAAATGAATTGCAGCACGATATAACACAGTGATGCTTAATACAGACAGAAGGATCATCAAGTAGCGCAAGGCTTCCAGTGTTTGCCCGACAAGCTGCATTCCGGCCCATACAGCCGCACTATACAGCGGCGGCCAGTCATAAGCGACCCGTGTCATTGCTTGAGGGAATGTTCCGCGTACTTGCCAAGCCGACCAGATTTCATCCGGCCACTCAACAAAATCAACCATGTGTCTGGTTCGCAGCCATGCTGCGAATAGCAATAAGACAATGACCAGCACCATCAAACGCTTCTGTTGTCCATTCATCATGGGAGTACAGCTTTTTGTAGTTAGTTTGGTTGTGTACCGTCGAAATGCGACACTGCAATGAGGTAAGATCGTCGCACGCACTATCGAATATGGTTTTCACATCGAACTAACCCGGACGATTTTCCTATTTCCTATTACGGTTAACCCCTACAAAATACTCAAAATACGGAGGGATTATCATCAACTCCTAATAAATGAGAAGACTTCGCCCATAGATTCCCTTGACAGGATAAAACTTTTGTTCTACAATCTCTAATTAATCTAACAGTATCCAAGAGTCATGAGTCGGCAGTTGTAAACTTCGTAATGTAATGATTTATGGTGTGTATCGTTAGTGGAATCGAAATGAATATAGTTTAGAAAAAGATTTACTTTTGGGTCGGCTGTATAACCTATCCAAAACAATTTCTATATTTTGACTAGGGATATTTATGAATAGAAATCTTTATTTTGGCTGCATCCTGACAGCGCCGTCCAAGCGAATCACTTCCCCATTCAGGAACGAATTCTGAATGATATGCTGCGCTAGTTGAGCAAATTCATCAGGTCTGCCCAAGCGCGCTGGAAATGGAATCTGACTTGCCAGCGAAGTTTGTGCAGACTCCGGCATCATGGCGACCATTGGTGTCTCGAAAATGCCGGGGGCTATCGTCATCACCCGAATGCCAACCCGCGCCAGATCGCGGGCAATTGGCAGAGTCATGCCAACAATTCCACCTTTTGAAGCCGAATACGCTGCCTGACCAATTTGTCCATCATACGCCGCGACTGATGCCGTATTAATAATGACGCCCCGCTCACCGTCTGTATTCGGTTCATTGTGCGCCATTCTGAATGTGCTCAACCGGATAACATTGAATGTGCCTATGAGATTGATCTTGATAACGGTTTCAAACAGATCAAGCGCGTGCGGTGCATCTTTGCCAATTGTGCGTGCCGCCCAGGCGACGCCAGCACAGTTCACAACGACATTGAGCGTGCCAAATGTGTCATAGGCGGCATTGACCGCGCCCTGTACATCGCTTTCGCTGGTCACATCCGCCTGAACATAACGCACGACCTCCCCTATCTCGGTGGCAAGAGCATCGCCCCGATCTCCATCCCGATCCAATATGATAACCTGCATCCCTTGGCTCACAAAACGCCGCACACAAGCCTGCCCCAAGCCGGATGCCCCGCCTGTCACCAGTGCCACACCATTATTGAGTTGCAAAATAATTCCCTTTCAGCCAAAACTTGCTACCTTGATTTTACTCAATATAGAGTACCAGATCCTGATCTCACGTTTTGCCCAGTTCATCGACAGTAAAGTCAAGCGCAATAAAATACGAATCATCAATGCCCAGCAGCTTCATATTGCGCGAACGTCCATGCTCGTCCTCATCCTCATACAGCCTGTTTTCTTCCAAATGCCCCTGCACCCCGTGGTGCGCCAGCACCCGCAGCATACGTTCGGCACCGGGCTGCGGCATGGTACCAAGCACGCCCTTCCCACTTTGCAGCAGGTTAACCAAGGGCTGCTCGCGGTTCAAATCCTTGGCCAGTTCGCGCCATGGACCGAAAGTGCTTAGATACGCCTGATTAATATCCAGAACCAATTCATTCACATCATCTGGCTGACCATCAAATTGAATCACAGATCGGGGCAAGTTATAGTGGAACAACACCGGATGCTCCTCAGTAAAAAACAGATTTCCAAAAATCCCCAGACTGAGCCTGTGTTCAACCACGCCCAATGCCCGCACGACGTATTGATTGCGCGGTCGCAATCCCTGTGCCTGCTCGTCAAATGTAGCCGTCTGCACCATCAGTTGCAGTTCTTGAGGTACGCCCCCCATTTGCACGGCCAAAAAAATCCCATAGGCTTTCTCGCCCTGTAGTTCCGCTAAAAGTTGCTCCCGTTTATCACCAAAGTCATTCAGCATTTCGTCCCTAAATCCTTTGTGTCCTTTTGGTCTTTGATCACTATGCCCGTAAGCGTTTTGCGCTCCATTCGACGACAGGAAAGCCCACTACTTCCATATCTGTAATGACCGCTTCCACATCATAAGGAACGCGGCGCAAATCAACGGTCGCTTGTCCACCCTCAAATGTAACCAAAGCCCAACTCGCCTGCCCTTTGGCGTCAAATGGCATCCCTACACTGCCGACATTGACCACCCGCCAACCGCGCACTTCTTTGTCAAACTGGCGATGAATGTGTCCCCCAAATGCAAGTCGCCCTTCACGGTCGAGCAGGAAATCACGGGCTTCCTCGTCAGGTGTTTCCGGTGTGAGGTTGGTTTCGTCGTTGCCGGGTATAGCATGGTATCCAATAATGTGACCATAACCTTCGACGTCTTGCGAAAGTTCTTGTCCGCGAATCTTTTTCAGGAACTCATAGTCATCAAAGCTGAGCTGCTCCACGCCCCAAAGCAAACCCGCATTTAAATTTCGCCACTCCGCAATCATCTGTTTTAGTCCGTCAGCATCCTTTGCAGAAGGAAAGCGGGGACGTTCGCCGTTCACCATGTAGCGATCTGTGTTGCCGCCAATCACTTTGAACTTTTTGCCCTCATCCGCTTCAGCCAGCGCTTTGACACGGCGGATACATTCAGCCGGACGCGGGCCAAACGCTGCCAGATCACCGAGGCACCACGTCAAATCAGCCCCACCTGACGCTTCCAGATCGGCAAGTACCAGTTCCAGCGCCGCCAAATTGCCGTGAATATCAGAAATGACTGCTAATCGCATATGCTTTCTGCTCCTTCTCAACTACTGAGGCAAATAGTACCACGTTGGCGTAGATTTCATCACCCGAATGGCTATGGATAAGGAATACAGGCTATGGTATCGTAACCACTTCTCAAGCGATTCTAAAAGGAGCTATCAATGGCAATTCGTAAAGCAGAAGCCGTTTGGAAAGGCACACTCAAAGAAGGTTCCGGCACATTCAAGGGTGACAGTGGTGCATTGAATGGCGGCTACAGCTTTAAGACCCGTTTTGAAGAAGACAAGAGCATGACCAACCCGGAAGAATTGGTCGGCGCAGCACATGCCGGCTGTTACGCCATGTTCCTTTCAGCCCAACTCACTGCCGCAGGCTTCACACCCAACACCATCACCGCCACTGACGAACTCGACTTTGGTCGTGACGACAAGGGGCCGCTCATCCAAAGCATTACCCTGCACGTCGTGGCAAATGTTCCTGGAGTCAGCCAAGCACAGTTCGACGAACTGGCGCAGAAGTCAAAGAACTCTGCCCATTTCCCGCGCCCTTGCCGCCATTCCAATTACACTGGATGCTAAGCTCGTTTCCTAGAATGTGGCACAAAAGGGCTATTGTAAGAAGTAGCCCCTAATACCCAAACTTCCGCAGCGTCATATCCACCATCCCCACGTAACCACCGCCAAACAAACGCACATGCGTCAGCAGTGGATACAGATTGTAAGTGTCGCGCCGCTCCTCGAAGAAACCATCTTCAATAGGCCGTAATTCATGATAACGCCGGAAGAATGACTGCCCGAATGTCCCAAACAAAGTGCTAAAGGCTAGTTCAATTTCGGGATGAGCATAATAAACCGCCGGATCAATGAAGCCCGTAATCTTTCCATCCTTCGCCAAGATATTGGTCGTCCACATATCCCCGTGTATCAACGCTGGACACTCCGGCTCAAGTAACCAGTGGTCAAGCCGCTCTGCAAACGTCTCTAAGCGGCTCACCATGCTGCTGGGCAAACACCCCACCCGCTCTGCTTCACGCCCCATATATAACAATCGCTGCTCACGGAAATAGGGTATCCACCTGTCCGTTTGCCTGTTCGGTTGGGGCAGCCCGCCGATCAGCGTGTCGCGCTCTAACCCAAATGCTTCACCACGTATACTATGGAGATCAGCTAACAATTCTGCGGCATGTTCTTCTGCCTTGTCGTCTAGGTCACTAGTTCCCTCGATAAATTCCATCAGCAGCAGTGTGTCTGAACTGTGATATACCTCCGGCACAGGCAGCGTGCTGTGTTCCCGCAAGTAGCGCAGCATGTAGCCCTCAACGCCCAATGTCGTCCCAGTGCCATCCGCTACCTTCGCCACCATTGAACTATAGTCCGGAAAGTAGACCCGATAAACGTCACAAATGCACCCGCCGCTCAGACGTTGGAAACGTACCGGCTCTTGACCGACAATGTCTGTAATCTGTCCGTGCAAAATTTCAAGCATGTGACACCCCAATGAACGAACAGAGGCGCGTAGTGCGCCTCTGTCTCCTCATTCTCTCATTGAACAACACGCCGCCGTGTTACTTCAACTCGAGCGAGTGGCTTTCCACCTGCCCTTTTGCCAGTCCGATGAAATCCGCCAGCGCCATTGCGCCGAGGTCTTCGTCTGTCCGCAAGCGCACACTGACCGTTCCCGCCTGTTGGTCTTTATCGCCCACCACCAGCATGTACGGCACATGCCGTTCGCGTGCCTCTCGGATTTTCCCGCCCATGCGTGACTTACCCGTATCAATCTCAACCCGTAGCCCTTCTTTGCGGAGCTGTTGGGCGATACTCTCAGCGTACTCCACATGACGGTCGGCCACCGGTATCAACACCACCTGCACGGGCGATAACCACACCGGGAACGCCCCAGCGAAATGCTCAATCAGAATACCGACAAAGCGTTCCATGCTGCCGAAAGGCGCGCGGTGAATCATCACCGGGCGCTGGCGCGAATTGTCATCTGCCACATATTCCAGTTCAAAGCGGGCGGGCAGATTGTAATCCACCTGCACCGTGCCAAGCTGCCATTCGCGCTTGAGCACATCGCGCACCAGAAAGTCCAACTTCGGCCCATAGAATGCAGCTTCACCTTCTTCTAGGTTATACGGTAGCTTCAATTCCTCGCAGGCTTGAATAATGGCTGCTGTAGCGTCTTCCCACAGTTGATCCTCACCCACGTACTTGTCGCTCTTGGGATCGCGCGTACCCAGTCGCGCACGAAAATCCGTCAGCCCAAGCGAATTAAAGATATTTTGGATGAGACTTACCACCTTCTTGAACTCTTCCAGAAGCTGGTTGGGCGCTACAAATAGATGAGCGTCATCTACTGTGAAACCGCGCACCCGCGTCAGCCCGTTCAATTCGCCCGACTGCTCGTAGCGGTACACCGTACCGAACTCTGCCAAGCGCAATGGCAAATCGCGATATGAGCGCATTTCGCTCTTGTAAATCATGATATGGTGCGGACAGTTCATCGGCCTAAGCAAGAACTTTTCCTCGTCCACGTCAATCGGCGTGTACTGGCTGTCCTTGTAATACGGATAGTGCCCGGACGTCTCGTATAACTTGATATTGCCTATATGCGGTGTGACCACTGGCAGATAACCATTCTCAATCTGAGCGTCCCGCAGCCAGCGTTCCAGTGAATCGCGCAGTGTCGCGCCATACGGCTTCCATAGTGGCAGCCCCTTACCCACCAGTGGGCTGATCGTGAACAAGCCCAGCTTTTCGCCGATGATGCGGTGATCGCGGCGTTTGGCTTCCTCCAACAGGTTCAGGTAGCTCTGAAGCTGTTCCGGCGTCTCCCACGCTGTGCCGTAAATGCGCGTTAGTTGTTCGCGGTTTTCGTCGCCGCGCCAGTACGCGCCGGCCACTGGCTTAAACGTGATGCTGACGGCGTCCGGGTTGATCTCGCTCGTGTTCTTGACGTGCGGTCCGCGACACAAATCCGTGAATGTATCCTGCGTATAGAATGTCATCTTGGCGGCGGGCGAGGCAATCTCTTCGCCATTTTCGTCGACCCGGCCATTCACCAGATCATTAATCAATTCCACTTTATAACGCTGATTCTTGAAGAATTTGAGTGCTTCATCTGGTGTAACTTCACGTACTACGAATTCATGATTGCCCCGGATAATCTCCTTCATCCGGTTTTCTACCCACTGCAAATCTTCTTCCGTCGGAGGGCGTGGCAATCCGAAGTCATAATAGAACCCATCCTCAATAGGCGGGCCGATAGCAATTTGGGCCTCAGGGAAACGTTCTAGCATCGCCTCGGCCATGATGTGCGCCGTCGAATGACGGATACGATATAGTTGGCTGTTCACATAATCTTGCTTAGACATTTTGCTCTCTTTATCGTGTGTAGCTTCGAGATCAATAAAATAAAAACGCCGGGTTGGATGCCCGGCGTATTATAAACGGCCTTGGTGAGGTTCGTCAGGTGTTTTCTCCTGTTAATCCCTCGACCACCAGAACATCCGAAATCACAACCGCAGCCACCTCAGTAGTGGCGCGCTTGCCAGTAGTAGTTCGCGTAGTAGTGTCTTCCTCGTCTTCGGTCACCAATGTAAACACGCTGGCAAACGTATCAAGCGCCACCAGATTATCAATGGTGTCCTCAATCGTATCCCGTTCCAGATTCTCTACGACCACATGCGGCGTTTCCAGTACAGCATAACGCACGGGCAGCGCATCTGGCAGTTGCTTACTCACTGTAAAACTCAATTCCATTTGACGGTGCAGATACGGAATAGTAATAAACAGTGATGTGTAGATTTTCTGATTTTCCAACTCCACGATTACATCGCAGGAATCGGACTCCCCACTGTCGTTGGGATGCATTTCAATCCACACATGCTTGGGCATTTCAATCATGGTAACTCTAATTGTCCTCGCCTACCAATACTTTCTAAAATGAAATCTTTGACTGAATTTTGTAAGTTTAGTCAATTATCGTTGACAGCATATGCCAATTTAAGGTTATTTGTCAAGCTTACCAGAAAAAATTTACTTAGCCGCCGATCAGGCCTACGCCTTGCGCGACTAATCCCAGCCCAAAACCCACCATCACCACCAGCGTCAGGATGAAAATCGTTCGTGTCACCCGTTCGTCTAGCCGCCTCAGCCGGTCAAAAACCACCACGTAAAGAGTCAGAATACTTATGAACGGGCCATAAAATGATACCAGAAACGCTAATCCGACCCATAGCGACTGATTAAGACCTTGAATCAACAGCGGACCGTTAATCGTCGCCCAGAAGATATATGGGCCGGGACTCAACCACCCCATCACAACGCCCTGCGCCAGCGTACGCAGTCTGGACGTGGGAACTCCCTCAGCGGCCTCCGGTTTGAAGGTCGTCTCCCCCGACCGGAATAACCTCCACCCGCCATAGGCGATCCACAGCAAATACAGTCCGCCTAGCAGTTGAATAACCCGTATGAGGCCCGGAGGGACTTGCCTGAGCACGAGCAAGACAACAAGAACGATTGGAATATCTATGATCAGGGGTGTTAATACCAGAAGTATGGTGTTGCGCCAACCCGTAGCCAGCGTCCGCCCGATTGAAAGCTAGTGAACGGGCCGGGTTGTGCCCCTGCCGCAAAGGCTATCCCGATACCCTGTGTAACAAGATTGAGCATAGTAGAATTTATGGGAAAAGTAAGTGGGTAGTTTGTTATAACAAGGGAATAGATCCGGGATTCATCTCGACGAATTCGCCCTCTTGACCGCGCTGCCGGAATCGCCGGATGGGTGTGATGATCATTTTCAAATCTTCCTTCTCGGCCCAATAACCGATGTCACGTAATTCGCGCAGTCCTGCTTCCATCGCCCCACCCTCATCATAGCCAAACCGGTATGTTAAAAAGTGCGGATTGGTTTTGAGGTAATTGAGAATCACATCTGCTGCCTGCGCCAGCTTCTGAGAATCGTGTTCAGTATCTAAGGTTTGCAGCGCTTGCACTGGCAGCTTGAGGTTACGCACAAATACATCCAGCATCAGCGGACGGTGGAAAAATTTCGCCAGCATGTCGGGGCGTTTCACCGTCAATTCCGGCGGAATTCCCACCACTTCGCCGCCGTGATTTTGCACAACCAATTGCAGTTCAAATCGTTCGTCATAGACCCGCCGCCAGCGCTTCTTGTCCGCTTCGGGAATAAGTCCATCCACCTGTCCCATAATATACGCTGCTGCTTCTTCCAGCGCCGTTTTGCGTGCTTTGCCGTCCGTTTCTCCATTGATAGCAGCGATGGTATGCCCCACATTCATGGTCACGGCAGGCCGCTTGAGGTTAAAAGCGGCTTTCAATGCCCCATCAATGCCCCCAAAACCAATTGGCACCACCGGCGCGCCTGATTGATAACTGAGCCACGCAACACCGGATTTCCCCTTTTTGGCAGCAGACTCCCAGATTCCACCTTCGGGAAAAATTCCAACGACCCCGCCTTGCTTCAACACATCGAGAGCAGCCGTCAACGCTTCTCGATCCATCGCACCTCGCCGAATCGGAATATAACCAAACCAATCTACTGCCCAGCTATAACGCGGGTCAAGCGGAATCTCACCCGTACCGATCAGTTCCACTAGATATGGCGCATATAGTACCATCATTACTGCTTCCAGCATCGCCACATGGTTACCAACCAAAATCACAGGGCCGGACTGTGGAAAATTCTCCGCGCCCGTGACAGTGGGCCGGGTAAGGAAACGCATAGCAATCCGCCCCAGAACACGTAGCACAGAACGCACGATGACTCGGCGCGGATAACGGAAGGCAACTGTTCTTGCCGGTTCAGATGTTGAATTCATGTTGGGATTAGTCGGACTCTTTGGTAAACGTCACGTCAGTCCGGTACGCACCTAAAGCTTGGTCGGCGCTGGCTGCTGAACTGATGTCCACATCCACGTACATACCACCCGCCACTGCAATATCGTCGGGATTCGGACCAAGTTGAAAGGCTTGCACCTTTATCCGCGCTTTGGAAAAAGCACCCGGCGTGATGCTGAACGTGCGATACGCTGTTGAATTATCCAGTTCTATTGATGACTCTTGTGGCCGAGCGGGTTCTGCATTGACTAGTGATAACCGTATCACCACATCTGCCGCCGCATCCAGTATTGGCTGACTTTCGCCTGCTTGAAATCCCACAATTACTGTGGCTGGTTTACCACTTGCTAGAGTTCGCGGCACAACCAGCACCATCTGCCGCTTGATCGTCTCAATAGCAAGTTCTTTTTTGACTGGCTTTTCAGCCGGAATTTTCTCGTCAAAGGCCAGCAATTCCTCGACAGCTTCCTGCCCACTGTCGCTCAGGCGATAGGCTTGGTCGCCGTCCATTTGCAAGTAACCTTTAGTGACCAACCGTCGGATTACCTTGCCAAAAGTTCGGTCACTTAACCCAACCCCATCCCCGATTTCAACCGCATGTGCCACCGGTGAGTCCAACGTACCAAAATAGCGCAGAACATCCAATGCCTCCGGCGGGAGGGCTTTGAGGTGAAATGGTAAATCCATAAAATATCTCGTTATCTATCGTGCATAATCAAGTATTCACTCAGTATAGCCGTAGATCAGGCTACAAACAAATTGAGAAGCAACCGGTCAGAAATGCCGCAACCTCTACAGTAAAACCACACGTGCCTTGCCCGTTCGTGGTGGGATTACATGCCGAGTATCCACAATCAATCCTGCATGGTCAACTACCTGCTGGTAGTCAATGCTACCATGACCGGTTGCAATCACCACACAGTCAGAGTTCTGCAAAAGTTCAAGGGAAAAAGGTGCGCTGTTCATAACCGCGCCGTCTTCAAGATGCAGCTTGGCTACGTACGGATCGTGGTAAGACAATTCTGCCCCTTTTGCCTTCAAAAGTTTCAGCACATCCAGTGCCGGACTTTCGCGCACGTCGTCAATATCGCGCTTGTACGCCACACCCAGCACCATAATCTTCGCACCACGCACGGCTTTGCCGTCATCATTAAGGGCATCTGTCACTTTATTTACAACATATTCTGGCATAGCAGCATTGGTCTCGCTGGCAAGTTGAATAAAGCGCGAATTGTAATGCAGCGTTTTCATCTTCCAACTCAGATACAGTGGATCAACCGGTATGCAATGCCCGCCTACTCCGGGGCCGGGATAAAACGGCATAAACCCAAAGGGCTTGGAATTAGCCGCTTGAATAACCTCCCAAACATCCACCCCTAACATGTTGCACATAATCGCCATTTCATTGACCAGAGCGATGTTAACAGACCGGAAGGTGTTTTCCAGCAGCTTAACCATTTCGGCTGTTTTGGGAGAAGATACCGGAACAATTGTGTCAACAGCCGAGCGGTACAATGCCACTGTCACCTCAGTGCAAGCGGGGGTAACACCACCGATTACCTTCGGCGTGTTGCGCAAATGAAAACGTGGGTTACCGGGATCAATCCGTTCTGGCGAAAAAGCCACAAACACATTTTCACCCACGATGAAACTGTTATGAGCCAGTCGTGGCAATATTGTTTCTTCTGCCGCACCCGGGTACGCCGTGCTTTCAAGCACAATCAACATGCCTTCATGGCAAATCTCAGCAATCTTCTCAACCGCCTGAATGACATAGGACATATCGGGCTCTTTGATAGCATTCAGCGGCGTCGGCACACATATGCTGACCGAATCAGCATCCTTCAAATCGCCGTATTGGGTTGTCGCGCACAACTTTCCGCTGGCGACCAACGGTTTCAATCGCTCTGATGGAATATCAATGATGTAACTTTCGCCACGGTTTATGCTCTCGACCTTTTCCGCCGCGATGTCCATCCCTATGACCGTAAACCCAGCTTCCGCAAACTCCACCGCTAGTGGCAAACCGACATACCCTAATCCGATAACCCCAACCTGCGCGGTGCGGTCGTTGAGGCGGCTAAGCAGTTGTTGTTGAATCGTCATGACTTTACTTTTCATGTAATGGCACAAATGGCGCGCATTATAATCGCGCTAACGGACTACCTACAAGCGTCCGTTGGCAAACCGGCGGTCTGCCACCCAAATCAAAACGCCCGGCTGTCTCACCGGGCGCTCTCTGTCTCAGCAAATGATGTCGCGCAACCTAGACTCGCGGCCCGCTTGGGTCCACAGGTTGTTGCTGTTGGGGTATCGGGAAGTGAAACTGAAAACCGTTGCCATTGCCGCCGAAGAAGGGCATGAAGTCGCTCATCGCCACTTGCTCCAGCGTAGCCTCAATTTGCATCTTCTCGCCGCCGCGCACAACATCTAGCTTGATCGTATCTCCAGCCTCATAGGCCACTAGGCGATCACGCAGGGTGTGTTCTTGGTCTACCTTGTCACCATCAACAGCCGTAATCACATCGTTGACCTTTAGACCGGCCTTCTCCGCGGGCGTTCCAGCAACGACCTGCGTCACCAAAGCACCATCAGTCTCATTGACGTTATGCTCTTTAGCCGTATTTGCGTCAAGGCTTATAAATTCCACACCCAATCGTACGCCACCCATCATTTGGGCAAATGGCATCTGGAACGGGAACTGTCCACCGTTAAAATCGCCACCAAAGTCGAAATTGAAGGCGTTCAAAGCATTCAATGCCGACGCAGCAACCTTGATCTCCTGTTCCTTACCATCGCGTTTCACCGTCAGGGCAATATCCTTTGATCCCGCATCTTTGAGGTAAGTCTGAAGTTCAGCCGGATCATATGCCTTGCCATCGAATAGGGATATCACATCACCTGAACGCAGTCCAGCCTTGTACAGTTCGCTGATTTCTGGCAAACCACTGATCTGCCACGTCTTGTCATTCGCGTTGTAACCAATACCTAGGCGATTGCCAAACTGGGGCAGTTGCATTTCAGTTGTGCCACCCAACGTAACATCCACGGTTTGTGTTTTGCCATCACGTTCAATCTCGACCTTCACGGTATCGCCCACCTTTAGAGCGCGTACAGCATCGGCGGCTGATTGGGCATCCTTAACATCAGTATCACCAATCTTCTTGATAATATCGCCAACCATCAAACCGGCTTTTTCAGCCCCGGAATTCGCGCTGACCTCACGGATAGTCGGACCGTTATCCGTGTTTTCAAGATTCACGCCGATGATCGGACGCTCGGACGGAGTTTGGAACGGCTGTACATTAGCACTACTCGCAGATGGGCGGGTTGCTAATGTCGCGCTCAAATCCAGCGTTTCATTATTGCGAGTTATGCTCAAATTAATAGTGTCTCCCGCCGCGTGTTTGGAAATGAGGTCGCGCAGACTATCGGACGTTACATTGTTGCCTTCTACGGCGGTGATGATATCACCGGCTTTGAGCCCGGCCGCGTCCGCCGGACTTCCCGGCATAACTCCATCAACCTTCGCTCCACTATCACTCGTTCCCAGTGTAATACCTAGATAGGGTGGTGCATTATCTTGTGCCGCGACGAAACCCAGCGCCGACAGCACCAGTGCCAGCGTTAATATACCGAGTGTAATTCGCCAAAACTTCCTATTCGGAAACATGATTGTACTCCTCCCAGAGTATCGAACCAGTCATCAGGTAGAGATTTATCTACCAACACGATACGTTAAGACCTGGGGTTAAAAAATACCTGAAATCTCGATAAGGATATTCTAAATATTCTACTAGTGCTGGTTTAGTTTCAGACTTTTGTTTTACAGAAGCGGATTCGGTGTAGGATGAATTAGAGCTTAGGTCGATGGCGATGAAGCCCCAACGATGTTGATTTTTTTATACATCCACCAATTACTTTCGATTCCGATGAATATCGATTTGAAATGAACTCTTTTAGATAGGGATGATACTGAATGCGCTCTGTGTGGGTTAAATGGACAGTTGTAGTTCTACTGTTAATTGCCTTAATCGCTAGAATCTATCAAATTGATAGCCTATCAAATCAGTTCCACACTGTGCGCCAACTTTACACCGCGCAGATGGTTCGCGGACAGTATTTCAATTCACTGTCCAACATCGAAGAGTGGCGACGCGAGATTGCGTTCTTAAACCAACCAGCCATGCTAGAACCACCGGTTGTTCAAACAATTGCATTGCTGGGTGATTATCTGCTAGGGCATGAAAATCTATGGATTCCGCGCACCCTTTCTGCCGTGATGTGGGTCATCGGTGGCTATTTCCTATTTCTGACAGCCAAAAAATTGATGCGGGATGAGGCAGCACTGGTTGCCCTTGCATTTTATCTCTTTACATCTTTTGGGATTGAAGCATCGCGAAGCTTCCAAGCCAATCCCTCTATGGTCGCAACCATAGTCATGTCTTGGTATGCCATTCTCAATTATTTTGAGAAACCTTCCAGATGGCGTTCGATTGCAGCAGGTGTAATCGCAGGCATATCAATTCTCATCCTGATCTATGCCGTATTCATGATATTTCCCTTTGCTATCTGGATGGCGAGTCGGAAATATGGTCTGCGGCGTATATTCATTCGGCAGGATACCTGGATATTTGGTGTTTTAGCATTGCTTCCAGCAGGCATTTACTATTTCATCGGTTTCTTTGTGGCTGGATTTTTGAGAAATCAAACTGGCGCATTGTTCAACGCCCGCTTATGGCTGTCGCTAGACTACTGGGTAGACTGGCTGGGGCGCAGCGGCATCGTAGTTGGATTCTTACCGCTCATTTTGTCGATCCAGGCACTCATTACGACCCGCAAGTCACTGCAGGCCGATACCCTACGCAGTTTATGGTTGGGTTATTTTCTGTACGGGTTTATTATCAATTGGCCCATCAGCAGCCATGATTATTACAGCCTTCCAATCATCCCAATTGTCGCGTTATCAATCGCGAGTACGATTGACTATGTTATCGTACGCCTTCCAGCCCCGATCAAACGCCCCTATATCGCAATTGCAGTGCTTTTATTAATAGGGGTGATTAGCATAGGCGGGCTAGCATACTACTTGCCAAAAACAATTGTCACATCAGATGAAATTCAGGCTGTAAAAACTTCTGAAGAAATAGGCGCTATGCTTAATCACAGCCCCAATGTGATATTTCTGACCGATGACTATGGATCAAGATTGAGATACTACGGTGAAATTTCCGGGTACGGTTGGCCTGATAGATGGAGTGCCTATGCCGATGCAGTAGCGGGAAGACCACAGTTAAGCGCGGACAAGTATTTTGAACACATTGATGCCGGCAGCACGTATCGTTATTTCGTCATCACAGCCTTCGATGAACTGGAACTCCAACCAGACTTACAGGCGTTTCTGGAAACCAATTTTCCGGTTTTAGCCCATTCTGATAATTATCTCATCTATGATTTGCAAGCATCCAGGACGGGATAGCTATACAGTTAGCTCTTACCGTTTTTGCCGCCTTGCAGTCGCTTGGCAAGATAACCGCCCATAAAGCCCGACATCAGCATATTGCCGACCGATTGGTCGGGCTGGACACCTTTGTCATCGTCCCATTTGCCATTTGTTCGGCGGTTAATCCAAAGGTTATAAGCGTCACTGGCCTCGCCCAGCGCAGCTTCGAGTGCATCCACATCATTCTGCGCCAGTAATTCGCGCAGTGTTTGCAGAATAGCAATCAAATCACCGGTGTGGCGCACCAAACTTTCCCGGTTATGTAACCACAAATCACGCAAGTCATCAGGATGTGTGTCATATAGGCTGCGTGTCAATCGTCCAAATGCGGGATTGGTTATGCGCTGTGCGTCACCCCAACCGGACGTTCGGGCCATCATATAAAAGCTGGCTACGCTTAACAGCGACGGCATCCCTTCCGTCAGCGTCGTCAAACTATCATGCTCCGCCGGATCAAAAAAGTGCGGTGCAGCGCCCAACAATCCTGCCAGATCGGATGCCAGTTCAACAGCTTCTTTAGCGCAGCTTGGACTTGGCATCAGCAGCATACTGCCCTTATCAAAAAGATCAGCTTGGGCATGAAGCGTATCATCTAGGCCGTCAAACAAATAAGCCGGATTAATTACGGGGGTTATGCCCACCATGTGTACATCTGCACCCAAATACTTCTTGGCAAAGTCTAATGAACGCATTTTCAAGGGCGAAGTATCCAGCACAACTGTCCCTGCCCGCAGCTCCGGTCCAATAATCCGATATGCATCTTGCATGTCCGCCAGCGGCAATGCCAGCACCACAATATCCTTATCCCGTGCCGCGCTGAACAAATCACGCTCAATTTTGTCGCCCAATCCGACTTTGGCGGCGTCTTCGCGGATACCCGCCCGCAAATCAGCAGAAGTGACTTCAAATGTGTGCCGCGCATCTTTCTTAGCGTTATACCGCCTGAGCGCCAGCACCATCGATGCCCCAATCCGTCCCAAACCCAGAATTGCTATTGTTACAGTTGCCATATACTTATCCCGCTGCTTTCATTATCTACCCGGCTAGTTGGCATCATCCGCCGCTTGCAGCCGTTTTAACATCTCATAATTGGGGTGAGCAATCCAATTTTCACACACGTCGGCATGATGTGTTATTAACCACTGGGTTGCCTCACTTCCACCTGCCTTTGCCACCATATCTGCACCCCATGCCGGATGGCACTCATATACTACAAATGGGCGCTGCCAGAGGTTCGCAGGATTGCCTTGACTCCACCGCACATACAACTGAGGCCACAACCGCCTCACCAACACCGCCAGCGTTTTTTGCCACACTACAATCGGGTAACACACTTTACCCACGTCATGTAATAGAGCCGCTACTGTCAAATCAACCGGTGCTGTTCCTTGTGTCAACACCGTCCGCAGCACATTCAGGCTGTGCAGTTGTTCATCGCGCTGCATATCTTCAAACAATTCCAGCAATCGCGGAGAGAGGTAGGTAGCAGCTAATTCGAGATCAACCGGCTGTGAAAAAGCAAACAGCGCCCTAAATCCCTGTTGTAGACGGTACACCAACGTCATGTGGCCTATAAAGGCGAAATTCGCCCTTGCTTTCTAAAACCCATACAGCAAATACCGCGTCAAATTAAAACTTGGAACGAAAACAACAGAGTTCAAAAGGTTTAGCGGCCCGCCGATAAAACTCAACAAAATCATGCCCATGAACAAATAGTAACTGGTCTGTTGATTAGCCTGCCACCAGCGCGCCTGTTCGGGCGGCAGAATTGAGTAGGCGATGCTCCAACCATCCAAAGGAAATAGGGGAATAATATTGAACAATGCCAGAATGACATTAAACAATACCATCGACAGCAGCAGTTGGGGTAGAAATCCCGTACCACGCATTAGATCAGGGAAAAGATGAACCGGAATCGCAAAAATCACCGCCAGCAGCAAGTTAGATGCTGGCCCCGCCGCCACTGCCGCCAAATAGCCCCAACGAGGATTTCGCATCCGTCCCGGATTAATCGGAGCAGAGCCAAGAATACCGAAACCGATCAGAACACCCAATATGAAACCAATGGGGTTGATATGAACCAGCGGATTTAACGTCAAACGCCCTTGATCTGCACCCGTATTGTCTCCCATTAAGTAGGCAACATATACGTGGGCAAATTCATGCACCGTCATCGCGACCAGCAAAACAATCGCACGAATGATAAGTTGGAGAGGATCGAGGTCTAACAAATTGCACCCCATTCTGGCACAGTAAATCTACAACACTGACAGTATAGCACAGCCCAACCCCACTCTGAAGGTACTCACTGCCAGTACAAATTTGCGACCCTCTGTGCCGATGCGTGTTGTATATGGTAACATCATGCAACAAAATGAACTGCGATTCGTAATGAAATTGCACAACCCGACTGACAATCAGATTGAGTAAATACTGATGAAACGCATATTAATCCTCTTCTCCGACACAGGCGGCGGACATCGTGCCGCAGCCGAGGCCATCCGTGACGCCCTCAATATGCGCCATCCGGGCGAAGTTGCAGTCGAAATGGTCGATGTCTTCCGGGCTTATTCACCGTTCCCTTTCAACTACATGCCGGAAATGTATCCGTGGATAGTCAACCGCAGCAAATCATCATGGGGCATGGGTTACAAACTGACCAACACTCGTAACAGCGCCCGCATCATCTCGCGCGGTATGTATGTCAGCATCGAAAAAGGTCTGCTGCAAATGCTGCGTGACCACCCGTCCGATCTAGTCGTTTCCGTCCATTCGCTGCTCACGCGCACCACCACGCAAGCCCTCATGAAGTTCGAAAAACGTCCCCCTTTCGTCGTTGTCATCACTGACTTAGTCTCAACTCACATGTTTTGGTACGACCGCCACGTAGACCGCTGTCTAGTTCCCACCCAACCAGCCTATGAACGCGGGCTGTTAAGTGGCCTAACGCCCGACCAAATGAAAGTAACTGGATTGCCCGTTCATCCCCACTTTGCCACCCGCCTTGTTGAAAAAGAAGACGCGCGCCAACAACTCGGTTGGGACGCCACACTCCCCGCCATCTTGATGGTCGGTGGGGGGGAAGGCATGGGCCCGCTTTATGATACAGCCCGCTCAATTGACGCCCAACGCCTCAATTGCCAACTCATCGTGATTGCCGGGCGCAACCAGCAGCTCAAAGCGAAACTGCAAGCACAGGAATGGAATCAGCCGACCCACGTCTACGGTTTCGTAACCAACATGCCTGTGCTCATGGCCGCCGCCGACATTCTGGTCAGTAAAGCGGGCCCGGCCACCATCAGCGAAGCCTGTATCGCCGGTCTACCGGTCATCCTTTACGATGCCATTCCCGGTCAGGAGACCGGAAATGTAGATTACGTTGTCGAAAATAATGCCGGACTCTACGCACCTAATCCAACCGAAGTGGCAGAAGCCGTTTCCCGTTGGCTGGCAGAGGGACCCACAGGGCTGAAACGCCGATCTGAAAATGCTCACCGTTTAGGCCGTCCCAATGCCGTATGGGAAATCGCGGACGAACTTTGGGAATATGCCCAAAAGCCGCTCATACCTACCAACCGCCGCAACATTCTGGATGACCTGTCCCGCCGCCTGCCGGTTCGTCCTCGCCGTTTCTAACAATTAAGTACTCGTTGCGTTCATCTCTGTATAATGTAAAAAGGAGACCGTAAAGTATCCTTTCTAATTTCTGCCTAAAATGGAGTAGACCATGCCAATTCGACGCGCACTTATTTGGCTTACTGTCATCGCCGGACTACTTGTTAGTCCCACTTTGCTCGTCGCTGCCCAATCTGTGGACATCCCAGCCGCCACTATCGTTAATGATGAGGGGGGGCCAGTAGCCATTTCCGGGTCGGTAAATTATTCCAACGGATTCTTTACCTTAGGCGTTGACGAACCGTTAGTCATTCTAGAGGACGAGGCTGGATTCGTTGATCGCAATCATGGCTTTCTGATGTCGGAACAATCACAGGTTATGGGTAAAATCACATCCGATTTCTTTACCTCGCCTTTCACCTACAGTGTTGAACTACCCATTGAGCCTGCTGCCTCATTACGCGATGTTGATAACAATGGCAGTAAAGATACAGGCGTCATGATTTATGCTGTAGCCTACTGGACAAATACATGGGGTGATCCCTTCCTAGAACAGCGGGATTTGTTCGGAGGAGGCTGGTCAACCGCCTATTCCTCAGCCCACGTAGATCAAAACCCCTCGGCTCACGGCGAAATTATCGGAGGAAATTTCGTTGTATATTCCCCCGACGACCAACAAGGATTCCCGTCAGGCTTCGGGGATGACAAAAAACTCTTCACAGAGGACGATCCCATTGTCCGCCTGCCACAGGGTTACACAATCGTGAATATGGATAGCGATCCATTCACTTTTGACCGATCCAAATATCCTGTCATAGACCTAATCGAAGGCGAAGGTACAGCGCAAGAAGACTTTTCATCCCTTAGCTACACCAAGGCCTTCGATGCCATGATCGAAATGTTCCGCAAGAAGTATGCCTTTACGGAACTCAAGAAAATTGATTGGGATGCCAAGAAAGCCGAATTTCGCCCACTGGTTGAAACAGCCGAAAAGAATAATGATCCGGCAGCCTTCCAAAATGCTATCCGTGATTTCATCTGGTCGATTCCCGATGGTCATCTGGCAGCGCCCTACGACCCACAAGATTTTGCCAATGCCACTGCTGGCGGGCTAGGCATAGCCGTTCGCGAACTCGACGACGGGCGGACCATTGTCAGTTATTTGGGTGAAAACACCCCTGCGTCAGAAGCTGGCATTCAACCGAAGGCGGAAATTATCGCCTTGGACAATCGGCCGATTTCGGATGTCGTCAGCGAAATTGTCCCTTGGTCTTCACCCTTCAGCAGTCCTCACGTTCTACGCTTACAACAAGTGCGCTATGTCACCCGTTTCCCGCTCGGTACGGAAGTTGAACTAACCTTCAAGAACCCCGGTGACAGTGATCCTCAAACGGTTAAGTTGAAAGCCATTGAAGAAAGGGATAGTTTCCGCGCCTCATCATTCCTGAAAGGTCTGACCGGTGTGGAACTACCGGTTGAATACGAGATTCTGGATAGCGGTCTCATCTACGTGAAAATTTACAGCTTCTTCGATAGTGCCCGTCTCACTATTCAATTGTGGGAACGAATGATTAGTCTTATGAACGACAACCAGCTCCCCGGCCTAATCATTGATATGCGTCAAAATGCTGGTGGCAGCGGCTTCTTAGCTGACCAAATGGCAGCATACTTCTTCGATGAGTCGTTGGATTTGGGGAACAGTGCCAGTTATGACGAATCTCTCGGCACCTTCTATTTCGACCCCGAACACGAGAGTAAGTATTTCTTACCGCCGGAAAATATGCGCTATTCTGGCAAAATTGCGGTACTCGTCGGTCCTAATTGCAGCAGTGCCTGTGAATTCTTTAGCTATGACATGACCCTACAAGATCGCGCTGCCATTGTCGGTCAATATCCAACTGGCGGGTTGGGAGGCGGTCAAACAACCTTTGCCATGCCCGATGGTCTACAATTGCAGTATTCAACGGGTCGCAATGTGAACGCCGAAGGTAACATTATTATTGAAGGCACAGGCGTCGCGCCAACCGTAAAGGTTCCGGTTGATGAAGAAACACTCTTTGCCGAGGGCGACCCCATCCTTGATGCTGCCGTATCCTACCTCCTAGAGGCACTGCAATAAGTCATATTCACAGGCGGCAATCACATGTCCGCCTTGTTTCCAATACTTTCTAGGCGGGGTGTAACTACCATTTTTACACCCTGCCCATCCCAAAAACCTCAATGAAAATCACTTGCTACACACCTGTTTCTTCAGTACTATGACCATAGCTGCTTGTTTAATCACCCAGCACCATATACGGAGGCAATGCCTTAGATGAAAGCTGTAATTCTCGCTGCGGGCAAAGCGACACGCTTGCGCCCGGTCACATTAACAATGCCCAAAGCGCTCGTTCCTGTCGCCAACAAAACCCTTATCGGCTATGCCTTCGATGTTCTGAAGGCCGCTGGATTTAACGACATTGGCATCGTCGTCAATGACCTCGACTCCCCCATTCCACAAACATTAGGGGATGGTCACGCACTAGGCATAAACCTCAACTACATCCTTCAAGAAGAACAAAAAGGATTGGCGCACGCCGTCAATCTATGCCGCAACTTTGTTGGCACAGACCCCTTCTGTGTCTTCCTTGGCGACAACATATTTCAAGACAAAATGGCGCCTATGTTCGCCAACTTCCTCAGCTCCGGTGCAGAGTCGGCTATCGCTTTGGGTGAAGTCGGCGACCCCACACGTTTCGGCATTGCGGAACTGAATCCCGACAAATCCATCGCGCGCGTGGTCGAAAAACCCAAAGAACCCAAATCCAATTTGGCTATTTCTGGCGTCTATCTCTTCCGACCCAGCATTTTCGACGCCATAGCCCGCATCAAACCCTCATGGCGCAACGAACTGGAAATCACCGATGCTATTCAAACCTTGGTGAACGATGGCAAAAGGGTGGATTCCTACAAACTCACTGGGTGGTGGATTGATGCCGGCAAACCGGAATCGATTATTCTTGGCAATCAATTGGTGTTGGAGGAACTTCCCTACATGCCTGCCCCGGAGGGCAAAGACCAGATCATGGGCAAATCTGAAGTCTCGCACCGTGTTCTGCTGGGCAAAAACAGCAAGGTGATTGATAGTGTCATTCGCGGTCCGGCCATCATTGGTGACGGTGTCACTATTGAAAACAGCTACATTGGCCCCTACACCTCTATTGGTGACAACGTCACCATTGAAGGCAGTGAAATCGAGGCCAGCATCGTTATGAAGAACTGTGTCATCCGCCACATTGCCGGACGTATCGATAGCAGCCTGTTAGCAGATAACGCGCAGGTCGTTGCCACAGGCCGCTTGCCAGCTGCCCACCGCTTCGTTCTAGCGGAAAACAGCTACGTCCAATTGTGATCTTAAATGTATTTTTGAGGTGCGCTAGGGCGCACCTCGCATCCTCCCTCGCTGAAATTCACTGAGCGCGTCTAAAGAGATAATTTTGAGCATAGCTCGAGAGCATAAATGCCAACTTGCCTTCACTGGTTTCTGCTTCCTTAGTCCCTCTCCACTTGATAGAGAGGCTGCGAGCGACCTGAGCGGGTAGGAGTACGTTTTTTAGCACCCTTGTGCCACTACAAACCATTTCCCAACTCACCACCAACCGTTTTAACAATCTTTTTCCCTCAAAATGGTTTGTAAACTCGTATCGAAAAAGAGACCAAATGGTCACCCCAAAATTGAACTTTTGTGCTACGATATTCCTGAGCGTTTAGTGTGGTGCTTGTATTTTGTTATTAGCGATTGGCTTTTGGCTATCGTACATGAGTCATCAACCCAACTCTCAGCATTTTCTCTGCATCTGTTGCATCTGTGCGCAGCCTCCCTGCGGGACTGTGGTTCAATGTATTTGCCTTTCCTCGGCACTCAGCACTTCTGCACTTTCCGACGACGCGGCCGACATGACCGAGCCAACCGCTGCACTTATGACTATTCAGCGGCTGTAGCGGAGCCTACCGCATGCACTTTATGTATGTGCAGCGCCTCTATGGGAGCTTCCCGCCTGACAGTGCAGCAGCAATTTTGCTAATTTCCCCATTTCCGCCAATAAAAAAGACACATCAACCCATTCAAGTTGATGTGTCCCGTAAAACCAACTAAACGTTTCCTCAATACGCCAGCAGGTCGCTCATCCGCAATTTAATGTCCTCAACCTGTGGGATAACACCTTTCATCAACTCTGTGCTAAAAGGCACAGGAGTAGACGGCGCGCCGATACGCTCCACTGGCCCATCAAGGTATTCAAACGCTTCATGCGCGATGGTCGCGGCAATTTCCGCGCCGAATCCCGCCAACAAGATCTCTTCATGTACGATCAGGCACTTGCCCGTCTTTTTTACCGAATCGAGCACAGCTTGTTTATCCCACGGCACTAGCGTCCTCAAATCAATAATATCTGCTGAAATGTCGAGCTCAGATGCCGCTTCTTCGCACCGTTCAACCATTCCGCCCCACGTCACTACGGAGAGATCATCGCCTTCTTTCGTGAGTTTAGACTGTCCGAATGGCACAACATATTCATCACCCGGATACGGTCTGCGCGCCCATGAGGCGTCCAGCATAGCCCGATGCTCGAAAAATATGACTGGGTCGTTACCTCGCAGCGCCGCCCGCAGCAGCCCTACCGCGTCCTCAGCGTTAGAGGGCACGGCCACATGCCAACCGGGCTGGTGAACGAAGGTTGCCTCGCTGGTCACGCTGTGCCACGGGTCACCGATGCGCCGGTATCCACCTGCCAATCGCACCACCATCGGCGCCGCGAAACGGTTGTTAGTACGCCAGCGAATCGTACCTGTATTGTTGATATGTTCAGTTGCCGGGTCAGCATATTTCCTATATTGAATTTCGGGTACTGGCATCAGACCTGCATATGCAATGCCCACTGAACGTCCGATAATGCCCTCTTCCGAAAGGCTCGTATCAAACACCCGTCCCTCGCCATGTGTCGCCTGCAACCCTAACGTCACTGCATGAACGCCACCCTTACCGCCTACGTCTTCCCCAAACACCAAACAACGTGGATTGATCTTCAGTTCCACATCCAGCGTTCGTCGGATAGCTTCCAGCATTGTCAAACGGCGCGGGTCTGGCGGATTCGGTGTTATTTCACCTTCGGGAAGGGATATCTTGTCACCCACCAAACCGCCCACCTGCTGCGGTTCCCCGACCTGTGAAAACACATTGCATGTCACGCTTGGCGGCTCGGCAAATGGAAGGTCTTTAGCGGCATCCCGCGCATCGTATACACTTTGCTTGACTTCTTCGACCATTGCATCCCATTCATTCTGCTCCATCAAGGTTGGGACGAGATAGTCATGCAGCGCAGGAATCGGATCGCGCGCCCATTCTTCAGCCAATATTTCCTCAGACTTATACGCTTGATTATCCACGCTGGAATGACCGGAAAGACGCGGCACCGTCAGCCGCAGCATGGCCGGGCCTTTGCCCGCCCGCACATAGTTTACCGCATTGAGTACCAGTTCAGCCGTTTCGGCTGGCCGTGTACCGCTTCCGTCCCAAATAGCTAGATGCTTGAATGAGCCTAGGTTCGCTGCAATGTCAGCGGCGGGTGTTTGTTTGGGGCCTCGAACCGAAATAGCATACCCGTTATCCTCAATTACGAACAACATCGAAGTTCCAACGTGGTAGCCATCGTCAATGACGACCAGAAGCCGTTGCTAGAAACTGACCCATCACCCCCAAACACCACCGACATGCTCCCGTCGTATTCCTGTTCCCCCAGCACCTCTACTCGGTACCGGATGGCCTGCGCCCAACCAGCCGCTGGCGTATACTGTGACCCAACGTCAGCCGCTACCGGCAAATGAGCGCTCTCCCCGTCGCGGCATATTAAACACAACGCCAATGTCACGCCCACCACTCATACTGCTCGCCCGCGCCATATCCGAAGCTAATGCCTCATCTAGAGTCAAACCGCAGCTAAAAACAAACGGGCGCGAACGGTAATAAACGCTGGCAGCATCAAACGGGTGGGTCATCAACTGGCCGAGAAGAACCTGTCCTAGTTCGTGACCACGCGCCGAAAACTGGTAGGTGATCAGTCCTTGTGGCACTAACTCATTTTCCTCCAGTTCGTCTAGGGTCCGCGAAAGTACCATTAGACGTGCTGCTTCATGCCAATCATAAGTCGGGTGTAGTTCAGTCAACGTTTTCTCTCCAGAGGTTGTCTTTCCAGAAATGAACATTTCATTCCCCGTCCACGTAAAACCAAATATATTTTAACTATAACGGGAATCTGGGCATAATTCTGGTTAAAAGCTGCTCATGAGTGTGAATTTGTGCATATTGTTCACATAATCAGGTACAAATGCCCCTCTTTAGCGCAAGATCGGTATATAGAGCTGCAAAGTAAGGTTCGATCTAGTCTGAATTTTTTTAATCGAAAGGCGGGCCGAAATCGTTATGGAGTCCAAATTAAACACCCTCAAAACCTATCTTATGGAGATCGCTGACCTAAAACAAGCGAGTGCGCTCCTGTCGTGGGATCAAACCACATACATGCCTCCCGGAGGTGCAGATGCTCGCTCACGTCAAATGGGACTTCTGGAACGCCTCGCGCACGAAAAGCTAACTGACACCGCGCTCGGTCACCTGTTAGATGACCTACGTCCCTATGAGGAAAGCTTACCCTACGATTCTGACGATGCGAGCCTAATACGCCTTGCCCGCCGTGACTTTGAACGTGCCATCAAAATCCCCTCGGAATTCATGGAGCGGCAAATAGCACACAGTGGTCTGTCCTTCCAGACGTGGATACAAGCCCGCCCGGCTAACGATTTCAACAAGGTGGGTCCTCTGCTCGAAAAAACCCTTGATCTCAGCCGTGAATTAGCCGATTTCTTCCCCGGTTATCAACACATTGCCGATCCGCTCATCAGCGATGCTGACTATGGTATGAAGGCTGAAAGTGTGCGCGCTGTCTTTGCCAAATTGCGTGAACAGCTCGTACCGATGGTCAAGTCCATCGCCGGACAACCACCTACTGACGACTCCTGTCTGCGCCAATATTTCCCGCCATCACAGCAGCTTGACTTTGGGTTAGGCATCATCCGCCAGTACGGCTATGACTTTGACCGTGGGCGGCAGGACTTAACCCATCATCCATATTGCACCAAATTCTCGTTGGGTGATGTTCGCATTACCACCCGCGTCCACGATAATGACATCCGCAGTGCTCTCTTCGGAACTCTCCACGAAGCCGGTCATGCCATGTACGAACAGGGCATCAACATGGCTTACGAAAGCACACCGTTGGGCAAAGGCACGTCTTCTGGCGTCCACGAAAGTCAGTCCCGAATGTGGGAAAATGTAGTCGGGCGCAGTCGCGGCTTCTGGGAACACTATTATCCTTCACTTCAAGCCACCTTCCCCGACCAACTCGGCAAGGTACCGCTAGAAACATTCTACCGCGCTATCAACGCCGTCAAACGCTCACTTATCCGCGTCGAAGCCGACGAAGTCACATACAATCTCCATGTCATGATCCGTTTTGATTTGGAATTGCAGCTTCTTGAGGGCACGCTCTCCGTGCGTGATCTGCCTGAAGCATGGCACGAACGCTATGAATCCGATTTAGGCGTCACTGCGCCCGATGACAGGGATGGTGTCTTACAGGATGTCCATTGGTACTTCGGCACGGTCGGCGGAATGTTTCAGGGCTATACATTAGGAAACATCATGAGCGGATTATTCTATCAGGCAGCCCTTGCCGCTCACCCGCAAATCCCCTCCGAAATCGCGCAGGGCAAGTTTGATACGCTGCACAATTGGGTAAAAACCAATATCTACCAGCATGGTAGCAAATTCACGACCGATGAACTCATTCAACGCCTGACAGGCGGCCCACTGCGTATCGAACCGTATATTGCCTACCTGCGAACCAAGTATGCTGACCTCTACAATTTGTGATTGAAAAAGAACACCCCATGCCAAATCTGGCGAGGGGTGTATCTCTCGTTTGACTGAATTAAGCTCTATTGCGGGGCGCCTGGAATAACCAATTCCTGTCCAACAGCTAGCCGGTTCGGATTGTCCATACCATTAGCGGCCTGAATTTCAGCTATAGTCACCCCGAACTTAAGGGCGATTGAATACAACGTATCACCATTCTGCACAGTATAAGTCTGGGTTTGGCTGCTGCCCGGCAGCGGAGTGGAGACGGTGGTCGGCACAGCTGGTGGCTGGCTGCCTCCAGATTCTACCGTTGAATCACACTCAGGAATATTGAGCATATCACCGGGCTGGATGAGATCACCAGAAACCTGTGGATTTGCTTGGCGCAAAGCATCCAGCGACACTTCATATTTGAGCGCAATACGATACAAATTTTCACCGGGTTGAACGGTATGGGTACATTGCCCACCACTCTCAACGCTGGACAAAGCCGTTGGGGTAATTAATCCAGACGGTGTACTTGTGGCTGTCCCAATGGGAGTTTCAGGCGGCAGTGTCGCAGTCGGGTTGGGGCTTAAAGGCTGCGCCGGTGTAACAAATTGTATAGGTGTTGCATCAATGCCGCCTTCAGCAGTTGGTTGTTCCGATGCGGAAGTAGCAGTTGCAGGTAGCGCCCGCGTTGGCGAAATAATCGTTATTGCCACACCACCCGGTGTATTAGTGGGCAAAGTGTTGCCAGTATCAACAGTAGGAAAAGGTAGCCCTCCTGTAGCAGTCGCTAATGTGGTGTCGCCTCCAGAAGATAACGTAGGTGGGTTATTCACGACCTGCTGTGTAGATAACGGTTCCGTTGTTACGCCAGCCGACTGCTGTAAGGCCGGTCCAGCCTGTTGGAAACAACCGGTCATCACCACCGCTAACGGCAGCATAACCAGCAAAATACGTATTCGTGATGACATACCGTAATCACTCTCGTTTGCTATTTGTAACCTTCAAGGCTTCAGCATACATCAAACGTTAAATCTAAGCAAAATTTTATCAATTTGCTTGAACCATCCTCAAAATTAATATACACTATAGGAACTAATCATTCTTAATGTAACGTATGGATTCGTATAGGTCACCCCGAACCCAACACATTCTTTATTTACTTCGATTTCGTCGCCCAAAAAGAGAGGCGATAATTTCAATCTTAATGATCAGCAAAGGTCGTGATCTGTGTCTGAAGCAAGGCCCATTCGTATCTTAGTCATCGAAGATGAACCTGATATTCAGGAACTGATTCAAGTATTGTTGGGACGCTGGGGCTATGAATTGATTCCGGCCCTACGTGCGTCCAAAGCAGCCGAAGTATTGCGTACCCCCCCCTTGCCCGACGTGGTATTGCTTGATTTGATGTTGCCCGATATTGATGGTCTTGAGTTTCTCCGGCAAATGCGCGCCAAAAAACTCTTTGACGACTTACCCGTCGTTATCGTTTCTGCGCTGGCCGACCCTGACCAAATCCGCAAGGGTTTCGATCTCGGCGCTGACCGTTATGTGACCAAACCGGCCATTGCTAGCAATCTGGCAAATACAGTTCAGGATGTTCTCAAAACGGGTCGCCGCAAACCAACCTAGGCGGCCTCGTCAGGGGGGATGAGCTTCACGACCACATAATTTGGGAACGTGTGATCGGTTATGACCTCAAATCCCGCTTCCAAAAGGGGCGTAATCCATATCTCTGCATCTTGAACCCATATCGGGATCACCATATAACGCGGTGCAGGGTCCGGTTGCAACAAGGCATCCGCTGTCAACGCGTCCGGCGTCGGGTAATAAACACGCCGCTTGTCCGACCACGTGCCAATGTAGTATCCCAGTTCCCATCCCAGCCAGTGATCGTAAATAATCGTGCCCAGTGGCTTGCTGTTCAGATACGCCCCCAATGCATCAATCCCGTCGTATTTCCCATTATCGCCGCCAATCGGTAATTGTCGTTCAACTGCCATAACCGCCGCTGGAAACATCAATATCCCCAGAGCACATGTGACGAATATTAATATGGTTGGCCTAATCTTCGCCGCCCGTTGTACAGCGTAGTCAATACCACCCGCGACCAGCAGCAGCAGGGGTAGCAGGATAAGCAGCCAATACCGGTCATACAAGTTAAAAGCGCTGACATGAAGCAGTGAGTAAACAAATACATACACCAACCATATCACATCAATTTGGGTATTAGTTGCCCACCGTTCGCGCTTTATCCGCACTACCAATATCATGACCGCCAGCATAAGCAGTCCCCACGTCAGCCAACTTTCACCAAACATATACTGCGCGTAGGCCAGCCATGCGCCCAGCCGCCCCATAAAATCCTGCGCCAGTTCCAGCCTGCCCGGTTCATTATTCGCAACAGCCAGAGCCCACAGACTGGTTGACTGCCCCCTTGCACCATCCCACACGGCCAACAGAGTAATCCCAATCACCAACGGCGCGCACAATCGAAACAAATCTTGTATGGATACACGAGCGCGAAGTCCGTCTGTGGGACGCCATATCCACCCCACGACCAGCACTAACGGTATATAAAACAGAGCTTGCTGTTTGCACCACAAACCAGCAGCCAACCAGAGCCCTGCCCAAAACCATCGTCGCCGACTGCCCATCCACAGAGCCAGCGTCACACATAGGATCATTAATCCATCGGTGAACACAGTGGCACTAAATGCCAGCGCAAATGGGGAAATTGCCATCAGCAACAGCGCGACCAGAGGTACAGTTGGTTTGCGTCTATATACCGACTTCGCCAGCGCGCAAGTCACCGCCATCCATAATATGCTGGCAAAGACGCCCGGCACACGCGCCGCAAATTCCCCCCGGTGAATATCCAGCGTCAACACACCATCTGGCAGCGTGGTTACGCCAAATGCAGTCATCGCCAGCGCATCGGCATAAATCGTTAGTGGCGTTTTATCGAGCGAACCGTGTAATAGCCAATCACCTTGCACAGCAGCATTGCGTGCAAAAGTCGCAAACAGCGCCTCATCAGGATGAAAACGAGCATCTTGTACCAGTGCATGGAAACGCAGCCATACACCTATCAATAGCAAAATGATGGGTTCGGCACGTAAACTTTTATGTCCCAAATCGGTCCTGCAAATAGGCTAACGCCACCTTATCAATGTTGTTCGTGTTACCACTCAGTGACCACCGTTCTTCTAAATTTTCACTTCCCACCATCGCCCAAAACGCGTGCTTGCTGGCCTCGTCCCACTGTCCCGTAACATCAGCCGTAGTGTAACCCTGCGTCCGCAGCCACGTTTGAATTTGTCGCGCAATCTCTGGGGTAATCGGTGTCTGGTCGGCTGGGTCAGGCTTACCGAAAAATAAATGATGGGCGCTCACCAGCTTTTGCAGACGCGGAATGGGGAGCGGGTCATCATCCACACGCAAATCCAGATAGCGATCATTATCTCCGCCATAACCCGCATTGGCTTTCACCACCAGCACCGCCGCGCCCTGCCGACCGCGCTTATCGCCACCAGCAGCATCTCCAGCAGCCAGCGCCAGAACCAAACGGTCGGCTAATTCGCCTTTCGCTGCCTTGAAAGCATCCGCCATATCGTGTACGACCTGTGCCCCTGCCAAGATATTGCCCTGACAGGTGAACCCTTCACCCATAACATGCCCTTTCCAGTCGAAACACTCTGACCCACTGTGGGCCGCCGTTCCACCGTATCTATCCACCACGCCCACTTGGCGGGTAGCTGCCTGCGGATCAGCCGTTAACAAGCTATCAAGCGTTTCGCGTGCGCTTTTACCCTGCTCCATCAGCGCCAAACCATCCGGACCAAAACTCATTTTGCAAAAGGATTGGGTCGCAACCGCCCCCGCGCCCGCCCGCGCCCAACTGACCACCGCCCCCACCGCCAAAAATTTGCTAGCGACAGCTACACCCCATGCTTCTTGCTCAGGATCATAAGCCACAATTGAGAATGTCATCAGTTTGCTCCTGTACGATAGCTGATATAATCATTCAAATTGATGAAATGTACGCAATGATACCGAATTCACGGTAACTGCTGCCATATAAGACGTTTGGCAGATTCTTTCATTTGCGTTTCAAATAGTAGCTAACGACTGACAACTGGAAACTACATCATGAACCTCTCCTCAATCACCGCTGTCATTATGGATATGGATGGAGTCTTGTGGGAGGGTGACCACGCCCTACCGGGACTTGTGCCGCTTTTCGATTTCCTTCGTGAACGCAAACTGAAATTCGCGCTGGCGACCAACAACGCCACCCGCAATCCGGCTGAGTACATTGCCAAATTTGAACGTTTAGGTGTTCAGGGTGTGCGTGCAGATCAAATTGTCACCTCTGGCATGGTCACTGCCCGTTACCTGCAATCGTCCTATCCAGCAGGCACGGCAGTCCATGTACTGGGCAGTGATGGCCTCCGCAACATACTGACCGCCGCAGGCTTCTTGTTAACTGACGAAAAGGTTGAAGCAGTAGTCGCCGGGCTGGATATGCACCTCACTTACGAAAAACTTAAACGTGCCTCGTTACTTATTCAGAATGGTGCAGCTTTCATTGCTACCAATGAAGATCCATCACTACCATCTCCGGAAGGCTTAATTCCCGGCGCAGGCAGTGTCATAGCCGCTTTGCAGACCGCTTGCGGTAAAACACCATTTGTCATGGGAAAACCCCACAAGCCTATGTACGACATTGCTCTGGAAATTCTTGACGCCCCGCCAAACGAAACACTCATGATCGGAGATCGGCTCGATACCGACATTGCCGGTGCGATCGCTCTCGGCATACCCACTACCCTCGTCCTCACCGGTGCCTCATCGCGCGAGGATGTGGAAAATGGCAGTATCAAGCCAGACAGTATATTCGCTGGACTACCGGAGCTATTGGCAGCTTGGGAATGACCCCTCATACGTTTTATGCGGTTGCCACTTGAACCGAGATCATGACTGAACTCCCCACAAGGTCATCAATTTGAGCGTCACTAGAGCGCGGGTATATCCAGTGCATCTGCTGCTTGATCTGTTCAAGGTTTTCGGTTTCGGTAGACGCGACACCTACCACAACGCGACCTTTCAGAACCAGCGATACACGTGCACCACCTTGCAGATTCTTCCACCGCTGGCGGTGCCGCTGCGTGAAAATAGTTATCAAGTCGCCGTCCCGTCGGAATTGCACTGGCGTTGTATATACACGTCCCGTCTTACGTCCAGTGAAGCTAATAAGCATGAATTGCCCGCTTACAAGCCAATGCAGCGGCGAACGCAGCAACGGTAACATAAACACATTGCCTAATTTGTTCCAGAAGTCACGCATGGTTCAACTCCAACATTAGTTGCACTATAGAACCTGCAACACCATTGAGGCAGTCACGATTGGCACAATCTTAATGTGACATTCAGTGGATTGGACTTGGTTGATCGGATTTCCACCGTTAAAATCGAGGACGTAGCGTACATTGTAGACTTACAAGGAGTGGTAAACATGGAATACACTTATCTTGGACGAACTGGCCTGAAAGTCAGTCGCTTATGCCTCGGAACCATGAACTTTGGCCCGGAAACCACCGAACCGGACAGCTATGCCATCATGGACAAGTCACTAGACCTTGGCATTAACTTCTTCGACACGGCCAATGTCTATGGTTGGAAAAAAGGCGAAGGCGTCACCGAACAGATTGTCGGGCGCTGGTACGCACAGGGTGGCGGGCGACGCGAAAAAACGGTTATTGCCACCAAAGTGTATGGCGACATGGGCGACTGGCCGAACAACAGCAAACTCTCAGCCCTGCACATCAAACGCGCCTGCGAAGCCAGTCTCAAACGCTTGCAGACCGATTACATTGACCTGTACCAGATGCACCATATTGACCGCAACACCCCGTGGGAGGAAATCTGGCAGGCGATGGAGCAGCTTGTTCGCGAAGGCAAGGTACTGTATGTCGGCAGCAGCAACTTCGCGGGCTGGCACATCGCACAGGCCAACGAAATTGCTAAGTCTCGCCACTTCATGGGCTTGGTTTCGGAACAGAGCTTATATAACCTCGCCGCCCGCACGGTGGAATTAGAAGTTATTCCAGCCTGCGAAGCCTACGGCCTGGGCGTTATCCCATGGAGCCCGTTGGCGGGTGGCATACTCGGTGGCACCAAGGAAAAAGGCAAGCGGCGACAAACTAATCGCTCAGCTACTTTAACCGAAAAGCAAGGCGCTCAACTGCAACAGTACGAGGCATTTTGCGACGAATTGGGGGAAAAACCGGCAGATGTCGCCCTCGCTTGGCTGCTCAACAACAAAGTTGTCACTGCCCCCATCATCGGCCCGCGCACTATGGAACAGCTAACCGGCAGTCTGCGTGCGTTGGAAATCAAATTCACCGAAGAGCAACTAAAGCGCCTGGACGAAATTTGGCCCGGCCCCGGTGGAGCAGCTCCTGAAGCCTATGCGTGGTAGCTTGCTCGACGAGAATGTATGGAGTAGGGGCGTGACGATGACACGCCCCTTCACCCAAATTTTATGACAAACCACCTTCCAAGCCGTCGTCAATTTCTCTCGCTCCTAGGCTCAGGTTTGATTGCGCCCCTCTTACCTCTCCTCCAAAGCGGCGGCCCGACCGATTGGGATCGGGAAACTGACTTAGCGCGCAGCATTCGTGAATATCTGGAAGGCTTATTTGCTGACCGTAACATGACGCTTGATTTTCGTCGCATCAACGGCAGTTACGATCAGGAATTCAAGATTCAGATTAAGGCCGATTTTCTATATCCGGTTGCCAGTTGTTTCAAAGCATGGATTGCGCTCTACTACTATATCAATACACCGTCTGACCAATGGCAGGATACCGAAGGGACATCCCTTTACAGTACTGTCGTCTTTAGCAGCAATACCGAAACAGGGGTCGTGTTGGCTGAAGTTGCGCGGCGTAGACCCGGCGATGCTAACCCGATAGTTAAATTCAACGACTTTCTCATGAAAACCGTAGGCATGGCAAGCGGTTTGCACAGCTGGGATTGGCCCGGCAGTCCCACCGTTGGCTTCACAGATGAACGTTTTGCCCCCAGCGACAACCGCGGTGTAACCTACAATGGTGACTTTTACCGTGTAGACAATCTATTTAGTGCTACCGATATGGCGCACGGCTACGATGTATTAGTTCGGGGCGAAGTATTTGCTCGCTGGCAAACAATGAAAGATGCTATCGCTGCCACCAGCAAGTTGCTTTCCATCCGTGCGCCTGAATACCAGTCCCCGCTGGAATTTGTCGCGCCCGATGGCTACATGGGCAAAGATGGTGTCCTACCGGAAACTGATCTGCCATCAGGCTTAGGGCGTGTGATTAATGACGCTGGCGTGCTGACGGTAGGCGATGCCCGTTACATCATTGCGTTCATGGCTATTGGAGAAAATGAAACGAACATACGTGCCGTGCTGACCGACATTGTGAAGATGATCGGCATCTACGAACGCGGGCGCCCTTCTCTAGCAACGCCATTGCCAACCGATGGGCCGGGGGACTAAAGCTGTTCTTACATTTAAGAAAATTCACCCGCGGCATGATGTGCCATACGAATTGGATCAGGCAGCCGGTATTTCGTCACGCAGCGCATGATTAAATCAACGGCGCTTGCCAGATCAGCCAAATGTCCCGGCGAGATATAGACAGGTTTTACCGCATCGCGCGTTCGCAGAACTGCCCCTATTAATTCCCCTTTATCTCGCAGTTCACTCCATGCTCCACGCTGCTCCCCCGGCTCTTCATGCTCTCCAATAAAATGTGTTTTGCCGCAGCCAACCGTCGGCTTTTGCAACCACAATCCCATATGGCTGGCGATACCAATGCGGCGCGGGTGGATAGTCCCCATGCCATCAAATATGAATACATCAGGTATGTGTTGAAGTTTCTCGAATGCTTCCACCAGCACTGGCCCTTCGCGAAAACTCAGCAAACCGGGAATGTAAGGGAAAGGAGTAGGCTGATTTGCCAGCACTGTCTCGATGGGCTTCAAATCGGGGAAGGTCATCACCACCACCGCTGCTTGCGACATGTTGTTCTTCACGCTCACATCGACCCCTGCCACCGTCCTAACCTTGAGGATGTCAAAAGGCCGGCGGCTCATGACCTCTGTAGCCATCGCCTTTTGCAGTGAAATCGCTTCTTGCGGGTTTAGATTCCAGTTATGGCGGTAGTTTAGTTGCATAATTTTCACCGACTCCAATGAGGGAATATACATAAAATAAAAACGCCGCATCGTAGTTGATGCGGCGTTTTTCATGTTTCAACTGATGACTACTCGATAGTTTCTTCAGCTAAGCTCAGTAGGCCGGTATTCATCCGTGGCATACGGGATTTTTCTTCATCCTTGCCAAACTTGATGACCTCTCCACTTTCCGCAATAGCTTCAACTGCCAAACCCAGACTTTGAAGTTCCTTCACCAATACCCGGAAGCTTGTCGGAATGCCCGGTTCTTCAATCGGCTCACCTTTAACGATGGCCTCATAGTCTTCACACGCCCCTGAACATCATCCGACTTGACAGTCAGCATCTCTTGCAGTGTATAAGCCGAGCCGTAAGCTTCCAGCGCCCATACTTCCATTTCACCAAACCGCTGACCACCAAACTGTGCCTTACCGCCCAACGGTTGCTGTGTCACCAGACTGTACGGGCCAGTTGAGCGCGCATGAACTTTGTCTTCGACCAAGTGTGCCAGCTTGAGCATGTGGATCATGCCAACTGTCACCGCGCGGTCAAACGGTTCACCCGTGCGCCCATCATAAAGTGTATGCTTGCCATAAATCGGCACGGGTTTTCCGGTATCAAACATCACCTGATCGGCCAAGTTCATCAAGTCTTTACCTGTAAGCCCATCCGCAATCGCTGTTTCAGGATTCGCCCACTTGATCCACTCCCGCAGCGACACATCCAGAGCAATCGCATCGCGCCGCTGCCGTTCAGCCATTGTCAAATCCGTAGTGTCGAACAACAACGTATCGTTGGGGTTGTAGCCCTTTTCAGCCAACCATTCTGCCAGCACCACACGCCGTGCAAAGACATCATCGGTACGCAGCCGTTCGGCATCATAATTCCCGTTTTCGCCGACCCAACTGTGGACATATAGGCGACGCACTTCATCCTCATCCTCAAAATCCTCAGGATCATACTCACCCTCGAAGGATTTAAGCCATTCCCACGCACGTTCCATGATTTCTTTCCACGCGCGGTCAATCATCCATGCACGACCCAGTTCAGCACGGATCTCAGACTCTTTTGCACCATCGAACACCGGCGTTATAGCGCGGAAACCCAATCGGTCAGCCGCCCAACCCAAATGAATTTCTAGCACCTGTCCGATATTCATACGGCCCGGCACACCCAATGGGTTGAGAATAATTTCAACCGAGCGTCCATCTTCGAGATATGGCATATCTTCTATTGGCACAATCTTGGAGATAACACCCTTGTTGCCGTGGCGGCCCGCCATCTTGTCGCCAACGGTCAGCTTACGCTTCTGCGCCACGCCAACCCGTACCATCTTCTCGACGCCGGCGGGCAAATCCGGATGTTCTTCGCGGGTAAAGGTCTTCACATCCACAACCTTACCCTTTTCGCCGTGTGGCAACCGCAGGGATGAGTCCTTCACTTCGCGCGCCTGTTCACCGAAGATGGCTCGCAGCAGTTTCTCTTCAGGACTGAGTTCTTTCTCACCCTTCGGCGTAATCTTCCCCACTAGAATGTCGTTCGGTCCAACCTCAGCGCCGATACGAACGATACCAAATTCGTCCAGATCCTTCAGCGCATCTTCGCCCACGTTAGGAATGTCGTAGGTAATTTCCTCCGGCCCCAACTTGGTGTCGCGCGCTTCAATTTCGTGCTTTTCGATGTGAATGCTGGTGAACTTGTCGTTCCGCAGCATATCTTCGCTGATAAGCAGCGCGTCTTCGTAATTACCGCCGTCCCACGACAAGAACGCCCCCAGCACATCGTGGCCCAACGCTAGATGTCCGTGGTCAGTAGACGAACTATCGGCGATAACATCACCCTTTTGGATATACTGCCCCTTGTGTACTACTGGCCGTTGGTCAATGCAAGTAGATTGGTTAGACCGGTTGTATTTACGAAGGCGGTAAATCAGTTCTTCGCCGCTTTCACTCCGGAGAATGATACGATCACCCTGAACACTGATGACCTCGCCGTTGCGGTCTGCTACCAAAACCTGACCACTATCGTAGGCTGCTTGACTTTCCATACCCGTGCTAACCACAGGCACATCCGGGCGTAGGAGTGGCACAGCTTGACGCTGCATATTCGAACCCATCAACGCGCGGTTCGCGTCATCGTGTTCAAGGAACGGAATAAGTGCCGCACTGATGCCCACGATCTGTCGTGGAGCGACATCCATATAGTCAATCCGCTTGTGCGACATCAGCAGAAATTTCTGATTGTAACGTACCGATACACGGTCATTCACAAACTGCCCGCGTTCATCAATCGCGGAATTAGCCTGAGCAATTATGTAATGATCTTCGTTGTCTGCTGAAAGGTAGACATTGTTCTTACCAACAAACGGCATGACTGGCACATTTTCGATTTTGCCTTTTTGCAGCTTTTTTGCCACATCCTTATCAACAACCGTGCCTTCTTCAGCGATTACCTTGCCCTTTTCGTCTTCAACATCTTCACGCAATGCCCGCCCGATCAATTCTGGATCGTCGGGTGACAGAAATTTGAAGACCTCGCGGTACGGGGTTTCGACAAAGCCATACTCGTTTACACGAGCATAACTGGCAAGACGACCAATTAAGCCGATGTTCGGGCCTTCGGGCGTTTCAATCGGGCAGATACGTCCATAATGGCTATGGTGAACATCACGTACATCAAAGCCCGCACGCTCACGCCGCAAACCGCCCGGCCCCAATGCCGAAAGAGTTCGCTTGTGTGTCAGTTCTGCTAGGGGATTAGTCTGTTCCATGAACTGCGACAGCTGCGACGAACCAAAGAATTCGCGAATAGCTGCTACCACAGGTCGAATATTAACCAGCGTTACTGGCGTCAGATTATCTGCCTCACGGATAGACATGCGTTCCTTGACTACACGCTCTGTCCGGCGCAGACCGACACGCAGCTTATTCTGGATCAACTCACCAACCGTTTTCACGCGGCGGTTACCGAGGTGATCAATATCATCGGGACCAGCTTGCCCGTTGTTGATGATAATCATTCGCTCGACCAACTTCACAATGTCGGCCTTTGTAACAGTACGGACACGGCGCGAAATCGTCTGGTCCAGCTGTAAACGCTGGTTAAGTTTGTAGCGTCCTACCCGTTCCAGATCATAGCGACGTTGGTCAAAAAGCTGACTGTACAAATATTCGCGAGCATTATCTAGTGTGGGTGGGTCGCCAGGGCGCATACGCTTGTAAAATTCTAGCAGTGCGGCTTCGGCTACTGTTTGATCCTTCTTTGGCTCCCAAACAGGCTCCATCTTCAATGTGGCCGCCATATACTGGTGGTCAGGATTATTATCTACATGTGCGTAAAGTTGCAGAAGTTCTTCGTCATTGCCCGTTTTGATAGGTGAAGCTTCTGCTGGCATCCCGTCATCCACAGCCGCCAAAGCACGCAAAAGAATTGTTACCGGAATGGTACGCTTGCGGTTGAATTTGAGCGTCAAGTAGTCGGTCTTACGCGTCTCAAATTCCATCCACGCGCCGCGATCCGGGATGAGCTTAGAATTGGAAAGTAAACGACCGGTAGTACGATCTTCTTCTGCCGCGAAATACACGCCGGGCGAACGAATCAACTGACTGACAACAACGCGCTCCGTACCATTAATTATGAACGTTCCCTTCTCGGTCATCACCGGGAAGTCGCCCATGAAGATATCAGAAACCATCACCTCGTCGCCCGCTTCACGGTTCACCAAAGCCACCCGCAAATACAGCGGTGCTGCATAGGACATGTCCCGTTCGAGACATACCTCCATCGAATACTTTGGCTCTTCAAACCAGTATTTAAGTCCGAGTTCTTGCGACTCTTTACTGGTGCCGGGGAGGTACAACTTCAAGTTACCATTAAAACTTTCAATCGGGCTAATTTCGTCAAACAACTCTGCTAGCCCATGTTCCTGAAACCATGTAAATGACTGAAGCTGCACTTCAATCAGCGATGGGAGCGCCTGCACATCGGCTGTACGGGCATAGTTCTTAACATTCGTTAAACGGTCCAATTGATGGCTCCTTCATTCCTGCTGCTGACGGGGCGTCCACGAATCCAAACACATCACTTCAACAATGGTGTGCCGATAAATTCCTGCGGAGTTGGCATAATTGTCGGAGATGCCTGATAGTGATAAACTATAAAATCAATGAACGGATACTACGTGAATGGTTATTGTATGGAAAAGGCAAAGAGCTGTCAATATAGCACAGTAACGGATTTCTCAGAACAGTGCCAAATCCCCTCCTAAACCACAAAATTTCTTAAGCCAACACCTAAACCTTAATCATTGCCAGAGCATTGACCAAAACCTTAATTCTAAAACTCGTCTTCAAATCACCTCACACGACTGCCCCCACACCCCAGTCGCTTCTGCCACGATCGACTGCGTGCCCACGATAATAATCGTTCCTTGTTCACCTGCTCGCTTTTTGGCCAAGTCAACAGCTTCCACTAACGACCTAGCATAGCTCACATCTTGATTATGGCGTTGAGCAACTTCCACAGCTTCCGCCTGCGGTAGCCAATGTAACGTGCGGTTGCGTTCTGTTTCCGTCAATATCAACGACTGGCTAACCCTTCCCACCTGTTCATAGACACCTTCATAATCCTTATCAGCAGGCACGCTCACAACCGAAATCACGGGCGACTTCAAATCACCCTCCAGACTTTCAACTAGTAGCGATGCCGACTCGCGATTAATTGCGCCATCTACAAATACCACCGGATGATCCTGTAATTTTTGGCAGCGTCCCGGCCACTTTACACTGGTAAGACCGGCACGAACAGCAGCTATATACTCTGCTGAGCCGTGCGAAACACCTCGCAATCGAGCGTGCATATTACCGGCAGCGATCACCGCCAGCGTCGCATTTGCCACCTGATAGTGGCCACGTAGGGCTAAACTAACCTCACCATAGCGTCCCATATCAATTCGTATTCCGTCTTCGCTCAAACCGAGATAGACACCTATATCCTTAGGAGCAATCCAATTAAATTCGGCTCCCAGCGCTTCCGCCTCCGTCCGCAGCACATCAAGAACTGCTGGTTGCTGCGGCAGGCTGTAAACATTGCTCATTGGTTTGATAATCCCTGCTTTATGCCATGCAATGCGTTCCAGAGTTGGCCCAAGATACTCTCGGTGCTCAAGCATAATTGGCGTGAACAGGGACAACTTGTTTGGCACTACCGCAATATCATCGAAGCGCCCACCACGCCCAACCTCTAACACAGCCGCCGTAACATTTAGCTCATTAAACCACTTCAACGCCACCGCCAAAAATATACCCTGCGGACTAAAATACTGGTGGGAACTCAAACTGTTTTCAATTGCATCAATATCATCTGCCAGCCCGTCCAATATGCGGCACAAATCAGCTTCGGGAATAGCCTGCCCGCCAACCCGAATTCGTTCACGCCAGCTTACGAGATGTGGACTAGATATCATTCCTACCCGATGACCGAGGTGCTGCAAAATTTTGGCTGTGATAGCTGTAGTCGAGCCTTTCCCCTTGCTGCCCGTTACCACAGCATACTCCCGCGTCGTATCCAGTAACCGCTGGTTCATGAGCAGTCGTCGCGTCGGGGCAACATCGCGGGTGTCCTCATCATACCCGCGCGGCTGGTCACGGAGCTTCCGCATTGAGCGAAAAATATAAGTAATGGCTTCCGCTTCAGTCTCAAATCGCATGACATCCAGCTTTCAAGCTATAATTCACATACTTTTTATTGATAGATTGTGCGGATTTTAACTCAGATATGCCATACCGGATTTTATGGATTTTTGTCACATTGTCTCTTTTTATGTCCCCTATCGCCGCCCAATCTGGAGTTCGTTTGGCCGTCACATGGGTCGAAATGGGAAATTTGTGGATTTGGCAAGAAGGAGACTCGTCGCCCACCCGACTAGTACAAGATGGGGTTATCCAACCCTACCTATCCCCTGACGGTCAGCATATTGCCTTCACACGTGGCGATGTAGCTGCACGCAGTTTGTGGGTAGTCAAGCGCAATACAGGCGAACTCGCAAACCTTTACTCCGCCTCCGCCGATGAGCCGTCCGTTGCCCTAGATCAGCTTCAGTGGCTGAATAACGATACAATTTACTTTAACACCAACAAGTTCGTCGGGCCATTTGGGCAGCGTCAGGATGATCTCTGGCGCGCCGCGATTTCCACGGGCATTGTAGAACTTCAATTAGCTGCTGGACAAGGAGGCTTTTTCAGCTTTAGTCCAGACCGCCGCTACATAGCTCTTGTCCGGGCGGGGGTGTACGGTGAAAAACTTGGGAACATCAGCGTGATGAATCTTGACGACAATTCTCGTCGCAGTCTGCTTGAATTTCCCGCCATTAGCACCGGTTCAGAGTACGCTCTATATCCCCCCGTCCAATGGAACAGCGATAGCAATGGGTTAACTGTCGCCATCCCACCCGAAAATGCCATCTACGACGACGGCACGTCTTTACCGACAGCAATTTGGTACTTAGCTATCGACGGCAAATCTACTCAATTAACATCCGTGTTGAGCAGTTTTTTTGGTGTCCCTTCCATATCACCAAACAGAATGTTCTTAACCTATGTGCGTCGCAAAGGCGCAGTAACTAACAACCAGGTGGAACTTGTCGTTGCAGCTAGTGATAACTCACAGCAGACAGTATATGCAGCAGGAAATATTGGCACTCTGAGCACCCCAACATGGTTACCTGAAGGCAATCAATTTTTCTTCATCAACGGCGACATAGGCAATTATTGGGTTGGAACACCAAATCAAATGCCTGAGCGGCTTGCCGAGCCGATGTATTACCCCCATTTTGTAGACAATCACACCTATATTTACGCTACCTACCCCGGCAGTCCTTACGAACTGCGCTATGCCCATCTTGGCGACCAGGACTCATATCTCATCGCCACCTTTAACAATCCCACACCAGTTATAGACGCACTCCTTATTCCTTAATCAATCATCCCACCATTCAAAACCCTCCGGTAGGTTTTCCATTCCGGGTGGATAACTACCGTCATCTAACATAGGCGGCGGTAGGGGCCGGACAGTCGTCGTGTGAGGTGATCGTGGGGAGATAAACCGTGCCACAGGTGCGCTTACCCGGTCGCGATAGGCACGCAGTTGTGTTTGAAGAACGATGAGAATTGCGCCCAATCCCCAAAATGCGCTGATGGCACTTACCAGAATACCGATTGTTGGTAGCGATACTAATATTGACAACAACGCCACCCCTACCACCAAACTTATGAAAGTGACGCGTTGAGAACCATCATCCCCAAGTATAAGCTGAACAATCACCCGGCCCACCATTAGGCAAGTCACTGCGCGGCTGATGAAAACAGTAGTAAAATAGAATATACTGGTTGTTCCGCCCCATGCACCAATAAAAGCCCCACTCAGCAGCGCCACAAATAAACCGTCCAGTTGCAACAACAACAGTGGAACAACTACCAGAAAGATAATCAATATCAACACCACGATTGTGACTGGAAACGAAATGATAAATGCCAGCAGCCCCACGCCCACACTCGGCAAAGTGCGGCTTTGCATCGTGCGTACCGGCATCAGAAATTGGCGCGGCACAAGAACCAATCCTACTATTCCAATCAACGCCAACACAATAAACTCACGTAGCGCCTGCGAAGCGATCAATCGCAATCCATCACGGTCTTCATTCGTTATGATCTGTGTCAAATCAGGCTGCGTGACAACTGGCGTAAATACCGTCTGACCATCGACATTGCCGTCAATGACGCCTTCTGATGGCCCCGAATATTTCAGATCCCCTGCTACAGAACCGTCATCACCTATCACCAATCCGGGATTCTCGAGCTCAATATCCCACCCAAACGGGACGATCAATGTTTGCAATTGCGAAATGCCGCTCGACTGTGGATCGCCAACCGTTGCATTCACATCCCTGCCGATTGCGCTGTCGACCTTGAGTGCCGAACCCCAAAAATCGACCTCTCCGTCAATACCACCTTCCATAACCAACTGATAACCAGCTGCCGTAACGTTGCCGGGTATTTTTACCCCGTTCTCTACGGTAGTACTAAGACTCAAGCTCATCAAATCAGCGTTCGCTCCGGTAATCCGGGCATTTGACAATATGCGAAGTACAGGGCCTCCAAAATGAATACTACCGTTAATCGTGCCAGCGATGTCCAGTTGCCCTGCCGCCATATAGAGATCTCCGTTGACAGTGCCGGTGATAGTTGCATCCGTCGCTGCCCCGATGACATCCCCATCCACTTGTCCCTTGATCTGCAAAGCGCGGCAAATCACAAAAAGGTTACCCTTTATGACTTCATTCGCCCCAACTTCACATTGGTCGCCCTGTCGGATTTCCCGTGCACCTGCTGGCCCGTGCCCAACCACTAGCAGCAATGCACACAAAACCAACACAATCGCCACTCGTCGCATCTACACACTCCTTGATCGATGTGATTGTACGGTTTCTGATCTTTGGTTGCCAATTCTAGCATCCTCTGCGACAATGATTGAGAGGCGGGGTATAAGCAAAGGCACGCTTATGTTCCAGGATACTAATCTTCCAAATGAACCTAATGTTGAACGTAATGCGGGTGATTCACCACAACCCGGCAGTCGTTTATCCTCAGTGCGGGTCGAGGTTCAACTGCCGCCCCATACGGTTCGTACCATCAAATTTCCCCCTAATGCGCGCGCGCTCATTGGCCGTTCGGAAGACGAAGAGGCTGCCAGTGATCTCATGTTGGACTTCGCCCCTTATGGCGGTGAACCTAATGGTGTGTCCCGCATTCATGCGGCCATTAGCGACCAGGAGGGGCAGGTCTTTATCACAGATCTAAACAGCACCAATGGCACGCGAATTAATGGTCTAGAACTCGTCGTACAGCGCCCCTACCGGCTGTATGAGGGGGACGAATTGGAGTTAGGAAGCGTGCGATTAACAATCATTCGTATTTCACGTTCGTAGAACTTTTCCATATCCTGACTTGCCGGACTGCCATCCGTAAGTGTATAGTGTGTGTTTGCGTTAGGGGTTTGTTGGCCCTCGGCTGATTGCTGCGGGTCAATCACCATGAATTGAGTGACAGTCAAGCTATGTATCGCAGTTTCACAGATCGCATTTTCGGTGGTGTTTGCGGTGGATTAGGGGCAATCCTACCATTCAGCGCATGGACTTTTCGGGTTGCCTTCGTTGTATTGTCCCTCATCACACTCGGCGTTTTTGGCGCCCTCTATGTTTTGCTTTGGTGGATTATCCCCCAAGAATCCCTAACAGCGAGACGGCGCGGCGGTTCTGGTCGCTTACTTTTGGTTATCATATTGACTGTTGCAGCAGTGTTGCTATGGCTCGGTGCATTAACAGGAACCCTTGTGTCGGCATCTGGACAGAGTCTTTTGTGGCCTATCATAGTCGCGGCTATGTGCGTAACTTTCTTTCTGAAGCAGGTGCGTCCATGAGAGTGTCTCATCGCACCAATCTACTCTGGGGATTGGTCGTCCTCGCCGTTGGCCTTATCGTGTTATTGCAGGCGCTGGATTTTATTCCTGCTGGCGTCTCCGATGTCTTGAGTCGTTCGTGGCCGCTGTTGCTGGTTCTTGCGGGATTGAGTATCCTTTTGCGTGACCGTGTGCGCTTCGGCAGTCTCATTGCCTTGGTCATAAGTGCTGCCTTGCTTGCGGGAGTTGTCACATCTGCGTTTTCCAACCGTGCCACGCAGATTCGCTCCGATTACCAAACTGCCTTGAATGAGTCTGTAGCACCTGGAATCAATCTGCTGCGTGTGCGTGTTGCTGCTCTTTCTACCGATGTCGAAATCGTCCGGTCATTGACTGCACGTACCATCACCGGGCAGTTTATTGGAAGCAGCGAAAGCCTACTCCAGACTACCTATAACGAACCTGGCGATGGCGCAGCCGACCTTACTATTTCCGAGACACAACCCAACCAATTTCCCTTCCTTGAGGCCATAGGGCGTGGCACTTTCCGCTTGGAACTACCTGCTAGTGTTCCCTTGGATATTGAATTTACGGGCGATCAAGGCACTCTCATCTTAAATATGGATGGTCTGTCACTAGAACGCCTAAACATGGATTTGAAGCAAGGGGATGCCGTCGTTAGTCTCCCTGAATATCAGCCACTTGGCTCCACTGGCGATGCAATCTTGGGTACACTTGTTGTTCGTGACGGCAATATCACAGTTCGCGTACCCACGGCTGTTGCCGCCCGCTTTGCCCTTAATCGCGGTGGCAGCAGTTCACAGCCTGTTTACGATCCTCAACTTTATAACTATCTGGTTGGCGATATTTTGGAAGCCCGTAACTTTGACAGTGCAGCCATCAAAGTCCGCTATGCGCTCACTGCACCACGTGGCCTCCTTACGGTCGAATCAACACCTGCCTAAAGCTTAACAAAATCACGGTTGATGCGCCTCGCATATGTGATACACTGCGCCCATAATTTTCACGCTGATGTGTAATACCATATCTACGAGGTACATGTTTATCCGATGAAGATTTCATTCAATGGTCGTGTTTTAGTCTTTGGCTGCGGTGCAGTGTCTCAATGTCTGCTGCCGCTGCTGCTCAAACATTTCGACATGGACTTCACCAGGCTCACCATAATTGATCTTGAAGATCAGCGCCCTTTCATCAAAGAAATATTGGACACCGGAGCAGCCTTTGTTCAGCAGCACATCACGCCAGATGACTTGACCGACACGTTGGCAAAGTATCTCACCATCGGCGACCTGCTCATTGATCTCGCGTGGAATATAGACAGCCTCGAAATCATCCAATGGTGTCACGATCATGAAGTCATGTATATCAACACCTCGCTTGAGTTGTGGGACCCTTACGCCGATATAGAAAACAAACCGCCTACTGACCGCACCTTGTACGTTCGTCACATGGCTTTGCGTAAACTGGTCAAAAGCTGGAAAGAACCCGGCGCAACAGCAGTCGTTGAGCACGGCGCCAATCCCGGCCTTGTCAGCCATTGGGCCAAGGTCGGGCTAGAAGACATTACGAAGGCCATGATTGAAGATGAATACCTTGCTAGTCGCCGCCGTGCTGGTTTGGAAAAGGCTCTAGCCGCTTCCAACTACGCGCGCCTTGCCATGCTTACCGGCGTAAAGGTGATTCACATTTCAGAACGCGACACGCAAATCAGCAGCCAGCCCAAAAAAGTAGGCGAATTCGTCAACACGTGGTCAATTGCGGGTTTCCATGAAGAGGGCATAGCCCCTGCTGAAATGGGCTGGGGTACACACGAACGCCGCCTACCTCCCGGCGCGCAGTTCCATACCTATGGTCCGGCTAATCAAATTTGCCTCAGTCAGATGGGTGTCAACACTTTCGTTCGCTCATGGGTTCCCGGCGGCGAAATCGTCGGCATGGCTGTCCGGCATGGTGAAGCCTTTACCCTTAGCGACTACCTCACTGTGTGGGATGGCGACATTCCCCTCTACCGTCCCACCGTCCATTATGCCTACATGCCCACCGATGCGGCCATCGCTTCACTATACGAACTGCGTATGCTCAACTACGAGCTGCAATATGAACATCGCATCATGAACAATGACATCGTCAGTGGCAAAGATGAATTGGGCGTCCTGCTCCTCGGTCACGAGTTGAACGGCTGGTGGGTTGGTTCGCAGTTGGATATTCACGAAGCCCGCAGCCTCGCCCCCGGTCAGAACGCCACCACATTGCAGGTCGCCGCCTCCGTTTTGGGAGCTTTGTTCTGGATGATATACAACCCGCGCATGGGGGTTTGTGTCCCCGACCAGCTTCCGCACCGTCAAATACTCGAAGTCGCCAATCCTTATCTCGGCCCTTGCCCCTCAGTCCGCACAGACTGGACGCCGCTCAAGAACCGCTTCGACCCCTTCGAGAACTTCGGCAAACCCCGCCCATCCGAGGACGATATGTGGCAGTTCGAAACATTTTTGATTTCTTGAACATTTGAATGAGACAGCGACTTATTCGATCTACTCCGCTTCATCCAACTCATCTTCAATTCGGTACACCGTGTCCGTTGGGCCGATGACAATGAGAACATCCCCAGGCTCAATGACGTATTGGGCATTAGGGTTAATTGCAAATTCACTAGTTGGTTTCTGTACAGCCAATATGTTCACATTGCGCTTACGTCGCAAGTCGAGTTGAGCAATGGATTGACCAACCAGTGGCGATCCAGATTTAATGCTGATCTGACCAATATCCATGTTGAGATCATCGCCAATATGAAAAAGATAATTCATGAAATCATGAATCGCTGGCCGCAGCAGCGCCAGCGCCATCCGGTGTCCGCCGATGTTGTAAGGACTAACCACCCGATCCGCCCCCGCCCGCCGCAGCTTGGTCTCCGTACTTGGCGTAACAGCGCGGGCAACAATGAATAAGCTGGGGTTCAACTCTCGCGCAGTGAGAACCGTCATAACATTATCAGAGTCGCTGTTCAGCGCGCACACCAATCCTTGCGCCCGTTCAATTCCTGCCTTTTCGAGCGTGGATTCCAACGTGCCATCGCCAATAATGTGCGGCAAATTGTCCTCAAGCAGCAGTTGACGCATTTCCGGTGACCTTTCGATCACAACAAATGCTTGTTTGCGGGCTTGCAAGTCGCGCGCAATTTGCTGTCCCATGCGGCCATAACCGCAAACGATGTAATGGTCGCTAATAAGTTTGATGGTTTCTTCCATTCTCCGCTCCCGAATTGCTAACCACAAGTGTGGCCCCAAAATCACACCAGCCACATTGCTTATGGCAATAGTGACAATCCCGACGCCGAGAAAGATCAGTAAAGATGTAAAAATCCGACCCACTGCGGAGAGCGTATGTACCTCACCAAATCCAACCGTAGTGATCGTAATGATGGTCATATAAAACGCATCAACTACACTCATTCTTTCCAGTAAGAGATAACCGATAGTGCCAATTACAATCAAAATCACCACCAGTAGCAGGGATATTTGGAATCCCTTCACTGGGTCGGCAATCATGACTCGCAGCCGGAAACCAAGTCGCGACAGCTTTTCACGGCTCATGATCGCCCTAATTCCGCACATAAGTAATAGTTACGAGCAAATGGATTACTTTTCTTCCCACGATATCGGTTTGTCTATTGGAGCAGGGATAAACAATTTACAGTGATACTGACATTCAAAAGCAGTTAAAAAAGATTCTTTCTACCGACATCGTTCAACAGTCTAGCGTATCCATCAAATTCTTACGACCAATAAGTGAAGTCTAATCTCAACTACCGATTCCACCAGACAGTATTTTTGCAGGTCTAGGACATTCATTTATCCCAACCATATCCCAAAGTCCAAGAGTTTTCCCAAATTACATTTTTCCAACCAAAACACTCCCCCAACATGGGTGCAATCGTACCCTTTGTGAATTGAACCTTTAATCAATTCTATTTGCCAATTTTGTGGGTTGTTAGGCACGATTTTAAGACTTTTCCCAGAGCATTAAATCTCGATGAACATCACCCAACCAGTAATTACTTAACTTGCGTCTACCCCAATTCTCCACTACACTACGTTTATCCCAAATTATCCCAAGTGTGGTGCATCTTATGTCATGGCGCATCCATCTGACCAATCAGGCTATCCAAACCCTTCACATCTTGCCCGGCAAACCACCGCTGTTGATGGCATGGACTCAGCGTGATCGCGCCACCTACTTCGATCTCGAATCAGGTGTCGAAGTGGGCGAACACCAACATACGGCTGTTAGCCGCCAGAGCGACAAGTGGGCGGCCTTTATTGCCAGCTTGGTAGCCCCCAACAGCGCGTTCTTACCCTACGTCCGCACGGCTCAATCGACTATGTTCACCACCAACGATGGCAAACTGCGCCTTTACTGGATGGCCGACGATGAATTGCTGCTGGAACTCGATGGCAAAGAGGTCAAGCTGGAACTCAAAACCAAAGTTAACTTGGTCGCGCTGGGATTAGACCGTATATTGGGCGTCATTGCCGCCCTCGACAGCAAGGGCAAATTGCATATAGCCCAGCAGCACATTACTGTTGGTGCTTTCGATATGAAACTAAAATTTGATACCGACTCACAGCCCTCTTTAGCCGTCGCCAACGGCGGGTCAGCAATTTACGTGTCAGATGGTCAGGAAATCATACTTGCCGACAACAGCGGCAAAGTCAAAAAACGGCAGCCCGTCCACTATTTTATCGGGCGTATGGTTTGTTCTCCGGATGGCAAACGGCTCGTCACCAGCGACCCCGAAACGGGTGTCATTCGGGTCTACGATGATGACTTACTCCCCACCCATCAGCGCCACGCCCTCGACCTGTTGCAGGATGCCGCGCAGTTACAGCTCATTGCCGACCTACCACCGTTCAATGCCGCGCCGGGATCAATAGTCATAGATGATAAAGGTCACTTGGCCTTTAACATCTCTGGCGTAGTCTGTTTGACTGATCTTAAAGAAATGGATGCGCTGCCCCGCCCGCAACCGCTGCTGTGAAGAACTAACTCGCGCTGTTTTCCGCCAGTGCCCGTTGCGGAAAAACAAACCGGTCTACCGAACTAGTGCCATTGCCCAGTGCCTTACGGTTAGCCCGTTCAAAATCATTGTGCAGATCGCGCACCAGAGTAGATTGCGCCACCGACGGTTCTAGCATGAACATCGCCAGCGTAACAGCGTTTTCCCCCAGCGCCATCACCAACCACTGACCGTTGCCCATGTCTTTTCTGGCCAATCCTACTTTAGGGCGGTTCCTCATACCCCACAACGCTTGTAAAACACTGCCGACTTGTTCAAAATTCGGCTCTTGCTTGCCGTCCATTGTCAACGGCTTTGAGATATTGTGTTGGTATACCAGATAGTACGTCAAGCGCGCTTCAAAGTGCTGGCGCAGAAAACTTGTGTGTCCCGGAGCAGCAGCTTGTTTCCATGCCGGATTTTCCGGATTGCGTTCAATCAGACGTTCGATAATCGTGCGCTGTTCGCTGTACCGTCCGTAAATCGCGTTGAATTGCGCCCGGTTCAGCTTGCCGTCACCAAATTCATTGGCAACAACTTCCATTTTATATTTAATCTGCTGCAACGCCGCCTCTGGATTCTCTGGCGTGTTTTGTACGTCGCTCTCTTGAGCGTTTTTCTTGGCGGAAAGCTGCGCGGCCTTGGAAATCAGTCCCGCCTTAGGTGCAGGAGGCGCTGTCCCCGCCTCCGGGTGATCTGGGCGAATAGGTGACCGTAAAGGCGCGTTATCTGTCGCTGAATTTGCACCCGTTTTTGGTGGCATAGCACCAGTATCTTGCATTTCCGGGCCAATGGGTGAACGCAGCTTGCGGATATCGGCTGGTTTGTCAGATTGGTTTGGTACTTCTTTCTCAGGCAAATCAGTCACGGCGGTTTCATTCCGGCGATTGTGTAACAGTCTTCAAACAGTATACACCGATCTTAAAAATATGAGCGTAGAGTCCCGCATCATATACAGTTTTATAACACTTGAATGAATTTCCTTCAAACGTTCATGATGACGCAGAGGAAGCATATCAAGGGAGATGATGCCTATAGTGTACAAATTTTGAAGACCATCATAACCATCCTTTTGTTGATTATTTCTAACCAAATCCCAACATTGAAGCACATGCGCCCCCATGCGCTATAATGGCACATTCGTTACTATCACACACCTTTTTAGAAACTGACTGCGAACGATCATCCTACTATGAACTACCGTCACTTTGGACTATATTTCACATCCGAGCACGTTGATTATTGCCATCAGCACGCCGAACAAGAACCTTTCATAACTGCTTTGTCCTTGCTCAACAACAGTTCCGAATCTGCCGTGTCTTCATCACTCGCCGCTCTCGTCTTGGGCGGCTTCCGCTATCGCTTCAATGGCGATATGCAATCCGGTGAACAGGCAGTTCTCGCACTCCAGTCAGGTCACAGTCTGGAAGTGTCAACCTACCCCACCTATTTCGACGCGCTCGCTGGCGCCGTGACGCTTGCCCAATCGGTTGAACTAGTGCGCGATCATCCTCACTGGACAGTAGATACGCTCAATAATTGGTTGATGAACTATGCTAGCTTGACCGATCAGCTGCAACCACTGCCCGAAAACGCAGGAATTGTCGAACAGCTCTGGCTGGGGCTTCTCAATCTCGTCTCTGGCATCGTTCTGGAATCAGATCAGCGCTTTACCGTGGGCGTTGAAGCATTCCAACATGCCATCCAGAATGAAATCCGCCCTGAAGGCTACCTCCCCCGTGCCGTAGAAATCAGCGATGGTTACACCCTACACCGCGATCTGTGGTGCGTCATGGCGCTGGTTGGCATGGCCGAAGCGGCCTCGCACGTCGGCGTTGATTTATGGAGTTACGAATCCCGCGGCATATCGGTTAGCACCGCCGCCGCCTACATCACCTATTATTACTACTACCCCGACCAATGGCGCTGGGACGCAGTGACCGAAGAGCTTGCCAAGCCGCTTTACAAAGAACAGGGCGCATTTCTTGAAATGGTGAACAGAAGCACCCACCCCCGTGACCTCAAGCTGTTGCTCGAAGAACAACGCCCGTTCTTCACGCCCGCCCTCGGCGGTCTCACCACCCTCACCCACGGTAAAGCAAAAAAAGAGCGCCGTGGACTGTTTGGATGATGGGGCACAATCACCATCGTATCACATTTGCGGTTAGGCAAAGAATATGATTACGCTTTATCACAGTGGTGGGGCTGGTGATTTTAGGCTTCTGAACTCATCACTGAGGGATGAAGATTTTGATGCGCTCTTATTTAACGTGACTCAATTGCTTGCTGCCCGTGGTGAAACACAAGGCGCAGGCTTATTGGCGACAATTGATTTTTCTCTGAGTGATGCAACAAATGACTTTGGTGATGATTTCTGTGTACTACATGCCAATGTTCCATTAGTTCAATATGAACACTTACGTAGTGCAATGGAGCATGGTTCAGTTGATAGACAAGAATACAAAGCCATTTTTCAATCTATCGCTGATACCTTTTCTGAGATTGGCCCACATATACGGTTCGTCGTTTGTTACCTTGATCAATCAATACCACCAAATAATTGGAGATCAAACCTTGCTACTTCGATAGCACTCCTGAATTCGAACCAAGCACTTTTTTCTTATAAAGACTCTCCGAAACTTGTGCATGAAGGTCTAATTTTTCGATCCAAGACAGAAATAAAGATTTTTAACACACTTATAAAGAAAGGCCTATTGGTTCTGCCACTCCCTGTCACCGTAATGGGCAAAATGCGTAGTTATAAAGAGCCAGATTTTGTCGTGTGCCATAAGGGCAAGGTTGGGATTCTGGAGATTCATGGTGACAAGTGGCATCCACCAGAAACATTTGCCAAAGAAAATGAGAGGCGACGAGAATTCGCAAAACTCGGCATTAATATCTATGAGGTTTTCGCGGCAACTCGCTGCTGGGATGATCCAGATGGGGTGGTTAACGAATTTTTGGAGGTTTTCACTAGATATTAAACAGAATTTAGTAAGCATACAGTCAATGAGCCAAATTTACCCCCAAAATATCCGTCACTGCTATCGTGAAAATCGCCTCGCATCCCTTCCTACTCCATTTTGTGCTACCCTATAGTTGTGGACAAATAGTGGACACAAAATCATGACAGACCAATTCGCAACCGGACACGGCATCGCCGACATCATCGGCGATAAACGCGACGCAATGCTTGTCTCACCCCCGATGACGACACTCAACCGTAAATTTTACTCCCCAAAAATCTCCTCCACCGCCAGCGTGAATCCCGGCAGCAAATCGCCCACATTCAATGTCTCACCCATCTGAAAACTGGTCGGTGGTTCACCCGGTGCATAAACGTCCACACGTCGCAAATGTGGGTAGAGTTCCCACAATAGAATATTCGCATCCAGATCAATCTGACGTTTACTGCGAATATTAGCCGCCTTATCCGTAGGTGAAATGACTTCAACTGCCCACAGGGGAGCAACGGGGTCGGGATACTCCTCTGACATCGGTGTGGGTTTGTAGGCAAAGTCTGGCGCGACCACATCCCCGCCAACTTGATAGGCACCATCTGCCCCACTGACATAACAAGGGAGTGTTTGAGTTTTACAATGAACAATGACCGAAGAAGCCAGTTTAAGCGGAAATTGGGAGGTACTGGTTCGTCCCGGCATCTTTTCAATCATCTCCCCATTGATGAGTTCAAATAAACGCTCTGCATTTTCAGGAAGCATGACGATTTCACGGAACTGTTCAATTGTCACGGACGCAATCTGAGCTTGAAATACCATATCGTGTCCCTCACGCTTTTGCATCAGTATACGTCATTTGTGGCGAGAATTTCTACAAATGAAGCTGTGGCAAACGATCATTTGACCGATTGAACCCTTCACGGGCGTAGACTAATTGCTGGGTAGGGTTTTGAACCTCTATTGCCCCAATCCTACTCCTACCCATGCACCTTGCAGGTTCCGTCCTCGCACACTGGCATCCCAAAGAAGCGGTTGATCCGGTAGCGGTGACGGGCGATAAAGCGGTAAACTCGGTTGCCCAGCCAATTCATGCCCGGCAGATGCAGCACTAACCATATCGGATACCCCAATGGTAATTCCCGCATCATCCGTCGCACCGCCGGAAAACCGCCAATCAACTGGCCGTCAGGCGTCACAAGGTGCATCTGTCCCATCGCCGCCTCATAATCAAGTGCAGGATAGCGTGCATTAACCGTGTTCCAGTCGTGGATGTTCAGGAACTCCACGCGATGCAGCCAATCCAACGCCTGCACCGTCCGCTTGGTCTGGTTACAAATCACACAATAGCCGTCGTAAATAGCAGTGACCATCTTATTCCCACTCATCACTTGTGAAACTATGCACAATTATAACATGGTTTCCATACGGAAGTGTTGCAACAAACGTGAAATTGCCCGCCACTCTCCCATTTTCCGACTTTACACCAAACTCTACCCGGATTCTAACAATATTCATATTGACAAATATGAACTTTTGTGCTATTTTGAATCTGTATAAATAGCCCTGTCTAATGCGATGCTACGATCCAGAATCTATCGTCTACCATCCACTCTTATGTCGCAAATGTCGCCCAAACCGCCATTTCCGACATACCCCCCCTTAGTATCGTCACTCCGACGCGGCCACAGCCAAGACAGCCGCCAAAAAATGGGCAATTTGTCGTTGACGACATCGCCGACATAAAATGCACAATGTGCACACAATAGTGGGCTGCATATGCTGCTTTTGCCGTTCTTTGTGCAAAACCTGTAATTATCTGTAATGTTGTGCGGTTAAATTAATACGCCCCATGCCGGAGTAAAATGCGGGGAAGAGTCATCATCAATATCTGAGCATCTAGCCCTACTGACCAATTCTCAATGTAATAAATATCCAGCAGGCACATTTCATCAAACGGCACATCACTTCGCCCGTTCACCTGCCACAGCCCGGTCAAACCGGGTAATGTTTGGAGACGTTGGCGGTGCCACGGTTGGTACAGTTCAACCTCATCCGGTGTCGGCGGTCGCGGGCCAACTAAACTCATCTGTCCGCGTATAACATTCAGCAAATTCGGCAATTCGTCCAAACTCGTCGCCCGTATGAACCTACCCACCCGTGTAATACGTGGATCATTCTTGATTTTCGGATGGCGCGGATCTTCACCTGATTCCTTTACCAGTTGGGCGCGTAAATCATCAGCATTCGGAATCATGCTGCGGAACTTGTAGAGATCAAAAGACTTGCCGTTTAATCCGATACGTTTCTGAGTATAGATAACCGGCCCATCGCCCTCTAGCCGGATAGCCAGTGCCACCAATGGAAAAACAATGACCAGCAGCGGAGATGCCAATAAGATGATAATAAGATCCAATGCCCGTTTGAGCAGCCGTTGGTGTCCCTGCAGCACAGCGTCGCCGTTCACACCCAAAAGCGGTATTCCATCCAGATTTTCGACTTGAACTTGTCGCAGATTCAATTGAAACAAATCAGGCACAACCCGCACCTCTACCCCAACCTTACGGCAAATCTGGACCAGATCAAGGATTCGATCATGCTCACTCCACGGTAGCGTAATAACGACCGCATCCACAGCATAATTCAGGATTGTTTTGCTCAGGTTCTTCAACCCACCCAACCCCAGCACGCGCCCCAAATCAACATTGGCGCGTTGCGGATCATCATCCACATAACCTACGGGAACATATCCCAATTCTCGCCGGGCGATCATAGTTCGCAGTACAGCCATCCCTACGTCACCCGCGCCGATGACCAGCGTGCGCTGCACGCCGATGCCTTTTGTCCGCAAATAAGCCCGCGCCAGGCGCCGCACAGCCCGCGCCGCCCCAACAAAACAATGCTCACTACCGCTACATACAGCGCCATCAAACGGCTGAAGACCAGCGGTTGGAAAATAAAATACAAGCCCAGCATCACAACCGTGGAATTTGTGGCTCCGTTGATAACCGCGTAGAGTTCGTCCCAGTAAGACCTCCCGCGCGGCGACTTATACAAACCGCTCGTACGGTAATTGAGGTAGATCATGGTTGCAAACACAGCCGCATAGGGCAGATAAGGCGCAAACGGTGCGCGGTAAACTTCGTTCAGAGGAAAAATGAGTTGTAGCTCATACCGCATATAGTAGGCAATACCAAACGATACGAACACCAACACGATGTCCAACAATTGGTGAAAACCGCGCGGCATATAAAATTGGCGGCTGCGCCGGATGGCGCGTGGTTTGGTATCGTTCATGCTTCCAATATCAAGTAGTGTCGTATTTCTCGTTCAATGCCTGCTGGTAGCTGGCAATAGTTTGAGCAGCAGTCTCTTCCCAACTAAACCGCCGCGCTTCAGTCAGCCCTTTGCTCGAAGCCAGTTCACGCCACTCGGCGTCATGATATGCTCGGTGCAGCGCGTCAACCCACGCCTCTACCTCATGTGGTGGCAGGCACAAACCAGCTTGACCGGCCACTTCTGGCAATGAGGATGCGTCCGAAACAATCACTGGCGTGCCGCAGGCCATCGCTTCTAATGCGGGTAGACCAAACCCTTCAAACAGGGATGGATACAAAAATACTTCGGCACTATTGTACCAGAGTGGCAAATCTTCCACAGGTAAATAACCGGGAAATTGCACCTCACCGTCCAAACCATAATCTCGCACCGCTTGAAAAATTGCCTCGTAATCCCATCCCTTCCCACCTGCCAATATTAAAGGCAGTCGTTCGGATTTGGGCAGCGCGGCATAAGCTCTAAGCAGAACCAGCAGGTTCTTTCGTGGCTCCAGCGTACCCAAAAATAACCAGAACCGTTCTGGAAGACCCTGCCGTACTCGAAATTGGGCTACCGCCTTTTGTGATAAAGGTTTATAGATTGATGAATCAAAACCCGGCGCAGCCACATCAATTTTACCCGCTGGAATACGCAGAGAAGCGGTCAGGTCACGTGCCGTACTCTGAGAAATTGCAATGACCCGTCGCGCTCTCCGGCACGAATGTGCTGTGAGGAACCTTAAATACAATCGTCGCGAAGTAGAAAGCACCTGTGGATAGTGGATAAAACTCAAGTCGTAAACAGTCACGACGCTGGGCTTACTCAGGATAAGTGGGGAAACAAAGGCCATGGCGTGATACAAATCATATTCGGCGAGTTGAGCCGGTTGCGCCACCTGCTCCCATAAAATGCGCCGTATTGGCGACTCTGTGTTCATCCTTGAACGGCGCATTGTGATGCCATCTAGCGTGGAGAAATTATCAGCTCCCACCAGCGCAGTAAATTGCCACCCATCCGGTGCAGCCGCATGCAAATTCGCCAGTGTGTGGTAGATATATCCGTGTATTCCAGCTGAGCGATAGCCTGCCCGTCCGGAGAGTAAGTGTGCGTTCAATCCAATGTGTATCATAGGGTAACATTATAGAGATTCTAGGCAATAACGCGAAGGCGAAAACCACTGATGCCCATAATCACTGCTGACAATATAACTAACCTTTATGAGAAAGCTCGTATCCGTTTGGGCTGGATTAGTGACGTAACATGGTCGCCTAATAACCGCTCTTTAGCCGTCGCCAATGGTGAAAGAATCTCTTTTCACGACGCCGACACGCTCAAGATAATAACCTCCTTGACCGGACACAGCGGGCCTGTAAAGAGCATTGCCGTTAACCCAAATGGCACAAAATTAGCCTCCGCCACTGCTGACACAACTGCCCGCATCTGGGATTTGCAGGCAGGCGGTACATTTATCGAACTGAAGCTACACGCAGATGCAGTCAATGCAGTGGCTTTCAGCCCGGATGGAAAGTTGCTTGTAACGGGCGGAGCAGATCATTGCCTCTGGATTTGGAATTCGGCGACAGGTGAAGGGCAAATGCGTCTTCGCGCGCATAATGATGAAGTGACCTCTGTTGCCTTCCTCCGAAAGGGTCGGGTTTTGGCAGCGGGGAGTCGAGACAATTCAATTTGGCGCTGGAAAGACGGTGGACTAGGCGCGACAGTAGATCCAATTTGGAAACATGATAATTGGGTACGCCACATCACACCCAGTCCCGATGGGCAAATACTAGCCTCCGCCAGTCGTGACGGAACCGTGCGAGTTTGGGACGATGTAAAGGGAAATGAACGACTAAAACTGTTCGCGCATGAAGGTGGTGCAGATGCCGCAGCATTTAGCCCGGATGGCAGTCTTCTGGTTACCTCTGGCCGCGACAACACCATCAAATTCTGGCAGGTCGCCGATGGCAGCCATCTGCATACGATTACCGGACACGCCAAACCAGTACTAACATTGGCCTTTAGTCCTGATGGTACGCACCTAGCTACCGGCAGTGGAGATAATACCGTGCGATTATGGACATCAATCTAGCTGTGCGACTCATCCCAATAAATATGTAATTGTTCGCGGGCGTGATCGTACATCTGTTGTTCAACCGTTGTCAGCACATCAAGCGCAATGTTGCTCCACAAGTCAGCCTGCATCTGCAATGACGACTTCAATATGTTCTGTAGCTCATCAGGGGTCTTGTTGATCCGGCTTCCAAGCACTTCTAGGGTCTGGCTCCGCCCCCGCGGTGGCAGCTGGTTGCTAATCAAATCGCGCCAATCTGTTAGGATGTTATCACTCATGAAATTCAGCCACTGTCTCGGCTGAGACGCGGCTAATATGTTGCCTTGATCCGGATGCAACCGTTCATAATCGCGTTCATCCATGTGTATTAAAAGAATATGCAGCATGAGAAAGCGAAAACTGCGCGTACCCCACTCCCGTGCTGCGAAATGTGGCCCCAACATGTTCAGTGACCACGTTTCGTCAATAGAAAGATGCGCTACGTAACCAGCCACGAATGCCCTTTGTGCCGCACTTTTGGGTGTCATCAAGTCGGGATTTTGCTGTACCATCACCCGCCACGGGTGCTCATGAATACCTTTATCATATGCATAAAAGTGGGTTAGTTCGCGGTTCAAATCGCCGTTAACACGCGCATCGGCCGCGATATTCCCCAGCAGGAATGCCGGTCCTTCGGCCAGCAACGCACCTCGAATCGAGTTGGGAAGATTTTCGTCAATCAGCAGGCGTTGCGCTGTTTCCAGATGGGTGAAAGGTGTTGGCATAATCTCATTCTAATCGTACACGTTTAACAATGCGAGAGTCGTATTTTTGCGAATATGATTAACATCGTGTCAGAATCAGTATAATTGGCATTGAATTTAATTTTAACCTGCATTAAAATATGATTACCGCATGCGTAGATACAAACCCTAATGTCGGGGGAAAATACATGACCACTACAGTCGCAACCCAACAACAGGAAAAGATACAACCTGACCGCCCAAAGTGGTTTACACAAGCGTGGCTTGAACCGCGTTTCGTGGTGATCACAGCGTTGGCTATAGGATTAAGTTTTTTAGGTGAACGCATAGGCGCTCCTGCTTGGCTCATAACCGTATTCAACCTTATCGCCTACGGGGCAGGTGGCATCTTCGGCGTCAAAACTGCGTTGGCCAGCCTCAGTGAACGTCGAATCGACGTAGATATGTTAATGGTACTGGCTGCCGTCGGTGCAGCACTAGTTGACCAATGGCATGAAGGCGCTATCTTGCTGTTCCTATTTTCGCTCAGCAATGTTCTTCAAGATTACGCGATTGGGCGCAGCCGACAGGCCATACGCAGCTTAATGAAGCTGTATCCGAGTTCTGCCAAAGTGAGACGAAATGGTCAGATTGAGACCATAAGCCTCGATCACATCAAGGTTGGCGATACTGTTCTTATTGAACCCGGTGAGCGTATTCCTGTAGATGGCATTGTCAGTGCAGGGCGTTCGTCAGTAGATCAATCTCCTATTACCGGTGAGTCCATGCCGGTCGAAAAAGCCAAAGGCGACAAGGTTTTTGCTGGAACACTCAATGGGCAAGGTGTATTAGATGTCGAAGCCAAGCAAGCAGCATCCGATACCACGTTGGCGCGCATCATCAAAATGGTAGAAGAAGCGCAGGATAGTAAGGCCCCCACCGAACGTTTTTTGGAAAAGTTTGAACAGTATTATGCCATGTTGATTCTGGGCAGTGTGGCGTTGTTCATCGTCATACCACCAGCACTTGGATGGATAGATTTTCACACCAACTTCTATCGGGCAATGGTCTTGATGACAGTTGCGTCTCCCTGTGCCCTGGTCATCAGCACACCAGCCTCATTCATCTCAGCGATCGCTGCTGGAGCGCGTAAAGGCGTTTTATTCAAAGGCGGTGCATATTTAGAAGGAATGGCGGTCGTCAAAGCAGTGGCTTTTGACAAAACTGGAACCTTGACCAAAGGTCATCCGGCAGTCACCGATGTGTTCTCATGCTGCGAACTCTGTGATGATGACTTATTGTCTGTTGCCGCTGCCGTTGAGTCCCGTTCCGAACATCCCTTAGCCCGTGCCATCGTACATGCTGCTGAAATACGTGGACTAACCATCGGCAATGTCGAAGAATTCGAGGCCGTACCTGGTCAGGGCATTGAAGCGCAGGTCGCTGGTCGTACCGTGATGTTAGGAAACATTAAATATCTTGAAACGAGAAGTCCTATTCCGTCGCGTCTCGCAGCTGCCTATGACCGACTTGAATCTGAAGGCAAAACCATAGTCGGCGTTGTCCGCGCAGGACAATGCGAAGGCTGCGGTGCTTGCGATCAAGCTAACTTAAATCAAGACTGGATGGGTCTAATCGCTGTAGCGGACGAGTTGCGCCCTGAAGCAGTGGGCGTCATCCGCGAACTGCGCGATCAGGGCATTAGGCGCGTGGCTATGCTTACCGGGGATAACCCGCGTGTGGCTCAAACCATTGCCCATCTACTCGGTGTAGATGCTGTTTACGCAGGTTTGCTTCCTGAGGACAAAGTGCGTGTCCTTAAAGAAATTGAGAATGAGGTTGGCCCCGTTGCAATGGTCGGCGATGGTGTAAATGATGCTCCGGCGTTAGCCACCGCTAGTATCGGCATCGCAATGGGTGCAGCTGGTACGGATGTCGCATTGGAAACAGCGGACTTGGTCCTAATGGGAGACAAATTGGAGTTAATTCCCTACGCAATTGGTTTGAGCCAAAAGGCGCGGCGGGTGGTGTGGCAAAACATCACTTTTGCTATCGGTGTCATTGTCGTCCTGATAATCAGTTCCTTTGTGGTCAATCTACCCTTGCCGTTGGGTGTCTTGGGCCATGAAGGCAGTACGGTTATCGTTGTGCTTAATGGACTAATCAGCTTGCTCATTTGGCCCGAACTGAAACGTCGTTCGGCGTAGACTGGATCAATTAAACACCCGGATGGTCACTCTATGGCCTCCGGGTGACGACCAAGCATTTCGAGTGTCTGTTGCTCCAACTCCCACAAGTCCAATTTTTCTTGTGTCTTGAGGTAATTTTTCAACCGCCTATATCCCCCACTCGACTCTTTTGCCCATTCACGTGCGAAGTCACCGGAATGAATATCCTTCAATGCCGTTTCCATCACCCTCTCTAACTTTAGTTCGTCGAAACGGCTCATGCGACTCACCGTGCCATATTGATTGGTCAAAGGTGTCAGGGCCAATGTATTAAGAAGACCGCGTTGCGCTGCCTGCTGAAAATAATGTGATAACTCCGTCGAAAGATACAATTCGGTAAATGCCGCTTCTGGCGGATACCCACGCGCAATTAACACGTCAGCTGCGGTTGTCAGTAAATGATGCAGTGCTGGCATAATTGCTTGATGCACAAATAAATCCAGCTCTGCTTCTTGCTCGAAACTCACCTCAACAGCCCCTCCCCGCAGCGCGCCCATGCCGCTGGCAACCGCCAATACGGTTTCCCATGCCTGTCCACTAGCATCCTGTGCGACTGCCACAAAGCTCTGAAACCCCTCTCCCATTTCATATTGTTCCCTGACTGCCATGCCCAGAATACGTGGCGCGATCAGACCCACATCTACGAATGGCGGGGGTTCAATGAACCGGAAGGTAACTGGGTATGCACTCCCGAACAATAATACGTGTCCACGTCGCAAGTGAGGTGAAATCTGTTCTAAATAGAAAGTTGGCATCACTTCATCGGGCAACAGCAAAATCAAAATGTCAGATTGTTGCACTGCTTCGGCCATGGTTAACACCTGCAACCCGTCAGCCAAAGCAGCCTCGCGTGTTTGTTCACCACGTGCGCCAACCAAAACATTTATCCCGCTGTCACGCAAATTAAGTGCCACTGGACGTCCCAATGCGCCGTAGCCTATGATTGCCACTTGCTTTCCGTTTAGGTGGTCAGGATTAGCCTGTCCGTCGTGATAAATAACTGTCATAGTTTGGCAACTTTCTCAAATGTGCGCCGACCAGTAGGGGAGATCAAAGCCAGTAGGGGCAAAACCAAAGCGTGTATATAAGTTTCGCGACGCATGGTTACTTGACTGTGTGTTAACCGTCAACATGTATACCCCACGTCTTTGGAAGCGTTCCAGCAAATCCATCATCAGTGCGTGGCCGACTCCTGTGCCTTGGACTGATGGATGCACGGCCAGCCGCGCCAAGTGTGCACCATCAAAATATAACGTCGAAAGCTGAAAACCAACAACCTGATCTTGCTGTTTTGCTACCGTGCAACTAGAAGCGAGGCGAAACGCCTGTCGAATGTCTTCGTTTGCCATTTGCCACGGCGGCGCGAAAGCCGCTTGATCAACTGCTACAATCTGTCCTAAGTCAAAAAGCTCGCCTACGCGAACAATCGGACCATCTCTATGTGGCTGAGGGAGTTCAAAATTAGTGCGTTCCATCGTAATGATTGTTTCGTCATATTTGAAACCGAGTGAAGTTACATATGGGATGATCCAGTCATTAATAATGAGTATTCCTACCGACTGAACCAACTCGCGCCGTAAATCTTCCGTTATATGGTTCCAAAGACTCTTTATCACTGCTTGAGGCTCTGTGTAATTCAAGAGGCCAACCATTCGTATCCACGAAGTTTGGTTGAGTGGTTTTGAAAGACCAAGTATCCCTACGAGCCGGCCGCTCTGCCAAGCCAAGCGTACCACTGCCTCATCTGACTCCAGCCATTGGTCGCTCTCATACCAATCAAGATGTATATGAACCATGTTGCTATGAAAGATCAGATCGCGTATTACTTGCAAATGTCTGCGTTGATACGGTGTAATAGTCAGTGCAGAAAGGCGCATGTAGATTAATACTGTGATTGGCGACGCTGCCTAAAACGGGTGGGGTAATCAGTGCATTGGATAGCAAATACTAGACAACGTCGCGTATCCAAAATGCGGGTCCGGATGCGATTATCCAGCTCTTCAATAGGTTTATACGTGGTAATAACTGTCGGTAGTTGGGCGACATAGCGATGGTCAATGAGTTGGAATAACTTCTCGCGTGCCCATACCGAGCCTGTAATCGTCAAATCGTCGAGTACCAAAACAGGAACATTACGAATCATTTGAAAGCGCTGGTCAAAGCTGACCGAAGCATTAGGATTAAAAGTAACCCGTAAATAATCCAGCAAATCCGCAACTGTGATAAAAATTACATCTTTCCCTTGTGCGCGTAATTGGTTGGCAATGGCTGCTGCCAGATGCGTTTTTCCTGTCGCATTTGCGCCCGTAAATATCAACCAACCTTGCGGTTGCCGTGCATATTCAGACGCTAATTCAAATGCCTTCCGCAAATTGACTTTTTCTTCGGCTGATAATTTACGCTCGAAATCAAATTTGTCGAATGTCATGTCGTTATACAGCGACGCGCCGGATAGCGGGTCAATCGGCTTCCGTGTGCTCCTGTAGTCTGGAGCAATAATCTTCCCACGTCGGGTTAGTGATTCGTCAGAAAGACGGCTGCGGATGCGCGGGTCAAGCCGTTCCAGTTCAACATTTGTGGTAACAACCGTGGGCAATCGCCGATTATAACGATGATTGAATATCTGATATAGTTTTTCCTGCGCCCATGGACTGGAGCTTTCTGCCCCCAGATCATCCAGTATCAGAAATGGTACGTTGCGAATACGGTCGAACGTTTCGTCGTATGAAACTTCTGCTGTTGGCGCAAATGCGCTCCGAAGGTGGTCGAGTACATCTGGAACGGTCATAAACATGACCATATCCCCTAGTTGCAAGCGCAAATTACCAATTGCTGCCGCCAGATGAGTTTTGCCGCAGCCAAATGTACCTTCCAGCAAAAACCATCCTTCAGGATTCTTTGCAAATTCTCTGGCTGCCGTGAGTGCCGCTTGCAATGAACTAGTTTCCGGAAGTTCTAGTCCCGGATAATCAACGGCAAAATTCTGAAAATTCTTATCGACAAAGGCTTCGAGATTACTTACTCGCAGCAGCCGGCTGTGCCGTTCGGTATCAGCTCCTACCGGGTTGTGAGGGCAGCGATACACCTTACCAAAATTCGGATCGCCAACCGGCGCATCATAACGCAGAACTCCCATGCCACTGCAAATGGGTTCGCCCCCGCACAAGCGGCAAACGCCCATCACTTCTTGCTCAGTGTTCGATGAAGTCGGCATATTTCCCCGTAATATAGCGCTTTCCGTCTTGCTCATCAAACTGTTCGGAGCCGCGATCTCGCCCCTCTTTTTCCCACCTTTTTAGAATGGAATATACATAACGCCAACTACGCTTGTTATTTTCCGACGCTTGCCGAATGGCATCTTCTATCCACTCTATTGGGTAATCCTTTTCCGCATCTTTAAGAGCGTCCGCCACCATGGGGGTCAGCAAACCAACATTCGCCTCAAACAAACGGTATATATTGGGCCGTTCCGGTAATATTTCGATTGGCGATCCATTGAAACCCGCTTGCCATTCACCCGATTGTATCTGACTAATCGCCGCCCTCCCTAATGTTGTGTTGACAAAAAAGAGCTCAACTTCGTCGCCAGCCACCAAAACTGTCGTACACAACAGCGTCCCCCGTTCCACTGCATATGCCAGCGCATGCTCCAATGTTGTCTCAGCTTTAGCTTTGGGCTTGGCAGCTTTTAATCCTTCATACAGGATGGGATTATCATACTCTTCTCGCCGTAAATACCGAAAGCGTCCCTCTTTCTGGCTGAGTGCCCAAAAAGAAAATAGAACAACCTTGAGCTCAGCCAAGTCATCTATCATCGGCAGCAAATCGCTAAAGAACAGCGATGGAAAAGCGGTAGGGCTTAGTTTGCTACCTTCTGGAAATCCAGTGAATTTTTTCATCAAATGCGACTCAAATCTACCCGCTGTCCGGCGCTCAAATTCATGAACTTGGTAAGTGATTTTTCAAACCACATAGAAACAGTATCCGTCGGTCCATTACGGTGTTTTGCGACAATGATATCGGCAATATTTGGAAATTCAGTGGCCTCATTGTACACATCATCCCGGTAAAGAAACATGACGACATCAGCATCTTGTTCTATTGCGCCAGACTCACGCAAATCTGAAAGTTGCGGTCGCTTATCCTGCCGCTGTTCTACAGCGCGAGAAAGCTGCGCCGCCGAAAGCAATGGCACATTAAGTTCGCGTGCCAGTTCCTTTAGGCTGCGGCTAATATAACTAATTTCTTGAACTCGGTTATTTTCATAAGTGCCGCCTGCATTCATAAGCTGCAAATAGTCCACAATTATCATGTCAATTCCGAACTCACGCGCCAATCGCAAACACTTTGTTCGTAGCTCTAGCGGGTTAAGGGACGCGCTGTCGTCAATAAAGATTGGAAACTTATCCAAATTCCCCGCCACATTCACAAAACGTGCCCATTCTTGCTGCCCAAGTTGACCGATTCTGAGGCTTTGACTATCAATTGCCGATTCCATCGAAAAGAACCGCTGAACTATCTGTTCCACACCCATTTCCAAACTAAAGATGGCAATTCGGGTTCCCAATCGTGCCATATTGATTGCCGCTGACAGCATGAAACTTGTCTTACCCATACCGGGACGTCCAGCGAATACAATCAAGTCTGATTTTTGAAAACCACCTAGCAATTTATCCAAATCGGTAAATCCGGATGGAATACCGAATGCGGCATTCCGGTTGTGCATCAAGAATTCAACATGGTCCCAATACTGGCGCACCGCATCTCGCATTGGGATGAGCTGCCGTGTCAACCGCTGTTCGGTCACATCAAACAATTTGGCTTCTGAATCAGCGATGACTTGATCGAGCGTCATTTCACCGTTAAGCGCCAACGCCTTAATTTCATCAGAGGCAGCTAAAAGACGGCGACGCGTGGCAAAACTTTCTACCAACCGACCATACACTTCCGCATGAACAGAGGTCGGAGTGCTGTTAATAAGCTGTGTAAGATAAGCTGCCCCACCAATCTCTGTTAGCCGCTGTGTGTCTTTAAGTTCTTGCGTGACGGTCAGGTAATCAATCGGCTCGCCCCGTTCATGCAGTCGAGTGAGCGCCTCCCAAATATACCGGTGGCGCAGAATAAAAAAATCGTCAGTATTCAGAAAAGAAGCAACGGCAAAATAGGTCACTGGATTGACCAAAATCGCGCCAATAGTCGCTTCTTCAGCTTCTTGGCTATAAGGAGCCTGCAAACTACCCCAATCAGGAAGCAAATCGCTCATACATGCTCAAACAATGGAGATAAAAACGGTGCGTTCAGGCGCACCGTCGGCTTACGATAGTATGGCATTATACACCCAGCACAAACAGGCTGCTGAATGAATTGATCTATTCGTCGCTATCTTCTAAATCATCCAAGTCAAGTGTATCCACAAAATCAGCAAATGCGCTCAACTGCTTGTCATCTACTTTTTCTGTACCGGAATCACTTATCGCTTCTTGTTCAATGTCCTCATCCGGTTCACGAGCTGCCTTATCCATTACCGATTCGTGTACAAAGATTGGCACAGCCGCACGCACTGCTAGCGCAATAGCATCACTCGGACGCGAGTCAATTTCAATCTGATCACCCGCGATGTCAATTACGATACGCGCGTAATACACTTCTTGACGTAAGTCACTGATCAAGATATGGACTATTTTGCCACCGAGTTCCCGAATGGCAGAACGCAGAAGATCGTGGGTCAATGGGCGCGGTGTTGGCAAATCCTGTAATTTAACAGTGATGGCTTCGGCTTCGCAGGGGCCAATCCAAATCGGCAGGAAACGCTCGTTGTTAATATCCTTGAGAATGACAACCCGGTGTTGGGACATTAGGCTAACCCGGATACTATCAATAATAACTTCGATCATAAGGTTTTTTAGAACCCCTCAATACCGTTTTCAGTGAAATGTTGCCATAATAGACATTATATCCATATCAGCTTGTCAAGAGCAACCACAAATAACATTTCGGACGGAGGTCCTAATTAAGTTTCTTTTGGGAAGAAAATGCCTTCCATCATATGGCAGGCGTGTCGGCTGTAACTATTTTGAAGACCAATTCGGACGTTATGATGCAAGTACGAGCCGCCTATGCCTATTAGCAGAGGAGACATACAGATGAAAGTTTTGGTCGCTTACGCAACAGCGCATGGTTCCAGCGTGGAAATTGCTCACACAATTAGCGAAGTGTTAAAGGCACAAGGCGCACAAGTCACAGTAGAGGATGTACGTAACATCACCCATGTGAACGGTTATGATGTCTACGTAATGGGAACTCCTATTCATGCTGGTACATGGCTGCCTGAAATCAAGGGTTTCATTCGCGCCTACCAACCGCAGCTAGAAGGTAAACCTGTTTATTTCTGGATCAGTTGTGTCCGTGTCATGGAAGAAGGTGGCATGGAGCATGTGAAGGAATTTTATATGGTTCCAGAAATGCTAACAAAGATGGATTTACGCCTAACCGCTGCTTTTGCAGGTAAGCTGGCCCTAGACGATGTCGACTGGCATGAAAGGTGGACACTAGCAGCACGTTACGATGGTAATGCATGGCCGAGCAGTTTCGACGGTGACTTCCGTGACTGGGACAAAATTAAGGCGTGGGCAGGCGAAGTGGCCGAAGATATGAAGACGTTGCAAATTACAGGCTAGCCAACTTTCATTTGCTCTCATCTGCTATGATGGGCGTTTCAACTATACTGAGGTTGAGTAACAATGAAAGGATTAACTTCAGTGAAGTTGGAGCGCCCGCAGTTATTGTGGCTCATATTCATGTTCTTGGCAGCCTGTACACATGCTCCAAACGACGTCCGAACACCTCTAATCGGCTATGATCCCCCAATTTTAGAATATCACTTTGATACCTCCGCCACGGACTGGGATACTTTTCATCTACCGGAAAATCAAGCCGCCTTCAGCCTTAGCGACAATGCACTGCTCGGACAGGTTGCAGCCAATATGGGTTATATCTGGTCGTTGAATCACAGACCACTGACAGATCTCAGTGTCCGTGTTGATAGCCAACAGCTTCGAGGCAGCGTTGGTAATGGATTCGGTATCATCTGCCGGGCTGATGCCGATGGTAACGGCTATTATTTCGTGGTATCAAGCGCAGGAGCGTTTGCCATACTGAAGGCTCAACCCTCTATCCCCAATCCTATCGAATTGGTCAAATGGCAGAATAGTCCTGCGGTTAAAACCGGCGATGCCGTCAATAGAATTGAAACGCTATGCGTAAAAAATTATTTAGGCTTTATCATCAACGGGATTCTAATAGCTGAAACCAATGATTCGACACTTCCCAACGGTCAATTCGGGCTGGTATTGGGAGCAGTGGAACAACCTCTAAGTATTAAGTTTGATAATGTTATTATTCGGGAAGTACGAGTGATCGGCGGCTAATTCAGTGCCATTCATCCAGCGCCCACAACAATTCATCTGGCGTCGGACAGTAATTTCCCACACGCCGCACTACGAGGCCGCTGGCATAATTGGCAAGACTTGTTGCTTCAACAAGTGAAGCTCCCGCAGCCAAAGCCAACGTCAACACTGCGATAGTTGTGTCACCTGCACCGACCACATCAAAAACATCAGTAACTGCTGGAGCCGGGCAATGAACGGGCGCAATTCCGTTAGCAGCAATCGTCGCTCCCCGCGCCCCTCGCGTAATCACCATGCCGCTTGTCAGTCCCAATTTGTCCCTAAGTTCGGCTGCCGCCACCTCAAAATCGGCATCGGAAAGTAAATCACGCCGCAAATACTCTCGTGCATCGTCGGCGTTACACTTCACTACGCCGAATCGAGTATATTTGTCGAGTTCGCCTTGTGCATCTACAGTCAATAGAACTGCCCTATCGGCAGCCAAATGGCGAACAGCCGCAACTAACGTCGGCGTGAGCAGCCCGGCATGATAGTCTGAAAGTAGAACAGCCTTTACATCTGTCGTTGTCGCTTCAAGCACGGCATGGATAGCAGCCTCCGTACTGTCATCAATCGGCTGATGAGACACGGTATCAAGCCGTGCTACTTGCTGGGGAAAGCGTAAACCCATATGCGCCATAATGCGCGTTTTAACTGTAGTGGGCCTTTTCCTGTCAGTTATCAACCCACTTGAGTCAATGCCTCGCTCACGCAGCACTTGTCGCATGTTATCAGCAGCAGCGTCAACTCCCACAACACCTACCTGTACTACCGTACTTCCCAGCGCAACAATGTTAGCCGAAGGATTTGCCGCTCCTCCCGGTATCCAATGTCGTGACTCAAATTCTAGAACAGGGACGGGCGCTTCACGGCTCAAGCGTGTCGTCTTACCGGTCACATATTCGTCTAGGATGACATCACCCACTACTAATATGACGTTCCCAGCCAACTTAGGTATCCATTGTTTCAGATTAACCATGTTCGCCACCCAACAACACCGCCAGCACAAACCGTGGCAGCCGCATCATCCGTCCTATGCGCCACGGTTGCAAATACAACCGGTAGAGCCATTCCACCCCCACTCGCCGCATCCATTGCGGTGCGCGCGGAACCACACCCGCAATAAAATCAAACGAGCCACCCACTCCCATCGCCATCACAACCCGCAAGCGTGGTGAATTGCGTGCAATCCACTTGTCCTGTTCCGGGGCGCCATAAGCTACAAACAAAATATCAGCATGGCTGGCATTCACACGTTCAACAATACCATCCTCTTCCTCAGGTGTCGGGCTTCCACCGTATATGCCCACGATCTGGAGTTTTGGGTGCTTTTTCCTCAGTTCTGCCGCCGCTTTTTCCGCCACTCCATCTCCCGCACCTAGGAAAAACAACCGCCACCCCATTTCCGCTGCACGCTCTGCGATGATGGGCACACCGTCTGAACCAGTTACGCGCTCTGGCAACGTCTTCCCCAAATGGTGTGCCGCCCACAAAAGCCCTACCCCGTCTGGCACGCACAGCGCGGCTCTACTCAAAATATTGAAGAAATTCGGATCACTCCGCGCGATCATGATGAACTCAGGGTTGATCGTGCAAACGTGGCGGACGATGGCAGAATTTCCATCTTGTTCATATTCACGTATCCATTGTCCGATCAAATCCAACCATTCACCATAGGTTATTGCATCCACTGGCAGCCCAAGAATATCAATACGTCTAGAAAAACGATTAGGTGTTTGGCTATGGCCTGCTGCAGCTATTTCCCTGTCAAGAATTTTTTGTACTGCCGCAATGACCTGTTCGGTCGTTACCATTCGCATACAGGTACGCGCCGGACATCCTTCACGCAGACCAATACCATGTCCCGCATAGCTACACGGGCTGCATTCTGGTGCGCTGCGAACCACAACTGACCGTCCATTTGGCGTCCACGGCCTCCACGCATCGGGATTACTTGGACCGAATATCGCGACTACCGGCGTGCCAACCGCCGCTGCCAAATGTGTTACCCCGCTGTCCGCCCCGATATACGCGTCAGCCTCTTTGATAATTCCGGCCAATTCGGGCAGCGTAGTCTTGCCTGTAAAATCAATCACCTCAGATCGCATAGCTGCTTTAACATCTGCACCGCCATCCTGCGCCCCGCCCACCAGCACGATGCGCGCCCGCTGTCGTTCACACAGTGCATCTGCCACCTCTGCAAAACGCACAGCATCCCAGCGCCGCGCGCGGCTGTACCCCCCACTTCCGGGATGGATCACAACGGTTTTCAGTTGCGGTTGCAGTGCATCTCTTTCGGATCGTTCGTAAGGGGCAATATTGACTACACCTGGGCGTGGCGTTGTTGATGCCCCCAGCAAACCAACCAAGTCCAGCCAGTACTGAGCCTGATGTTCTGCACCAAAGCCTCTATCAGGCAGTCGTTCATTCAAAAACCAACCATTTCCATTATCCAAACCAATCCGCCGTTTTGCACGACTTGCCAGCGCAATCAAAGCGAACTTGGGCGTCCCTAGCTTTAACGTGAAATGATGAAAGAACATCACTGCATCAAAATGTCCGTTCCGCAGCCCAATCACCCGCCGCAAGTTAGCGGGTTTAAAGAACGCCTTGGAGCTATTAAACTGCTGGCGATCAAAGGTGATAGCCTCGTCTATCAAATGGGTATTGTTAATAACGGGAGCAGCATGGGCAGTCGTCAACAACGTTATGTGTGCGTCCGGCTGTGCTTCGCGCAGTGCGGCTAACGCTGGTGTCGAGAGAATAAGATCTCCAATGTCGGCAAGTTGCACGATAAGATAACGGGTGGGCATAAATAATCTGAGTCTCTAGTGTATTACCGCTAGCTCTAGCGCTCGTAGAACTTTCTCTGCTGCATGTTCCCACGTGAATCGCAGCGCTTGACTATAACCCTTTTCACGACATATTTGTCGCTTGCTTTCATCTTGAATCATCACACCCATAGCCTCTGCGATTTCTTCCACATCGAGCGGATCCACCAAAATACCGGCATCTCGTACCAATTCAGGCAGGCTAGATGTTTGGCTCGCTATCACGGGTGTTCCACTGTGCATCGCTTCCAGCACCGGAAAACCAAAACCCTCATATAGCGACGGAAACACCAGCGCTAATGCCCCGGCATATAACGCGCCTTTATCCGTGTCATCAACATAGCCTGTGAGTTGTACCCCATCAATACCTGTAACCCATGCCGGATCAAACAACCACCCTTTGCCGCCCGCCAACACAAGTCCAACATTTTCGCCTATATTTCGGCTGCGCCACAGGGAATAGGCCCGCACCACCCCCGCAATGTTTTTGCGTGGTTGAAGTGTGCCAATAAACAGGAAATATCGCTCGGGTAAGTGGTATTTCTGCCGCGCCGCATTAATGTCGCCCACGAATGGCTTCTCTACACCCGGATATACCACCTGTATCTTATCGGATGATGTGCCATAAAAATGCTGTATGTCGTCAGCGGTCGCTTGACTGTCAGCCAATATGATACTAGCCCGCGCCGCGCTATAACGGGTTGTCCAATCGAGGTATAACCGTTGACGTAAGGGATGGGCCTGCGGGAAATACTTGAATCCGAGATCGTGCACAGTCACCATAGCCTGTCCCGGAAAGAATAAAGGTAGGGTATGCGCTGGCACTAAAGTTACGTCCGGCCGATCTCGCCACAATTCAGCTGCAAACCGCACATGTGTCCACGCTCGCCGAAAAGGAACTACCCGTTGTTCAACCAGAGGTGATGGTGGAAACAAATTTTGTGCGGGAACGTCACGAAAATAAAGTCTGATGTGATGCGTAGCATTGAGTCGAATAAGTTCGCGGATGAGTTGGATGGCATAGTTTTCAGTGCCAGTGATGCGGGGAACTGTGCAGCGACTGGCATCAATCGCAAGACGCACTTACTGCCGCTGCCTGAACAACATGGGTAGTACAAAAAAAATCGCCACGATGACCACCGCTACCGGCCATAAAGAGGCTGCAACCACTAATATTTCGTTGCTCAAAATATTCATAGTGACAATCAGCCCGACCAATCCAACCGCCAAAATCACCACGCCGGGAAATACCAACCGCCTGTCACTAGGGTAAGTCAATATGCCTGAAAGCAGCAGAGCCACTCCAATTGCAGCGATCAACATCGGCCAACCTGATACCAGCCCCGGTGAAAAAGGCTGCAATAAGAAAATTACCGAGCCACCCATCAAGAGCAGTGCCAAACCGAAAAACAGCGAACCGCCAGCCCACCTACCCGTAGCCAACCACCGCACCACCAACGTCAGTCCGAATCCAGCAATGACTAGTCCCGCCAACAGACCACTGTCCGGCAGGCTGCCCGTAGTCGTCAAAACAACGGTCAGCCAGACCCCCACACCAATCAGCAGCAGTGCCGGAACGACTGAAGCCAGTTGCCCCCGCTTGAGAGTGGTCATAGGCGGCACAGGGAAAAATAGCTCAGGATTTTCCAATCGTGCCTGACGTTCTGCTTTAGCCTGTTTTTCGGTTTCTATACGCGCCAGACGAGCCTGTTCGGCCGCTTCTTGTTCCGCTACAACATCACTCAGGGAGGATACAGCTGCCAACGCAGCTTCGAGATCAAGGCCATCCGTTACCGTATCGGGCAGCAATGCTTCGATGTTGAAATCATCTACTTCCGTATCAGATACTGGTTCTTCCTCAAGAACTTCGGCAGCATCATCGGCGTCTGCTAACACGGCTTCTTCCACCGCCTCAGCGACATCAGATGTTGTGTCATTCACATCCATGCCAAGTGGTGTGTTATCGGAATCAGGGGTGAGTTCGCGTTCTTCGTCAGTCATGATGTTAATTATGGCGGGTTTTGAAAATCTGCGCCAGAGCGAGCCTTCATCGCTTGTTCCACAAATCCCGTTATCGCGCGCTTGAAAACTTCTGTATCAAACTGGAGCGCGTGTTGTCGAATACTGGCCGGATCATAGCACGAAGCATCAAACATCTGCATGGTACTCGCTAAACTATCTACCGTGATCTCGCTGAATAACTCGCCAGTCTTGCCAGGTATCACCGTGTCCAGCGCCCCGCCACCACCGTAAGCGATTACAGGCCGTCCTGCCGCCTGCGCCTGCACGGGCGTGATCCCGAAATCCTCCAGACCCGGAAACAGAAACGCTCTGCAACGCGCCATCAGTCTCGGTAAAGCTTCATCAGGCACATAACCTAGAAACTCAACAGTTGGACCCGCCATTGCTTGCAACCGTTCCATATCGCGTCCCTTGCCACCGATTTTGAGTTTCACACCCAGCCGTGTTGCCGCCTGCACCGCCAGATCAATTCGCTTGTAGGGAATGAGCCTCGAAACAATGAGGAAGTAATCTTCGACTTCTTCAGCAGCGACAGGTTGGAAACGGGATGTATTGACAGGCGGGAAAATAATCAGAGAGTCTCTATTGTAATAGGTCTTGATGCGCTCCCGAATTTCCGTTGAAATTGCAATGAAGTGATCAACACGCTGTGCAGCCTCATAGTCCCAGAGTCGTAGCGCCGCGATCAACGGCCGCAGCGCCATTTGTACTGGTTTCCCCAGCCCTTCGCGCGCTACATAACCGTCAAGCTGCCACACATACCGTGTCGGCGCCAGACAGTAACAAATGTGGAGCGTATCCTTGCTATATTTGAACCCGTGACAAAAACCACTTTTGTTGCTCACCACTACATCATAATTTGACAAATCCAATCCGCTCCACCCCAACGGATAAAACGGCAAGTAAGGTTGGTGGTGTTGGTGAATACCCGGCAGCTTGTCGAGCCACAATTTACGAATATCCAATTGTTTATAATGGGCAGGCATCAATTCAGGCGCATAGATACTGGTATAGACAGGCACACTTGGATACACGGTAACCAACGTATCCAACACGTCCTCCGCCCCACCCACTTGGTTTAGCCAGTCGTGAACCAGAGCCAATTTCAACAGCTTAGCCCTCATTCAACAGAATGCGAATAGGAGCAAAGGTGCGTCGGTGTTCCGGGCATACACCGTATTGATTCAAAGCTCGTTGATGACGCGCAGTACCATAGCCTTTATGATGAGCAAAGCCAAATTGGGGGTAAGCAATATCAATTTCCTGCATGTGTTTATCGCGCCACACCTTTGCCAGAATGCTGGCTGCAGCAATGCTCAATGACAAACTGTCCCCTTTGACAATACTCTGCTGGGGAATATCTATCTCGGGCCACCTTAAAGCGTCAATTAGCAGCACGTCAGGTTCATGCTGCGTTGCTTCGAGAGCCCGCCGCATCGCCAACCGTGTTGCCGGAACAATACCAATCTCATCAATCTCAGTGGCGCTGGCACTGCCAACGCCCCATGCCAATGCTGTACGTTGGATCGTATCCACAAGGTTTGCCCGCTGCCGTGGGGTCATCTGCTTGCTGTCACGCACACCTAAAAGGACTTCGGGCAGATCATCCCGTTCTGGCGGAAGGCATACCGCCGCCGCTACCACCGGCCCCGCCCATGTTCCCCGTCCAGCCTCGTCCAGCCCCAGCACATATTGATAACCCATGCTCCAATAGTGCTTTTCAAACAGTAGGCTGGCGGTCTTGTTGGCGCGTTTCACGTTTAGCATATACACCCCAAAACCAATTTCGCCGGATTTGCCAAATTTCCACTAATAAATAGGCCGAGTCACCGATCAATCGCATGCGACTATCCGAGTCAAAATACCACGTGATTGGCACTTCCTTAATCTTGTATCCCCGCTTCTTGGCGATGAACAGCAGTTCAATATCAAAGCCAATTCCAACCATTTGTTGCACACTAAATAAATCCTCAGCCGCCTTCCGGTTAAACATCTTGAACCCACACTGCGTGTCTTGAAAACCGCGTACGGCTGTTAGCTGAATAATCCAATTGTTAATGCGCCCGATGAGATGGCGGTGCGTTGGTTCACCCACGCGGTTTGCACCCTTCCCTTCGCGGCTGGCGATAATCACATCCGCACCCTCATTATGCGGAGGCAGGAATTGCACAATATCTTCGATCTTCATTGATAAGTCCGCATCACAAATAAATCGGTACTCACCGCGCGCCGCCAGCATGCCGACTTTTACTGCCAGTCCCTTGCCACGAACTGCAGCTTCTATCACCCGAACATACGGATGCGTCTCCGCATAGGCTTCGGTGACCTCCACAGTACGATCAGTACTACCATTTTCAACAACGATGACCTCAGTCTCATATGGTTGTGTTCTGAGGAAGGCGTCGATTTTTTCTAAGCTGGGGGGTAATCGAAATTCTTCGTTATGGGCCGGTATTACAATTGAGAGCAGCGGCGACTGCGGATCTTCTAAACCATTGCTTCTCATATCAATAATTGATTCCTGCATGTTGCCTCACTGCCGCGCCGGTGAAAGCACAGCTTCTAAATCTTCAATTGAAACCCGTCGCATCGCCTGAATTCCACGCCGTTTGCGCCACATACGCCCACTCTGCCATATTCCGGCCCACATGCCGCGCAACCGCGCCCGTGCCGCCTCTCCCCGCCACGCTCGCATGGCCTCCCATGCCAGATGCACCTGCGCTTTCAGGATGCTCAGCCCGTGTTTACGCCATAAGATTGCCGGATAATTCTTGATTAGCGTGAAAATCAAGTTACGCCCGTCATAATAACTGGCAGTAACCCCACCGCCCGTCGCGGACAAATGATGGTACACGATGGCTTTTGGCGTGTAAAGACAGCGCCAACCCGTTAGTTGTGCACGCCAAGCGAGATCTATATCCTCAAGCGAAAAGAAAAAATCATCATCCAATATGCCAATTTCATCCAGCATCACTTTACGGTAAGTCGACGATCCTCCGCATGCACTGAAGACAAATTCTTCTTTATCAAATTGTCCTTGGTCTTGCTGCCACACCCCGCGGTTACCCGCCCGTCCATCCACCGTGAAATAATCCCCGGCAGTGTGGATTTGGGTACGTTTATCGAAAAGCAGCATCTTACTGGCTACAATGCCGATTTCAGGATGAGTTGCAAACGCACCCATCACCGCCGCTGCCCATCCGGTTTCAACTTCAGTATCGTTATTCAACAGGGCGATATAATCGCCACCCGCTGCTCTTATGCCTGCATTGCATGCCCCTGTAAAACCCCGATTCTCTGCCAATTCGACCAGTATTACCTCAGGATATTGAGAATGAATAAGTTCTTGCGATCCATCACTTGACGCATTATCCGCAACTATCACTTCAATCTGTTGATAAGTCTGACGCGCTAAAGCATCTAGACAGGTCGGCAAATATTTCCCACCATTCCAGTTCGGAATAATGACCGATAAAACCGACGATCCCCTTTCGATTTCAGCTTGCTCGGTAATCGGTACTCGGTACTCAGCGCTCATGCTTTCAGCAAACCCTCTTTTGCCAGAAAATCATCCACTGCCTCTTGCCATGAGCGCAATGTAATACCGATATGCTTGCCCGCCAGATTTTGCAGCCCCGCATAGGTCGGCGGTACTGAAGCCCGCGGCCATTCAACCACGCTAATTTTCTCAACTTCAGTATCCTTGTAGCCTGCCTTTTCCAAAAAGTAACGGGCAAAAGCATGCCGGGAACAGCTACCCTCATTCACCAGATGATATATCCCATACCGCTCCGTTTCGATCAACCGCACGATAGCCGCCGCCAGATCATCATTATAGGTTGGGTTCGCCACTTCATCCGTGACGATTCGCAGGCATTTGCCCGCCGCTGCATTGTTCAAAACCGCTTGGATGAAGTTCTTTCCACCGTGCGCGAACAACCATGACGTACGTACGATGTAGTGTTTGGGGTTGACGTTAACTAATGCCTGTTCCCCTACCCACTTGCTGTAACCATAGGGATTGATCGGGTTGGTCACATCATATTCGCGGTACGGCTGCTGTGACTTTCCATCAAACACCTCATTGCTGCTTACATACAGGACAGCTGCGCCAACATTGGCCGCTGCTAAGGCCACATGTTGAGTACCGAAACCGTTTGTCGCGATCGCTTTCTCAGGTTCTTTGGCGCAGCCATCTACGTCCGTCCAGGCTGCTGGATGGACTACTACAGCCGGTTTCAAGTCTGTTAAAAGCGCCCGTGTAGCCTCAAAATTGCCAATGTCCAGTCGTATCACATCATTGCCGACAATATCCGCTCCGGTCACCGAATGACCCTGCGCCGTCAGCAGATGTACTAACTTACTACCCAGTCGCCCGGCTGCCCCCGTAACCAGAACTTTCATTTTAGTGCTTGCTCCAATACTCAAAAACCTGTTCCAAATCCGCTTCCCACATCGCTTTGGGTTCTACATGCCCCTCCGCCTCCGCATCGCCTTCACCGACTTTGAAATAACCCGGGCCGGGAATACCACTTTGCTTGCCCACCACCACCGCGGGCAGCACCGGGCGCCCCGCTTGTACCTCGGATCGTCCCACTTCTGTCAACAGACGCACCAAGATCGGTGAATGATAATGCAAGTAAGCGGTTTTGAGTGCCGCACATAACTCTGAATATGTGATCAACTGCCCACGCCGCGCCGTTTCCACCATAATCTGGCGCATTTCTTCTCTCAGAGCACTCCATTTCGCATCTGCCAGTATTTTTTGCGCCATATAAAACCCGTTATCTCGGTAGCCTACTCCTGAAAATCCACATCAAAAGATCATAGCAAATTTGTTTTATCCATTATACAACTTTCGTAATCACCGACCTTATTTTGTAGTCTGTCAACGATAGTACGACCAGCGACGGCAGCCCCAATTCCTGCCAGAATCTAAAGGGTTCAACTCGATTGTGCCGGGACACGAGAAGACTGATTACTGTCCCGTGCGTAACCATCACTATCGTTGAATGAACATATTGTGCTACTAAGGAGTGAGTTGCCTTCTCAAAACGTTGATATGCCTCATCTGCTGTTTCGTGTCCAAATACCAATTGCGTCGGTTCCGAGAAAAACTTCTTGACCTTGGCTTCAAATATTGACTTCTCACTGAAGGGTTCATTATCGCGCTGGTGCTCCCGCAAACCTACAGACTGAATGGGTGGAGCCAAATCCAAAGTCCGCGTCAAGATTTCCGCCGTTTCAAACGCCTTTACTTCATTGCTACAAGCAACTACAAGTGGCGCAAATGGTTGAATCTCATCGGCCAAACGTAAACACCGCGATCTGCCCTCCTCAGAAAGTCGCCAGTGCATCGCTGGCACCTCAGGGACAATTTTCGGCTGCGAATGTTTGACAAGGATGAGTTGTTGATCGACCACTAAGGTTATCTCATTAAAAACATGATGCCACTATCGTCAATCCGAATATCACCCAATTCAAACGGGCTACCGTCCACATTCAAAATCGCTTGCTGCAACATTGCGTTCGCTGTGGCGGTCACTTCTTGCACCTGTGCTGCTAAACTCCCTGTAGGCAGCCCGTATAAAACGCCGCCCATATCAACACCCAACAACTCAAATTGCCGCTGGCTTCCATCGAGCCGCACTACCGCTCCAATTGTCTGACTGATGCCCGCTTCCGGTAGGTGCACATCTGCATAAACCACTCCACCGCCAGGTCGCAAATCTACTCGCACATTCTGGTACTGTGGATTGTCATTGGAGCATAGTGACGTGCGTTGGCGGCAAAGTACCATTAAGTCGTCTTCGCTCAGTAGTATGGTCGCTGCTGGCGTGCCATCCAGTAATCCAGTTTGCACGAATACGCTTGGAATTTCCTCTGTGCCGGCGGAACCGAGATTGAGAAGTACCCGCCCCGGTGTCACCACATCTTGGAGCTGAATGCGCGGCATGGTGGGCACGTTAGCAAAAGCCTGTGCGATATTTCCCCGTGCTGTAAAACCTGATACCAGAAGTGCCAATCCCGGCAATCGTGGCAATAAGATCAGAAGCCCTATTGCCAGCAACACCATCCCGACAAAGACCGCTGTCAGGCAGCCGCACAACATAAATAGAGTTGTCCCTCGCCGCCGAACCCGTTGTATTCGCACCTACACTCCTCGGATGTTCGATACATCTGCCAACATTTTACCTGACCCCTCAACCATTTCAATTCCGCACCACAGCATTTAATCAGTTCTCACAACCTTTGCGCCACGTTTGGGGTATTATGATGTAAAGATCGGAGATCAAAATGCGTAAACTATTGCTCACAACTTTACTGCTGACAATCTTTAGAATTACTGCTTACGCACAGGATGCCCAAATGGGCAGTGCGGGACTTGGCGATAGTTACTTTCCCGAACTTGGTAACGGCGGGTATGATGCCATCCATTACACCATTGATCTAGCATGGGATGACCGCACCAACGTTATAGATAGTACCGTGACCACATTGGCAAAAGCCTATAATGATTTGCAACGGTTTAATCTCGACTTTGCAGGTTTTACCGTGACATCTGTGTTGGTAGATGGACGCAAAGCAAACTTCCATCGTGACGGACGTGAACTTCAAATTACGCCTGTGGAACCGCTGAAACAGGATGAAACGTTCGAAGTTGTGGTCTCCTATAACGGCGTTCCCGGTAAAGGAGTTAGCGATGTATACGACATATTCGCGGGTGGTTGGATACGCTATGATAAAGGCGTATTTGTCGCCAGCGAACCTGACGGTGCTGCTCTATGGTTTCCCGTAAATGACCATCCGCTTGACAAAGCCACCTATACTTTCGAAATTACAGTGCCAGACAAATATGTCGTGGCTGCCAATGGTCGCCTAAAAAGTGTTGATAACCATGATGATCCAACCACTACCTATATCTGGGAAGCCAGAGACGAAATGGCAAGCTATCTGGCAACTGTCAACGTTGGTGATTTTGTAGTTGATACAGCTACCGGCCCAAATAATCTCTCCATCCGCAATTATTTCCCGGCACGCTCGGCCGAAACTCTAAAACTCACTTTTGCGTCTTTTTCCGATATGATCGCTTTCTACAACGATCTTATTGCCCCCTATCCTTTTGAAGCGGCTGGTGCAGTTGTAGCCGATACTAATTTAGGCTTTGCCTTAGAAACCCAAACCCTCATCCTATTTGGTGGAAATGTCGGCACACGTCGCGCTGAACCGGAAACGGTCATCGCTCATGAGTTGGCCCACCAGTGGTTTGGAGATAGCGTAAGCATCACCCAATGGAAAGACATTTGGCTCAATGAAGGCTTTGCCACCTACCTCAGCGCCCTTTGGTTTGAACATACGCAAGGTCGCACCGCCTTGCTCCAAATAATGAATGACTATTACATCTTCATCACCAATACCACCAACAATTTCTCTGCACCGGGCAACCCACCGCAGGACGACTTGTTCAACAGCGGCGTCTATTTGCGTGGCGCGTGGACACTTCACGCCCTTCGCCTCAAGGTAGGAGATGAAATATTCTTCAACATCCTAAAAACCTATTATGACCGTTTTAAATACAGCAACGCTGCTACAACCGATCTCGTCAGTATCGCCATTGAACTCAGCGGACAGGATTTGAGACCCTTCTTCAACGATTGGTTGTATGCGGAAGAAGTCCCCCGGAAACCGGAACAAGTGTTTACCCCTTAAAGGCACAAGATACGTCACATGATTGTGATGAAGCAGACCTTACCATCACAAAATATGGGGTTTTTGTAAGGACGCAGTTCATGGCATCCAATTGCACCGGTCAAGTAGTTTGCAGCCATCTCACCTAGTCAAAACAGAACTTTAGTGCTAAAATCACTTAACAGGATTGATTTGTTTGTACCATCGCATTGCACATTCATAGGTCGCACTTGTATCCGTTCGATTTGCCAGCTTGATCTCGCTACAATAGAGTAGAAATAGTCCACCAACATTTTGGAAAGGGGATAGTAGTGTATTTCGTGTACTACACGGAAAAAACAGTATCACAGTGTATGATCGCCATGAACGAACGGTTGCATCAAAAGGGCGGGAGATTAGATGGCTGGGTCGAAAAGAGGGGTCGTTTTTCGTTGACTACCAACAGCACCGTGTTTCGCCGCTTCTCACACAGCACCCGCTTGCACGCCCGTGTGGAGCGTGAAAACGGAGTAACCACCATTCGAGGCTCAGTGTCCGACGGAGCTGACCCTCGCAATCGATCCATAATTTATGGGATTTTGGTATTGGCTGGCGTTCTTCTGATCATCGCTGGTTACTTCCTACCCGGTTTGCTGGTGATAGCCTCTATCTTCCCACTCAACATCCCGCTTGAAGGCAATTTCAACAACAGCCAGACACTGATTGCTGAAGTGCAGCGCACTCTCAAAGCCCGGCCTACACTACCACCAGCCTTACGCAAAGCTGAAGCAAAAAAAGCGGCAAAAGGCGACAAAAGATCAGTGAGTAGTGGTAGCCGCAGTTACCGTTAACAAACGCTAATATTGATTTGGCATTAGACCTTAAAAAAGCGATTTGCTACCACTCAAACACCTGCTGTACCTCCGGCCTGCCGTATTCCGCGCCACCTGTTAGTACTTTCAAATTAGGCATCACATGTACTTCGCCACGCCCATGCGAATGACCACATAACACTATCAAATTCTTAGTGGGAAACCGCCTCATGATTTCTACCAGCGCCTCCCCCGCCGCTTGGCACACAAAGTGTGGCAGCCATTCGTCACCGGAAATTCCACCTTCATGCCAGCATGTCTCACGGAATGGCGGCACATGGGTGAGTAATACGACTGTTGCGTACTGGTCAAATGCCTTAGGCAACCATTCGTGCAAAAAAGCTGCTGTTGCATCTCCTAACTGATTGAGTTTGTGTAGCCGTTCGCCTTTATTCAGCCCACGGAAGTCTTGGATGGCGAGGTAATCTTTCATCACAATTTCAGAATGTTCATAATCTCCGCACCGTCCGTCTGCCCATCCGTCATAACCAATTAACCCAACCCCCGCCGCTAGCTCAAGAATGCCACCATCACTCAACCACGTTAAGCCGCCTTTAGCTCGATTGATACGCCGCGCCAATGCGTAAACATCGTCAAAAGAACCACTGTAATAATCGTGATTACCCAGCACATAATAAATAGGATGTCTAATCCGCTTTTCAAGCAGCTTCAATGACCATTCCAGTCGAGGTGCTTCGGTAATGTCGCCGGAAATCAACACATAGTCCGGCTGGGTTTGGTTGACTAAGGTGAATAATTTATCCAGCTTGACGGGAGTAAGGAAATTCAGATGAATATCAGTCAGCCAAACAGCACGTGTCATATCTGATGTTCGGCCCGCAGTCGTTCTAGGAAGGCCGCACAGCCTTTTGTAACCAGATCATACGTCCGTGCATATTGTCCGTCATACCACGGGTCAGGCACATCTTCTCGCGTTACTGTACCCTTTTTTGCAGCATCACTTAGGAACATCTCCATCATGCCGCTGCCATTCACAGCGCGCCGTTCCATATAACGCATGTGGTTATGATCCATCGCCAATAAATAATCAAAAGATGAAAGATCGTCCGCCGTAATATGGCGGGCCGGGCGTCGCGCGTCATGGGGGATTTTGTGTTGCTTCATCATATCAACCGTTCCACGGCTGACCGCATTGCCGACCTCTTCGTCGCTAATACCGGCTGAATCAACTTGTATTTGTCCTGCCAATCCGGCCCGCTGCACCATATCTCGCAATACAAACTCCGCCATTGGTGACCGGCAAATATTACCTGTGCAAACCATCAGAACCTTTATCATTACACCCTCATCCATCATTCACCAAATAACACAACCCCACGACTGACGGCGAACGATACCAATCGTGCGCCAGTTCGATCAGTTTCTCCAGGCGTCCTTTCATCAGTTCGCGGCACTCAGTCTCATTGTCGTCACATCCCATATTTACAGCCGCCGATATATCATCTGGTTCGGCTTTAGTCAACAATGGCCAGAAATCGTCAGAAACTACAAACGTAGCCGGAGCGCCCGGTTCTTCGGGATTGTATCGTCCATCAAGCCCTCGAATTTCATCCGTTATATCAGCTGGAATCCATTCGGCCCCGCCCTCGTCAGGAAGATTGGTACGGCTAAGATAGTCTGCTGGTTGGCATCGCCGTGCTTGTGCCAAAGAGTGGAGTGCTGCGGCTGTATCAAACACTTCATCACGATAACTAGATATCACAAAACGACAATATGCTGACGTAAATAAGATATGACGCTGAATAGCCGGGGAATCCGCTTCGGGATAGAGTTCCACCAACATGTCATCAGAAAGTTCACACATCGGAATCCGCGCTGGGTCGCTAGGCTGCTTGCGATGTGCCAACCACACAGGAGAACGCTTTAGCCTTGCCAAACGTGGCATTAGGTCATCAATATTGAAGTCACACCTGCAAGCTATATACGGTGAACGCGGTTCCAGCCGTGTGAAGGCAGTAACAATTGGTCGCTTGCTCCATATTTCTTGTAGTTGGAGTAGGTCAACAACGTCCAAACTGATCTGCATATCAGTTTTCCACCGGCTCTGGACGCCCAACTCGTACATTGGGCTCACCTAAGTCGGCTAAAGCGGTGAACGCTGCCTCGCGCACCTCGGAAACCTGTTCAGTTATCAAGAGTTCTATCAGGGGCCGTACGGCTCGGCTGTTTTGTCCCCACCCAAGCGCCCGTGCCATATACTGGCGGACATATGCGTCAGAGTCCGAAAGTCCTTCGATGAGGCCATCAATCGCAGTATCGTCAACCACCCAACACAAAGCGCGAGCAGCATAGCGCCGTACATAGGGATTTTCGTCCTTTAGCGCTACCAACAAAGGTTCCACCGCTTCATGTCCGCCGACCCACCCCAACGCCGTAGCCGCATGAACCCGCACATCGGCATCTTCATCCATCAAGAGCGCAATGAGTGGATCAATCGCTTTCTCACCGAACTGAATAAACTCCATTACAATGGACTTGCGAATATCTGGGTTCGGATCGCTTAACTGCTCTTGTAGCTTGCGGAAATCGGCAGTTTTTGCGCCGGGCCGAATGGTTTGGCCACCGTCACTGCTTTGTTGAGCCTGCATCGTCAAGGCACGATTGAGGTAATGCTGGGCGTTCTTGTAGGTGGAGTCAATTGATAGTATACGTTGTAAGTCATTGATGACCTGTATCAAATTCGGCTCATCGTTCAACATCTCTCGCATACTACGGAAATAGAGTTGCTCTATTTCGCCGACTAATGAGCGCGGAATCCGGTTGCTCCGCCTTGGCTTAAACAAGCCCAAAACACGATCCGCCACAATCACAATGAGCAAACCTGCTAAAATCACGATTGCCGCACGCGTAAATTCATGCTCTGGTTGCAGGATTAGCGACGCCCCGGCCGCCCCCAACCATAAAACCAAAAAAATGTTCAACAAACGCCGCATCACGAACTCCGCTTGGTCACACCGTCAGCTTCACTATTAACTTTCGTCTCGAATTTCTACTTCTTGAACCGCAACATCCGGCTCGATTGGAGCATCTTCAACGATACTCGCACTTAGCGGTTCATCCACCGTCGCGGCGATGGGCTCTGGCGATGAAGACTCATGTCCAATCATTGTAATTTTGCCGTCAATGAACGCGCCTTCTTCAGTAGTTAGAGCCGTCGCGCGGATGTCGCCCCACACGCGGCCAGTGCGAAGTATTTGCACTTTCTTACCATTAACATTGCCGCGCACTGCACCGGCAATCGAAATGTTGCGTGCATTGACATCTGCCTTTATTTTGGCAGTTTCCCCTACCAAAAGATTTCCATTAATCTCTAACGATCCGCTGAACGTGCCATCCAGCCGCACATTTGAACTGCTATTGAATGTCCCCTCTAATACACTATTACTGCCCAAAACCGTCTCAAACCCGATAGCGGACGGAGCAGGTATAGACTTGGACGCAGGGGCGGCTTCTACAGTTACTGGGGGAGTAGCCTCAACCTGACGACGATTCCCAAAAAATGACATGGTAAATCACTCCAGTTATCTTCATTTTGTTGTGGGGATGTCCATGTTACCACTATACAGCGAGTTCGATGAGAACTCAATTATGGGTCGCCGCAAGAAAGAGTTCAAAAAAATGAGTGACCAAAATTAATGGACTCAGACTGTGGATATTTTCACAAAACATCAAGCATCATATGATTAAACTGTGTCTTAAGATATAGCATGGACAGGTACAATTTTAAGTTATGAAACCGGACTTCAAATTGTATCACCCCCTAAAAAATTAGTAACCATCATATAAGTTCATACATTACCTGCCTCGGAAGCAGGTCAAGGATACCTGTTCAAACATGAACGCATTGCAGATTGCGCCGCAGCTTCGTGCCACAAAATCAACCAGTAATCTGAATTTTCAACACTTCGTGACTGAAATCGCATGGTTTGGCTTGGCCTTCCCGGCTATGGATCGTTTCCGCGAGGTATTCGCCATCCGTCTCGGGATGGACGCTTCCCAACTCATATGGATGGCTTCACTCCCGGCGTTGATATTGTTAGTTACCAGTTCGTTAGCCGAACATTGGCTCAGGCGCTATAACGAGCCACTTCAAGCCATATTTTGGCCGGGGATTGGTTTTCGCCTAGCATTTTTGCTACCTGCCCTCACCAGTTTCATGCCAGCCCAACTTCAAATACCATGGTTATTCTTAGCCGTGGGTTTACCTGCGGCAGCCCAGGGTATCGCCGCTGTTGGTTTCATCGTCATGTTGCGCGAAGCGGTTCCCGAAAAAGAGATTGCCCGTTTGCATAGCCGACGCTTGTTGGCTCTCAATCTGACTGTGAGTGTGAGTGGTTTGGCGATTGGTCTGTGGCTAGACAAGGTTCCCTTTCCGATCAATTACCAAATCATGTTCGCAGCGGCCTTTATCTTTTCTATGGTCAGTTGGGTCTATGTCAATAAAGTTCGAGCACTGCCCGAAATAGTCACCCCTACACCAGGTTTCAACTGTGTCGCGTGTCAATCCGTGCAGGTTCCAACCCTTCCGGGTAGTCGCTGTCGTCATCGCTTTAAGTTTCATTTCTTTTACCGCCATCAAAACCGCTTATTTCGTTGCACCTCATTCGAGACCTTGGGGTCAATGAATGGTACGTCAGCAATTTCGGACTTGCGGATCTGATGGCAGGCGTCCTTATCGCCCTCTTTACCCGCCAGATCGTCGAACACATTAGTAAGCGGACTATGATTGCCATCGGGCTAGTTGGCATTGGCATTTCTGCCCTTTTGATTGCGGCCACCCAGAATCTCACATTGGTTTTGGTTGCTTCTGCTATTGGCGGCGGGTCATGGATGTTAGTAAATGTTGGGCAGTTCGCGTACTTTAGTGAAATGACGCCCATCGAACACAAAGGTCCCTTTACTACTGCCTATCATCAAGTCGTTTTCCTCTCTATGTTCGTCGGCCCATTGCTAGGGCGTATGTTGAGCAGTAACGGAATGCCGATTGTCACTATTCTTTTTGCTGGCGCGGTGCTGCGTATATTGGCAGGTATCCTGATTCAAACCCATCCACGTGCTTGGATGACGCGAGCCATCCATTTCGCCTTCATGCTCCGATGACGCGGTATTCAGGCCGTCATGCACTTTGTCGCGGCGGTGTAGGTGACGGTGTCCACGTTGGTGAGGGAGTATCGGTGATCCCCGGAATACGTGTGTCGGTTGGCTGCGGAACTAGCGTAGGACTCGCGGTCACACTTGGTTCAGGTGTAACGGTCGGCAGCGGTGTCGCCGTTCTGCTTGGCGTTGCTGTTGGGTTCAGTGGAGAAATCACGCTTTCGTGCATATAAGCCACGTCCAAGCGTCGCGTCTCCGGCTTCAAATCAATTGTGTACCACTCGGCTTTCTACCGATGGCCGCCCCACCACACACACCGAATCATTTTCGAAAAACGAGTCAATAATGGCTGCCCTGTCGTTTGGTTGCTCGCGCACACGTGCATTCGGTACAGTAACCACAAACGTTTCGCATGGGGGGATAGGGTGGCCGTGGGGCGCAAGGTCGGGACACTTACTTGAATACTTTCAGCTGTAGCGGATGCTACGACCTCCGCATTGCGCGTTGCTTCAACAACGCCGCGTCCGCCACTTTGCAAGAAACTTCTCACTCCTAACCAAACATAATATAGGCCGAAAACTACTGCCACTCCCACCAGAAATACTAGCCAGGCAGGCAATCCGTCTCGTCCCCGTTTAGTTGTGGGCCGTCGTCCCAGAGTCATGCATACCCCAAATCTTTACTATCGGATTTCAGTTTTACCAGTTAAGGGAAGTACACGCTAGACAGAGATGGATTTCGGCGGGCAACCGTCAGGTTAGACATGCATCCGCGAAAAAGTTATTCATAGACCGAGCAGACGCACAATACTCGCGCGAATGTCTTTTGCATTGAATGGCTTGGATATAAATCCATCCGCTCCCGCTGCCTTGACATTGGCGAGATTCTCTTCATCATCCATAGCCGTCATCAATAGCACCGGTAGATGGCGCGTCTCCGGTTGAGCCTTAAGATAGGCGCACAATTCGTAGCCGTTCATACCCGGCATTCGCACATCCATCAGTACCAAATCAGGCACTTGAGTCTTCATGACTTGCAGGGCAGCGTTCCCATTGTTAGCTGTTAAAACATCATATCCAGCATTGTTCATATGGGCTTGCAGAATCTCGCGGTTCATAAAATCATCGTCAACAATCAAAATCGTTGCGTTCACAGCCCACACCTCACCACAATCGACTTACACAACTATACAATGATGACAACCATATTTTCATTGTAAGCACGCCCTATACCCTATGCCAGTAAAGATTTTGTAATTCTATATGTTATTAGGCATCAATGAACTTTGCTGAATAGGCTATTCCATGATAGAATAGCGCAATATGGCACAACCCACACCCGATGAAACGCTTCTAGGTATTTTGATGGCGAGGCCTCAACACGGCTATCAACTGTTAGATATATTTCAGGACCTGCAACAGTTAGGCCAGGTATGGAAGCTCAGCACCAGTCAACTCTACGCCGTGCTAAAACGGCTGGAAACGCAGCGATTCATCATTGGTGAGGAAAAGAACTCGCCCGATGCCCCTCCCCGCATGGTCTACCAAGTCACTGAATTGGGCAAGCAACAGGTCATGGAGTGGTTGAATCAGCCGCGCCCATCACCCAGCGTGCGTCGGGTACGAGTCGAATTTCTCAGTCGTCTATTTGTCGCGGGAAAATTGAACATGTCACTGCGAGTCATCATACAGCGGCAAAAGCAGGCATGTCGGCGTGAGTTGGCATCCTTGCTCGACCAGCGTCGAGAATCATCAGTCGGTGTTGCTCACCTTTCTCTAGAACTGAACATTGTTCAGCTCAAAGGTATTCTGCACTGGATAGATCGTTATGTTGTAACGCAATGATTTCGAATATGACCATTAGAAAATAGGTAAGTTCATGAAACCACGGCATGCCATAGTTTTATCAATCGTAGTCTTGCAGCTAGTTTTAGTGCCTGTCGCAGCAGCACAGGAGAGCCAGACACTCACCATATTCGCCGCTGCCTCGCTTACCGACGTTTTCCAGGAAATGGCTGATCGGTTTGTAGAGCTGAATCCAGCGGCTGATATTATTTTCAACTTTGCCGGATCATCTACCCTCGCCACTCAACTTATTGAAGGTGCAAATGCCGATGTTTTTGCCAGCGCCAATCTCAAACAAATACAAGCTGTCGTCGATGCCGGGCGCATCATACAGCCGGTTTCCATCTTCGCCCGAAACCGTCTTGTGGTCATAACCCCCATTGATAACCCTTCAAGCCTATCAACCCTAAGTGATCTCGCCCGTCCCGGAGTCAAACTCATTCTCGCTGCACCCGGCGTTCCCGTGCGTGACTATACCGATACCATGCTGCAAACATTAGCCTTAGACGCGGATTATGGCAGCGCCTACCCCGAAGCAGTTTTATTAAATCTCGCTTCGGAAGAAGACAATGTCAGGCAAGTAGTTGCCAAAGTTGCGCTAGGAGAAGCCGATGCGGGCATCGTTTATCAATCCGATGTCACGCCGGACTTGAATGATCTCATCCAGACTATTACTATACCTGACGAAGTCAATGTCCTCGCCGCCTACCCTATCGGCATCATCGAAAATACCCCAAACCCTTCTTTCGCTAAAGCATTTGTTGATTATGCGCTTTCCGAAGATGGGCAAGCCATACTCATGAAATGGAATTTCATCGGCAAATGTCCAGCCTCACTGAATTTGAGTTTGACACCGCCAATCCAATCCACCACCCAACCTGCCTCAACGTCTGCGCCAACAGGCGAGCCTGACCCCGCCTTCGCGGGTTGTCCAGCCTGAACGTGATGAGCCATATTAGCTGTCTATGAACCGCATTCGCCGATTACTGATCCCTATCGCTGCTGGCTGTCTATTTCTGCTGTTTATTCTGCCGCTGTTCGCCCTGACTTTGCGTAGTCTACAAACACGCGCGTGGGAAGCGTCATCCGGCAGCGGAGTCCCCGAAGCACTCATCCTAAGCTTATTAACCACGTCAACCAGTGCGCTTCTTGTCCTGCTCACAGGCACGCCGCTTGCTTATTTGTTAGCACGCCACCATTTTCGCTTCAAACAGCTTGTCACTGTGTTGGTGGAACTTCCTATCGTGCTTCCCCCCGCTGTAGCGGGACTCGGTCTGCTCATCGCCTTTGGCAGGCGCGGGCTATTCGGCCCTGCACTGGAAAACGTTGGCATTTCTCTACCATTTACTACTGCCGCAGTTATCATTGCGCAAATCTTCGTCGCTGCCCCTTTTTATGTACGCGCCGCCCAAGTTGGCTTTCAACAGTTGGACATGGATATTGAAGATGCTGCTCGTGTAGACGGCGCAGGTGGTTGGACACTATTCCGGTTAATTACCCTCCCGCTTGCCCGCCGTTCTCTCGCTGCTGGCCTAGCCGTCAGTTGGACTCGCGCTCTAGGCGAATTTGGCGCAACCATCCTCTTTGCAGGCAGCCTCCAGGGTCGCACTCAAACCATGCCACTCTTGGTCTACAATGTCCTTGAGCGCAACATTAACGCCGCCATTTGGACGGGATTGCTCTTGGTCGCAATGGCATCACTTGCCCTCTTCCTCGCGCGTCACCTCGGCAAATCGGAAAAATAGAATTCCCCTATATTTATTCTCTTGTAAGGTCTTAGAATTAGCGTAGTCCCTGTATTAATCCACCAATGATTTGAGGCCATTATGCCTATCCAATTCTCCCGCCGTGCCTATTCGGTCACACTCTTCCTCATCTTGCTCGTTTCTTACGGCTACTTCATGCCCAAGTGGGCAGATTGGGGTGCGAACTCTCGCGCTGACCTCGTGTATGCCTTTGGTGACAAAGGTATCCTCTACATCGACGATTACCACACCAATACCGGAGACAAAGCCTGCTATCCCAAAGATGCCTTCACTCCCGAAGAAGGCAATCCGGCTGGTGGCTCTTGCGCCGGTCATTTCTATACTGACAAATCCCTCGGCCCTTCATTGCTTGCCTATCCCTTCTATATTGTGTTCAAAGGTATCGCTGCCTTGCCCCCCGTCGAACGCTTTATCGCCAGCGGCAGTGGCTTAGGCAGCATGAGCGATACACTCAGCGAAGATGGCCAGGGCATCCGCCCGCAGGCCACATACGAATTCATGGCACTTACCTTTATTACCTTCTTCGCCTCTGCCATACCATCCGCATTTTTGGGTGTTGTCCTATTTTGGATGGCTGTCCGTTTCGCCAACAAAGACAGTTACGCCTTTTCGCTTGCTTTGGCTTACGGACTAGGAACGATGGCCTTTCCCTACAGCAACGCCCTCTATCAGCATCAATTGGCTGCCTTTGGGGCATTTGTGGGATTCTTCCTGCTATGGCGCATAATTTATGAAAAAGCCAACTTGAATTGGTTGTGGGTTGTCGGGGTTCTGTTCAGCTTTGCTGCTATCACAGAATATCCGGTCGTTCCAGCACTAGCCATCATATTTCTATGGGCGGTCGTTAAAATTCCCAATCGCCTTGCGCTTTATAGGGTAATTGTCGCAGCGATCCCATTAATGATCCTGTTCGCACTTTTTAACTACGCTACGTTCAATTCGTTCTTGCCAGTCGGTTACAACTATTCAACCAACTGGCAGGGTGAACACCAAACAGGCTTCCTTAGTTTGCAATTGCCGTCCGGCGACAATTTACTGCGCCTCTACGGACTTACCTTTAGCCCTATACGCGGCATCTTCCTCACCTCCCCATTCCTACTGCTGGCACTTTGGGGCTTTGCACTAATGTGGCGCGAACGCCGGGAACAGCGTAGCACGCTCATCACCATTACCTTGTTCGTCGCCTTCTTTTTCTTCTACAATTCATCCAGCGTCATGTGGTGGGGTGGCTTCACCATCGGCCCGCGTTACCTCATCCCCATGCTCCCATTCTTCTGCCTGCCCATCATCTTTTCCCTGAATCACTTGCTTAATAAGGTGTGGGGACGTATTCTCACTGGCATATTGATGGCTTTATCACTGCTCAGCGTTTGGGGGATGACTATCGCCGGACAATCGTGGCCGGCAGTAATCGAATGGCCGCTTACATTCCAGCAAATGAACGCCAGCAGCACATTATTTGACTTTTCCCTACCATTGTTATCACAGGGCAATATTGCCCGGAACTACGGCATGATTGCTGGTCTGCCGGGTTTTCTCAGCTTGCTGCCGCTGCTCATCACCCTTCTAGCGATCCTTTTCATTATTCCGCGCTTGCTGGATCGTAATAGTAAACAGGTTAGTACCCGTGAACAAAACCTTACCCATGCCGCCGGAGGCACACGTTGAATCCTGTATTTGATCTCACCAATCTACGCAACGCACGCTGGATTGGGTTGGCACTCTTCATAATTACCATACTCAGCCGCTTGCCATTCCAGAGCCAATATCTCTATCACTGGGACTCAGTCAATATGGCTTTCGGCATTCTACAGTTCGATGTTCCCAACGGCGCACCGCAGTATCCTGGATATATTGTCTATATTGTTATCGCTCAAGTCACCAATCTACTCTTTAATGACCCACAGCGCACAATGGTGTTCATTAGTGTGCTCAGTAGTGGACTCGCAGCCAGCACAATTTTCTATTTGGGCCGCGAGATGTTCAATCAGATTACCGGCATAATCGCCGCCCTTTTCTTGGCCGCTAGCCCTCTTTTTTGGTTCTACAGTGAAATAGCCCTTCCACACACTTTTGACCTCTTTTTCATTACCCTCTGTGCGTGGCTGTTGTACAAAATAATGATCGGTCAAACACGCTGGCTATGGTGGACAACCATCCTTCTCGCCTTGCTCGGTGGCTTTCGCCAGCAAGACTTAATCTTCATGGCTCCCATAACCATTCTAGCCTGCTATCGTGTTGGTGTCGGGCGCATCGTCGGCGCACTCATATTGGGTGCACTAATCACGTTAGCGTGGATAATCCCCTTGATGGCTTACAGTGGTGGCATCCGCGGCTACCTAGACGGTTCCGCGGCTTACACAGCCTCATTCTTTACCACCACCTCCATTTTTTCAGGCGCTGGTGAGTTTGGTCTTCGCCGCAACATCCTTAACAAGCTCATTCCCTACACGCTCTATGGCTGGTCACTAGCAGCAGTGGCCGCACTATTTTGGCTGCCGCTCCTGCCACGCCAATTTATAGCATGGCTGACAAACCGGAAATTCTGGTTTTTGGCGCTTTGGCTTGCTCCAGCCGTCATCTTCTACGCCATTGTTCACATGGGACAGCAGGGACTGGTTTTCGTCTTCCTTCCAGCGCTCATCCTCATCAGTGCACGAGGTCTTTACCGCCTATTCTCCGGCCGTCCTGCTTTGCTACAAGCGTCCACAGCTCTCGTCGTGCTGGTCGGTATCATCGTTTTCATCTTCATTCCCACCTACCCGCTCGGTAAGAACAGCTTCAAAATCTTGACCTACAGCACCTTGCGAGAACATGACCAGCTTATCTCCAATCAGATATCAGCCGTCCGCGAAAATTTCAAACCAGGGGACACGGTACTTTTGGCAGCCAGTTGGCGTTTCTCCCAATACTATCTCCCCGAATACACCTTTTTGCGCTTCAACGTCGGTTCAAAATTTGAAGTGGATGCAGGTCAGGCAAAAGGTGGTGATTTTGAGAACCAACCTGTAAACGCCGTTGATTTGGGACTTGCTGCTGCTCAGTCATGGCAAATCGTGGTGATGGATGGCGAAATGTTAGAATTTTCTAGTAATCCTCTACAACAGATCACTCTGCCTAACGGTTATGTTTTGAATTACTTGCCGATGAAAGCTGACGATCGCTATTACACAGACGGTACGACTTTTGGCATTGAGTGATCACACAATGAATCAAAAGGGACACGGTAAGTTTGACCGTGTCCCAATACTTTGACAGATTTTCGTTACGTGCTCGGCTTAATCCGAACTCATCCCATTACCAAATTGTGGCACACTGAACGAAAAACATGCTCCACCGCCCGGTGCGCGTTCGTACGTGATTTTCCCACCATGCACTTGAACCATGCGGTCTACAATTGCCAGGCCCAGTCCCGTTCCATTCGACTTTTCCAACGTCACAAATGGCTCAAACAGCGTCCGGATAATCTTCTCCGGCACACCCGGCCCATCATCGGTCACCGTAAAACGGATCAAATTCCCGTCCGGCACAACCTTGACCTCGACTTGGCTGCCACCCTTAGATTCAATAGCATCGATGGCATTGTTGACCAAATTCTGGAAGACACGCATGAAACGCTGGGCATCGGCCTGAATACTGCGCCCTTTGGCCGCTTCAAAATCTATAATAATCTTGGTATCCCGTTCCAAACCCGGCGGATTGAGCAAGTCACTCACATAGGACATGAACTTCTCCACTCCAATGGGCGCAAGGTTAACACCCGCATCCCCGGACGTGTAATCAAGTACTTCTTGCGCCATATCAGAAAAGACCTGAATGTACTTGATAATTTGTCCGGCAAACTCTTGCCGCTCGTCCACCGAAAGATCAGGTTCTTGTAGCAAACCTGCATAGCCCATTACGTTAGACAGCGGTTTACGCATATCATGAACCAAACTACCCACGGTCTGACCCACAATACTCAAGCGCTCATTCCGGCTCAATTTGTCTTTCGTTGTCTGAAGTTCCGTCAACGTATTTTCCAACTGCCGTTTTTCATGGGCCAACTTCTCGACCAATCGTGCCACATAAATAAACAGTGCCGTGTTCTGGGTTAGCGTCGTTACGAGGTTGACGTCATTCGCCCGGAAGCGCTTGGTATCGTGTTCATACACCAGCAGTAGTGCCCCTAACAATTCGTCATTGAACCGCAACGGTGCACAAATAATCTGGTCCGCTTCAAATAACTGTGCTTGGTCATAAGCATATAATGTGCTCAACGCCAGCTCACGCAGTCGGCCACCCCAAAATTCTGGGTTCGACTTGTGACCAAAGTAACTTGCCGGAATGATGTTTGCCTTCTCTGCATCCCAGACATAAATCGCCCCGGCATCCGCATGAACAATCCGGTTCGTTTCCATCAGCACAAACTCGACAATCTCGTCCTGTGTGCTGCCTTGTGCAAACTTCATACCCAGTTCATAAATTAAATTTAGCTCATCATAACGTGCCAGCACCTCATCTGCCATCTGGTCACGGCGTCGCGTTTCCGTAGCCACCTGAGAAATGGAGGTTGCTAGAAAATTCAATGCGCGTTGAACCAATCCATCATCCGTATCAGCATACAGCTGTAAGGTGACAAAAGGTTGTCCATACACTTCAACGGAACAGCTGCATGTCGGTTCACCTTGTTTATCGCGCGCGCCATAAACAAAATGCCCATCAACATCATAAACAGCGATGGTCTCGCTTAGGCCAAAGGTTTGCTCAAATTCACCAACTAATATTTCCAGTGTTGGCAGTGATACATTAGTGCCAGATGGCTGTTTGGTAGCCAGAGCGTACATAAATTTCCTATAACTTTATTGGACAGATTTATGGCTAAACTATGACAGTCATATTATACACAGATAACAGGCTGTTATGTTCAGCCGTTATTGCGCCCAGATTTCGCCGAGTTGATTCATGAGCTTGGCAGGGTTAAACGGCTTCGTCATAAAACCGTTTGCGCCTATCGCCTCTGCCCGCTCTTTATCATTACTATTACCCCGTGCCGTCAAAATTACCACATAAGGGTTATATCCTGCTATGTGCCGGATACGCTGACATACATCGTAACCGTTCAATTTCGGGAGCAACACATCCAGCAAAATGAGCCCCGGACGCTCGTTCATAGCAATCCGCACCGCTTCTTCGCCATCCTCTGCCAACAGGACTTCCAATCCATCCACTTTCATCCGATTCAGAATATGTGTCAGCAACACACGCGTCATATCTTCATCATCAACAATGAGAACCTTTTTAAGGTTATTGGTATCCACCATAATCTCTTAACTATCAGTTGAACCTATAATCATAATACTTACAGTATAGATCACTTTCCACACACAGAAACCACTGTATCTTAATTCAAAATGCAAATATCGTGAAATTTGTAAAGTCGGCGGTTTTCAACAGCGAAACACAAAACGGCAGACAACCAACATTATATTAATGTCGGCTGACTGCCATTTAACGACAATTTTGTGCAAACTAACTAGATATTGTTGGAATTTGCGTCCGTTTCCAAGCTACATGTTCCCGATCACTGCTGTAGCAAATTCACTGGTCTTAACTTCTGTCGCGCCTTCCATCTGCCGCGCAAAGTCATAGGTCACAATCTTCTGGTCGAGTGTCTTTTCATACGCGCTTGTAATCATATCCGCTGCTTCTTGCCAGCCGATATGTTCCAACATCATCACCCCACTGAACAGTAACGAACCAGGATTGACCTTATCCAGATTGGTATATTTTGGTGCGGTCCCATGCGTGGCTTCAAACAATGCCACCGCGTCCCCAATATTCGCCCCGGGGGCAATACCCACGCCGCCTACTTCAGCCGCAATTGCGTCACTCAAGTAATCACCATTCAAGTTGGGTGTAGCCAGTACATCAAATTCACTTGGACGCAGCAGCATCTTTTGGAAACTGATGTCAGCAATGGTGTCCTGAATGAGAATCTTCCCGGCTGGCACTTTACCACCATGATTCTTCTCCACGTCGGCCCAAGAAATCGTTTCGTTCGGAAATTCCTCAGCGGCGACTTCATAACCCCACTTTTGGAACGCGCCTTCCGTGAACTTCTGAATATTGCCCTTGTGCACCAGCGTCACGCTCTTGCGCTTGTGGTCAATTGCGTACTGGATTGCCGCCCGTACCAACCGCTTGCTGCCAAACGCGCTGATCGGTTTAATGCCGAGCCCGGCGTCCTCAAAGAAATTCGCGCCAAGTTCTTCACGCAGGAATTTCGCCAATTTTTTGTTTTCTTCGCTGCCAGCTTCGTACTCAATTCCCGCATACACATCTTCCGTGTTCTCGCGGAAAATCACCACATCCACTTCTTCTGGACGCTTCAAGGGGCTGGGAACACCACGATACCAGCGCACAGGACGCACACAGCTGTACAGATCAAGTACCTGTCGCAGCGTCACGTTCAAGCTGCGGAAACCGCCACCTACTGGCGTTGTCAGCGGCCCCTTGATGCCCACCAGATATTCACGCAGCGCGTCAAACGTCTCCTCGGGCATATAATTGCCGTCATAAAGACCTGCCGCCTTTTCCCCGCAGTAAATTTCCATCCACGAGACTTTGCGCTTGCCTTTATATGACTTCTCAACCGCTGCGTCCCAAATACGCTTGCTCGCGGTCATAATGTCGTAACCGATTCCGTCGCCTTCGATAAACATCAAAATTGGGTTATCCGGCACATGCAGCTTGCCGTTCTGAACAGTGACCTTCTGCCCTTCTTGTGGGACAACAATCTTGTCAAAACCCATGAGTGTAGCTTCTCCTTTAATGACGTAGCGCCTATCCACACAACCACCACAACCTACTCTCCCTGTCAACGCATATTAAGTGCCGCACAGGTAAGGTTTCGGATAGAAACTTGATGAATGTTGGGGGGAATTATACGCGCATCACCCGATTCTATCTATCACCATTTTTGCAAACCGCTAACTGATGCTACACTTGGAACAAATTGTTGGCCTACGATGATCGTCGTTTCGGGGAGATTGGGGTTTATGGCACCAATTATTCAAGTTGCAATCGGATTGTTCTTTGTTTTCAGTCTGTTGGCGCTGCTCGTCACCCAGCTCAACACCTTCATTGCCAACCTGCTAAATTGGCGCGCCGAAAATCTGAAAGAAGGCCTGGTTAAGCTTGTTTCTGATAAAGAATTGCAGGCCAAAATACTGGCCCATCCCCTCATCCGTATGGTCGAAGCTAATGTTCCACCCTCAGCCAATCTCACCATTGCCCAGGCAGAAGACATTATCGAGCATGTTAAAACAACCAAAGTGACATATATCCGTCCTGACACGTTTGTAGAGGCACTCATTAGCTTACTCTCAGCACAGGGTGGAGGCACTTTTTTTGACAAATTCGAACAGGTACTCGATGGTCTGCCCGATAGTGATCAAAAATACAAATTACGCGAAATGCTCCGCGACTTGCAGAGTTTTGGGAACACGGATACCAGTCAACTCCGTTCTGCCATCCTCCAACTAGAAGACGAAACCGCCAAGCAATGGCTCTCCTATGCCTTGGAAGAAGCTGAAGCCAAACTGGGTCATGCCTCTGTCAAGTCCGGTCAAATGATTCCGCTGCTCGAAGGCATTCGCCGTGTCAAAGATCAGGCCTTTCAAGATGCGGCGCGAACCATCCTTGTCACTGCTCAAAGCCTTGACGAAGCACGTACTAAACTCGAAAATTGGTTTGACGATGGGATGGGCCGCACGTCCGAACTCTACAGACGCAAAATTGGTTGGGTTTCCTTAGTCGTCGGTTTTGTGATGGCCTTAGTCCTGAATGTCGATTCACTGCAGCTTGCCCGCTCACTCTGGGGCGATGAAAGCCTGCGCCAATCCGTAGCCGCTGTCGCCCAGCAAGCCGCTCAGCAAGGCACACTTGGAGATACTACTCAGCCCCAACCCTCCGACCCACAGCAGGCCACTGCCCAGAGTGCTGCCGAATTGCAAAAAACCCTATCCCAACTGCTTGAACTGAACCTGCCCATAGGCTGGCACTTCACCAATTACACACCGGAAGAATTGCAGGCCGCCGTCGCTGCGGGTCAGCCCGACCCTAACAATGACAGTCGGAACTTCTGGTCGCTGCTCCCGTTCCCAGGCAGCAGCAATTGGTTCTTTAATCTCTTTTGGAAATTGGTCGGACTTATTGTCACCGCTATTGCCGCCGCTCAAGGTGCGCCCTTCTGGTTCGACCTTCTCAAACGCCTTACAGGTGGCAGTCAGGGCGGTAACCCTCCAGCAACATCAATGTTTCTGCGCCGCCAGTAACAGTCAATAACACCACACCGCCGCCCGCTATCAACGTCACCAACAGCGTGCCAGAACCGCCGCCCGTCGTCTACCGGATTGGAGGTGACATCCTGCCACCCGACGACACCAACGTGGGCTAATTTCGATTCACAGGTTTACACATCTCGCCGAAAACATCTGATTTCGCTAAGGTGGTTGTTCAAACACCCAGGTAAGAAATGCGCGATATATACCGTATAAGAACCTATGATGAGTTTACTCGAAAGTGGACTGAAAGCATACAGGCACGCATAGCAGAATTCTTAGAATTGATACCACAAGCTGTGGGAGGTCAACTTGATTATTCAATTGAGTCCTTGGATATTCTGGAGAATTGGTTGTTAGAGAAATATCCAGACTATAAATCTGCTCGAATGGACTCAGAATACGCCGTAATGGATGCGGCTGGTTCATATGTAGCAGAAGTATTTCTGAAACATTTAGGTGGCAAGTGGACTATCGAACTTGACGATCAAGAAAATGCTTTTCTAGGTGTTCCAGGTATACGAGATTATCAAACAACTGATCCAATACATATGACATTGCTTCCCACAATGATGGTCACTACTTCTATAGACCGTCGTACCGGACATTTTATTCAGGATCGTATTGAGCAGCATCTCAAAAAGTGATGCACAACCAATTCAAGACCGCATTCCTTTCGGTAACTACGAGGGTGGTTTCGTCCAGCCCCATCCACCGCATCGGCGGCGACATCCTCCCACCCGACGACACCAACGTGGGCTGACCCACCAACACCGTAGGGGTTTGGCGTGCCAAACCCTTTCCCGTTTTCACCAATTCTCGTCGTCTAGCGTGAGGGCATTAGCGCCCCAGCGCGTATATGCTCCCGCTTAACATTAATCGTATTGGCGTAATTGAAAACCCGTCAGCCTCCTTGGCCCTTCTCTGCATTTCTTGGCGCTCTTGGCGATTTGTATTGTTTCCTCATCCCTCCCTACCGTTAGAATTTACAAACCCGCCAAACGATCCACTAACTGCTAACCAACCACCTTAACAATCCCGCTCCCTCAAAATAGTTGGTGCCGCCACTGCAAAGCACCAAATGTTCTTCCAAATGGTAACCCTTCACGCCCTAACTTCTGCTATGCTGTTCATATCCACCATTCAGCGGACAATCGCATGAACCAGCATCTTAAATCCTGAAATCTCGTTTCTATTTCTTGCATCTCCCCTGACAGCCGAAAGCCCTTTTGCAGCAAACGTTGCGGCAGCGCACCCCCTGCTCCGCTGCTGCAAAACCCAAATGGCACAAAATGTATGTCTGACATTGACGAAATTGCTGCCATTTGTGCCAATTTTGGAATTTCTCTACCAGTAACCATCAGTGATGAACAATCAACCACCGCCACCGCCGCCGTTTTTTTCATCGCCGCCGCCTGCATCAAAGAACATTGGTCTTGCAGAAATTGCGCCCAATTGCTGCCAGATCTGAAGAATTTGCAGAATTCTCCTGTCCAGCTTCAATCTTTCGTAATGTTCCCTGGACTGTCAGCTATCGACCTATCCTGAATTTTCTTTATCTGGCAACTGGAAACAGTCAAACGATCAACGCATGAACCCTAAATCACCTTCTTACCCATTTCACTGCCCATCTTCAGCAAAGCATCGCGCATATCGACCGTCCCGCGCCTCGGCATAAATCCGCAGTCCGGCTCCGTCCCACTGGGGCGTATCAACAACCAGCTGTGGTCAGCCAGATAAAACTTCACCCATCCAGCGTGTCTACCTTCACAATCGTCTCACCACCCACCTGCTTCGGCGCAGCGTCCACCGGCATCTTCACCATCTGGTTCTTCGGCACCTGGTGCGCCAACCGCATCAATCCGGTCGTAATGCACCGGGCCAAATTCGCCTGCAAATCGGCCGCAATCTCGTGCAGTGGTGCGCGCTTTTCCGCCATCACTTCCAGCAGAAGCAACCCCATCAGGATGCCATCACCTTCCGGGATATGCCCGCGAACGCTGATGCCACCACTCTCCTCGCCCCCGATCAGAATGTCCTTCTTCATCATCAGGTCAGCGATATGGTTAAAGCCAACCGGTGTTTCATGCAGTGTCAGCCCATGTTTATCGCACAGACTGTCAATCATCAGCGTCGTCGAAACTGTTTTCACAACCTCACCACGCTGTCCCTTGCCTTCAACCAGTTGCCGCAGTGTCAGCGCAAACACCGTATGCGGATCAATAAAGTTCCCCAGCGCATCTATCGCCCCGATACGGTCAGCATCACCGTCTGTCGCCAGCCCTACATGCGCCTGCGTCCGCTGCACCGCGGCTACCAGATCCTTCAGATAGCGCCCAATCGGTTCGGGATGTATGCCACCAAAACCGGGGTTGAGCGTATCCCGGATAGAAGTCACCTCGCAGCGCGACCGCGACAGAATACTCTGGAACGCACCACGCCCGGCCCCCCACATCGCATCCGCCACAATGTTCAACTCAGACCCCGAAATCTTGTCCAGATCAACCAGCGTTCCCAGATGCTGATAATACGTCCACGAAGGGTCAAACGTGCGGATCAGTTCCTTATCCACGGCCTTCTGGTAATCCATCAGGTTAGGGCCACGCGCCTCCCGCTCCATCACACCCAGCGCATCTTCCACCCGTGCGCAGTCTTCGGCCACTGCACTGCCCCCATACGACGCCTTCAGCTTGAAGCCGTTATAGCGCGGTGGGTTGTGGCTCGCCGTTATGACAATGCCCGCGTTTGCCCCCTTTGCTTTCACATTGTAAGACACAGCGGGTGTTGGCGAATCCGTACGTGTCAGCCATGCCACAATGCCATTACCGGCCATCACCCGCGCTGCTTCAGCCGCAAAGCGGTCAGATAAGAAACGGGTATCGTAGCCAATCACCACCTCTGGGGGGTTGCTTCCTGTATGACTTGCATTCACCCAATCAGCAACAGCTTGTGCGATCAAGCGCAAGTTCTCAAATGTAAAGGTATCAGCAATAACGGCTCGCCAACCATCTGTCCCGAAGCGAATCATGTCGTATTTACCCTTCGTTGCGTATGACTTATTTACCTATTTTATTCCGGCTTCAGGGGCACTGTACATCAATTATCCTCGCACTCACCTTACACATCATCGACTTCACCCAATCACGAAACTGGGAGCAAATAGATGCTAATCCAGAACAAATAAAAGAGGCATACTAATGCGTATGCCCCCACCACAAGTCTTCGAGTGATATCTAACTGTTGTTACCCGTGAATGTCCAAACCCGTCTTATTCATCACCTCATTGACCTTTTCCGGTGTAGCAGCCCACTCGTTAAAAATACTGTAAGGCAAATCATGATCACGAACATAGTTCGGCATATTGCTCAGGGTTTCACGAACATCGTCTGGTTTCAACTGGTCAAGCCGAATGCCTGCCGACTGGATTGTGTCTCGAATAGGAGCAATATCTTGTCCATGCAAAGCCGCAGCAATGAGCGTTCCGGGACCCACCAGATCAGCATACGGTACACCGTATCCGCTTGCTGTTTTCCCCTCAATTGCATATGCAAAATATTGCTCACTACCTTCTTGAGGTCGGTTGTGCCCCAATTGATTGGTCAAAGCAACTTCCGTACACATTAAATCCAAAAGATTGCGAAGGTTTTCAACCTTCCCCTGTCCCACCCCCTGCGCGATCTTAAACGCCTGCTGCGCGATTCCGGCTGCTAAACCAGCTGCCCACGGCTGGAAACGTGTATCTTGTGTGGTTTTGTTCCGCTCCGCTGCATATCGCCAATCGAGCAAACCCGTTACGATACTTAGGAGTTCACATATCCCCGTGCCACGAATCTGAGCCGGGGCGTTCCGAATAATTTCCCAATCAATAATCAGCGTCTCAGCTGGGCCTGTTGTCACATAGTGAACACTGCCCTTCTCCCTTACCGCGACTATAGCTGTAAAGAACCCATCAACACTCAACGCTGTAGGTATCGTAACAACAGGCAGCTTATTCGCCCATCCGATATATTTCGCACAATCCGAAACCAACCCTCCACCGACCGCATAGATCACCTCGACCTGAGGAGGAAGCTCTTTAGCCAGTGACTTAAAAAACTCGTGATCAGCGTTATGTGGTTCAGCTTGAATCACCAAAGGAAGATTGACCAATTGTCCAACAGCCGACCAAGCATGTTCACCTGTCAAAAGTGCGGTTGGACGTGTCTCAGTCACAGTTTTCAAATCGCGAATTTCAATACGCGGCAAGTGCCAGATTGTTTCCATAGGGCCGCTCCATGCGGGAAGATATATACAATCAGAACATCACATTACTATAGTCTGAAACAGCTTATTTTCCAACCTCCCGTTAATTTTGGGCAAAAGCCTTGATGGAATAGATTACTTGGGTCAAAATTAAGCAGAATGCAGTATGTCGCATAGACCGCACAAAGTCGGAGCTAGGAAGCACAATTACGCGCTTCCACCAAGTAGGCACGTTAGCCAGTCTAGGAAAACACCATGATCGAGTCACCTCTGCCAACCAATAAGGAGTTGCTGGAATTCAGCGCCAGCATTCCGTGGCAGGAAATAGAAGCCCAAAAACGCAAATTCAACCAATCACTTAAAGACATTGCGGCCTTTGATTACAACCAATCCCTTCCACTCGATCAACTGTCAGAAACGCTAGGTACGCCGGTTTCGACTTATTATGATCCGGTTGATACAAACGGGGCTAACATTGTCTTAGCAGAAGTCAACGGAATTAAACATGTATTAGGTTCGGCTGTGAGTAGCCGATATAGGGGTAAGAAAACATTTCCCCAGTCCATAGTTCCTTATAATTTTAATCCTAGTGTAAACCACACCAATCTTCATGAAACTGACGACCCTAGCACGCGCGTGCGCTACCTTGGTGCCGAAATTGAGTTAGGTTTGGTACACCGTGACGGGCATTATCCTGTCGAAGACGACATGCAAAACTACATGCAAGTCTATCGAGGTCATGCCCAGAAACTGGGATTTACTCCTCAGATTGACCGTGAGGCCGGGCAATATCAGGTCGAAACACATTTGTCACCTGTGCTGGGTTACCAAAAAACCCGTACTGCACTGGGTGGAATTCTCAAAGTGTTGACCATGACTAGTGAAGAAACAGGTATGTTGACATCAATTTTGGCCGCCTATCCGGTCGAATCTGACTTCAAGCTCACAGAAGACCCAAAAGTGCAAACCGCTGTTGACCTCATGCAAGAAGTCAACAATTATTTTCCGGAATACCAAGAACGACTTCACAATGCCCATGCGCGCTATCATGTGGTACCACCTACCGAAAATTACGTCCAGATGTTTCGCAACCAAGGCTGTCACATTCATCTTGATCTTGCCGGACGCTGCGAAGCGTTAGGGCTATTAGCCTTCTACACCATGCTCCGCAGTGCCACAGCCGTAGCAAATGCCGCAGTACTCAAGGGATCTCCATTTGTCAATGGCACCCTCGATCCAGAGCTGCTCTGTACACGCGAGTATCTGCGACGAGTGACCGTCACTGGACGCTACCTTGACCTGCCCACCAGCCCACACCTCACAGCCAACGGCTTAGAACACTACAGCACTTTGCTTCGTTCAGAACGGGTCAATTCTCCCGCACGCGCCATGCTATATGAGGATGGTATGGGGCAAATGATCTCCGTCATGCACAACCCTATCGGGCGCATTCGACCTGATCTATCTACCAGCAAACGCATATGTACCCTCGAAAGTACCGGAATGCCAGCTTCAGTAAGTGCTTCGCGTATGGCTGCCGTTCTCATTGATTTTGAATATAGCCACGTTTTGATTGAAGATTACTTCCGTAAATATGGTTGTGACCTTGAACCAATGTATGAAAACAGAGACATGTGGTCAATTCTCGGACCTCTAGACACCACTACCTATACGGCTATTCAAGATGATTCAGACAAAGTATGTACAGACGTCGTTATTACGACTGCAACTGGTGACCATATGACTCTTGCCGAATTTTACGAAAAGAAGCGTATCTTTATGCACCGCGCTTTATTTGATATTGATGTCAATATTCCTCCACGTGATATTGACGATGTTTACGTCAGTATGGCTCGCATGTTGGAACCACCTCACGGTCATAGTGCTCAGACCATCAAACAGTTCATAGCAGATCCTAAACTTAAGAGTACGGGCAACTGGGGAAAAATACTCAAGAATGCCTTTTTGGAGCTGGGTGGATCACCGGGGGAACATCGACCTGATCTGGTTTTGAACATCGTACACCAAATGCACGATGCCCTTCGTGTACGGTATCTCGAGCAATAATTTTGTAAAGAAATCTGCTATCTGGCAAAAAAACAGACCTAAACGGTACTATGCCCGATCAGATCTTATCATAATAATTGCACACATATCTAAGAATGTGAGTAATGGATGGAAACATGCCAATACCGTTTAACCGCCCGTGCTTTACTGGCAAAGAACTTTACTATATTTCGGATGCTGTTCATCGTGGTCACATCTCCGGTGATGGCTATTATACGAAGCAATGCCACAAGCTTTTAGAAGAATCTGTTGGTGTCAAAAAAGCATTACTCACAACCAACTGTACTCACGCACTTGAAATGTCTGCTATTTTGCTAAATATCCAACCCGGCGATGAGGTTATCTGTCCTGATTTTACCTTTGTCTCGACCATAAATGCATTTGTACTCCGAGGCGCTCATCCAGTATTTGTTGATGTTCGTCCAGACACGCTCAATCTTGACGAAACCATGTTGGAAGCAGCTATAACACCCCGTACTAAAGCTATTCTTGTTGTCCATTATGGTGGTGTCGGATGTGAAATGGACACCATAATGGAAATCGCTAATCACCATCATATTCCCGTGGTAGAGGACAACGCTCACGGTCTTTTCGCCCAATACAAAAGTAAGAATCTCGGCACATTCGGAGTGATGGCGACCCAGAGTTTTCATGAAACAAAAAACTTTCATTGTGGTGAAGGTGGAGCACTGCTCATTAGTGACCCTCAGTACATCGAAAGAGCTGAAATAATTCGCGAGAAAGGCACCAATCGAAGCCGCTTCTTTCGTGGGCAGGTAGACAAATACACTTGGGTGGACATTGGTTCAAGCTATCTTCCTTCCGAAGTCCTAGCTGCTTTTCTGCTGGCGCAATTGGAGGATCATAACAACATCCAATCGAAACGAAAGCAAATTTGGGAAACATACAATGCCGGTTTGCAAGTGTGGGCGGACAGTCATGACGTTCAGTTGCCCACAGTTCCCAATCATTGTCAGCAGGCGTATCATGTTTTCTATATCGTGATGCCATCCCTGCAATCGCGTCAAAATCTCATCAATCATCTCAAAGCCCATGATATTCTGAGTGTGTTCCATTATTTGCCATTACACCTTTCAGATATGGGGCAGCACTACGGTGGAAAGCAGGGCGACTGCCCGGTCACGGAGAGACTAGGTGATTGTTTGCTTCGTTTGCCTTTCTACAATGACCTTGCAAGCGACGACCAGAACAAAGTAATCGAGACAATCCAAACATTTGATGGGTGGGGATACTTTCAGATTTGTTTTCCGAATTGGCCGATTCGTCTGAAGTATTACTCCGAAGCCTGAGCGCTTTTTTCCGTATGTCATAGTAGCATCGGTTGAATTACCCGATAAGAACTAGGTCCCGATTTACAACAGTTAGCCACTCTGTTATGTACCGCGTCAAACATAGGCTAACACATAAACAAATTTTATGGTACAATTTCGAAAAATATTGCACCCCGAAAATACTTCATTTATTACCAGACCTGTTTAACCGTTTTTGAGTGTATTCTAAAATAACACCCACAGAAAGGAAGTAACCGAGCGCCAGCAGGTGCGCCCGGTTGATTGTGTTTTAACCTATGGCAAAACAACCTAAACTACGTATTGTCCCCCTCGGCGGCCTAGGGGAAATCGGCAAAAATATGACCGTATTTGAGCTTGGCAACGATGCGATTATCGTTGATACAGGCATCATGTTCCCAGCAAACGATATGTTCGGGGTAGATTACATAATCCCCGATTTCAAATATCTCCTCGAGCGCAAAGACCTTAAACTTCACGGTATCCTTTATACACATGGTCACGAAGATCATGTTGGTGCGACCGAGCATATCGTCGAAGCTTTCCCCGGTGTGCCTATCTGGGCTACCCCATTAACAGCAGGGTTGATTCGCGTCAAACTGCGAGAATCACAACTGGAAAAAGCTAGCGCCATTCATGTCTTTCAAGCCGGTGATACGTTGAAAGTCGGCCCCTTCACCGTGGATAGTTATCATGTCTGCCACAGTATTCCGGATTGTGTGGGTTTCGCTATCCACACGCCGTACGGTTTGGTTGTCCATAGCGGAGACTATAAATTCGACAACACGCCAGTTGACGGGAAGAAACCAGATTACGCCAAACTGGCAGACTTCTCAAAACAAGGCGTACTCTTGCTAATGGGCGACAGCACCAACGCCGACCAACCCGGTTGGACACCATCAGAAAGTGTGATTGATACTGCTTTCGATCAGGTTTTCCGTAACGCCAAAGGGCGCATCATGGTCGCCACTTTCGCGTCGCTCATCTCGCGCATCCAGCAGGTAGGGAAAGCTGCCGAACGGTATGGACGGCGCATAGCTGTGGCCGGCCACAGCATGGCGAAAAATATCGAAATGGCCCGCGATTTAGGGATACTTGGTATCCCCGACGACATGTTCCTCGACATTAACCGGATCGGCCAAATACCGGATAACAAAGTGGTTATTCTAGTGACCGGGGCACAGGGTGAACCATCAGCAGTACTAGGGCGTTTGGCTACCGGACGTCACCGCCAGTTGGACGTCAAACCCGGCGACACCATCGTGCTATCTTCTCACACCATTCCCGGCAACGAAGAGTCAGTCAGCCGGACAATCAATCGATTGTTCCAACGGGGTGCAGATGTGATATACGATCCTATCGCGCAGGTGCACGTTTCGGGACATGCGCGACAGGAAGAAATGCGCCTACTGATCAGTTTGACGAACCCCCAGTATTTCCTGCCCGTTCACGGTGAACTGCGCCACCTACGCTCTCATGCCAAGCTGGCAATGGAGTGTGGAATTCCTCACAACAAGATCTTCGTGGTCGAAAACGGCTACGTCATCGAAGCAGACCGTAACGGGGTACGTGTCGGTGAGCGCATACCGGGTGGGTATGTATTTGTCGACGGAGGAGGTGTGGGTGACATCGGCCCCGCAGTTATTCGGGACCGTGAAGTGCTTGCACGTGATGGTTTCATGATGGTCGTCGTTACTGTCGATAAAAAGAGTGGTGATCTGGTTCGCGATCCAGAGATCATTTCGCGCGGGTTCGTGTATCTTAAAGAAGCTAACGAATTGGTTGATCTTATCAAAAACACCGTTAGCGATGTCATCATGAACAACCCCAACGGTAGTCGAAAAGACAAGCTACAGGATAGTCTTGGTCGCGTTCTGTACAACGAGACACGACGACGGCCGATGATTTTCACTGTCATCAACGAGCGGTAGAACAATTAGTAGTTTACGTTAGAGGCTAGGAGTTACCTAGCCTTTTTCTTTTTTCCTTTTTCTATTCCCATCAGCTTTCGCTCAATAATGCCCTCCAACTTATTGCGCCAATAGAACACCAACAACCAACCAAATCCCATTAGACCAAGTAACCATGTTACAAAGAAAAGCGATCCCGGCTTATTACTAATCAATATAAGAACACAACAAAGGGCATAGACACAAAAGAGAAATTTATAAAACTGCCCAGTGTAAAATTGACCGGTAACATGAGCCGAAATCCCATCGCGAGTCATTAATTTCCCACGCATACCTACTAAGGTAGTTTCGTGATTCGAAAAAAGAGTACTCCTTTGTGTCTTCCATATTTTATATTCCCAGGTACTGGCATCGAATTGCACAAATTTGACCTTTGTGGTCAATCCAAACCAACCAACCTTATTCAATTCAATGAGCCGCTGCTTACAGTCCTCCACAGAAAGAGGCGCAATAAATGATTTCATGATGTTTTTGAGGCGTATCTTTAGACGATACGTAAATCATATCATGGTAAGGGTCTCAATTTTTCGGCGGCGACAGCGGCAGATTCGGCAACACTGTTTTGCAGCAGCGAGGGACGGGGTGTGCCGCTGCAACGTTTGCTGCAAAGAGAGTTACCCAACACCAGTTATCAGCAAGTCGTGGATGTCGGGTGTGAAAAGATCTTGGCACTAGGCTGGTGACGGCAAAGTACGTGATAGTTATTGTTTTCAGCTGGGGACACGGCGCGCCCTGTCCCTACATCCACACCTGAAAGTATTCGAAGTTAATACAATTATCACGTACCAAGTGACCAGGTAGCACTGTATTAAGTGGTGGAGGAGGACTTTATCATGGTCCCCACCCCCAAACCCCCTCCCCAAAGCATTAGGGAGGGGGCTTAAGAGACCAAATAGGATCAAGTTATCTGCTATTTTTAGCCAAAATTGATGTCCACCGTTTAGTGTGGTGCTACCAGTGACCACTACCAACCCAAGAATAGCACAAATGTTTTTACCTGTCAATTATAATATAGATTGAATTTGGTTTGAAAATGGTTAGGTAAATACGTCGGGCTACGAATGCTGTTGGGTTGGCAAACCGGCGGTCAAACACTAGCATGTTGTAACATTCCCTAACCATTGGTTCAGTCCTTGCCTGCCCACAAGTTGAATGCGTTCCACGATGGCCTGTGCGATGATAACGTTGCAAATTGAAATCAACATTGAAACCTGCTAGCCAAGAGCTAAACGCACAAGGAGTTTCTCATGTCCGATGTCCTTCAAACATTATCTGACTCGATGGCGGGCGCAGTCGAAAGCGCCGGCAAAAGCATTGTAACGGTAGCAGCACGCCGCCGGATGGCCGCTTCGGGCGTGATCTGGTCAGCTGACGGTGTCATTGTTACGTCGCACCATGTGGTAGAACACGAAGACCGCATCAAGATTGGCCTACCAGACGGAAAGACCGTTGGCGGGACATTGGTAGGCCGTGACCCCAATTCCGATATTGCGGTTCTACGCGCGGATGCCAGCGGCTTGAGCGTTCCGGAATGGGCGGCGCTAGACACGGTGCGTGTCGGGCATCTGGCGCTGGCGGTTGGTCGCCCCGGCGATGATCTTCAGGCCACACTGGGTGTTATTAGCGCTCTGATGCACCGGAAAGATGAGAACAAATACTTTGCCCAAACCGATGTGGTGATGTATCCCGGGTTTTCCGGCGGGCCGTTGGTGAGCCCAACGGGCGTAATTATCGGACTCAATTCGTCCGGTTTGATGCGCGGTGTCAGTCTGACGGTACAAACACCAACAATCCAGTATGTCGTAGACAATCTGCTCAAACACGGAAAGATGCGGCGCGGGTATTTGGGGGTGGGCGTGCAGCCCGCCAAGCTATCGCAGTCGCTGGCAGAGTCGTTGGGACAAAAGACCGGCGCACTGATTGTCTCGGTCGAAGCGGGCAGTCCAGCAGAAAAGAGCGGTCTGTTCATGGGCGATACGCTCGTAGCGTTGGGCAGTCACACCGTCGAAGACATGGAAGATCTGTTAGGCGCGTTGGGCAGTGTCCAGATCGGTAGCAACGTCACGGCCAAAATCGTGCGCGGCGGCCAGCTTCAAGACGTATCGGTTACGGTTGGGGAACGTTCATAAGGATATTATGGCGAACTCAAAAACCTCACCCCCTGTCCCCCTCTCCAATGTATTGGAGAGGGGGAATCCAATCTGAGTTTGGGTGTCGAAAATAGATCGCTATCAATACCATTAAACGTAAGACAAAGAGGGCAATGCAGTACCCCTTTTCGTTGTTCTCTGGTGGTAAATTAGGAAACCATGACACAAAATTCATCAACGATTGAACAACTTAACGATGCTCTTGCAAACCGCATCGACCATGTTCACCAAAGCCTCGTGCAGATCAGCAATGGGCAAGGTGCGGGCGCGGGAACGATCTGGCATAGTGATGGTCTGATTATCACCAATGCCCATGTTATTCGCGGCCACCATCAGCTCGATGTCACCCTGCCAGACGGGCGCAAACTGCCTGCACAAGTGATTACATCCGATGACCAGCTTGATCTAGCCGCATTGGCGGTACAAGCGGACAATTTACCCACGATTGAACTAGGCGACTCACGCAAACTAAAAGCGGGACAGTGGGTAATGGCAGTAGGACACCCGTGGGGTGTACAAGGTGCCGTCACATCGGGGGTGGTCATCGGAATCGGCGCTCATCTACCAGAAATGGGACAGATGCAACCGGGCCGGGAATGGATTGCGCTCAGTCTGCACATGCGCCCCGGACATTCGGGTGGGCCATTAATTGACTCGATGGGAAAGTTGGTGGGAATCAATACTATGATAACCGGCCCGGACGTGGGCTTTGCAATCCCCGTTCATGTGGTCAAAACGTTCCTCAAGGAACGAATGGGCGCAGCAGCAACAGTTGCGATTTGACCAATTCGGTGTTTGGATAAACGGGCGCAGCACGCTGCGCCCTTATGTTTTAATGGGCCTTCCGCTAGTGCCCCTTGGTGCGCGATTCCAATTGGCACATCAGTAAAAAATCTTCTATGATTTCATCCTGTTTTCGACACAGCAGGATACAAGCCATGACAGCCAGACCGCCTATGATACTCACCGACGACAGCAATGCCTTCGCGCACGACACCATGTCCCGCCGCCTTCCCGCAAATATCCGTGAGATACGGGCACTCAATCCGGATTATTCTGCCAGCATTCACGAAACACTCGAACAACTTGCACTTGCAATCGAAGCAAATGATCCTGTTCAGCGGCTTGACCCATTCGCGCCAGACTATGAATTGTGGGAACGTAGCTTCCGCGAACACGCCGGGCACACATGGCAACATACAGATTGGTTCTTTGCGGAAATCGCGGCTTATCGTCACATCGTTCAGGCTGTGCGCTGGTGGGAAACGGGACGCGACCCCTTCTGGCCGAAAAAGGCGGCGGAGATGGGCAGCGAGGGATTGTGGACGCTGCTGGATGAAGCGCTGGCGCTGCGCGACAAACCACTGGATGAGCGGCTATTGGCGCTCATTCATCTCGATTTATGGGGCAACCGTATAGACCTTAGTTTTCAATCTTCGTTGGCGCACGGCAGCAGCGGTAGTCATGAGGATTTATTGGTGAATGACGACCAGCAAGTTGTCGAACACCTGATGAAAACGAAGGGTGCGGTGCATTTTATTGCGGACAATACAGGCACTGAGTTGGCGATGGATCTGGCGCTCGCGGATGCCTTGTTTGATCTGGGGGTGAGCCGGGTGACCTTTCATATCAAGATGCACCCCACGTTTGTCAGTGATACCACTGTGCCTGATATGCATATTATGTTCAACCATATGACCTCAGAGGAACACGGGTTCAAAGCGGCGGCGCTGGGTGGACGCCTGCGTCATGCATTCGATGAAGGACGTTTGATACTCGCTCCCGATTTCTTTTGGAACAGCCCCTACCTGCTGCGCGAGTTACCTGCCCGCTTGTACGACGCTTTGAAAGGTGCCGCGCTGGTCATTAGCAAAGGGGACTTGAATTACCGACGGATGGTGGACGATGCGCTGTGGCCGCCGGAAACGCCGTACGCGGAAGTGACTGATTATTTCCCGTCTCCATTGTTGACGCTGCGAACCATGAAAAGTGACGCTGTGGTTGGCCTGCAAGCCGGGCTGGCCGAGCAACTGGACAGCATTGACGCGCGGTGGCGGGTAAACGGCAAGCGCGGGGTTCTCCAATTCCGTCCATGAAGTTGACACAACCCACTCTCGAAATAGCGGTCACGACGGTAGCCGATGCCATCCAAGTGGTTGAGGGCGGCGCACAGAGCATGGAAGTTTCGCGCGAACTGGCACTAGGCGGATTGACACCCGTGTTCTCGGTGGTGGTTGACATATGCCGAGCAGTCAGTATTCCCACTTATGTCATTGTCCGACCACATGCCCGTGACTTTATCTACACGACTGAGGAGCTAGACACGGTTTTACAGGATATTGAAGACCTCAAGTCGCTGCCTATCGCGGGTATAGTTTTCGGGGCGCAGACGGCAAGGGGGGATCTTGATGTACCGGTAATGAAAATGATCGCGCGGCAAGCTGCACCACTGCCCGTCACGCTGCACCGCGCACTAGATATGAGTCGCAATCCGGAAAGCGCATTGAGTGCGTTGGTAGGGGTGATACCGCGCGTATTGACGGCAGGCCCAGCCCCAACAGCGTGGGAGGGACAGGAGGGGCTGAGAAAGTGGATTCAAACGTATGGGGACTCGTTTGAGTTCGTGAGTTCGGGCAACCTCACGCTGGAGCAACTGCCCGATTACGTGCCGATGGTGCAAGCAGATGTGTATCACTTCGGCAGCGCCGCACGTACGGACAGCATGGTGGATTCACAGAAGGTATCAACCCTCTTGAAGACGCTCCAATCCGTGAGCGCGGGCGGCTAAACTGATTTTACGCTCATGCCCCAGCTTTCTTCATGAAGCGCTGGACATCACCTTTGAGTTTCGCCAAGGCTTTCACATCCAAATAAAACATATGCCCTGCCTCATAATCAGCGGTTTCAATATTGGTTTCTACGCTGGGATCAATGTCCATGTGAGTCAGCGTGTATTGGGCGGCAAAATGCGGTGTCGCCAAATCGTAGTAGCCACGGCCGACAAATACTTTCATAAATGGGTTTTTGGCGAGTGCGCTGCGGAGGGCCTCACTGGTGTCAGGGTATTTACCGCGTTCCCATTCCCACGCGGCATTCACGTCCATGCTGAGCGCATGATATTCTACATCGGATTCGTATTTTAGAGCCGAACGCACATAGTGGTTGAGCATGGCGGTGTACGGCGGCAAGATGGCGAGGTAGGACGGGTCAAAGTCGGGCATTTCGGTCACGGCCTGAGCATCGACGCCGATGAAGCGGCTGTCAAGGCGTCCGACGGTCTTTTTCTTATCACGTAAGAGTTCCTTACAAAAGCGCATAATGTGGATACGCAGGTTGCTGTTGTCCACAAATTCCACATCCAATCCTGTGTAGTGCGCCAATTTGCTGATGACTGACTGCCGTTCGTTTGTACTGAGGCGGTTGCCCTTCATCAACGCCAGGCTGTACTCAGTTTCCGCCCAATTTTCGACTTCTTCCAAAACCGCAGCTAGAGGCTTTTTTTGCAAAAGCGGTGGCAGTTTGCCGTGATACCAAGCAGTTGCGGTGTAGGTAGGCAGGAAGAGGGCGTAGGGCAAATCGTTGCCTCGTTCAAACTCTGCCGTCTGAAAATTCAAGATAGTCGATATCAGGACGATGCCGTTGAAGGCGATGCCCTTGTCAATGAGATAACCGGCGACGCCAGCCGAACGAGTCGTGCCATAACTTTCGCCACAAAGAAATAGTGGGGATGTCCAGCGTTCGTAGCGGCTTAAGTACAGGTGTATGAATTCGCCAACTGACTCGATATCGCCCTTTACCGTCCAATACTTTTTACTTAGGTCCGGTTTGGCAGCGCGGCTATAGCCAGTGCCTACGGGGTCAATGAACACCAAATCGGTTTGGTCAAGCCATGTGTCAGGATTGTCAACTAGTTTATAAGGCGGCGCAGGCATCCAGCCCTCGTCCTGCATTTTGACACGTTTGGGGCCTAACGCGCCAAGGTGCAACCAGATTGAGGCAGAACCCGGCCCGCCATTAAACACAAATGTTAGGGGACGCGCTTCCGGTTTAGGGGACGGTTTGAGGGTGTAGGCCGTAAAAAAGATCTGGGCCTCAATTTCGCCCGCCGCGTTCTTGAGCGGCATCAGGCTGGCGGTCACATCGTAGCGAATGGCGCGTTTGCCCAGCTTAAGTTCATGCTGCGTTTGAACCGGTGGCGTCTCTACTAAGGGCGGTGATTTTGGTGCTTCGTTAGGGGCGGTTGATGATTCATTTGATGTGGCGGTGGTGGTTTGTTCACTGCTCATAATATTCGATCCTTTTATGTAAAACTTATTCGTCTGCGGTTGAATGATAGCAATTCCTAGGATGCAATACGACCAAGGCAAGTGGTTTGTTCATCCGGGTGGCACTAGCTGGCACTCCCTGCTTCATCAAGTCTCATATATAGTGATGCGTTATTACTCAGTGAGACATTTTTGCAACCAGGATAATTATGACCCGCTCGCAGCGTGACGGGTTGCTGTTGATTATTACATCTGCAACCGGATATTCGTTTTTTTCGATTTTCACCAAAATCGTTTACGACAACGGCATGGGCAATCCGCTGGATATTCTGACATGGCGGTTTGTGTTGGCGGCGCCGCTGGCTTGGCTGTACATTCTTGTATCGCGTTCAAAATCATCTGCTGACGAGCCTACACCTATACCGCGCGTGAAATTGTTGGCCGTGGGAGTACTCTTTGGAGTGGTCGCCACACTGGCGTTCTACGCTTTGGAACGCCTGCCCGTCTCGCTATATACAGTGCTCATCTACACCTATCCCGCGATGGTTGCGCTCGGCAGCCTGTTATTTGGTGAGAGGTTATCCGGTAGGGGCTGGTTCGCGTTGGGGTTAACATTGATCGGGGTGGCGCTAACAGTACCGAACATATTTAAGGGTTTTGAGGGCGTTGATCCGTTGGGTGTAATACTCGTCCTCGGCAATGCTGCCAGCTATGCAGCGTATATTTTGCTGAGTGGGCGGTTGCTACGTGGGGCGCGGAACCTCACAAGTGCCAGCGTGTGGAGTATTACCGGTTCTCTGCTGTTCGTAGTGCTTGTCACTGGAATTCGGTTTGCAGGCGAAAGTGGCCCTCTACCCCCACCCAACATAGGGGTATGGGTAGGTCTGGCTGGATTGATTCTCATCTCAACCATCTTGCCAATTATCACTTTTTATGCCGGCCTCAACCGACTTGGTGCTGCTCGCGCCGCGATTGTCAGCATGATTGAACCGGTATTGACGCTAATCTGGGCGGTTCTGCTACGTGGGGAAACGTTGAGTTCAATTCAGATAATAGGCGGTCTGCTCATCCTTTTTAGTGTGGTATTACTCAACATGCGTCAGCGAAGTGAATCCGACATTACAGCCACCCTTTCAGCGAGTCTCGCGTCCGATTAAATTGGGCAAATGTGTAAAACGGAACACGAAACAACGGTGGCGTCCGAGAAAAAGTGCCTCCTTGTACGATGGAAAGAATAGTGCGGCATTATTCCCAATGAAAGTATACCTTGATGACTAAAGATGAACGAGACGGCGCAGTATTTATACTCTTGTCTGTTACGGGATATGCGCTACTTCCAATATGGGTCAAAACGGCTCAGGCTGCCGGGTTAAATTCGTTGGATGTTGCAACGTGGCGTTTTGGACTAGCCGTACCGATTTTCTGGCTCCTGATACGCTTCATGAAGAAAACCTCGTCCGATTCCTATAAGGCATTACCGAAGGGGCGATTATTAGCAATTGGCACATTGTTTGCGGTAGCGGCTGTAGCCGCATTCTGGGGTTTTGAGCGCCTGCCCGCCGGAACGTATGTGGTATTGTTCTATACGTATCCAGCAATGGTTGCAATCATTTCGGCGATGATGGGCGAACGCCTACCCTTGACAGGTTGGGCGGCACTCGGTTTGACCATAGCGGGTATTTTCATCACTGCGCCAGACTTTGCGGCAGGATTAGGCAGCGGCAGCATTCAAGGGGTGCTACTTGCACTTTTTAATGCACTGGTTGTTGCGATCTACTTTGTGTTGAGCGGCAGGCTCCTTAAGGGCCAGACTGCGCTGGCACAGGGAAGCGCATGGAGTGTCGCGGGCGCATTCCTAGTGCTTCTGCTAATTATTCCAATTCGCGCAGCCCAGATTTCTGGCAATAGTTTAGCAGATAATATCGTGACAACAGGATTATCGCTGCCCCTAGCCACCCTCAATTCCGCTGACAGTCCAAAAATCATACTATCTATGCTGGCAATGGCAGCACTTAGTACGGTTCTGCCTGTTTTTTTCCTGACCAGCGGTATTCAAAAGGTGGGTGCGACACGCGCATCGATTTTAGGGACGATCGAACCCATCCTCACGTCGGTGTTTGCGTTCATTTTCCTAGGGGAAAATATGAAAGGCACAGAATTGCTAGGCGGCGGGCTTATTCTAATCAGTGTATTCATACTGCAAGCAAGCAACCGTGCTCAACGTGTTGTAGTAGATAATACGAAAGCAATCAGTTAGACTCCCCCTACCGATATCCTATTGATGCAAGAATGGTGGAAATAAGATGGGGGTACAGCCCGAAACCGAAAAGAAAGAAAACATTTCTCCGGTTGTGAAGGAATGGTTGTTAGCCAACCGCACGGGCAAACTTCACAGCGCCCAATGGCGTGAACTGGTAACTGAGCCCCTCGTCCCACTCTTGCTTCTCATGGTTCCGGGAATAATGCTGCTTCGTTCCTTCATAGTTAGCTTATTTGTTGGAAGCTTCTGGATGGTCGGCATAGCGGGACTGGTTAGTCTTGCATTTATGCTCATAATACGTGCGCGGCGCTATGCGCGGTTGCCAATCCAAGTTGCCACTTTGCGCGCAATCAAACAGCCACCTCCTACCTGGATGTTTTGGAAAGCCTGGGAATTTGACACTGCGGCAGGAACTAAACTTTTTTTACACAAGAGCCTACTTCCTGATCACATCGTACTCGAGTCAGGAAAAAACTATTTGGTTTATTACCTGAGCGAATCTGATCGGCATATATTGTTGAGTTTGGCAGCAAGTGACCATCCCGATTCGGGCAAGTGGCAACCAACAACAGAATTTAGGGAACGTTTGAAGCGCCGGACGAGTGTGCGGACTTAGACAGGTGACGGTTTTCCGGTGAGCAAAAAGCGGGTTTCGCTAGAATTCAAGGCATGGAATTCTCGAGTATTTTCTTCCATATTTTCCAACAAAGTCTCAAGTGCTTTGCTTATCACAGCAATCTGCTCACGATGATCCGCTAGATCAAGTCCGTTCAATGCATTTTGTGATATTTCGGCACTTAATCCAACATCAGTGAGCATCTCAACAGTTTTCATTGGCAGATATAACCGCCCATTGCGAAAAAAAGGCGCAACATCCTTATAGTTGATGATCATAACAAAACATTCCCCTCAATTGTCTGATGATTGATATGACTCTATTCTATTACCAAAAGAGCGCCATGATCTATGAGACTTTTATTTCGTTTTTGTAATGTATTTATCGGCAAATTCATAAAAACTGATATGCGATTTGCTGGTAAAAACATGACGTAATATGGTATCATGGGCACACATCAAATTTGACCGCATTTTAATTTCATTTGTAATATTCTACACACTTTTTATCATTTATTGAGGTTAAGGTTTAAAAATAAATGAATTTAGTAAAAATTACCATGTTTGGACGCTAGATATATTTCGAATTACATTACACAGTGTATGATATATAGCACAAGAAAATGAAATTAATGATTTATTACTTATTTACTAATATAAGCTTCTTTTGTATAAACTATAATTAATATAGGATGTCAAGATATTCTAGTGTGGAAGTGTTCGATGGAAATCATCCAGGATGAAGGTTCGCCTAAAAGCGGGATAAATCTAGACAGCACATTGCTCATCCAAGCTACGGATAGTTCCGGACTTAATTTGCAGGTTCAGCTGTCACAAACTAATGGACTCGTTATAGGGCGCTCAGATAGTCGCAGCAGTTATATCCCCGATGTAGATTTGGCAGAAATGAAAGCACTGGAGAAAGGTGTTTCACGTCGCCATGCCGCTTTCGTACGACTCCAAGAGAAATTACATATACTCGACCTCGGCTCCATCAATGGAACATACCTTAATGGCACCCGATTGAAACCAGAAACACCCTACTTAATCAATTCAGGTGACCAGTTAGGGCTGGGCGATCTGGTTGTTACACTTTCTGTGAAAAAATAGTTATTGTGGTTTACGAACGCCTGTTTTGTGCACAGGTGTCTTAAAAAAGCGAGGCAATTATGACCGACTCAAAAACACACTCCCTGCGCTTCAATGGTAGCATCTGGTGCAACCTCGATGTAGCTCTGAGGAATCTCGATCAGGTATATGGACAAGTAGTTGAACCACTAGATTTAACAGTGATTGAATGGTACATCTTGCGTGCTCTCTACGAATCTGACGGGCAACATGCATCGGAATTAGCCCGTGCTGTAGGCAGAGCAGCCACTTCGTTTACGCCCATACTCGATAAGTTACAAAACAAGGGCATGATTGAACGACGGCCCGATCCAGCAGACCGGCGAGCTGTTCGCATTTATTTGACCCACAATGGTGATAGCAAACGCGAACAAGTGCTTGCCAGCGCCGATCAAATTGATGCGCGGATTCGCAAAGCCGTTTCTGCGGGAGATTTCAAGGGCTTTCAAAATGTGCTGGTGATGCTGCAGGCTCTCACGACCGAATAGTAATTTGATTGCAGCATAAAGACAACGACAAGAACTTGGTCACCATTCTGATCGACTGGTATGTTTTACTGAATACTGAGTTTTGATAGAAGTGTTTGGTAGGCGCGAAATGTCGTCCCGTCAAAGAGAACGAACCGCACTAGACGAATCGAAGTCTCGGAAGCTGCGAGAAAATCCCGAACTGTAGTCAACGCAATTGGAGCGGCTTCGTCTACCGGGTAGCCATAGGCACCGGTGCTAATGGAGGGAAACGCTACTGATTGGAGATTGTTCACGGTCGCTAGTTCGAGACTGCGTAAGTAGGCACTCGCAAGAAGTTTTGCGACATCCGTGTCATGGTGTTGAAAAATCGGCCCGACTGCGTGGATTACGTGGCGGGCTTTTAGTTTATACCCATGCGTAATCTTGGCATCACCTGTTTGACAGCCGCCAAGCGTGCGAGTTTCGGCCAGTAGTTCGGGGCCAGCAGCCCGGTGTATTGCCCCATCAACACCACCCCCTCCAAGAAGTGATGAGTTGGCCGCATTAACTATAGCGTCTACGTCCTGCTGGGTGATGTCGCCCAGTACGATTTCAAGGGTGCAGTTATTACTAAATATACTATTGGAACTTCCAGATTGCATGAAAAACTCCGAAGTGCAAAAGGTGCGTTATTGTAGAAAACTTTAAGATGCGGTGCAAAACTCTTAACATTTGGGGTTGTGCGGTCTATCCTGTAAAATACGTTTCATATCCATTACTGAGAGGCTAAGAATTGGAAGCTCTTACTCCCGACCATGTGCAGTCCGTGTTAGATGGATTTGAATTAGATATACGCATACGGTTTTTTGACAATTCCACCGCAACATCCCAATTAGCTGCCGATGAGATTGGTTGCGCGTTGGGACAGATTGCCAAAAGTATTTGTTTTGTGATAGACAATCAGCCAGTGGTAGTCATTGCCAGTGGTGACCAACGTGTAGATGACCGGAAATTAGCTGTGCTATTCAATGTGGGACGCAAGCAGGTCAAATTCGCTACCCCAGAACAATGCCTAGAGTTATTTGGCTATGCACCGGGTGGCGTGCCGCCTTTGGCGCACCGCACGAAGCCACGCGCCGTGTATTTGGACCAGTCACTACAACAGTACGAGCAGATCTATCCGGCTGGTGGTTCGAGCAATGCCATCTTTGGCGTAACATTGCAACAGTTAGTACACATCAGTGGTGGCGTGTTCGCTGATGTGCGCCGCGAAGGTGAAACACTATCCTAAACTAAGCCACACTATTCCTGAAAATGACACCACGCACTTTAGATGGAATAAGTGGCATGAGACGTTCCAGTTCGTCGGCATTCAGCGGGCGAAGCGCGACCAACACGACGACATAAATCACGACTGCCACCATTAACGCCAAGACAGGCAGAATATTCCAGCCGACTAGTAAGATGGCTAACATGACAGCAGCAGCAGCGAGCGGTTTCCAGAGCAATCTCACCCAGTTGATATTTCCCAACGGGGCGCGCAGGAGCAGCGCAAACGGGATGAGGAGCATTAGTTCCGAGGCAATGGTGGTCAATGCGGCGGCACGGTATCCGTAGGGCGGAATTAGCAGCAAGTTGCTGATAATGTTGAAGCCGACGGCTACTACAAATGCGCGGGTTATGCGACGCTGTAAATCAAGAGCAATCAGAACATATTGGGTCAGGCTGTTGATCCAACCAATGGGAATACTCCAAATCATGAGTTGGGTAGCAATTGCCCCATCCGGTAAAAATTCCCGCCCGCCTAGCAGGCCTGTCAGCGCGTAGGCGAGGAAGGTGAACAACACTGCTATTGGAAGCGCCGTTCCGATAAGCAACTTAATAGCCAGCCCATAATTGCGCTTCAGGGCAGCGCGGTCTTCGTGCGCCTGCTTGGACATGAGCGGCAACAGCGCCATTGTGAAAAAAGCGGGGATGACATTCAAGGCGCTAATCCACTTATAGGCTACCCCATACTGCCCCAACATAGTATCGCCATGAAAATACTGGATGATGACTACATCAATCTGGAAAAAGATGGTAGCGAGGAAATGGTTCAGCATGAGCGGCCAGCCCTCTCCTACCATACCCCGTATCAGGGAGCGGTCGGGTTGCAGCGTGCGACCGTTTTTACCAGCTGTGGCTGGCCCAAACAATTCCTTACCAACCCATAACATAATGGCCAGCGTAATCGTATTGGTAAGGATGCTAACGCCTGCCAAACCGATGACACCCATATCGGAGATCAGTACAACTAGCCCAAACAGCGCTTTGCAGATTGTAGAAACTGTGGAAATGGCAGCCGGATATTCAGCTTTCTGGAAGGCGTAAAATAGGGCGGACATGCCCGCGCTCAGGCTGTTAGGTAGGAGACCAATGTAGAGCAGAATAATGGCGACGACCGCTTCGTGGGTTAGAGGCTGTGTACCACTCGCACTCTTGCGAAGCGAGAGAAAAATAACGAGAAGAATGACGCCGACCACGATCAACAAGAAGCGCAGCACGCTGGTGTTAAAAAAATACGACCATGATTTATTGTGGTCACGCGCTACTTCGCGGGTTAGAAAAACATTCAGACCGAAATTGGTGAAAATATCGAACCAGATAAAAACAAAAGCGGCATAGGTATAAATGCCATTGCCTTCGGGCCCGAGTATACGCAGCATGACAAAAGCAAAACCAAAGTCGATGCCACGGTTGAACAAGTTAAGAATTATCGGGGCGAGGCTGTTGCGGGCAATCACTTGAACACCGCTGGATTGCCCGTCCCCGATGATAAACAAGCGCCACACATAAATGCCGCCCGCAAAAACTAACAGAACCGCACTTATGAATGAGCCAAATAGACCGACTTGAAAACTGGGCGGGCTGTAGACTAAACGAACAGTGAGTTGTCCATTGTCGAGTGCAACGCGCTGCGCTGCGGGCAGATTGTCATGGAGATCAGCAAACAACTTTTGGGTGATCGCCGGGGAAACATTCATGCCTATGAAGTTATCCATCACTTTCTGAACATCCAGCGGTTGTTCAGTGTGGTCGTCGCCACCGCGTGGGCGCACAAACGCCCGCCAGCCCGGTAAATAAGTTTCACTAACCACCAACCACGACGCAGGCAACTGCGGCGTGATGTTAGCGTGGAGGATTTTTTCGCGTCCAGTGTCGCCCTCAATGGCAACGTCAAAACCGGTTGACCACTGAAAATCCAGCGTTGGCTCTCCGCCTTCAGTCGGAACAGCCACGTAGGCGCGGGGGAACGGATTGCGTTCCCAAATACGAACAGCTTCATCTTCATAAACGGGCTGGGTAGGCAGCAGTATAGCACCAGTTCGAACATCGTGGGGCGCAGGTAAATAGTCATTCAGATTCATGGAACGGCTGGTGATAATGTAGCGCACATTAAGCAGGGCGAGAAGCGGGGATTCAAGTGCGTCTCGCAGACGGAAATCCTTGCTCATGGCCTGATACTGCTCATCCGTATATAAGGGAGCCACACGGTTGAAATCCAACTGCACCTGCGGGGCAATTTGCGTCATGAAATCAACATACTGTCTAGGGACAATGCTTTCGTAGCCACGAATATCATCCAAACCATAGCGCCAACCCATATTGGCGTTCATGATCTTGCCACGCTCCCCAAGCGAGGGATCATCAACGGTGGTATAACGCCACTGGCCGGGCTGCTGTTTCAGCCACAGGATAGCGGGCGGCGTAAATTCAAGCAATGCGGCATCGCTGGCAGGATTGAAACTCCACGACGCAGTTATCAAATCAAACGCGACCAAGGCAAAGGCAAGCAGATGCCAAAGCGGTATGGTCCGAATGCGTATCCCACGTCGTGCCAACCAGAAAACGAAGCCTACACCAAGCAACAATAATCCCAGCATGCCAAAATTTGCGAATTGGTAGCTGAAGAACATTCTGGCATCTGAGAAGGCATTTTCAGCCAGCGCCATGCTATCCACAATGCGTTGAAAGAGTGGTTCAAACGAGGCAAAGAATTGACGCGAGATCAACAGAAATGTGAGTAGACCTGCTCCGGCGACCAAACTACCCGCCATAAACAACTGCGTGACACGACCAACCCGTTCCTCAGAATTTAGGCCAGCGAATTTACGAAAAAGCACATCTGCACCAAATCCGGCTAAAACAGCCACACCCAGTGTCACCGCAAAAATCCAACGAAAGGGCGAATGTAACTGGTTGATACCGGGGAAGCCATAATACAACAGCGCATAGGTCGGCAGGCCGAACATGAAGGTCAAGCTGATGGCAGTCAATCCAGCAAAGATGGCGCGAAGGGGTGGTTTCTTGTCAGAATCGTGGCTGTCAGTCCGATACAACAAGCCATAGAAGGCTAAGAGTAACGGAAGGATGCCCAGATACAACGCGCCTTCCACATAGTTCTTGATGCCCCAATCAATTGTGGTGATGGGCTGCCCGTGGGCATTGGTGAACTGCGTGACCGTTTGCCCCGTAAATACATCAAAAAAGCTGTGATGAGATGGGTTTCCATAAAAGTTGGGCATCAGGAATTGAATGAGGTCACGGGGAGGATGCGCCCAACCCAGCACTTGATCCAGAGATGCCCGTCCATCGCGGTAATTGATGCTGGCAAATTCGAACAACGGGACAATTTGAATCGCTCCCAGCCCGAGGCCGAGCGCCATCATAACCGCCAGCCACAGTCCACGACCCAGCAACCACTTTAGGGAACGGTTGCGCCACCATTCCCATAGGAGACGGACGAGAGCGTAATAGGCTGTGATGATAAGTACATAGTAGGTAATTTCAATGTGTCCGGCCAGCACGTTACAGCCTAGGGCCACCGAACCCACTACCAACCACGGAACAGTAGAGCCGCGTCCACGTAATGCGGGACGTTGTTGGATAATAAACTCGACGGCAAGTAGGATGAGTGGCAACCACGCAGCCGAGGCGATAATCATGGGGAAGACAGCGCTGATGACGAAAAAACCACTGAGTTGGTAGACTGCGCCAGCGAGCAACGCCCCAAACCGGCGCAGCCCTACCCCACGCAGGAACAGAAACATGAATGTTCCTGCCAACCACAACTGGACAACAGTGAACCAACCGTAAGCTGTGGGTAGGGGCAGAATGTAGTACAGAATACTGAACGGATACAGTGTGGATTGTTGACCAGCCGCGAGGAAGGGAATTCCGCTAAATTGATGTGGATTCCAGAGCGGAATTTCACCCTTAGCAATGCTTTCGCGGATAAAACTTTTCCACTGGTAATTCTGGAGGACAAGGTCAGAAACCAGCGCGTTATGGGGCACGGACGGCGCACTGACTACTTCGCGATAGGTGGCATAAGGCTCAAATTGATAGAGATTCTCGGTAGGAATAAGGGTTCGTCCGCCGAGTGTCTGCTGCCAAAATAGTATTAGCGGTAGGGCAAATAGCAGAATTATTAATGCGAAATCTGGCACACGACGACGTAGCAAAAGGTCTTCCTTAACTATTCTTAAATTCACAACTGCGCGAAATTGGTCAATTTCGCGAATAGAACTATACACGCTGATGATATTTTTTTCGACGTAGCGTTTAGAGTCAGCGGGCAACCGTATAACTGGCCAACTCATGCGTAATTCTTACATTTGGCGATTACACTGAGGGTATCAGAAGTCTGTACCCGTTGGGGTGAAGGAGGCTTGTGATGGATTTGATGAACATCGTTATATGGGGAGTGATCGGTGCGTTGGTTAGCGTGGTCGTCATCCTGTGGCGACAGACGCGACCGGCAATAGCAGTAACACTCGACCTCATTTTGGGCGTGATAGGCGGTATCATCGGTGGCTTTGTACTTAGATTACTGAATGTCATCGGTGATGCACAACTCACGGGCAGCATTCATCTGCCAAGTGTCCTGCTGGCTGTTCTAGGCGCTGTGGTCGTGGTCTTCGTTGCAGAAGCCATCCGCGGCCCAGCCGAGTGAACCCTCTCCAGCAAAGCAGATACATGCGAAAGACCCGTGCCATGTGGCACGGGTCTTTTTTTGGTGAAGATGCGCTACAATTCGGTTCAATATAGTGCTAGAACGTTGGGAGCAGCCCCATGCTTGACCGCGCGATGATTTTTGGATTGGTAGCTGGTATCGGCGCATTGTTGTTTGTTTTGGAACTGGTGCGACGACGCAAGCTGAAGGAGGAATATTCGCTCCTGTGGCTGGCGACGGCATTGGTGCTCATCGTCTTGAGTATTTCGCGTCCCTTGCTCGATACGCTGGCAAACTTAGTGGGTATTTTTTACCCGCCGAGCGCCTTGTTTCTGGTGGCGATGATTTTCGTGTTGTTCATCTTGCTCCATTTTTCGACTGTCTTGACACGGCTGACACAAGAGAACAAAGAAAACGCTCAACAATTGGCTCTGCTCAAATGGCAACTGGAGCAAACCCGGCAGGCACTAGCGGTGCGCGAGAAAGTAGCCGATGAACATCAGAACAATCAACCCGGTCACGTAGATTGACACGATCCAGTAGTTCTTGGAGAGCGGGTTAACATCTATCCCCTGTAAATCATTCGGATTTTCGGGATGCGGGCGCAAGTTAAGAATCGGGCTGATAAACCATGCCAAGATGAGACCGCCGATTAAGCCACCGGCATGCCCCCAGTTGTCGATTTGCATATTCGTTCCGGGCAGACGGGACATGAAGCCGCCGATGAAGGTGATGATAGCGAAGGCAATCAGAGTACGGCGACGGGATTGACCGGCTACTCCCATCAAGCGGCGCTGATGCCAGAGATAGACAAATTCTGCGCCCAAAATAGCGAAAACAGCGCCGGACGCACCTACAGAGTAAGCGTTGTCTCCGCCGAGAAGCGCGCTCAAGATAGAACCCAACAGGCCGCCGAGCAGATAGATGATGAGAAAACGGGCATGCCCGATGAGGCGTTCGAGCGAGAGGCCAACCGCGTAGAGGACATACATATTTGAGATGATATGCAGGCTGTTCTGGAGTGCAAAGCCGCCAAATTCACGGTAAATGCCAGCGTGGAGGAACATTGCGGTTAGAAGGCGGTAATATTCTCCCTGTTGAAAAATGAGTGGACCGTTGTTTGCGCCCCAAACAAATAACTGTTCATCTAACTGCGGGGAAAAGGCGCGAATGACAAATACCAGCAGATTAATAGCGATGAGGGCATAGGTGACGGTCGGAGAGACACTGGCGATGCGAAGATTGACGCGGCGACCGGGGGGAGAAGACTGCGGTGGTCGGGGGGCGGGACGTTCTTCCAACGGGTGACGACGGCGTTCGGGTTGGGGATCTTGGGGAACAGTCATTCGGATAAGCTTTCGATTATAATTGGTTAAGGTTATATAAAAGCGGATGCGGTATCCCGTAGGGAGTTTTCACATTACCTCGTCCCTACATTATTCGCGTTCAACTGAGATTCTATAAGGTTCATTATGCCGAGTTACGATTACCGATGCAATCAGTGTGGGCGTCCTTTCGCCCTCTTCTTCAAATCTATTAAGGATTATGATCCAGCAGCGGAGCACACCTGTCCCCACTGCCAAAGTAGCGATGTGGTGCGCCGTATCCGCAGGGTGGCGATCCAGAAACCGGGACGGGATTTGAGCAGCCTGAACTCGAACGAGATGTTGAATGTGTTCAATAGTGGTAACCCGCGCGAAGTGGGGAAGATGTTCGAGCAGGTGGCCGCGACGACGGGCGAAGACCTTGGCGGTGATTTCAACGAGGCCACTGAGCGCCTACTCAAGGGCGAAAGTATGGACAGTGTTGAGCAGGATTTGAGCAGCCGGAGCGGAAACGCGGCTGGCGACGATGATTAGTGGTTAAGCGCCTGCACGGTAAGTAGCAGCATCATCTGACAACAACTATCCACGTGGTACGACAGTTCCATCTGCTCGGCGGCTGTGTCGTACGTGCCAGTGACGGTGACACGAGGCGATTTATCGTGTTCGGCACAGCGCATATCGCCTACTTTGCGCTCAACATCCCGGCGGATTTGTTCACCTGTATGTTCTAGCATTTCGGCGAGATATTCGTCCTCGACTTCGGCGGGCGTGGTCGGACGATCATCCACCTCGAATTCTACAATTACCTCAACCATCATGTCCCTCGATGATTATTACTGCGGAATGGGCCTATTATGACGGTTTTATTGCAGTTTTGCAGCACCCGTGGCAGGTTGAAACGGTCAAATCCGGGCGAAAATTGGTGAGGCCTCGCGCCGCTGCAATGGTTGCAGCAACGGTAGGAAAAGGGGCGACCTGCGGCAATGGCGGCGGTGAAAAAAACGGCGGCGACAGCGGCGATGGCGGCAATAGGGAAGATGATAGATTCAAGATTTCAGATTCGAGATAGAAAGAGGAGATAAGGTATTGAACATAAATTTCAACATACAGAATAGAACAAAAATACGTATTTGTCAACATGATTCTGGATAGAAAATGGTTGGAATTTAGTTTGGGGCGTTGGGCAGTGAATCAATTGTGCTGAAGCAGGCTGTCCAGTCCATAAGAGTTTTGTTGGTTGGGGGCGGGGTGGGCGTGTCCAATAGGGAGAATTCGCGCTTATCGCCATTCCCCGACTAGAGGTAAAGGTGGTGTGTTAGTCGCCAAAGCTGTTTAGATATGGATCATTTATTAGTAGTGCGTCCCGATATTCGATAGTTGAATATGTCGTTGCTAGAGGCATAGGTAGCAGCTTCAACACGATTGTGTACGTGGAGTTTGGCGAGAATTACGCTGATGTGATTGCGAACCGTCTTATCGCTTAGAACCAGTGAAGCAGCAATCTCGGCATTACTCTTTCCTTGGGAGAGCAGACGAAGGATGTCAACTTCACGATCCGTTAGTTCTTTGAACGGATCGGGTTTATTTTCCTCCTGATGACGCATCATGGTGAGTACCCTGCGTGTGACAGCCGGGTCAAGAAGTGCTTCATCATTGCGAACGGCGCTCAGAGCGCGCACCAGTTCTCCCGTACCAGCCTGTTTAAGTACGTAACCGACAGCGCCAGCTTTGATAGCGTCGCCTATGAGTTCATCATCTGCGTAGGAGGTGAGCATGATGACGCGGGTATGGGGCCATCGTTCGATTATGGTGCGGCAAGCAGCAATGCCACTGTTACCGGGCGGCATGCGAATATCCATTATGACTATGTCGGGATGATGAAGAGAAAATAATTGGATGGCTTCATCGGCAGAGCCTGCCTCAGCAACCACCTTTACATCCTGAATCTGATCCAAGACAAGGCGCAGTCCCATTCTGACGACTTCATGATCGTCAACCAACATGATTGACATTATGTTCATGAAAATTTCTCTTCCGGTAAGTTCAAAATTATTCTTGTACCTTTACCTTGTGAACTTTCAACTGAAAGTTCACCGCCAATAAGACGGGCACGATCACGCATGGAACGAAGTCCATAACCAGCCATAACATTTTGGAACACAAATCCACGCCCATCGTCCTCTACACAAATACAAACCGCATTGACGGCACGTTTGAGAGAAACCCTAGAGTTTCGGGCACGCGCGTGGCGGAGTGTGTTCGACAAACATTCCTGCACGATAGCAAGAATGTGGTGTATTTGCATCGGCTTTAGGACAGGTTCAAATTCATAGTCAAGTTCAATGCTCAGTAGTCCTTGGAAGCGAGGGTCTGTAATAAGTTTCCTCATGCTGGGTATGAGTGGGTCGGCTGGTGATTCGACACGAAGTGAAGTCATATAGCTTCGCAAGTCCATGTTCACAGCAGAGAGAACGCTCTGAGCCTGTTGAAGACGACGGGCGGCTTCAGAACTTGTCTCCAAGAGGGGCGCGATGGATTCGATGATTAGAGCTGCCGAGTAAACGCCCTGTACTGCACCATCATGAATTTCCTGTCCAATGCGTTCTCTTTCGGCAGCCTGAATACGTTCAATCTCCATCAATTCGATCAAGCGATCAAGCTCGATTTCAAAGATTTCCAACGCGCGTATGATCGTGACTGCCATAATCAAACCGGACAGCGTGCGAAATACCTGAACGGGAATGCCAAGAGCATTTTCAAACAATGAGTAGTTGAGCAAACTGGCGGGAAAGAAGGGAGCGGGTGGTACGATAAGGCCAGCAAGCAGAGCATATGCAACGAGGGCAACCCCCGCAACACGCAGGGTTTGGTATATGTGTCCCATCTTGAGCGGTTCGACACTGGTTTGAACCTGATAACGAATGCCGTAGGCAGCGATAAGACTGCCCGGAAGCGCCAACAAGTAACGGGCGAAAATATTGGCGTGGAGATGCCAGCGATCAATGGATGGTTCGAGATATAGTCCTAGCACAAATCCAATGCCCCACACGGCACTTACTATGATAACGATTTTTTTAAGTCGATGATGACGCTGGTCTAGTGTAACCGCACCAAACATCAAGAGGCAGATGAACGAGAGCACCAAAATTACGACCTGTAAACTTTGAAGTACGTCTATAAAAGTCTTTGACAGGTAAGATCTTTGTATTGGAATGAATAGTGCACCCCACTCGTAAATGCCGTGCAAAATACCAAAGGCCGCCAACCAGTACAGATCGCGGGCCAAGCGCAGCCGACTGTGCCGCCGCGACTGGAGAAATATGGACAGTCCCATCACGAAAAAGGTGAGGCCATATATGAACAGGACAAGAGAGCGATTAATAAAGAAAAATTCGCGTAAGGCGATCATGTAGAGCGTTTTAGCCTGACTTTAGTATGGCGGCTCTGACCATCAACTCATCTAAATAGGACTTACGCAATTGAGAGAAAAATCCAGAGGGCATGTCCCGAAGGGAGGCTTCGCGCTCAGCGCTATGCCCCTACAAAATACGATATTTGCGTAAGTTCTGCTAAATAAAGATGGGTGGGGATTAATTCCCCACCCTAAAGATTCTAATTTGAAATGTGCATTGCGCTACTGCTGGAAAGTGAAGGAAATAGGATCCCCTTCAAAGGCGTGGCGAACCTGAGCGTTGTCAAAGTTGGCGATACCGAAGTAGTAGGTTGCAGACATATCGTCAAATTGCACATCAAATTCCGAGCCAGTCACGAGTTTGCGTCCAAATTCCAGTGTCCAGACACCATTGGCCCACTTCCAACCCGCAGATATGTCACCACGATCACCCGTAATTTGACTGATGACAACAGCGGGGAGTCTGTCGCCGGGCTTGAAAACAGATGGGTCAAACGGAACCGCTTCGCTTTCAAGGATAAAGCCGGGGCTACCGTCGTGCGGGAAGTCGCCAGCAGGCATAAAAGCGGGAGCAGTCTTGTCTTCATTAATGTTGTTATTGTACCCACCTGAATCCTTGGGGTCGCTGTGGCGGCCAGCTTCCGGTGTATCGGCAGAATAGCGGGTGCTATCGAGATATTGGTCATCTACCTGACCGAGATTGCGGACAGATTTCCAGTGCCAAATATCGCCGGTTTCACCTTCTGACTCGGTGTATTTATTACCATAGGGCTTAGGATCACCCTCGTCGGAACGATGGCAGGCAGTGAAGCAACCGTCGGCATCAAAATCTACAATGCTATTGTTGATGGGCCATATGATCGCCAATTTATCTTCGTACCATACATTGTTATCGCCGCCTTTATCATCGGGGTCACTTAGCTGTATCCAAGTGCCGTCGGCCTGCATCTCCCACGGAGCGCGAAGGAAACTTTGAGTAGGATCAGCCCCAGCTCAAAGGAAATAGACCATATCTTCAGTGTGGACAGATTGAACCTTGGTGTTCAGTTTTGCGCCTTCGTTAGCGCCACGACGGGTCGTGATTTCATAGACTGGCGCACCGGCCCAAGGGCTTCATCACCTACACCATCGAGACCGGGGACTTCAGTATTACTGGCGGGGACGGATACTACCTTCGGTATCTGTGCAAGAACTGGTTCCAAACCGGGAAGCCAGCCGATAATTGAAAAGGCAAGCAGTGCGGCGAACAGGAAAAGCAACTTTATCTTTGTCATGAGAATTCATCCTTGTGATTAATGCAAAGCACCATGTTCGAGCATAAGATATCAATGATTGCAAAAATGGAGTCCCCTTTCACATCTAGTCGTTGTTATCTCACTTTAATTTGCTTAGTCTTGGCACAGAAGGTGCATGTGTCCCAATTTTGCCGGGACAAATCGGTAACTGTACGGGAGTTGATGGAACCGAATTACACTTTCACCCGACGGTTGACCACCTGATCCGCACAAAATGACGGGCAGCGGCTATAATCGGTGGCATGATGAAATCATTGACTTCAAAATCACCCGGACGCCGGACGTGGGTAGCATTAATTGTGCTGGCGCTGCTGGGTGCGGACTGCTGCTCGACCTGCGGGCGCACCGGGCGAGTGTGGGAATTGTTCTGGTCGCTGACGGGCGAAGAAGACACCTTTTCACAATTACGGGGCATGATGGAACTGGGCGGCAATCTGCTGCGGATGCAGCCGAACACCGAGCCGATTGTGCCGATCAGCCATACCGATGTATCGCCTTACGGGGTGAATACATTTTTACAGCAGGAGGTGGAAGTCGCAAAACGCGAGCGGCAATTGCAAATGATTGCCGAGGCAGGTTTCACGATGATCCGGCAGCAGTTCCCGTGGGATGACATTGAGATCAGCGGGCGGAGGGACTTCATTGACCGGCGCAATGACTTAAACGGCGACGGCGTGATTGATGAGAAGGATGCGATTTCGGCATGGGCGAAATACGACAATATTGATCTGGCGGAAAAGTATGACGCATTACGATACAGGCATGGATAACCCACCCAAATGGACGCGGGCGAAGAACCAAGACAGCGGCGACAAACACCACCGGATGATCTTCAAGATTTTGCCGATTACGCGGTGGCGGTGGCAGAACGTTACAAAGGGCGCATCCAGTATTACCAGATTTGGAACGAACCAAGCAAACGAGGAATGGGGTAAAGGGCCGGTCAATCCAGAGGCGTACACAGATTTATTGTGCCGGACGTACCGGGCATTGAAGAAAGTTGATCCAAAGATCGTGGTTATCAGTGGGCCACTGTCACCGACGGTTTCACTGACCGATTACAATCTGAATGATTTTATTTTCCTGCAACGGATGTAAAGCTGGAGCGAAGGACTGCTTCAGTGTGATGTCGGCGCAGGGATACGGCTTTTACGGGCCTACAGACAAGCGGATGCGCCCGGTGACATGACCTACGCGCGGAATATGTACATCCGCGACATGATGGTGGCGAACGGTGACGCGAATAAGTCGATCTGGATCAGCGAGGCGGCGTGGAACGCGCAACCGGAGGACCCCGACATCGTGACCTCGCAATATGGAAATTTCGGGATTGTGACGGAAGAACAGGCGGCACGGTATATGCCGCTGGCCTACCAACGGGCGCAGGAAGAATGGCCGTGGGTGGGGAACATCAGCTACTGGTTTTTCAAGCGTCCGGCGGATTACGAGAAGAATCAGGCATTTTATTATTTCCGCATGGTCGAACCGGATTTCACCCCCCTGCCCGTTTACGACAGTATGAAACAGTATATCACGAGGAAAACACCAACGTTGTATGCAGGGGTGCATCAGGCGGAGAGCTGGGCGGTAAAAGCCCGGAGCGCAAAGCTTGAGAGCTGGGATGCGATGGAATTGGGTCAATACGTTGAAACGCAACAACTGGCATTCACGGCGTATGGAACCGATGTCATTGTCAAGATGGGTGACACAGACCTACCCCCAACGGTCACAATTAATGGGAACGTTGCATCTACTGTGCTGAGCGATGCTGTTCCAGCGGCGCAAGCGAATTGGTATCGTGTGCGGTTGGCAACGTCGCTTGTGCCACAAATTGTAACCGTCAGCATTGAGGGATTTCAGGGTGAAGCATTTGGCGTTGACTCCATCGCTGTTTTAGACCGCACGATGCAAAACATTCTGCCACTAATTGCAGGTCTAATTATTGGGGTGGGCATGACGTTGTTTGTAGTGGTCAGCGCGTGGCGGGAACGGCGGAAGAGAGTATGAACCCCCTCCCTAACCCTCCCCCGTTTACGGTGGCGGGAATAGTCCGTGGAAATAAACGGACGCCAATAATGGTGTCACTACAGTTTGTAGGGGTTTTAGTGGTGTGTGTTGGGATTCTGCTGGTGGCTGCGGAGTTGCGGTTTCACCAGCTGTGGAAACAGTCATTGTGGAACGACGAGGGCAGCAGCTACGTTCAAGCAACACGGACATTTGCCGAAATAGCCGAAAACGCGGCGCGGGATATTCATCCGCCGGGGTATTACTGGCTGCTGGCGGTTTGGCGGGGAGTGGCAGGTGAGAGCGAGTTTGCCCTGCGGTCAGTTTCAGTTTTTGCCAGTTTGTTGAGCGTGGCGTTGACCTTCGCGATTGGGAGACGATTGTTCGGAACTGCGGCGGGGTTGGTGGCGGCGCTACTGGTGGCACTGAACAGCTTCAGTATTTATTACGCACAGGAAGCGCGGATGTATGCCCTTCTGGCGATGTGGGCGGCAGCGGGGATGTGGCTAGTGGTAGCTGCCAGTTACCAGTTATCAGTTACCAGTAAAACCAGTATAAGGTGGATAGTAGCACTGGGGTTGGTGAATGCGGCAGGGTTATATACACAATATGCCTATCCGTTTGTGATGCTGGCGCAGGGCGTGGTGGTTGTCATTGGGATGGGGCGAGCATATTTAGACCGGACGAGGCATGCCTCGACCCTACCTCAAGCCATTGATGTGAGGTTGGTGATGTTTGTCGCTGCAAATCTCTTAACAATTGTGCTGTATTCGCCGTGGCTGCCGACAGCACTGCGACAAGTGACACAGTGGCCGAGTACAGGTGCGCCGATTGCGGCAAGCGAAGCATTAGGCACAATAGTCGGGTGGTTTGCGCTGGGTATTACCTACAAAGCTGTGCCGAACGCGTCGGGATATTTACCACTGGCGCTGGTGCTGCTAATGGGCGGGGTGGTGGGATGGGTGTGGTTGAATTTGCGCTCTCCCTCGCCCCCACTCCCTGAGGGCGAGAGGGGATTAGTTTCGAAGTCGCTGTGGAAATTAAGTGTTCCGGTGGTTTGGGTTGGACTGCCAGTGGTGCTGTTTCTGATATTGGGATTATTCCGTCCAGCAAATTTGAAGTTCTTGCTGCCGTCACAAATCGGATTGGCGCTTTTGATGGGCGCGGGTCTGGGGGGGTGGTTGGGTTTGGCACGGCGGGGATTCAGAAGTGACCGGATTACGCTGGCATTCATGCTGCTACAAGCGGGGTGGCTGGTGGCATATCTCGTAAATGGATTGACACCCCTTTTTGACGATTCCCAATTCCAGCGTCCCGACTATCGTGGAATGGTACAGCAGATTACGAGCGATGCGCGGGACGGTGACGCAATCATCCTCGATGCACCCAATCAAGAAGAGGTGTTTCGTTACTACTATCGCGGTAGTGCACCGATCTATCCCCTACCCGCAGGTCTAGGCGGTGATGACATGGCAACTTTGGAACAGGTGCGAGACATTATCGCGAAAGACGAGCGCATCTTTGTGCTGTTCTGGGGCGAGGCGGAACGTGACCCTAACCATGTTGTGGAAACGACGCTAGACAATGAAACTTTTTCGGCGGGGGATGACCAATGGTTCGGCGATGTGCGACTGGCGCGGTATGTGACGCCTGTAGAGATGCCGGAGGGAATAACGGCAAATGCCCGATTTGGCGATTCGATTATGTTGGAGCGCTATGCCACTTCAACAACAGCGTTGCAAACCGGAGATGTGCTGCAAGTGCGATTAGAGTGGCAGACGCAAATGGCGCTGACCACGCGCTTCAAAGTGTTTGTGCAACTACTAAACGGCGATGGGGCATTGGTGGCACAGCGCGACAGTGAGCCGAGCGGTAATTCAAGGCCAACCACTTCGTGGGCGGTGGGGGAAACGGTGGTCGACCAGCACGGCCTCGTGGTTCCGAATTTCGTAGCAGCAGGCGAGTATAAAGTCATTGTGGGACTGTATAACATCGATGACCCGAATCAACGGTTACAGGTGGACGGAGGAAGCTTTCTTGAAATCGCCCGTGTGACAGTGCGGTAACGAATATCGACAAAGGAGGACAAATTGGCATAAGGCGATTCATGAGGAGTGACGATTACTATGCCGACAAACTTACACGTCAATGATATATTCCCCGATTTTGAGCTGCCCGATCAGGATGGGCGGATGCGGAGACTTTCCCACTATACCCGCCCCAGCGATATGGATGAAAAGTTGGGATTTGGCAGCGGGTATCCGGTCATCGTGGTGTTTTATCGAGGATTTTTCTGCCCACGCGACCAGCAACAAATGCGGCGACTGGTGGAATTCCAGAGTGAACTAAAAGTCAATTATGGGAAGCTGATAACGGTCAGTGTACAACCGCCACTAGTGCAGGCAGCATTCCGGGCAGGGTTGGGGGCGAACTGGCCATTCTTGAGTGACGAGCAACGGGAAGTCATTAAAGAAATCAATATATTGGACGAAACCGAAGGCGAGTATGCTGACCCAGCGCAGCCGTATACATTTGTGCTGCGGCCTTACCTGCGGATACACAAAATTTATGCAGGTTGGTACTACATAGGTCGCCCTACACTGGATGAACTGCGGCTTGATCTGCGGGCGATTATGGAACAATCAACAAGTTATGATTATGAAGTGTGGAATACGGAGGCTGTGAAGCAATTCAGGATTCCACAAAAGGAATGGGCGGGAGAAACCCCTGTGTTGGGGGCAAATGGTCTGCCAGTGGCAAGCGGCGTGGTCAACCAGTTCAACTTGGATAGTGGCAATGGGGTGATTCAGGCGGATGACACGAGACTAGGAAAGATTTTCTTTAATTTCACAGCGATTCCCGGTCAAGGATACCGGACATTAAGACCGGGAACGAAGGTGGAGTTCGAAGTGATGGACACGGCAGCGGGCGCTGCGGCACGCAATATTCAGGCGGTGCGGGAAGGTTAGTTCCCGGTGAGTGTTCGTTGACGCTTGCCGGTTGATAGCTATACAATACTTATACAATAGCTACACAAAAAGAGGAGTTGGGCAATGAAGGTTATCATTACCGGGGGAACAGGAACTATCGGGCGAATTGTCGCGAACAGCCTGTCGGCAGATAAGCATGAGGTTTTTGTGCTCAGCCGAAACAAAAACAAGACCGCCGGTTTGGCATCAGGCATTCAGGTAGTGGGGTGGGATGCCACGAGCGCATCAGGCTGGGGACATATGGCAGATGGCGCAGGCGCTATTATCAATCTGGCAGGCGAGAGCCTTGCGGGTGAAGGTTTTCCGCCGAGCAGGTGGACAGACGAACGCAAACGACGCATCCGCGAAAGCCGCGTGAATGCGGGCAAAGCGGTGGCTGAGGCGGTCGGCATGGCGACGAATAAACCAGCGGTGGTGATTCAATCTTCGGCAGTGGGGTATTACGGGGTACATGGCGACGAGAGCATCACTGAAGATTCGCCGGCAGGCAATGATTTCCTCGCAAGCGTGTGCAAAGATTGGGAAGCTAGTACCGCCAGTGTAGAAGCACTAGGTGTACGGCGAGCCGTTATCCGGACAGGCATTGTACTAAGTTCTAAGGGTGGCGCGCTGCCACGACTAGCCCTGCCTTTCAGGTTCTTTGTAGGTGGGCCGATCGGGAATGGCAAGCAACAAATGCCGTGGATTCATATTGATGATGAGATAGCAGCAATCCGATATTTGATGGATACGCCATCGGCCAGCGGTGTGTTCAACCTGGCTGCGCCAGAACCAGTAAACAATGCCACGATGGCGCGAGCGCTGGGGCGAGCACTGGGCAGACCTTCGTTCTTCCCGACACCGGGAATTGCGTTCAAGATCGCATTTGGAGAGCTTTCCACACTGCTGGTGGATGGGCAGCGTGCAGTGCCCAAGCATTTGTTGGATGCCGGGTTTAAGTTCCAATTCCGAGACGTTGAGGCGGCACTAGCTGATATATACAAACACGGAAAGTAACTTACGTTGTGCCTAACAATTTGTGGTTAACGATGTAAGCGATTGCGTTGTAATTTCAGAATTGGAACAATAGCCACAGATTGATCATGCATGTGGCATAAGGGTGACGTCATTTTCCAATTAAATATGGCACTTCTCCAAAGTTGGCGGTAAACTTTAATGAAATTTAACCAGCTCATTACATTTACTTAATATACCGAGATGGATTGGTTAAACTGGGTGGCACATAGTGTGCCTGTTAGTCTATAACTCTTTTTGTGGAGGTTGCTGAATATGAAGCGTTTGTTTGCATTGTTTATTTTGCTTACGTTTGTGTTGACATTAGTGCCGGTGGCAGCACAGGACGCAACGGAAGTAAAAGTATGGATTGCGTTTACTGATAATCGGCTGGATTGGGCAAAAGCCAAAGCCGAAGAATTCAATGCTGCGCTGCCGCAGTATAATGTGGTGGTTGAAGGCTACTCCAACTATGAAGAATTGTTCAATGCTACGCAACTAGCAGCTGAACAGAATGCCCTGCCCGCAATCGTGCAGTATTTCGAAGTGGCTTCACAAGACGCGATTGATAGTGGCTACTTCAAGCCCATCGCTGACGCAGTAGGTGACCGCACCGAAATCAATGGTATTGCCACTAATCTGGATGACTTTATCGGGCCAGTGGCCGCTTACTACACCATCAACGGTAAGTTCAATTCGATGCCATGGAACACATCCTCGGCCATCATGTTCTCTAACCAGACCATTCTGGACAAAGCTGGTGTCGACGCTCCTCCCACTACGTGGGCGGAAATGGATGCCGCTTGCGAAAAGGTCATGGCAATGAGTGATGCGCCCCAGTATTGCTTCACCTGGCCGAATCACGGTTGGTTCTTTGAACAATGGCTGGCTCAGCAGGATGCTCCGTTCGCCAATAACGACAATGGTCGCACTGAACGCGCTACCGAAGTCGCCTTCAACAATGACGCCGGAGTTGCCCTCCTTTCCTGGCTGAAGGAAGAAAAAGACAAGGGATACCTGTATTACAGCGGCGCACAGGGTGGAGACTCATGGGGTACTGTTGACCAAGCGTTCCAAGGTCAGCAAACTGCTATGGCGGTGTACAGCAGCTCTGACACTGCGATCTACACCAATACAGGTAAAGAAAATGGCTATGAAGTAGTTGCCTCCTTCCTGCCCTACAACCAAGATGCCCCCGGCGGCTGGACCGGCAACTTAATCGGTGGCGCAAGCCTGTGGCTCGTAGACGGACTTTCAACTGAAGTTGAAGACGGCGCTCTCAGCTTCCTGTTCTGGCTGACCAACACCCAGAACGCAGCCGAATGGCATCAGGTCACGGGCTACATGCCTATCCGCCTCAGTGCCGTTGCCGAGCTGGAAGCCGCCGGATGGTTCACTGAGAACCCGAACTTCATCGTCGCCGCCAATCAGTTGTCGGAAAGCCAGAAGACCATCGCCACTGCTGGTGCGCTGATGGGCAACTTCCCAGCCATTCGCAATATCGTCACCAATGCGATCGACAAAGTACTTCTCACCGCAGATGCCGACCCGAAAGCGATTTTGGATGAAGCCGCTGCCGAAGCAAATGCCTCATTGGCAGAGTACAACGCGCTCAGTGCGAGCTAGTTCGTTCGTATTTGCGGAAATGATTTAGTTGTAAGGGCGCAGGTAAACTGCGCCCTTATTGTTTCTACACTAGGGGGACAAATATGAATGCTGCTACCCCACTCATCATTGCGCTGGTTGGAGCATTGATTGGCGCGAGTTTCTTAGGGTGGACGTTCCGGCAACAAGGCTATCGGATGGAGTTCGGCGCATTAATTGGGATCGCAGCAGGCGTTGTGGGAGCCTTGCTCTTCATGATGCCACTGGATTTTTGCATGTTCCAAGCTGAACCCGATCCGTTGTTCAAGATTGATTCAGTTGATGTCATTTTCGGAATAATGCTCATTGCCATCGGCCTTGCGATTGTGCTGTTACCGGTAGCGGCCATCGTGCGCTGGCGCGCTAGCCGCCGCAGTTCGGAGTTATTGGCTGACGCCAATGCGGTTGTACCGGGCGCATTCAAAAGCCGTTGGATGCCCATAGTACTGCTCATCCCAACTATCGCGATTCTGGCACTCTTTCTCTACTACCCCTCATTGGACACGATCCGACTTTCTACCCTACTGGCACGGTTGGGTGCGCCCCGTACTGCTTTCGTTTGCGTGGATAATTACACCAGTCTTGTGAGCAATCCTGAATATATCCGTTCAATTGGCATCACCTTCTTCATCGGGATCGCGGTCGTCGTAATTGGTCTGGTGTTGTCGCTTCTTATTGCCACAATGGCGTATCAACCTCTTACGGGTGCCCGCATTTACCGCACCCTCTTGATCTGGCCCTATGCCATTTCACCCGCCGTCGCCGGTATTATCTTTTTGCTCATGTTCAATCCTGCGGGTGGTATCATAAATTATTTTCTCGACAGAGTGGGGATTGCCCCGGTTGGCTGGCTGAATGATCCTGTCGCTGCACCGTGGGCAGTCATAATTGCCAGCATCTGGAAATCAATGGGTTTTAATATCCTTTTCTACATTGCAGGTCTACAAAATGTGCCCAAAGATTTGCAGGAGTCGGCAGCGATTGATGGCGCAAATGTAGTGCAGCGCTTCTGGTATGTAGTCATTCCGCTGCTTTCTCCCATTACCTTTTTTCTGGTTATCACTAATTTGACTTATGCCTTTTTTGAAACCTTCGGTACCATTGACTATCTGACTGGTGGAGGCCCGCTCAAGTCAACCATGACACTCATGTATCGGGTATATGAGGTGGGGGTGGTCACAAACGATTTGGGCAAAGGCGCGGCGCAATCAATCGTTTTGTTCCTCATTGTCGTGGGGCTTACCATCTTCCAGTTTGGCAGTTCGGGGAGGCGTGTGAACTATGGAGCATGAACGCACGGGAGCGAGTCCCAAAACAAACACTGTGGCAGTAGCAACTATTCGGAACAGGTCCACAACACGCTCAATGCCTGCATGGCTACCCAAACGCTGGTACGCCCACATCGTCCTGTGGGTATCCTGCATCATCATTGGTTTCCCATTGTTTTACGCCATGCTGGTGGGTACACAGAGTCAGGCTGAAGTATTCGCCTACCGATTTATTCCGGGTAATTCATTGGCGGATAACTGGAATATCGTGGTCAACAACCGCAATCTCATGAATTATATGGTGAACAGCATTTTCATTGCGGTGGCGGTCACAGTCGGCAAAACTATTCTTTCCCTTCTGGCAGGATTAGCATTTGTTTACTTCCGATTTCCGGGTAAGTGGCTTGTATTCGGCTTTGTTTTGATCACTTTGATGATGCCAACTGAAATTCTCATCCTCGCTTTGTACCGCTTCGTGAACGGACTTGGGTGGGGAAATACTTACTTAGCACTCATCGTTCCATTTCTGGCAAGCGCCACAGGGACATTCCTATTTCGCCAGCATTTTATGAACATTCCCGCTGAACTTTCAGAAGCGGCGCAGTTGGATGGCGCAACACCTCTGCAATTCCTGTTCCGAGTTCTAGTGCCTATAAGCTGGAATACTATCGGCGCGCTGGCAGTCATCCAATTTGTCTACGTGTGGAATATGTATATCTGGCCTGTACTCGTCATGCGTGACCAAAGTCGTCAAGTTGTACAGCAGGGCTTGCGCACCCTCATCGGAGGGGATGCCGCACTGGTGTACGGCCCGCTGATGCTAGGAGCAGTTATAGCCAGCATCCCACCTGTGCTGGTGTTCGTACTTCTTCAAAAGCAGTTTATGAGCGGCTTTGCGCTATCACGGGACAAATAGAATGAGGGCAGCAGACACTTATTTATGATGAACTTCCGTGCCAATTACCGATCCATTATCTTTTTTGATTTGGACGGCACACTGATGGTGAATCCATTCGAATCAGCCGTGTGGCCGGTGGTACTGGGAGAAATTGCTGATAAGTCGGGGCAGAGTGTTGAGACAGTTTACAGCTTGATTGAGGCTGAGAATGACGCACGCCAGAACGCCAACACAGTTGCAGCTGTGCTGGCGATGGATTGGGACGATATTGCGAGAACGGTAGCGGAACGGTTAGGTGTCCGGCTGGAAAGCAGTTGCGAAGCGCTGGTTCGCCAACACGCCGCCAGCCACTCTTCGACACTGGAAAATGCCCATGAAGTGCTCAGCGAATTGAGCACACCTGAACGAGCTTTAGTGGTTGCTACGAAGGGGATGACAAAGTACCAACAGCCCGTGTTGGACGCACTTAATTTAACCGATCATTTCACAGCGGTGCTGACGCCGGATACACATAATGGGCTCAAAAAACATCGCCACTTTTTCGGCGATTGGCCGGAACGCGGTATGCTGGCAATTATGGTGGGAGACCGATATGACGATGATATTCTGTACCCTACCCTTCACGGCTTCAAGACTGTTTGGAAGTTACCTCAAACCGCAATTGCTTCTCAGGTCGTTGCAGAAGACCCATTGGTGCGGGCACATCATTATCCCTATTCTGATAAGCAAGTGGCTCATGCTGACGCGATTGTTCTGTCGCTGACTGAACTGCCCGATGTAGTGCGGCGACTGGAGCAGCAATTCACCTAATGGATTTCTACGACGCGCTTCAAGCGATTAGCCGACCTATCCGAGCGGTGGACTATGCACGTTCACACTCCCTTGATGCGATGCACGCTCTGATGAAAGCATTGGGCAATCCTGAGCAGGCATTTCCAGCAGTGGTAGTGGCGGGATCGGTGGGAAAAGGAACTGTGTGCCAGTGTTTGGCAAACAGGCTGGCGACGTTGCCACTAAAGGTGGGATTGTATACCAGTCCGCACCTACACAGCTTCCGCGAACGGTTTGTAATCGACAGGCAGATGATTTCGCAGCCGGAATTTGCCGGTGTCATGAAAGTCATACGAGAAGCCTCTGATGCGAGTGACGAACGGTTCAGTACATTTGAATTGGCAACGGCGCTGGCTCTGTGGTGGTTCCGAGAGCAAGCGGTGGATGTGGCGGTATTAGAAGTGGGCATAGGTGGGCGTTGGGACGCTGTGAACGTTGTACCTAATAAGCTGTCCATAGTTACACCGATAGAAATGGAACATGTGGCTATGCTGGGTGGAACGCTGCACAGTATCGCTGAACACAAAGCGGGAATCATGAAATTGGGTGGATACGCGATTAGCGCAGAACAAGTGCCGGAAGTCGCGCAAGTACTGCAAGACGAAGCGGAGGCACGAGGCACAGAGCTCGCATTTAGTTCTTACGATGAACTGGCCGATATGGCGCTTTCGAACCTGGCGGAAAGGCAGCTCATTCCCCAAAACGCGGCATATGCTGGATGTATCGACAAAGCGCTCCCCGGTCGCATGGAATGGGAATCGTTCAGTGGCAAGCAGGTACTGATTGACGGAGCACATACCCGTAGCGGCGCAGCGCGATTGCAATTGGAGATTGAGCGGCGATGGGGAAACGAGCCGATCCTGATTGTAGTCGGTATGTTACGGGACAAATACGCAGCAGGTTTTTTGACCACGTTTGATGTGCCAAATTATCAGTTAGTGCTCACTCAATCATCAAGTCAGCGAGCCACGCCAGTTAAAGATCTTCAAAAGGCAATTAAGCTCAAACACGCACACGTACAGACTGAACCAGATTTGAACCAAGCACTACAATACTCCGTAAAGTCCGATATGAGACACATCGTCATAACAGGATCGCTGCGGATCGCTGCGGCGGCGCGTGAGTTTTTAGGATTGTTGGACACCGATTTGCTCGCAGAAGCACGTGCCACAAGGGATATCTTCGAGGGTGATGAGTATGTCAAACGCTTGAAGTCAGGTGATCACTAGATATAAATTCTCACAGAAACTTAAATATTCCCCAACGAAAATTAGCAGATTTTGTGATACTGTATGACTATTGCCAGTTACATGGCAGCCCAGTATCTCAAGAATGAGGAATTGGTAGTGAACTTTAGTTCAACAGAAGTCAGCGCAAGATGGGCGCGTTTCGTCTCCAATGTGATTAGTCCGCCAATGGTTTGGGCGGTAATGGGATTTATCATTGCAGTTCATAGCGCCAAGACACAGACGGATGCGCTGGTTTGGGCACTGACTTATAGTGTTCCGGTGTGCCTACTGCCAATTTTATATATCGCGTGGGAAGTACGGCGCGGCAATATTGGCGATATTCACATGAAGGAACGGCATGAACGAACCCGTCCATTCCTAGTCTCTATAATATGCACAGCTTTGGCATGGGTGCTACTGCGGTTGATGGGTACACCAGATATTCTGCCGTTGGTAGCAGGCGTAACAATGCTGCAATTAACAGCGATGGCCGTGATTACCTTGGTCTGGCAGATTAGTATGCATGCGATGAGCATATCGGTGGCGGTGGTAGCGACAGGCGTGGTGTTTGGCCCGGCGACAGCACTGGCTGTATTTCCTCTGGTTCCTATTGTAGGTGCAGCACGCCTCAAACTTCACCGACACACCCTAGCACAAGTGATAGCCGGGGCGGCCATCGGTGCACTCATACCACTAGTGGTGCTGGCAATCCAATAGCCGGAAGTTTTCATCCAGATTTGAATTTATCTCGATACCGTTTTTTTGTCGGTCACTGACTTGACCGAGGCATGCGTGCATATCGCACTCTCTGTCGCAACGGCTTTCGGGCGAGTCAGCCCCTGCATTGTACTGTTTAGGCATGGTCAACCCGAACCGTAAATCGGCTCATGTGAGCCGCACCATTATTCGAGAAAACGCGGCAGATAGAAACAAAGATAATCTAAGCCCTGTGTTCCGGCGGTGATGGTCCCGGTTTTGGCCTCAGGTGTCGATAGTATCACATCATATTGGCCCAATGCTGCGGTATGTCCATTTTGTGTAACCGAGCCAACGCCATCAGTGACATACAGAAATAGATCCTCGTCAGCCTGTGGCGGTTCAAGAGTGGTTGTTCCGTCAACCGAAATAACAGTGGCGGTCAGACGGCCCATCATATGTTGTTCCATGGGTGAGTTGTCACCAATTAAGCTGTAGATCTTTGCGTCTCCTACAACACAGAATGGCAAATCACTACGCCCAATCTGCTGGTAATGGGGGGCTAGGCCGCGATATTGGCGATCGGCGATGAACCATATTTGAATTACCCGAGCGGGTTCGTCCCACAGGTTTAGTTCCTGATGTTCAATCCAGTCACCTGAAAACATCCGCTGTAAATCACCGGGCAGGAGTTCGCCTTTGCCTCCAGTAGTGTCTTCGTGATACAAGCGACCCTCAAGCATCCATGTATAAATTTCCAAGCCGCGATGAGGATGCCATGTAAAACCATTACGAGGCGCGATTCGTGTCATGTGGGCGGTTAGCATTCCACTCAGGCGCTGCAACGGACTCCACCCTCCGACCGCAAAATGGGAATGCAACCAATGAATGGGGTGAATGGTTGGGAAAGCATTTGCCGGAAAGTGTTGGAAAGGCGCGTAGTGGGCAAAACCGGGCTGGATTAACGTGTCTTGCAAAGGGAAGGCAGCCATATACACACTCGCTTGTATAGATAAAGGCGCAGGTGCTTGGCAGCACTGCGCCCTACTTGCTCATATAGATCTATGATAACTGAATTTGGATTAGACAGCAGCGGGTTCGGAAGCCAATACTGCTTCAACATCCAACTCAATACTAATGTCTTTGCTGACGAGCCAACCGCCGGTTTCCAACGCCATATTCCACGTCAGGCCCCAGTCTTCACGGTTAATCTTGGTCTTACCGTTAAAACCTGAGACAGTTGTGCCGTAAGGGGTCTTGCCCTGCCCAAGAAATTCAGCATCAATGACCACAGATTTGGTGACATCTTTAATGGTCAAATCACCGGTGATTTTGGCCCTTGAACCATTGTCATATGGCTCGACATTGGTGCTCTTGAAGGTCATTGTGGGGAACTTGGCGGTATCTAGAAAGTCAGGGCTTTGTAGATGTTGGTCCCGCTGCTCGACACCGGTTGTGGTCATAGAGGTGGTATCAATTACAACTTCGACTGAAGCACCAGACGGGTTGGACGGATCGAAGTTAATTGTTCCTGTGACTTTATTGAAGCTGCCACGCACAGTGGTAACCATCATGTGGCGGGCAGCGAAACTGGCTTGCGCGTGAGTTGTATCAATGTTCCAAAGGGCCATGCTAGAAGTCTCCTCATCTCATTCCGATAATTAAGCGGACAGTTGTCCGTTTACCGAGATAGAATACTCCTATCTGCTCATGAATACCATTAGAAATCAATTAGAAACGGACATGCGTCCGTTTATGAAATGAGGTGATGAACAAATTGGAGGAAGTTAGCAGTGAGGTCAGCCAAGCTAACATTACGCATCTGCCGCATAAAGTAAACGTTATGAACATCCAGCATCATGTAAATGGTATCTGCCAGAAAGTCGCGATTAGTAGGGGAATGTACCTCATCCAAAAGCCCTCGAATGGTTTGCCGCCACCACCAATGGGCGGTGTGCTGCATCGAACCAATAATATCGGTACTGACACACAGTAACTGGCTATTACGATCAACAAATTGAAGCGCTTCGGTGATGAACCAATCGAGTTTAGTGAGGGCATCAGCGGGCTGACGCATGACGGAAAGTGTTCGGTCCTGCCAATCGCGGTGATCAGCATCGAGTAGTGCCATTGCCAATTCCATCTTATTTTCAAAGTGACGATACAGTGTACCCTGTCCCACACCCGCGGCTTTGGCGATATCATACATGGAGACCTGCTCGACACCCTGCTGGTTAAACAGACGGCGGGCAGTCTGAAGCAACAAATCGCGATTCTTTACAAAGTCCGCACGCCGAGGTTGGTCATCGCTATTCAGCGAAATTTTGATGTCGTCCATATTTCTATCATATCACAAAGATGTAACATGACCTTATTTTGTATCGTAAGCAACTGTTGGAAATCCAATATGAAAGGGAATCAAAAGCGCCGGGGTTGAGTCCGACGCTGGATGATTTTTATACGTAAAGTGGGGCAACAATCAGGAGGCTTTTGCCATTGCCAACATGCGGGTAGAGGGATGAAGAACCCCTGCAATTACCTGCTGGGAAGTGGTCATCAGTGGAGAGACAGTTGCGCCAAGTGTGACTTCAACACAGGCACAGGCAGCAATTAAGTGCCATGTTTCCTGAGCGAGACTAGTCGCGGTAGCAGTATCCATGACATCCTGCCGTTTCCACCACTGGGGCAAGCGCTGCAATGGCGCTTCCAAAATACCAGCATCGAGCAATCCAGCAATGGCAGTTTGTTGATCTAAAATTGCCTGATACAGTTCCCAAGCAGCGGCAGGGCTACCGGGCTTAAGGTTATAGGCTTTGCCATAAAGACATTGAAATTTGCTTGTGAGTTCAACTAACTCGGCTGTCTTTTCGGCGATACGACGAGCCAAGATTGTGTTCATCGTACATACTCCTTTCAGGAGCATTTCATCTAACAAAACACGAGAGAAGTGTTGAATGAATTTAACAATTTGTTAAACAATTAAACATTATTTAACATAAAAAATCAAGCAGGTTTTTGTGGATTCGTGTTAAGGGTTTTGTACGATATGTGAATAAAAAAAGACCCGCGATTTCGCGGGCTTGTTTTAAGATTACTGATGCTAGGAAAGCAGTGAGAATGTTACGCTATTTAGTGTAGTTCAGTGGTACGCCCGCGCTACCCTTTTTGCCATCCGGCCAGGTGGTTTTTTCATCAAATTTGACACCACTGACATTCGCCCCCTGCATATTTGCGCCCTGCAAGTTTGCGCCGTTAAGAACGGCGTTGGTCATGTTGGCACCGGCCAAGCGCGTACCGGTTAGATTCGCACCACTGAAATTGACCCCCAAGAGCGTCGCGTTATTGAAATCGGCGAAAGGCATCTGAGCGGTGGTGCAGTCAACGCCAGTCATGTTGGTGGAGCGGAGAATTGTTTCACGGCAAGTGCAGGCCATCATATTCGCGCCGCGCAGATTACTGCCCTCGAGATTAAGACGGGTCATATCCAATGCGCTCAGGTCAACCCCGGCGATGCGCGGGTTGGTGCCAGCCTGAATGAGCGCCAAAATCAATTCCTTACGTGTGATCTCCGCCATCGTTTATTTGCTCCCTGTAGTAATGAATGATCTGGTCAATTGTTTCATTGAGCGAGGTGGTCGGTCGCCACTCCATCGCTGCTTGAATTTTAGCAATATTTGGTACTCGCCGCCGAAAATCTTCAAATCCAGCCTCATAGGCTTGATCGTAAGGAATAAAGCGAATTTCCGATTGGCTGGCTGCGCGAGCTTTTACCCTTTCGGCCAATTCGAGAATACTGACTTCTTCCTGACTGCCTATATTGTATACCTGTCCGGCAGTATTCGCTGTGCGCGAGAGACCAACAATGGCATGTACTGCGTCATGTACGTTACAGAAACAGCGGGACTGCTGCCCATCACCATAGACGTTGATGGGTTTGCCAGCCAGCGCCGACTGCACGAAGCGCGGCAGCACCATGCCATACTGTCCACTTTGACGCGGCCCAACCGTGTTAAACAGGCGAAAAATGGTTACGGGCAGGCCAGCCTCTTTATGGTATGACAGCCCCAAAAATTCGTCAATCGCTTTGGAAGCGGCGTAGCTCCAGCGGCTGCGGATGGTGGGTCCCATGAGGGTATCATCATCTTCGGAGAACGGGAAACGAACCCCTTTACCGTAGACTTCAGAGGTGGAGGCCAACATTACCTGCTTGCGGTAGCGGCGGGCGGTTTGGAGCACCACTTCTGTGCCGCCAATATTGATTTCGATGGTGGCAATAGGTTGGCTGATAATTTTTTCCACACCTACCGCAGCGGCCATGTGGAAAATAACATCGCATTCGCTGACGAGGCGATCCATAACCTGCTGGTTGCGGATGTCTTCGATGACTGGACGAAAATTGGTATTGGCTTCGAGCGGCGTGATGTTTGCTAACCGCCCCGTACTGAGATCGTCAATGATGGTGACAGTGTGATTCTCAGCCAATAGTTTCTCTGCAATGTGGCTGCCGATAAAACCAGCGCCGCCGGTGATAAGTGCGTGGGTCAAATAGATTCTCCCGTTGATGTACTAGAGGCAGGATACACATTGGAAGCATCTTAACGCAAGGCATGGGCAGCGGCAATGGGAAGGTGAGCAATCGAAGGTAAAGCGTTACCAAACACCAGCGCGTTCCGCAAAGACCGCACGCCAACCAGGGGAGAGCCACTGGCAGTCAGCGAGTTCAGCAATAGCCTGCGGGTCATCTATTTGCTGGTTCATCAGGGCGTAAACAAAAGCAATGTCAAAGCCGGGTAAGGGGTGTTTCTCAAGAACGACAGGTGTTCCAGCCTGCACATAACCCTGCTGCACGACGCTCAAATACCAGCCGCCCCAGCCGTGGTAGTGAACGCGGGCAGTCAGGTCTTTCATGTTCCAACGGCGAGCTAGTTTCCAGCACGGTTGACGAGGCTGCGACACCTGCACTTTGGCCTCGCCGATGCTGAACACATCCCCGATACAGACGGTTTCTTCATCGAGTCCGCTGATGGTGAAGTTTTCGCCAAACGCGCCGTAGGGTAAATCGGACAAGGATAGTTCAGTGCGCCATACGGGATAGTGTTCCGCGCTATAGGCCAGCACGGCGCGAAATGGCCCACCGTGATTTTGTAAATCGGCCTGTCCGTCCCCTTCGAGGTTTTCCTCTCCAAGCCAGACACGCCCTCCTACTTGATCTTTGAAAATACCGGACAGGAAGGGACGCTCCATCGGGTTCTTGGACCCAACGACTCCGCGACGCTTAGGCAGGCCGACCTGAATGGACAGCAACGAAGGTATAGTCATCATGTCTCCGTTTTAATGGACATACATTGAACTAATTGAGAGGTGGAATTGGGAAAGCGTAGATTAGTCTCGTCAAAGCCCGTTTTGTTACAGAGGAGAAACGATTCCGGGGTTTGCCACAGGCAAACCCCTCTATATCGTTATTAGATTATTTGATTAGGTTACTGCTCGTAAACCCGTTCCCCTCCGACAAAGGTTTGTTCGACCTTGAGATCCAATAGATTTTCGCTGGGAGTCGCCAATGGATCGCCAGAAAGAATCACCAAATCCGCCCATTTGCCGGGAGTGAGGCTGCCACGGTTGTTGTCATCGCCGCTGGCTATCGCCCCGCCCATTGTATAGGCGTAGAGGGCTTCAGGAGCGGAGATGGCTTGATCGGCGGCGATAGGTTCACCATCGGGGTCGAGACGATCAATAGCTGCTTTCATGCCAAGGATGGGGCTGCAATCTGGCACGACAGGTGCATCGGAACTAAGGGCTACAGTTAAGCCTGCGTCGAGCATGGAACGGATCGGGTAGCAGTGGTCGAGATAGGAATCCGGTAGGTAGCGGCGGAAACTGGTTCCTAGTGCAGGTAGGAAAACTGTTTGGGGAGCAATGATGATGCCAAGCGCTGCACAGCGGGCGAAATGGTCGGGGTTCGGTAAACCAAGATGCTCGATGCGGTGACGCAGGTCGGTCGCAGCAGGTGATTATGCGCGATCTGTAGGTGCTCTAAGACCTGCTCAATAGCAACGTCCCCAATGGCATGTGTGCTGATGCGGAAACCGGAGGCATGCGCTTCCCACATGAGTTCGCGCAGTTCACGGGTCTCAAAGCGCAATACGCCGGTGTTGTTGGTTACTTTGTAGGGGATGTCGACAGCGGCTGTGGCTCCGCTTAGGGCCCCCATCGGCGAAGAATTTAACGTATCAATGCGAAGCCAATCGCTGACAAAGCGTTCTGGAAGGGGTAAGAGTTTCCGTGCCGCCATCGGGACGGCGGATGGGCATACCGTTGACACGAACACTGAGTTCACCACGCTCCTCGAGCAGGCGGTAAATACAAGGCGAAGGGCGTATGAGGGTCGGTTGCGCTGGTGATGCCGAGCATAAGCTGGTGCTGGTTTGCGGCTTTAATGGCATCGGCTATGTCGTCGTCACCGGGTTCCGGATCACTCTTGTGAGCAAACCCATCGCGGTTTCGAAGGAGTCCGGTGGGTTCGCCGCTTTCATCGCGCACGATTACCCCCACCGAGAAGTTGGGCGTGTCGCGGGTAATATCAGCTAGTCGAAGCGCCAGCGTGTTGGCAATAATTGCGGCTGCAGGTGCGGGTGAGTGTACCGGGATGAACAGGACTAGCTGCGTCCAGTTCGCGACGGGGTTGGGTGGCGGCCTTTGGGAAAATCAACTTCATTATAGCCACGGCCGGTGATCCATGAGCCAGGAGTGAGGTTGGCAGCCTTTCTACGAAAACGGTTAATGAGGCTCTCCATATCAGGGGCAGCGGCTTTGTTGGCTTGTACCTGCCGTGTGAGCAGCAGGCCGAGCTTCCAGATATGGACATGGGCATCGTTGAAGCCGGGAATGAGGGTACGCCCTGCCAAATCAACGCGCTGTGTCCCGCGTTTGGCGGCGGCTGCAACCTCTGCCAGTGTGCCGACAGCCAGAATGCGGCCGTCGCTACCTGTGAGTAACGCTTCAGCATTGGGGTACTGCGAGTCTATGGTGTGAATGACACCATTATGGAAGAGGTATATGTTAGAACTCGTGTCTGGATAAGTGGATACTACATATCTATCATATCAAATCTTGCCGGATTTCTATCACAATTTGATCAACTATGGAACCAACTATTCAGATCAACACGGCGCAGTCCGCCGATTATGAGCGTATTGTGGCACTGCTCACAGAGGTCAATTTACTTACGGACGACATCTCGCGCCGGCAACCAGTACTGGGGTGGCAAGGCGGAAGATGGACAGTTGGCGGCCTGTGCGGGGCTGGAATTGGGTGGAGAAGTTGGCATTGTTCCTGCAGTTTAGCGGTATATCCCGAATTAGGCAGCTTGACTGGCGATGGTGGTTGATTGACCATGCCCCGACATTCGCTCAATCGAATGGGTACAAGGTAGTTCATTGTTTCAGCACGCGGGTCATGGGTATTTTGAGCGGATTGGATTTCACCTGCGAGTAGATGAACTAGCGGCCCCGCCCATGCGCCACAGGTGAAGCGTTTCGCGGCGATTGGCAAGCTGGCGGGGGAACGGGCGTGGTGCAGGGTTGTTGGAGTAAGAAATGTGGGCGGAATTCAAACCCAGCTCCCAGCCCGCAAGTCAGATCCTTGTCTTGAGGGACATTTTGTAAATGGATTGGATGATCGGAAAAATAAGCCGGGGCGAGAGCCACGCACCAACCCCTCCCTGCGCGCGAGGGAGGAATAACTATTAGAGGAACACGCTTAAGCGACTTCGCGATCACCTTTGAACTGTGTTTCGCAAAGGTCGCGTAGAGGCCGCCTTTGTCTAGCAATTCCTGATGCGTACCCTGTCTGACCACCCGACCACGATCCATCACCAGAATTTGGTCGGCGGCGAGAATGGTGTTGAGGCGTGGGCAATGACGATACCGGTACGTCCTGCCACGACTGTTTTGAGCGCGTCCTGAATGAGCTGTTCAGATTGGCTATCGAGATGGCTAGTGGCTTCGTCCAGCACTAAGATGCGCGGGTCTTTGAGGATGACGCGGGCGATGGCGACCCGCTGCTTTTCACCACCGCTCAGGCGGCAGCCGCGTTCACCTACCACTGATCTGTATCCATCGGGCAAGCCCATGATGTAACCACGAATATTGGCCGCTTTGCACGCCGCTTCAATTTCTTCGTCGGTGGCATCCATCTCGGCGTAGAGCAAGTTGGTGCGGATGCTATCGTGAACATGTGGGTTTCCTGTGTCACCATGCCGATTTGTGCCGCGAGGGAGCGAGGGTGACATCGCGCAGGTCGTGACCATCGAGCAGAATGCGGCCTTCAGCAGGGTCGTAGAGGCGCGACGAGGCAGGTAGTCGTAGTCTTCGCTCGCGCCGCTGGGGCCGACGAGCGACGAGTTGGCCCGGTTCGATGGTGAATGACACGTTTTCCAACGCCGTTTCTGCGGGCTTGCGAATAGGCTGCGCAGGATTCCTTCGCCGTTGGCAGCTTTGGGGCGTCGGGTCCTTCTTCCAGCGAAAGGACAGCGCGGATGTTATCCATGCGGCGCGGGCGATCTACTTCGGAGAGTAGATGCTCTGAACCTGTTTCATAACGGAACGATACGTTGTCAAAGGTGAGTTGACCACGTGTGTTCTTCAATTCGAACGCGCCTGGTTTGTCGGCAATTTCCAGCGGGAGGTCAATCACTTCAAACACGCGCTCGAAGCTGACCATGGAACGGGCAAAGAGTACGGGTGAGTTGGTCAAGGCTTGCAGCGGGCCGTAAAGCTGTTGAAGGTAGGAGGCGAAAGCCACAATCGTGCCGATGGTGAAAACTTTATCCAGCACCAGATGACCGCCGACCCAGTAGACGACGGCAGTGCCCACAACGCCCACGAGACCGATGACCGCCCAGAACATGCTGCCGAAATAGGCTTCCTGAACGCCAATGTCGCGCACTTTGCCGGCGCGGTTGGCGAAACGATCGGTTTCAACACCGATGCGACCAAAGAGTTTGACGAGCAGAACGCCACCAATGTTCAGAGTTTCGTTCATCATGGCGTTCATCTGGGCATTGAATTCCATGCCCTGACGCCGGATGAGGCGGAGTTTGCCCCCCTGACGGCGGGCGATGAGGATGAAGATGGGCAGCACCGATACACCAAGCAGCGTTAAGCGCCAGTCGAGGGTGAGCATGACACCCAGCACGGCGATGACTTCAAAGATGTTGACGATGATGGAGACAATGGTATCGCTGATGGCGGATTGGGCGTTGACGACATCGTTATTAAGACGGCTCATCAATTCGCCGACTTTGGTGTTGGTGAAGAAGCGGAAAGACATGCGCTGCAAGTGCGAGTAGAGGGCAGTACGCAGGTCGTAGATAACACCCTCACCGATTTCAGCATTCAAACGACGCGTGTAGAGGCCGATGAGGCTGACAGCAATGGGGATGAGTACCAATCCGATAGCCAAGACGTTGAGGCGTTCGACGTTGCCGTTGGGCAAGGCGTTGTCGATGAGGTCACGGAAGATGAGCGGTGTGAGCAGACCCAACCCTGTGGTGATGAGAATGGTGACGAGGGTAATCGCAATCTTAAAGCTGTAGGGGCGACCATAACTGAGGACGCGCTTGACGACGGGCCATGTGACCGCTTTTTTATCGTCTTTGTCGTTGCCCCACGCATAAACCCACCAGCCACCACCATGCCACATAACGACCTCCTTAGAACCAATTCATTTGAACCGCAGAGACGCAGAGGACAAAGAGAATGTGAGTAAAAGCGGTTCAAGTGGAAGAAAATTTTCCAGTGTTAATAAATCATACAGAACGGATGGGCGGTTGTCTACTGCACAAACGGGCAGGTGGGCAACCCCCTCATCCCCAACCCTCTTCCCCCGTATAAAAGGGAGAAGAGAGTCAATACGCTGTTAATCTGATTGCTGAGTTGCTGAGGTGAGGGTAGTTGGCTATGATGAACCTTATATCATTTACAAGATTAAGAAAGTTAGAAGATGCTACGTTGTGGGATTGACATGATTGAGAATAAGCGGGTGGAGGAAGGAATCGCACGGCTGGGCGAACGCTTCCTGAACCGTTTTTTTACGGCGGGCGAACGCGAGGACTGTGACGATAAACCGCAGCGGTTGGCGGCGCGGTTAGCGGGCAAGGAAGCGGTGAGTAAGGCGCTGGGCACAGGCATCGGCGATGTGAGCTGGCGCGAGATTGAAATCCGGTGCGGCGAACGGGGGCGGCCTGAACTGCACCTGCACGGTGAAGCAGCAGCGCTGGCGAAGGGAATGGGTTTGGTTCACTGGGACATCAGCCTGACGCATACGGACGAGTATTCCTCAGCAGTGGCGGTGGCTAGTAATTGACAGTCTATAGCTTATAGTCGACAGACGATATTCAAAAGTAGAAGTTTTCCGTTAAGGTTCGTTCTGTTTCAATGGCGAAATTGCCGCTGCACTGGCAGGCGGAAAGCTGCCGAGCAGCCGCTGAATTGACAGAATTGGCGGGCGGGAACAAGGGAGCTTGGCGCTGCAATGTCGGTTGTGCAGCGGTTGGCTCGCTCATGGCTGCCGCGTCGTCGTTTTGTGCCATTGACAGCGGCAAGACGTGAGCGTGGCGCAGAAAATGCAAATACAGATACATTGAACCAAAGACCCATAGGAAAGCTTCGCACAGGGCTAAGCGTATCGGAGAAAAACGCAGAGCGTTGGCTTGATAGTTGATGGTTCATGGTTCGAATCCAATTGCTGACAGCTAAACGATCAAGAAAATGGTAGTGGCTAAAGAGTACGGTATAAGTGATGGCCGTGACCCCGGACGAGGCGTGCCTCATCCCTACAAAACCCTATGCCATATTTGTAGTGATAAGATCATGGTTACTTTATGACCCCTATCTGAAGTATAATAGCACAAAAGTTCAATGTTAGGGCGACCATTTGGTCGCTTTTTCGAAGTGAAGTTACTAACCATTTTGAGGGAAATTTATTGTTAAGACGGTTAGCCGACGGTTTGAAATCGGTTAGTTGAGGGGTTAAGCAGCATGGCTGACTTGAAAAAATCGCTAGGCGAACAGAATTATGAACAGTTTGCGCGGCGGTATGCCGAACACGCGCTGACGAAACCGCACAATGCGTACTACGACCGACCGGCAGTACTCTCCCTACTGCCAGAGCTGCAGGGTAAGCGCGTTTTGGATGCAGGGTGCGGACCGGGAATTTATGCTGAGCTGTTCCTCGAGCGAGGGGCAGCGGTGGTGTCGTTTGATGTGACACCTGCGTTTGTGGAGATTACCAAGGAGCGGGTGGGCGAACGAGCAACTGTCCTGCGGGCAGATATGCAAGAACCGCTGAAATTTGCAGAGAATGAATCCTTTGATGTGGTGGTAGCGCCGCTGGTGCTAGACTACGTTATGAATTGGACGCCGACCTTCAAGGAGTTTTACCGCGTGTTGAAAACGGGCGGTGTGTTTATCTTCTCGTGTGGACATCCGATGGGTGACTGGTTGTGGCTAAACAGCAAAAAGCCACTTGAGGAAAGTTATTTTGATACGCATTCTTTTAGCATGGCATGGAGTGGTTTTGGAGAACCAAAGCCCGTGATTACTGGAATACGTAGGCCATTGAATGCCATCATTTCCCCGCTGCTAGACGCGGGGTTTTCACTGGACAAGCTAATAGAACCGCTGCCCACTGAGGATTTCAAGAGGGCTGATCCTGAAGGGTATGACAAGCTGACGCGGGAACCGGGATTTATTTGTGTACGGGGCAAAAAGTAGCGACCGTTAAAGACTGATTTGGGAGTAAATATGACTGAACATACTCGTACCGCCATTACATTTAGCCGAATTGCAGAGCGATTAGTGAACGAAAATCCCGGAGTAGCGTACGGCAAAATGATGTCATCCCCAGCAATCACCTATAAAGGGAAGGTGTTTGCGTTTTATTACGCCGACAAAATGGTTTTCAAGTTGGGGCGGGAGTTCAACCCAGAAGCGCACGGCATCCAGCATTGGGGGGTGTTGTCGCCTTTCACTTCGAAACCGCCCATGCATGATTGGATTGAAGTTGATGCGGGGGAAATGGAAAAGTGGGAAATGTTGGCTGAGCAGGCGTTGCAACGGATGTTCCCGAAGTAACCTGTTAGTTTACTTCGTTCGCTTGGTGCTGATACTGGTGTAATCCACACTTGGGATAGTTCCTTCCCACAATGAGGGTTCACAAAAGTCCACAAATTACTATAATGGTCTGCTCGCATAAAACAACTGGTCAAACTGCCAGTGGTAACAGAACTCAAGTTCTAGTATAATAATGGCAGTAGTCGCATAGGACGTGACGATGGATGTTGTGACAGCGGACGGCATGTGTGGCGTCCTTACAAACACCTGCACATTTTATATGCTTTAGTTAGATTAGGACGTTCTGCGTGGCGAGTGTGAGCTATAGGCAAGGATGAGAGGCCGCGCGTGCTCATCCGTACAATTTCGTCAGATTTTGTATGAGATCGCAAGACTATTACGAACCATCTGACAATAACCATATTACTATTAGGCTACTATCCCGCACCCGACCAAGAGAATTGAGGAGGACGAGTGACTTCTTCACAACGCAGTGAATTTAGTGTCCCTAATACCTACCGCTACAACCGTTCTTCACCCGTGAGGTGGATATTTTCACATATTTGGCGACATAAGCTTCTGTTCATAGCAACGTGCTGCTTATATGTTACGGCATGGTCATCTTTCAGTTATGCCCGTGTATTGATTGGCAATGCAGCGGGCGAAATCCTCAACCCGACAAGCCCTGATGGATTGATAAAGATCAGCCTTAGTATCTTGTTTATATTGATCCTCGACAGTATGGCAGCACTCGGGGGCAGTTTATCAATTGAAACCACCGCGCAGCATCTCGAACACGACTCGCGGGAGGAACTATACATCAGTTTGCTGGGCAAGAGCCAGACGTTTCATGACCGACAACGCGTGGGTGACATTATGGCACGAGCCACGGACGACATGAAGCAAATGAACTTCATGATTAACCCGGGTGTGCTGTTCATCGCTGAGACGATTTTGGGGCTGACCATCCCACTTTTTTGGATCGCGACGATCAATGCGGAACTGCTGCTGGTTCCAATCATTTTCATTGTGGTGTATATCATCACCGTGCGACGCTATTCGCGCCGCCTGAATCCGGTCGTCAATAGCCAGCGTGAGGCATTCGGAACATTGAACGCGGGATTGGAAGAAACTATTTCCGGCATTGAGGTGGTGAAAGCCAGCGCGCAAGAAGTGTTTGAGCGACGCAAATTTTATAAGAATGCCCGGAGATTCCGAGATTATTTCGCCAAGCAGGGACAGGTGGAAGCCACGTACCTGCCGATGCTATTTTACGGATTCGCTCTGGGATTGGGCTTCCTGCACTGCATGTATTTGTACGCACAGACGCGCATTACGATACCGGAAATCATAGGTGTTATGGGTTTGTTGATAACCCTGCGCTTCCCGATATTTATTTCGATCTTTTCGGTGTCCATGATCCAATTGGGCGTTGCCAGTGCACGGCGCGTATTGCACATCATTAATGCGGAAGCTGAAATGGACGAAAATGCGGGTGGATACGATCAACCGATCAAGGGTGACATTGTGTTCGAGCACGTCAGCTTTGGTTATGAAGATGGCACACTACTCAAAGACATTTCGTTTCATGTAAAGCCGGGCGAAACCGTGGCAATCGTGGGACAGACCGGTTCGGGCAAGACAACGCTCACCGAACTCATCAACCGTACTTATGATGTTTCCGAGGGGCGCATTCTTATAGACGGTGTGGATGTACGTGAGTGGAGTTTAAACTCGCTGCGGTCGCAGATTTCCAAGATCGAACAAGACGTATTCCTGTTCTCACGCAGTATCGCCGAAAATATCGCGTTTGGAGCGCCGGACACACCTCGGGAGCAAGTTGAGCAAGCGGCACGGGAGGCGCAGGCGCATGATTTCATTTCGTCGTTTGCGGAGGGTTTCGACACCAAGGTGGGCGAACGCGGTGTAACGCTATCCGGTGGTCAGCGGCAGCGGATTGCGTTAGCGCGAGCATTCTTGAGTGACCCACGCGTCCTGATCCTTGACGACTCGACGAGTGCCATTGACAGTGCAACCGAGGATGAAATTCAAAAAGCGATCCGGCGAGCGCAGCAAGGGCGCACCACTCTCCTCATTACGCACCGGCTGTCGCAAATAAGGTGGGCTGACCACATTTTGCTTTTGGAAGGCGGACAGATAATTGCCAGCGGGACGCATGAAGACCTACTACGAACATCGGCACAATACCGGCGTATCTTCGCGCGGTATGAAGTGGCGCTGCCGCCAGTCGAGAACAGCGTGCCCGTAACATAGTCATTGGGTCGCCAATTGTTTGCACGGACGAGGGAATTCCTTGTCCCCACCCATGTATGTGTTGTAACAAGAAGGGATTGAATCCTTATGGGATTTTTGATGGATGGTTTAGACGCGGAAGCCTATGACCGCCAGTACAATGACCGGGTGTTGGTCAAGCGAATTGTTGGTTACTTCCGTCCACAACTTGGGCGCATGATAGCCGTTTCGGGCGCAATCGTGTTGACTTCGCTGGTAAATATGGGGCTGCCCGTTTTCATCTCAAATGGTTTGGACACACTCCAAGCTAATCCTGATGTACGCGCTTTAGTGGGCATTATTGTGGTGATTCTGGTTTTAGGGGTGCTTGGATGGGTATTCAATGCAGTGCGGCAGTGGCTTTCGGCTGCTGCCATTGGCAATGTGACGCTCAAACTGCGGGAGGATGCTTTCGACGCCATATTAAAGCGTGACCTCTCATTTTATGATCAGTACGCTTCAGGCAAGATCGTAAGCCGTGTAACTTCGGATACACAGGCATTTTCGCAAGTGGTGGCGCTGGCAACCGACTTGATGAGCCAGGTCTTGATGGTGGTGCTGCTGATCGGATATTTGTTTACGGTTAATGTTCCGTTGACCTTGATCACGTTGAGCTTATCACCGTTCATCGTGGCGACGGCGCTGGCATTCCGCAAGATCGCACGCGAGACGGTGACCAGTTCGCGGCGCATCAACGCGGTAGTCAGTTCGCACATTCAGGAAACGATTAGCGGTATCGGCATCGCTAAGACATTCCGCCAAGAACACGCGATATATGACGAGTTCCTGGATGTCAATCACCAGTCGTACCGGGTGAACCTCCGCACCGGGTATGTGTTTAGCGGCATCTTCCCTATTCTCAACCTGATGGCAGGCATTGCAACAGCGGCACTGGTCTATTTCGGCGGCGTGCGCGGGCAGTCCGGCAGCCTAACTGCAGGTGATTGGTATCTGTTCATTCAAGGTGTGGCCCTGTTCTGGTTCCCGCTGACGAGCATTGCGTCGTTCTGGAGTCAGTTCCAGTTGGGGCTGGCAGCAGGTGAACGGGTGTTTGCGCTGATTGACGCCGACCCGAAGGTGATGCAGAATGATTCGATCAAGTTGGAAAAGATTAAAGGCGAGATACGTTTTGAGGACATGGACTTCCGCTATAAGGACGACGAGCCAGTCCTCGAAAAGTTTTCGATGACGATTCCGGCGGGGCAAACGCTGGCACTGGTGGGACATACGGGTTCGGGGAAGTCCAGCATCGGCAAGCTGATTGCGCGTTTTTATGAATATCAAGGTGGCAAACTGCTCATTGATGGGCATGATATTCGCACTCTGGATTTGAACAGTTATCGTTCGCAGTTGGGAATTGTCACTCAGTCGCCATTTCTGTTTGATGGCACAATCATGGAAAATATACGCTATGGGAAATGGGATGCCAGCGACGATGAGGTGCGAAAAGTAGCGCAACTGGTGGGTCATGGGGACTGGATAGACGCGCTGCCGAATGGGTTAGAGACACAAGTTGGCGAACGTGGCAGCAGCCTTTCGATGGGGCAGCGACAATTGGTTTCCTTGGCGCGGGTACTGCTGCAAAACCCGGCAATCATCATTTTGGATGAGGCGACGGCGAGTATTGACCCGCTGACTGAAACGCTCATTCAAGAGGGGCTGGACATCGTACTTGAAAACCGCACCTCGATCGTTATCGCACACCGACTTTCGACAGTCAAGAATGCTGACCGGATAATCGTGCTGCGGGAGGGGGAGATCATTGAAGAAGGAACACACGAGTCGCTGCTGCGGCAGGGTGGATATTACGCCGAGCTATACAATACCTACTTCCGCCACCAATCTCTGGAGTATATCGAAAGTGTAGGCGAAATGACTGCGTAAAACGGTCCGGGCGCCTGGCATGGCAGCATATCTGTACTTTGGTACAGACTTATGAAACAAAATTATCGGTGTAACGTAGTAGGGGCTATACAGCAAAACGGAGGAACTATGCACCGATTCGTCTTTCTGATATTGATCTTACTTTTGACCGCCGCCTGTTCGACAAGCAATGCCAACAGTGGTGAACTGCCAAGCGGTGATGCAGCGCGCGGTCAAGTATTGTTCAATGAATCGGTTAATGGCGCGCCAGCGTGCACAACGTGCCATACGACAGACGGGAGCACACTGGTGGGCCCCAGTTTGCAGGGATTTGGGCAGCGGGCGGGCAACCGGGTGGAGGGACAAAGTGCGGAAGTGTATGCACATAACAGTATTCAACAACCACCAGCCTACATTGTTAGCGGATTCGGCAACCTTATGTACAATCAGTATGCTCAGCGGCTGACACCACAGCAAATTGCCGATCTAGTGGCGTATATACTTACACTCTAAAGGGGATGCATTATGGATATTATACTAGTTGTGTTACGATTGATCCACATCGTTAGCGCCTTCGCATGGTTTGGACTCGGGGTAACACTGACACTTTACGTCGTTCCGGCGGCAGTATCGGCGGGCGATACGGGTTTCCGCTACCTGAAGTCACTCTTCCTGAATACTGCGTTCGCGAAGGTAATCCCAATTGTTTCGGGCGTGACAACGTTGGCCGGTATTCTGCTCTATTTGGTCGGCAATTCAGCATCTCATTTTTCACAGACGGGTAATATGGTGCTGGGGATCGGTGCGGCGGCGGGACTCATCGCCACCATTCATGGTGGAGCTGTTACCGGGCGCGCAACACGGGCTTTGGGTATGGCACTGGCGAAAGACGGAACACCGTTAGCAGAACTGAACGATTTGACTGCGAAGCTTTCTACGCACGCACGGCTCAGTCTTGTATTGATGGTGATCGCACTGGTGTGCATGGGCAGCGCACGCTACCTATAAGGAATATGCAAACTGAACTAAAAGTCCCGATGATGGTCGGGACTTTTTGATTGGCGCAGAGTGGTAGATATTCGCTACAACACGCTGTGGTAGTATTTTGGATAGTCATTTACAAGCAGATGCAGTGGCGGTTCATCTTCTAATTCAATATCGGGAAAGCGACCCACTGACTCGTAGAAGCGATTGTCGTTGTTGTCATCGTTGACGTTGGAAATTTCACCGACCAGAACCCGCTTCTCCGCACCCCAGAATTTGTGGTAAACCTCAACTGGTAACGTGATACTTTCGCCGGGGGTAAGTTCGATCAACTCACCGGCGTTTACAGTGCGCTGCACACCGTCAATGCTGACGGTTACGCGACTGTCATCTAGCTGCCCGTCGGGGGTGGCGTTGTAGAGTTCCATCACCAATTTGCCGCCGCCACGATTGATAAAGTCCTCTACCTTATGCCAGTGATAATGCAGGGGCGTGACCTGATCGGGATCAACTACCAGTAACTTTTCTGCATACAGCTTGCCCTTGCCGCTGCGGAGATTATCAGGGTGTCCATTGCGGACGGTGAACAGGAAGAGGCCGTTATGTTCGTAATCGCCTGTTCCCCAGTCGGTGATGTCCCAGCCCATGTTGTTACGGACAATCTCACTGACTTCTGGCCCTTTGGTCGTCCATTCGTCGGGCGTCCAGTAGGCGAAGGGCGGAAGCAGCAGCCCGCACTGGCGAATAAAAGCATCGGCGTCGCGCATAATGGCATTAATTTCAGAGCGTTTCATCAATTGATTCCTTTAGGTCTGAAAATATACATAACAGAATTCATCTAATAAAAGTGTCCGGGCCAACCTATAAGCCGCTTTCTGTACCCCTTGTGGGGTGGTGGTCATCTATCTGCCCCATCCGTTACCAGATGGAGTCAAGCAGCACACCCGGCGCTTTTTGCGGGACGGGACGCCCCAATGCGCCTGCTCGGCCTTGCTCCCGGTGGGGTTTGCCCAGCCGCGGACATCACTGCCCGCGCTGGTGGTCTCTTACACCGCCGTTTCACCCTCGCCCGTTTCCGGGCAATACACTTCTCTGTTGCACTGGCCGTCGGGTTACCCCGCCTAGCCGTTAGCTAGCACCGTACCCTATGGAGAGCGGACTTTCCTCCCCTCAGCCGAAGCTGAGGCGCGACCACCCGGTTGACCCGGACACACATCCATTATACGAGCGGAACAGGCGTGTTAGTAGGGCAACCGCGGCTTTCTGCTCATAGGACTGTTTCTGGTAAGATTGACACAAGCGGGTGATTCTCATGGAATGCCAATGCGTTCGTAGGGGAAACGCAAGTTGTCAGCCAGTATAGTTGCCCGTACAATGACCGTAGTTTAGCATTTGGTCCGGCCTCAATTTGGAACTTTATGACCAGTATCCCTAATCCACTGCCAGCCCCATCGTCCCGTTGGGCACGCCGACTGAGCCATACGTGGCGAACTCTATTCGCGCCGGGCGACGGATTAACCGTCATCGTCGCGCTGGGAATACTGCTGATGCCCCTATTCGCGCTGGCGGCAGCGGGCTGGCCGCTTGACCTGCGAACAATACTTCCTACAACAATCCTCAGTTTGCTGTTTGGAATCCTCTTAGCCCGCAGCCAATATAACGAATTGCTGTCACTGGTCATGAGCGGCATTTACGGAATCGGCTTCGTAGGGTTGGTTGCTGCCATCAACGAACCGGGCGGTCTGGGTAACGGTGCAGTGAGCGTAGTGACGCGGGTGGCGCGGTGGAGCGTTGATGCCTTCACCGGAGGTATCAACCAAGATGAAGTGGTTTTCACCATCCTCGTCGGGATATTGTTCTGGTATTTGGGCTATAACACGGCGTGGCATTTATTTCGTGTTGATCGCGTATGGCGCGTCACACTGCCCCCGGGGCTTATCCTAGTAACGAACAGTTTGTATTATGCGGGCGACACCAATCTTGACCCGTATTTAGTGGTCTTCGTCTTCTTAGCTTTACTGCTTCTGGCGCGTTCTAATCTGGATGCGCGGACGTGGGAATGGTACACCAATGGGATACGTGTACCGCGAAATCTCAGACGACAATTCATGCGAATAGGCGCAGTCCTCATCGTGATTGCTTTGTTGATTTCCGGCCTCATTCAAGTTAACGATATTCAAGAGCGGCTCAACCGCTTCCAAGAATTTTTGCAGTCCGAGCCGTTAACCCAAATTAGCGAAATATGGAACCGGCTGTTCACAAGCGCCGAGACGCAGGGGCCGACCACGAGCGATTATTACGGCGGGGATTCCTTGCAACTGGGCGGTGCCATAAAGTTGGGCGAACAGACCGTGTTTCTGGTACAAGTGCCTCAAGGACGGCGCTATTATTGGCGGTCGCGGGTGCTGGATATCTATTCCAGCGGACGATGGTCGCCGGGGGCGGATATTCGGCTAACGGTTGAACAAGAGCCGTTGGAGATCAAGTACGAAGCGGATAATTTGCAAGCACGTGTGCCTGTGCAGCAGCGATTCACGATGGGATTAAGCGCGTCGCGATTAATTTACGCAGCACCGCAACCGTATCAGATCAATTTACCGGCACGTGTTGATTTGATGTATACGCCAAACCGCGAGGGCATGAACATTTCGGTTATCCGACCGCTGAAGGTATTGGAACGGGGCGATGCCTATACGGTAACAAGTCTGTTGAGCGACGCAAGTGCGAGTCAACTACGGACAGTGCCCAGCAATTATCCGGACTGGATACTGCGACTTAATTTGCAACTCCCACCGGGACTGAGCGAACAAACACGCCAACTAGCACAACAGATTGTAGGTGAAGCTGGCGCAACGACGCCCTATGACCGGGCACGGGCTATTGAAGGCTGGTTGCGCACCAATATCACCTACAATGAAGCGATCCCACAGCCACCCGCTGACCGTGACCCTGTTGAGTGGGTGCTATTTGATATTAAGCAAGGGTATTGCAACTATTATGCGTCAGCAATGGTACTCATGCTGCGAACGTTGGGCATCCCGGCGCGAATGGTGGCAGGGTTCGCGCAAGGTACATGGGATGCCGAACAGAGCGCGTATTCGGTACAGGAGCGTGATGCCCATACATGGGTTGAAGTTTACTTCCCCGGCTATGGGTGGATTGAGTTTGAGCCGACAGCCGCCCAAGCACCGCTTAACCGTCAGGATGACGTTCCGCTTCCGGCACTGCCAACACCGACACCCGCGGTGTCGCCTACACCTACCGCTACACCCAGCCCATCGCCAAGTCCGACGGTAGACCCATCGACACCGCAGCCACAAATCGCACCCCAGCTACCCACATTGACACCTACGCCCAGCCCAACAGCGACACCGATCATCGTCCCTACACAAGCGCCACCCCTGACTCCGCAGCAGCCGGGGCTACTCTCGTTACTTTTGGGCGCGTTAGGAGCGGCACTACTGGTACTATTTGTGGTGGTATTGATTGTTGGAGCGGGTGTGTTCACGTATTGGTGGTGGGAGTGGCGTGGCATGCGCGGTATGAGTCCGATCAGCCGCGCTTACGCACGCCTCGAACGATATGTGCGGTTGATCGGAATTTACTTTAGCCACCAGCAAACCCCTTCTGAACGGCGCGCACAGGTTGTGCGACGCATCCCCAAAGCTGAACCACCGATTTCGGCTATCACAGACCTGTACACGGCTGAACGCTACGGGCCAACCGCAGAGGATTGGGACACGCAGAGCGATATGGCGGATGAAGCATGGTCAGACACGCGGAGCAACATCTTAAAGCGCTGGTTGAGGCGTTTCATCCCATTCAAGCGCGGCTAGAGTATCTCTTCAAATAACTGTAGTTAACTATGAAATCAACTTTGAATTCGACACTTTTGGCCTTGATTGGCCTATTCATGCTATTTGCCATTCCGACATTTGCGGATCCACCCCAAACCGATAAGCTGAGGGTGGAAACAACACCAATGCCCGACCCAGTACTGGTGGGAGCCGGTGATATTGCAAGTTGTGAACTGACGGGCGGTGCGTCAGCCTCCGGCGCAGCTGCTACGGCGGTACTGATCGAGAATATCTCTGGCACTGTATTCACAGCAGGCGACGACGCCTATCCAAGCGGAACCGAAGAGGATTTTCAAGATTGTTATGATGCAACATGGGGGAAGTTCAAAGACCGCACCCTGCCCGCGCCGGGAAACCATGACTACGTTACCGATGAGGGCGCGCCCTATTTTTCGTATTTCGGCCAGCAAGCGGGAGAAAGCGGCAAAGGGTATTACAGTACCGACTTGGGCGCATGGCACATCATCATTTTGAACAGTAATTTGTATGCTGAAGCCGGGCAAGCACAACTGCAATGGCTGAAAGACGATCTAGACTCTGACACTGCCATCTGCACATTAGCAATATGGCATCATCCTTTATTTAGTTCAGGTTTGCACGGCAACAATGATTATGTTGCACCGTTGTGGCGAGCGCTGTATGACGCGGGGGCCGATGTGGTCATCAACGGACATGACCATATATATGAACGATACGCTCCGCAAGACGCAAAAGCGAATGCAGATGCCCAGGGTATGAGGGAATTCATAGTCGGCACCGGCGGCGCCCCACTCTATCCTCTGCTGTTTGCAAAACCGAATCTGGAAGTGCGAAGTGCGACAACGTTCGGAGTTATTAAACTGACACTGCACAGCAGCAGTTATGATTGGGAATTTATACCCGTAAAAGCCGATGGGTTTACGGACACGGGCACCGCAAACTGTCATTAATCATATGCAGGATCACAATTCGTAACATTTGTTGGCAGCATCCAAGCACAATTTTTCAGGTCATGTTAGAATAAACAAGCTTTTAACAAACGATTTTTTAACCAAAAGGATAAGGAGCCTGTATGCGTCGCTTGACCGTGCTACTGAGCGTATTGGCGCTGCTCTTCGTACTCACGAGCAGTGTACTGGCCCAGGGCGGGACCGTTCATGTTGTCCAGCCGGGTGAAAACTTATTTCGCATTTCGTTAAAATATAATGTCTCAATGGCATCTATTGCCTCGACAAATGGCATCAGTAATATTAATCTCATTTATGTTGGTCAAAGGTTGACGATCCCGACAGGCGGCAGCACACCTCCACCCACTGCAGTACCGGGACAACCACCGCCACCAACAGCTGTACCCGGTGGGCAAACAACTACCTACACCGTACAGCGCGGGGATACGCTTGGTGCTATTGCACGGCGTTTCAATACGACTATCCAAGACATCGCTACGCGCAACAAGATCACCAATCCCAACCTGATATATGTTGGGCAGGTGCTCACCATTTCAGGAAGCGGCCCGGCAGCGACACCAGTTCCGGGTGCAACTCCAGCCCCTGTTCCCACTTCATCTGTCCCGATTGCGGGCGGATTTGAGCTGGGTGGACATGTCTTCAGCTTCGCGTATCCCGCACAAATGCGCGGCGCGGGTATGACGTGGGCCAAGACACAGATTCGTTGGGATGGCAGCGCACCACCTAGCACCGCTCAAGGCGCGATTGATGCGGCGCGCAGCAAGGGTTTCAAGATTCTGTTGAGCATCGTGGGTGTAGCTGACCAGATGAAGGCCAATCCCACCCAGTATTACCAGAATTTTGCAAACTTCCTCGGTGGCGTAGCAGCTCTAGGACCCGACGGTATCGAAGTCTGGAATGAGCCCAACATCAACCGTGAATGGCCCACGGGGACTGTGAATGGCGCGAACTATGCTCAAATGCTGGCTGCGGCGAATGCTGCGATCAAGCGGGCGAATGCAAATGTATTGGTAATCAGCGCAGCCCCAGCGCCGACAGGCTTCTTTGGCGGCAAGTGTGCAAATGATGGCTGCGACGATGATATTTTCATCCGCCAGATGGCACAAGCAGGCGCAGCAAATTCGATGGACTGCGTGGGTATTCACTACAACGAAGGCATTCTATCGCCAAGCCGTACCAGTGGTGATCCGCGCGGCAACTCCGGTCACTACAGCCGCTATTACCAGACGATGGTTAATCTGTATACCAGTGTGTTCCCAAGTAAACCGCTGTGCTTCACAGAAATCGGCTATTTGACACCAGAGGGACTTGGCCCGCTGCCGAACGCCTTTAGTTGGGCGGCCAACGTGAAAGCGCAAGATCAGGCAGTATGGCTGGCCGAAGCCGCAACTCTGGCGAAGAACAGCCGCCGCGTACGGTTGTTCATTGTGTGGAATGTGGACTCCACCAATTACGGAGCCGACCCGCAGGCCGGTTACGCAATCATCCGCCCGAACAATACCTGCTCGGCCTGTGTGACACTAGGCGCTGTGATGGGTGTGAAGTAACCTGTAACTACATATAGGATCAATTCGTTAGGGGTGCAGCATGCTGCACCCCTTTTCTTTTGCGGCACAGCAGCTCAACTGGTGGCATTGCGGAAGAGGCGGGTTGTCCACCAACTAGCCGCAATACTTATCGCCAACATTAATCCAAAGCCGAGCAAGACAGCCGGTTCGTTAAACGAACTCGCAAATAGCAAGCGGGCAGCATCTACTGCGTGCGTAAAAGGATTTAGATTGAAGCAGTCTTGAGAATAGCGGGCGCAAAAGTCATCGGGAGAAAGATGCCCGACAACAGCAGAATGGGCAACATAAATGTGTTGACGGTTGAAGCCAAGGCATTTTCATCCTTCATCACAAGCGCCAGCCCGTAGGACAAGGCTGCCAGCCCTCCACCAATGAGTGCAACCAAGAGCAGCGTCAAGAGCATTCCGAGCAACTCGACACGCACGCCCATGAGTACAGCAATCAACAGCAACACGAGGCATTGCAATAGCAACATCAGCACATCACGAATGACCCGCCCCAGCAGCAGAGCCAGCCGATGGGCAGGCGTCACCCGCAGGCGTTCGATGACCCCCTGTCGCAAATCTTCCAGCAAGCCGAAGCCAGCAAATAGTGAACCTGTCATGCCCATCATAACTAGAAGTCCCGGGGTGAACACCTGAAGAGCGTTGCCACCGGGCACCATACCATTTAGCAGCGGCGCGTATAGCAGCAAATAGAGGGCAGGTTGGATCATACCGAAGATCATCCAGATCGGATTTCGCAGCGTCGAGCGGATACTGCTGCCTAATATCAAATAGGTATCGCGTAGTAATTTCATGATTGACTCCTTATCGTCTTAAGCTTCAGCATCACGCAGGGAACGGCCAGTCTGCTGCAAGAATACGTCATCGAGTGAAGGGCGGCTGAGTGCCACACGGGTCACATGCAACCCGGCGGTATCCAAGAGCCGCAGCAGTGCGGGCAGCGATTCTTCCCCATGTTCAACCGTCAATTGAAAACCATCGCCGGCATCGCGCAGTTCGCGGACATAGGTCTGGGATTTGAGTAACCCGGCAGCCTGTTCTTTTTCGCCGTTCAGAGCATGAATACCAAGTGTCACAATATCACCAGAAATTTGGCGCTTGAGCGACGTGGGCGTACCTTCGCTGACGATGTGGCCATCATCAATAATGGCGAGGCGGTCTGCCAGCGCATCCGCTTCGTCAAGATAATGCGTAGTCAAAAAGATAGTCGTACCATTCTTGCGTAACGCGCGGACTTCATCCCACATGTGGGCGCGGCTCTGCGGGTCTAGTCCGGTGGTTGGCTCGTCCAGAAAGAGCAGGCGCGGTTGATTCACCATGCCCAGCGCGATATCCAGACGACGGCGCTGTCCCCCCGAATAGGTTTTGACCTGACGATCTACAAAGCTCTCTAGTTGGAGAGCGTGGATGAGTGCATCACATCGTTGTTTTGCCAGCGCGGTGTTTAGACCGAATAACTTCGCTTGAAGGGTTAGATTTTCGCGGGCTGTGGCGCTACCGTCTGCGCCGCCACTTTGACTGACATAGCCAATTTGTTCACGCACACGATCCGGTTGGTGCAGTAAATCTATGCCAACAACCTGTGCCTGTCCGCTGGTGGGTGGCAGCAGGGTAGAAAGCATTCGCAGCGTTGTGCTTTTGCCCGCACCATTTGGTCCGAGGAAACCGAATATTTCACCTTCATCCACTGCGAGACTGACACCCTTGACTGCTTCGACAGTTTGTGTCTGCCCTTTTCCCTTGCGGACCTTGAATTGTTTTCGTAAATCCTGCGTTTCGATGATCTTCATGGGTTCTTCCCTCTACTGGTGGACGTTCTAGCCCTACTAACGAGGCAAGTGAATGCATTGTTCAATAGCAATTTTGTATGAACACGCAGGAAGGATCAAAAATGTATCTCGGCGCCTCTATTAGTAGACAGTTTTTGATCTACTTTGGCCCCTATTCATACATCCCAGTATGTATGAATAAAATAGAAAAATTTTGTTCGTGAGTTTAGCGGGAAGCCAAACCTTGCATAAGGATATCGGCTTGTCGTTCTGCCTGCTCCTTTAGGGAAAACATACTTGCATCGAACAACCAGAGCGTTAACAATCCATTTTGCAGAGCAGTAAACGAAAGAGCAGCGTCGTGTGGTTCTATATTAGGTCGTACTTCGCCCACATCTATGCCCTGCTGAAAAGTTTGGGCGAGAAAGTCAATCGTGCCACGCGTCCCTTCAATCTTTTTCTCAATCCCGACAGCCAACTCCGGCGTGATAGCTGTTTTGAACAGAACAAGCTCTTGAATCGCACGAAAATCAGTGTCTTCTTCAACATAGACCAAGGTTCTGACAAAGATTCGTGATAGCTTTTCCAGCGGTGTTCCACCTTCATCAAGTGCTGCCTTGATGACTGGAAATACCCGCTTTGTACCTTCGGCCACGATTTCATTGTAGAGTTTAGCTTTACCACCGAAATGATGGTAAATAGCCCCTCGAGTCACCTCAGCCTCTTCTGCAATATCTTCTAAGTGTGTATCGGCATAACCCTGCCGACTAAAAACAACTAGCGCAGCTTTGAGCAAGCGCTGACGGGTGATCTCTGCCTCTTCCTCTGTACGACGCATTATTCCCAGCCTTCACACATACTATCGTGTATGTATGTAAATACCGAGAAGTCAATTGACAATCATCTCATGTATTGAGTAATGATACACGACTCCTCGTACCAATTTACTGTATCCACACTATTTACAGAGATCATTCTTTATGGTGAATTTATTCTACAGTAACGGTCAAAGGCAGTGGTTTGGTTGCGCCCTTGGCCTGTAGAGCCCGTAACGGCAGCGTAAAGGCAAAGTTACTGCCCTTCCCCGGTTCGCTTTCAACCATTAATTTGCCGCCGTGTGCTTCGACCAAAAATTTCGAAATCGCTAACCCCAAACCTGTACCATCAATGCTCATTTGCTTGACACGATCCGCGCGTTCGAAAGGACGAAAAAGCCTTTCAATCTCATCTTGCGCTATACCAATACCAGTATCCTGTACAGCGAACTCGATATAACTCCCACTCAGTACAATGTTGAGCGTTATCGTTCCAAATGGCGTAAATTTCACGGCATTACTCAACAAGTTGGTCAAAATTTGACGAACACGCCGCGCATCCATATCTATAAATGGAAGTTCATCGGGCATGTTGGCTTCCAATGCAATGGGCATTTTTTTGGTATCAATCAACATTATTGCTGAATCAAGAGCGTCCTCGAGAACCGGGCGTAAATCTGATGGCACAATCGTTAGTTCCATCTCGCCAGCCTCAATTTTGCTCACATCCAACAAATCATTGATAAGAGATAACAAATGCTCGGAACTGCGAATCGTTTGGTCAAGCCGAGTCCGCTGGTCATCCGTGACGTCACCGAACATGCCAATCCGCATAAAGTCAAGATTATTGATAATGAGGTTTAACGGCGTACGTAGTTCATGCGTAACGCTCGCTAAGAAGCGTGTTTTCACACTGCTGGCTCGCTCGGCATCGTTAATCGCTTCTTCACGCTGGATATAAAGCTGTGCATTACGTAAGACAGGCGAGACAAGATTGGCAAACAAAGTCAACAGGCGTTGGTCGGGATCACTGTAGGGCAAAGCATCGTCATCTCGCCCTACCAACACCGCACCGATAGGACGGTTGTAAAATAGCAAGGGTGCTGCCATCGCTTTGGCAACACCTGAATCCGATAAACCTTCCAACCGCTGCGGCCAGTGGACATAATCTTCAACAATCAGTAATCGCGACTCACGAGTGGCTGCACCGACCAAACCCTCTTCAATACTGATGAGCATGTTCAAGCGTTTCTTGTCACCCGTGGTAGCAACGAGTTGAAGGTGCTGTTTACCAGTCGTCAAAAGCCATACAGCGCAATAATTGGCACTTAGCAAATCGAGCAGATTGGCTGTCAATTTATCAAGAATATTGTTTAGCTGATAGTCGCTTACCACCGCCAACGAGGCATCGTAGACTGCTCGTAGCTCGGAGGCATTGGCTTGTGCTACCCTTTGAGCCAAAGCCAACTCTTCAGTCCTTTGGGCAACTCGTTTTTCAAGGGTACGACTCCACATTTCAAGCTGTTGGTAAGAATAGGACAAGTGACGCTTCATATCCTCCAGAGCATTTGCCAGCCGTCCGATCTCATCCTTCTGGTCCTGGTAGTGGATTTCAACATTTAACCCATCGCCACCGCTGCCGATAACCTTAGCTGCGTTGCCCAAGTTTTCCAGCGGTGTCGAAACAGTACGTGTAACAAATGAATATACTACCCAGCTCAGCAAAAGCATCCCCAAAACCGTTACCCCCGCAATTTGCACAACGCTGCGATTAAACGGATTTTGCAGGACTGAAGATGGCATGACACTGACCAATCGCCAACCGGTTTGAGGTAACTGATTGACAAGAATTACCGTCTCACGTCCAGCTACTATAGGGTCTTCACCAAGATAGAAACTGGACTGACTGGACGGATCACTTTTCCAAAGTTGTGCAATGGCTGGTTTGTTCAGAAATGCATCTAAAAGGTCACTTTCTGACCGTTCAGGCATATCTACGTAAAAACCGTAGGACGTTGTCAGTATATTTTCATCATTAAATAGCAGACTATAGCCTTCATTCAAGCCGACCAAACGTCCCATCAAACGTTCTAAATCTGAAACTGGAATATCTGTCCATACCGTACCAACGTATTTATCTCCCGGCCCACGGAAGGGAACCGAATACGAAATAACAGACTGCGCCGCAGCTGGATCGAACGCACGCGAGGGCTTGTGCCACCGTTCAACCCCATCCCGAAGTCCGGTCAGGAACCAGGTATCTGATGGAAGCGGATTGTTGATGTACTGCTGGACAAGTGCGACGCGAAGTGGAGGATACGGCGCGTTGAACACTACACTTTGATGCCCCACATCGGAAGTCCAATAGACATTTACACGTCTCACCAAATTATTACGATCACCCAGCACATTGGTTGCCATTTGCCAGATTTGAGGAATCGGTGACAAAGTTTGGTCAGCCATAGCAGCGGCAAATATGCGGGTAGTAACAGCAGTTGTCTGCAAATATCCGTCTAAAGCATTGGCAATTACCTGATTTCCACTGACAAACGCGGCCTCTGTTTCCTGGCGCAAGCTGCTAGCGTAGGCGCTAATACCTATCACAGCCACAATAACTACCGTCGGTATGGAAATCATGAGGATGATTTGCACTAATCGCCGACGGATGCTCCAGTTTTCTGCCATTCTTCTCATAGAAGCGTCCTTCTCTAGGCATCAGTATTGTAACGTCAAGCATGAACTGGCGTCCAGCAATTGGAATAACACACGTGGTCTCAAAAGAAACCACCTCCTCAAAAATCTGTTACTTGATTACTATCCGTTGTATAATGCAACACAACTTTCGCTCTTGCGGGGAAACAGCCGTGCCCATTCGGAAAGAAGGACAACTGGACATTATTAGCCACAGTATTGAGCAAAGCCAACGGCTAGGGTTTCGATTAGGATCTCTTCTACAAGCAGGTGACATCGTATGTCTTTCCGGGGATATGGGAGCCGGAAAGACCGTCTTTGCGACCGGGATTGGTAAGGGTTGGGGAACTAAGATTCCTGTTACTAGCCCAACTTTTAATCTCATTCACGACTACACACGACCTACCGACAATCAACACCTTTATCATCTCGATTGTTACCGTCTTGAGAATCCGGCAGATGTGGAATCAATTGGTTTGGATGACATTCTTAGCGGTAAGGGTGTCGTGATTGTAGAATGGCCAGAAGTTATTTTAAGTAAGTTGCCACCCGAACGTTTGTGGGTTGACATCCGTATCCAAGATGCGACACGCCGAAATTATGTATTTGTAGGAGAAGGCAGGCGCTACGCAGCAGTTATCGGAAAATTCCGCGAATTCACCTTTGGGGCCTAACCACCTGAGACAATAATTACAGTATGTTACTTGCTATCGACACTGCAACCCAGACAATGAGTCTGGCGATATTTGATGGCCGTGCTATTTTGGCGGAACAGTCGTGGCCGACAGCCAATAACCACAGTATTCAACTCGGCCCAACTGTACAGAACTTACTGGCACACTGCGACATCACAGTTAAGGACCTTACAGCCCTAGCGGTTTGTACAGGACCGGGATCCTATTCGGGACTACGTGTAGGTGTGGCATTTGCCAAGGGATTGGCATCTGTACACCGGTTGCCGCTGGTTGGAATCGGATCGCTAGACATCATTGCAGCCGCCCAACTTCACTATAGTGATGGACTTATAGTACTTGTGCAGGTCGGACGCGGACGGGTTGTGGTCGGGCGCTATCAATGGCGTAAAAACCATTGGATTAACCGAGGTGAAGCACAGATTATGGACTGGGACACCTTAATGGCGAGTATTGATGGATCAGCCCATATAACAGGTGAGGTCAATGAAATTGGTCATGAAGCAATTGTCCGCGCCCAAGCGAGTGGGGTTCCAGTCACTTTGGTTCCAGCCGCTAATCGTCTCAGGCGTGCGGGTTTTCTGGCTGAGGAAGCATGGAATAGAATTCATGAACGACAAGAGTTCTTCGACGCCTCTAAAGTACTGCCGTTTTATGTAAAGACGCTTGATGTACCCGAAACCTGATTTGACACTGCGTTACATGTCTACGCAAGATATATCACAGGTGATGGAGATTGATCATCAATCTTTTGATATTCCTTGGGCAGAGAATTCTTACCGATATGAAATACAAGAGTCAAATCACAGCTTTATGGTGGTTTTGGAATCACACCAAGAACGACCAGCAAGCCGCTGGCAGCGCTGGTTCGGAATTGGAGGAACAGTTGATCATCAAATCGGTGGATATGGGGGCATGTGGAATGTAATTGGGGAAGCCCATATTAGTACGATTGCTGTGCATCCGCGGGCGCGGGGACGAGGCTGGGGTGAGATTTTGCTGGCGGGCATGATCAGGCGATCAATCATGCTGGAAGCTGAGATGGTCGCACTTGAAGTGCGTGTAAGCAATTACCGTGCCCAGAATTTATACCGAAAATTTGGATTTGAAACAGCCAGTATCAAAGCCAAGTATTACCGGAACAATAATGAAGACGCCTATGATATGCGGCTACGAATTGGCAAGGAAGATGTTCGCAAACGCTTTGAAGAGCGATACGCTGCAATTTTGGTTTCTCATATGTTCAATGATTGCTTTAGTGAGAATTCCCCCGAACATTCCACAACCCAGCTTTTCTAAATAACCAACCTCAAGGCGACAAGTTCTCAACGAGGTTTATGATAGATATGTCTCTTCCAGCTACAAACATGATATAACAACAATGCATGTATTAATTGTGACCAATTATTTCGAACCAGATCAGGGTGCGGCATCTACAATAATCACCCGCTTAGCGAAGAAATTGGAACAGCGGGGGCATCAAATAACAGTCCTGACGAGCATGCCAAATTATCCTCATGGACGTGTGTTAGAAGGATATCGTGGCAAATTCACTGTTGTCGAAAAACGGGGCAATCTCCAAATTATCCAGACTTGGTTGTGGGCTACACCCAGTCCGAAAATCAGCAGAAAGTTTCTGAGCCAATTTACGTTCATGATAAGTAGCAGCTTACGGGGGCTATTTATTGAACGACCTGATGTAATGCTAATCGAATCAGCGCCAATATTCACTAGTCTGGCCGGTGTATTCCTAAGTCTTATCAAACGAGTACCTTACGTGTTAGATGTACATGACTTGTGGCCGGATCACATGCTGACAGTTGGCGCCATGACTGACCGACATTTTTTGTACCGAACGGCGCGGTGGTTAGTAGATCGCACCTATTTGCGTGCATCCAAAATCATCGCGCTTACTCCATACCTCGAAAAGGTGATACGCGGTTATCTGCCGCCGACGGACAAAGTACAAACAGTGTACAGTGGAGTCGATCTGGCACGATTTAAGCCGAGGACAATCTCAACCGATTTTCGGGCCAAATATCGGCTCGGCGAGGCACGGGTCGTGGCATACATCGGTACACTGGGAACTGCCTATGACTGCCTTACGATGCTTGAAACCGCAAAGAATTTTACCGAGCGGAGTGATGTGAAATTCGTGATCATGGGGACAGGAACACAACAACAGGTGGTACGTGACCGACTCGCGCAAGGTGATTTACCGAATGTTCGTTGGATTGAGTGGGTTGACTACAGTGAAATCCCGCAAGCGTGGGGAGCCACAGATATTGCCTTTTGGGCGCTGCATAACCATCCATTGCACCGTGGTGCAATCGGCACAAAGATGTATGAAGCGATGGCAACTGGCACGCCTATCGCGGTTGCGCTAGAGGGTGTAGTAGCCGACGTCATAAAAGAAAGTGGAGCTGGCGCCGCGGTTCCATTCGGAGATGTGAAGGCTTTAAGCGAAGCTATCCGCCACTTGCTGGATGACAATTCTTATTATGCTCAATGCAGCCAAAAAGCGCGCTCATATGCAGAAAGGTACTTTGATGCCGAGAAAGCGGCAGATGCATATGAAGCGGCGCTAATGTATGCAGTCAACCGATGAAATTATCTCTTTTGGGTAGTTACCAATTCTGTAAAAAGTGTTTGCAAACGCTCTGCAACCTGTGTGGAACTATATAATTCTTCTGCAAAGTGACGACAGCGTATACTAAGCTCAGGAAGCTTGTCCTGATGATCTAGCCAGTAGATAAGACGCTCCGCTAACGCCGAAGGCGTTACGTCACTGGTCAACAACAATTCTTCAATCGGCCCTAAAATTTCAGGAGTTGCACCAACAGGCGTTCCTATAACAGGAATTCCTGAGGCGAGTGCCTCAACCGTTGCTAATCCAAAACCTTCAAGGCTTTCGGTTGGCAGCACGAAAATATCGGAAGCAGCCAGATATAGTGGCAAATCCTCTTCACTCACGAATCCTAACAATTTCACATTATCATGCAGCCCGTGCTCGGTAATTAAAGTCTCAAGTGTTGGTCGAAGATAACCTTTTCCAGCCATCAAAAGCAATACATCAGGATGTTTTGTGCTAACGTCTTTCATGGCTTCAATTAGGTTCTCTAACCCCATGCGCCCATCCAATCGTCGAACAGTAATCAAAATTGGTCGAGACTCTGGCAAGTAGAGTTTTTTTCGCACCTCTGAGCGCGAGCGCAGTGAATAAATATTAGTATCTATGGACAAAGGTATCAGGTTATCGGCACGAGGCACATGTGCCTTTGGATGCACGCGACGCAGTTCTTCCAGAGAGAAGTAACTGCGCGCTAGAACGGCATCCGAGTGATAGAATGCCCATTGTTCAATGAGACCCATTAAACGAGCACCTAACAAAGCAAAAGGTTTTAAGCGACCATATTTGCCACTCTGAGCCAAAACCCGGACATATTCATCCATTGCCGCATAGAAACTGCACACAATTACTGTTTTACGCCCAAGCCGAGTAAGCCATACGGGAATATAGTAAAACGCCCCATGGATATAAATGATGTCCACAGGGTCATGATACTGACGCAACCAGCGTGTGACATAATAAATAATAATCAGGGGGAATAGACGATAATACCAACGGTGACGCTGCGGGCCGAGAATACGAACGATATTGAGGCCATTAATTATGGCTTGCTCAGGTAATGAAGAATCTAACGCCCGTACCACAATCGTTATCAGATTACCGCGTTTGGCGAGTGCGACACATTCGTTATAAAGACTTTTCCCTACTCCGCCAACTCCGTCAGGATAGATTTCATCGGTTATGACTAGAATACGCATACTACCTCGATCTTCAATATTGCAAAACCTCCCATAGAACATTTCTGTAAATGAACAGCCGTCCAGATTTATTCCTTCTCAATAATTGCCAACAGATTTTTAACAGTAATTCAGCTGCAAATCCGGCTTTCAGTACCCAGACTTGACGTCGCCTGCCACGTTTCCGAAAGTAATGTAGTGGGCTGATATGATAGTTGCGGATTTTGCGTTCGGGATAGCGGGACACACTATTTGACTCGTGGTGGATTATTTCAGCACTGGGCAAAAAGTAACTCTTCCAGCCTGCCTTTGATGCCCGATCACAAAAATCAGGCTCTTCAGCAAATAGAAAAAAAACCTCATCAAGCCCACTAATCTGTTCATACACCTCACGCCGCATCATCAAGCAACACCCTTGCACCCAAGCGACCTCAAATGGTTCAATGGCTTCCAAACTTTTATGACGATACCATCCGTACACGTGATATGAGAACACTCGATCAAAACCGAGATACTGCCACAAAATGGTGAGGGGGGTATACAATGTGTTGGCAGTTAGAGAAAGCTCGCCATTGCCATCAAATGTACGTGGCCCTACTATCCCAACTGATAGATTTGCTCGCAGAAAATCTACAAGTATTTTCAGACTTGCAGGCTTAACAATGACATCTGGGTTCAACAGAAGAAGATACCGCCCGCTAGCAATGGCTAGTCCCTGGTTGTTACCCCCTGCGAAACCTTTATTATCTTTATTGAAGATGAACTTAACATGTGGGAAACGTTCAGCAGCAAGAGGCACGACCCCATCGTCCGAGGCATTATCAATAACAATCACTTCAGTACTGAGGTCACTCACCCCGTTTATAAGGCTATGCAAACAATCATAAAGGATGGTGCCCGGATTATAGGTTACAATGATGATAGATAAATCAAACATCAGATTTACCTTAATCACACAACTTCTTATGTCGACGACAAATCAATGTATCTGACCCTAAGTTGGGAGTCGGTTCTAGAAAGGGCACCAAACTGACAATGGACAATCGAATTCTCGAAATGCAGACAGAATTCTCAAAATCCAGATATGAAATTTTACCTTCAAAGTTCTGGATGGAATTTAACACACAACACCTTGAACAGTTGCGACAGTTCGGTTACGAAAACTTCAAGAGAACATTGGCACTGAATTACTTTACTTTTGTATCCGGTTTTAGAGACCCACAAATCAGTCACTTGTTTAGCAGACTGCCAATAAGATCAGTGATAAAAGTTATTACTCGAACTTTGTTTTCTGGAAAACATGATTATCTGCCGCTAAAAGGATCAATCAATTACAATTTGTTGACCCATTTAGCATGGGAGTTTGTCTCAGAACAAGATGACGAGCGTTTATTGGACAAATTGACCGAGCCACAGGAAGGAAATCCACCCCGTATTTCAGTAGATAATAAACTTATTTCACAGGATCTAGCAAACTCGGTTCTGGAATATAAATCTATTATGCACCCAAGTATTGACCATTCAAGCATTGAGGTAGTTGTTGAACTTGGATCTGGTTATGGTAGAACAGCCTACGTCATTATGTCTCTCCTGCCTCATGTGAAATATATTGTTGTGGATATTCCCCAGCACTATATGTGTCTGAACGATATTTAACAAGTCAATTTCCCAATAAACGCGTATTCAAATTTAGGGCATTCCAGAAATATGCTGACATCAAAGATGAATTTGAACATTCGAACCTCGCGTTCTTATTGCCGAGTCAATTAGAATTGCTGCCTGCAAAATCCAGTGATATGTTTATTAACATTTCGTCACTACATGAAATGCGCCAAGATCAAATTGATTACTACATGACCCAGATTGATCGACTAACAAGAAAATATTTCTACTTCAAACAATGGAAAGAATCAACAAATCGCTCTGACAACAGTTTGATAAGAGAATCTGACTACCCGATTCCCTCCTCATGGACCAAAGTCTACTGGCAGGAGTGTAAAATCCAGAATCGGATGTTTGAAGCGTTGTTCAAACTATGAATTAAAAGACCATTAAGGCAATTTTTGCAGCACTGCTGTATAGCTACTACCGCGTAGCCCAGTCCGTTCTATTGGACTGAAGACAAGGCTTATTAACCAGATCAGAATACTCAGCATGTAACGGCTCATAACATAACTTAATGATCGAGAGGGTTTGAAATTAATTATTGTTGTTTCAACAGGCTCGACTGATCCGTCGCTTACTGAAACACCCAACCGATTCATCAAGCTCTTCTTCCAGCCAAAGGTATTATGTTTCAGACTCTCTATATCGTTAGTAGTGATTTGTGCTGGCTTCAAACCAACTGACTCAGCGTAATGACCCATTAGAAGTGGGGGAATTAGCTGTAAGTGGCGAGGACAGTCAACGTGAGCCCAAAAATGACGGAATAATCTAAACTGCAATGAATGGGGATTAGGCGTTGCCAGGATCAATACAGCGCCTGAAGCAAGATGTTCTGAAATTACCTTCAGTAGTTGCCATGGATTTTGAACGTGTTCAATAACCTGCCACATAACAATCACATCATATATTCCTAGCGAGGATAGTGTTTCAGATGGATTATCACTTTGAATGGCATGAATTGTCGTGTGAGTATTTAGAAAATTACAACACTCTTGATCCATCTCGATAACGTCAACCTGATAGCCAGCCTCTTTTGCTGCATAGGCAAAATCACCATAACTGGAACCAATTTCTAATAATCGCCCGGACTGGTGATACTGTTCTACGATGCCTAACCGAGATCGTTGCGATTCGGCCAAAACCTTAAGATCATCAAGTGAATTAGGTATCGCGTAATACTCTTGTTGATAATATTGACCCAGATTATCTGGTATAGGATCAAGAAAAACTAAAGCACAATTGGAACAACGATAATATTGAAAGGTATCCTGTGAACGATGCCGGTTAATATCAGTCGTTTCGATTAACAGGATCGAAGAATGTTTACATTGAGGACATGGCACCGACATGAATAACCTCGTTACAGGAAAAGACGACAACGATTTATGACATTGTTTAACAGTATACTACAGGGAAGTATCAGCAAGAGTAAATCCGTTGATATTGCTGATCGTAACCCGAGTATCAACAAGAGCCAATCTGAATGCAAAAAAGAACTTCGATAATTGTCACATTTTCACTGCTACTGTATCTAGGAATTCCAATACTGACATTTCCATTGCTAGTCAAGGCGTTTGACATTAGTTCATATGGGATATGGATTGAAGCCAATACTATAGTCAGCTTACTCGTCACGCTGAGTGCACAGGGGCTCGCTAATGCACTAGGTGCCATGATTGTTAAGGAGAACACAGACCAACAAGTAATTTACGCTAATACACTTTATTCAGTCCTGTTGATAGGCAGTATTCTAACCTTTGCACTCTACTTATCCGCTCCTGTCGTCAGTTCAGTAACTATTCGTGATCCTCGTGGACTACAGATCTTACAAATTCTGGCTATTGATATCTTATTGTTTGCACTGAACATTCTAACATTTCAAGTTTACCGCTTGCAAAACCGTCCCCTTACCGGCGCGGTATTTGACATTATTGTTGTTGCAGTCCGCTTAGGATCAGTCTTTTTTGCACTCATGAGCAAAGATCTAATAGCATTTGCCTTAGTCCATGTTGGCGCACACAGTATTGCCACAGTCTTTCAAGTAACGGTTGCATTTGCGCGGGTGAAATTCACTCGACCATCTTGGACAATGATGCTCAAGCTTTTTGGTTATGGCTTGAATCTTTCTATGGTCAGTCAAGCTAACTGGGTGGTCATGTATGGAGACCGGCTAATGTTATCTTTTCTAGCAACAAGTGCAGCAGTTGCTGTCTATGCAGCTTCATATCAACTCACTTCTATACTTGTCGCACTTGGCTGGCCGCACCTCTATACATTGCTGCCTACTCTAGGCGAACACTGGAAAGCTGGAAACGTGATAGCAATTCACATGTCTGTTCGACAAAGTACTCGAATGATTTTTATCACTGTCATCCCAGGCATTTTCGGATTAGCACTGATCGGAAATGATCTACTTAAATTATTAGCAAATAGCGATTTTGCACAAGGGGGTGTACTTATTGGAATGATTGCTATCGGCATCAGTTTAGACATCATTGGCACTAGCTTACAGTATATTTTCTACACTCAAGACCGTGTACAGACCCTCAGAAATATTTACGGTAGGGCTATGATTCTCAACATTCTCGCCAATCTCATCGCTATACCTCTCTTTAGTTATAGTGGTGCGGGTTTAACAACAATGCTAACTTTTTTCTACATTTTCTATTCCTTGTGGCGTAATACTAAAATGCCATTCAAGATATTGTTTGACATTAACGTGATTTGGCGTTGCCTTATTGCCGGCGCAGTCATGGGGGCGTGGGTTATTGTCGTTGTGGAGGCATCTGTAATTAGATTGGCAGTTGCAATTGGCGGCGGCGCCATTATTTATGGCGCGGGAATCATATTTCTCAATGTTATCTCACTAAATGAGGTGTTATCAATCCCGCGCGCTATCATCCGCCGTGCCACTACCGCATCTTAAACCACCTTCGCTTGCACTTTGACATGGTCGATGAGCTCACGGAGGATGGTTTCAATATCATACTCATAGCGCCAGTCAGGGTAGTCGTTCTGGAACTTCCGCACATCACTCACATACCAGATATGGTCGCCGCTACGGGCCTGATCCGTTAGCGTATATTGGAGTTGAAAGCCACCAAGTTCACGGATCATGCGAATCGCTTCGAGCATAGATACGTTGGAGTGGCGTGATCCGCCAATGTTGTAGACTGCACCGACACGGGGATTCTGGAAGAACTGCCAGAACGCTTCCACCAAGTCTTTACTGTGGATGTTATCTCGCACTTGCTTACCTTTATAGCCATAAATGGTATAGGGTTGACCGCGAACAGCCCGGAGGGTAAGAAAGGCAAGAAAGCCGTGCAATTCTGCACCGCTGTGTGCCGGGCCAGTCAGACAACCACCACGAAAAATGCCTGTTTTCAGACCAAAGTAGCGACCGTATTCCTGTGCCAGAACATCGGCGGCAACTTTGCTGGCGCCAAACAGGCTGTGTTTGGATTTGTCGGTGCTCATCGTTTCGTCAATGCCATGAGCAGCAAAAAGGTGACTTGGGTCTACTTCCCAACGTTCGTCGAGCTCAATTAGTGGGAGTGCGTTGGGGGTATCACCATACACTTTATTGGTACTGGTGAAGATAAACACCGCTTCAGGGCAATAGCGGCGTACCGCTTCTAGCATATTCAGCGTGCCATTGGCATTGATGGTGAAGTCGGTGAACGGTTCGCGGGCGGCCCAGTCGTGGGAAGGCTGCGCCGCCGCATGAACTACTAATGCTATGTCGTCTTTATATTGGTCAAAAAGCTTTTCGAGGCTGGGAAAATCGCGAATATCGTAGTCGAAATGTTTATAGCGTGGGAGTGCTTTTATTAACTGCTCACGATTCCACGACGTGCTGGCCTCTTTCCCAAAAAAATAAGCCCGCATATCGTTATCGATACCAACTACATCGAAACCTTCGGCATGAAACCGTTTTACAGTTTCACTTCCGATTAAACCTGCTGAACCGCTTACTACCACTATCGCCATATATGTTCCAACCAATTGTCACAGCCTTCTCCGCATATCAAATATAAATCAGGTTACATTCCTACATGACAAAGCATGTACGAGTTTTCCGGAAGAAGGTTAAATGATGAAGTGAAACTATCGCTGGAGAGATGGGAAATTTCAAGTGTCAAGATTACGGTCCGAGGCCAATAACCCGATCCAGAAATGTTGATAAATCATCAAGCAAATAATCAGGCTGAGCACTTGCCAATTCGTCCGGATCGGTAGCATAGCCGGTTTTTACAGCCACCGATACTGCCCCTAACGCACGGGCACAGGCAATGTCAGCTACGGTATCGCCTACTACTGCAACCTGCTCCGGCCTGATATGCCGATCAAACCTTTGTATCGCGCGTTCCAGCGCCAAGAATGGAAGATCATTGCGATTCGGGGACTCGTTACCAAACGCGCCTACCATAAACCACGAAGGATCAAATCCAGCCGCACGCAGCTTAATTGGTACTGTAGACGATACATTTCCGGTTACGAGGCCCTGCACCAGAAACTCATGATCACGCAGAATGGTTACTACATTGTGCGCCGCCGGGCAAGGCTCAACTGGATAATCGCCAATGATAGATTCTAAGTGACGCGCCAACGCTGCTTCAAAGGCGGGCAAACCGCTGCGAATATCTTCGGGGCTTATCCCTTCACTGATAAGCAGATCTAGCAGAGTTTGCCAATCAGTCTTGCCACCAAAATGATGTGAATCAATGCCACCATCGGTCTGAAAAACCTCTATCATCGCCAGCTTAGTAGAAGCCCGCCCCGAACCTTTGGGCCATAAGAGTGTACCATCAATATCCCATAAAATAAGCTGAATATCGGTAAGCGGCTGAAGCATGTCAAAATAGTCCCTATTCTTCGGAGGATTTTGATTATGGCGTGTTGGCGGTGATGTGTAAATAACCGATTAGCCTGAGAAAAAATGTCGAGATACGTTAGGCGCGTTGATTTTCCATAAACCAAGAATATAGTTCAGGGTTATCATAGGTAACAGTCCACGAATCATGCATCAAGTCCGGATAAACCGTGAAGCGGACATTAGCCCCCAGAGCACGAAGAGCGTCAACCATCTTTTCGGAGTTAGACAAAGGAACTATCTCATCCAAAGCTCCGTGAAAGGCCCATATCGGTAAATCCTTCAAGGCCGCTGCCATTGCGGGAATGCCACCTCCGCAAATCGGTGCAATTGCAGCGAAACGATGCGGGTACATAGCGGCTAAGCCCCACGTACCAAATCCGCCCATACTTAAGCCAGTGAGATATATGCGAGATAAATCAACAGGATAACGCTCAACAATGTCATCCAGAAAGGCATTTAGGGCATGCACTTCGTACGGCCACCACGACTCGCCGGGGCACTGCGGCGAAACAACAATGAATGGGAAATCCCCACGAGACTCAAGCATTCTAGGAAGGCCATGTTTCTTTAGGCGTTCGAGGTGGTCAGGTTCGTTACCCCGTTCTCCCATACCGTGTAGAAACAAAATAATCGGCCATTTTTTAGCATGACTTTGGGCATAGTCAGGAGGCAAATGAAGTAAATAGTTCAGTTTGCGCGAGCCCATACTAAGGTCGGCCTGTTCTACGATTTGCATGATTAAATCTACCTTGTCTGGCGGTACAATAAATTACTTCAGGGGCAACCAAAAACCGAATCGGCTGCCGACTCCTTCTTCGCTTTCAACCCAGACTTTCCCTTGATGCCGTTCTACTACAGTTTTCACAAGGCTTAAACCCACACCTGTACCATCAATATGTTCAGTTCCGGTTTGTTTTGCCCGATAAAATGATGTAAACAGCTTCGGCAAATGTTCTGCGCCAATTCCAACGCCATTGTCTTCAACTTCAAAATAGAAGGATGTTCCCTGGCCAAAAGCACGCACCACAATATCACCACCGTCAGGCGTATACTTGATGGCGTTGCTCACGAAATTTTCCATTGCTTCACGGATCATGACCGGGTCGGCCATTATGTGATCGGGAAGATTACGAAAATCAGTGATCAGGTGATGGCCTTTGTGGGCAGCGTTCTCCTCAACATTTCCAATAATTGTTTCAAGCAACGGCAGGACTGAGACTGCCTGCTGCAATTCCATAGGAGAAGATTGAAAACGCTCCATCCGCAGCAAATCTACTAGCAGATTATCCATACGCTCGGTGGTTCGGCGAATTGCCCCTATGTACTGACGCATCGTGGGCAGATTTTCGGGCAAATCCATTTCGATCACGTCGCAGTACCCGGTAACCAATGCCAAAGGACTGCGAAGATCGTGCGAGGCCATACGTAGCATATCGTTCTTAAAGCGGTCCAATTCGATTAGGGTTGTGACATCGTGCATCATAACCACATAACCTGATTGGCTCTGCAAGGGATTTTCCCAAATGGACATCAAAACGTCAAAATCACGATTATTTTGTTCTGAATGCGCTTTGAATTTCCAATGTAGTTCGTCATGTGGTGGAGAATCGACTGTCTTCAGAATGTTATCAAAGGCCGAATCGTCCTGAGCCAGTTCACGCAAGAATGAATTGATTTGCGTCCCAGAATCTGGCAGATTCAAATAACGGCTGGCAGCGGCATTCATCATTAGCACTTTACCCGCCCTATCCGTCACCAACATCACATTATCAACAGCATGCAAAACAGCCTCAAATTGATGTTCGCCAGAACGTACGTGGTTTTCAAGGCGTGCATTGTGGACGGCTACAGAAGCCTGATTCATAGCAATCTTTACAAGACGTAGATGACTTTCAGTAAAATGTTTCGGTTCGGGATGCAAAAGCGTAAGCACAGCCATCAAATCTTGATTGCAAATGAGCGGCACGGCAAGTGCTGAACGATTGCCCTTGAGTTCTTTGCCAATGACATCAATCCGGTCATCTTCGGAAACGTCATATACAATCGTTCCTTGACGTTCGCGGGTTACTAAGCCAGACAAACCACTATCAAGACCGCCTACACCAGCACTATAGACCGTATCTAAATCTAGACGGTCAGTCTGAAAGATGTTTCGCCAATCTAATTCATAATTTGGATGCAATGCCAAATGCGCCCGTGTGGCACCAACACCACTTGCAACTAAACGAATAACACGTCCTAAAACCCGCTGCATGTCAAATTGCGTCAATAATTGTGACACCTCAGCTAAGAGTTCGAGTTCGCGCGAAGGATCAAGATGTCGAAGCATTCCACGAGACATAAACAGACCTTCTTAAGCGGTGCAAACAATTCCACTACGTATAGATACGCTCTTCTCGTACTATAACACAGAAGTCGAATATCGTTTGTCAGCGAATATTACAAACCTAATGAATTATCGGTGCTGTTCTATATGAATTATCAAACATACTTGGAAGAACACTGCTCAAAAGCATTTTGAACGAGGAAGTATGGAATAGGATAAAAAAAGGGCCATGGGATAAGGCCCTTTGAGGCTATGTGATAAAAATCGAGACTTACAACTTAATCGGATTACTCATCAAGCCTGTTAACAACTTGATACAGGCTTCAATATCGTTGACGTCTACCGTTTCACTGGTGGTATGCACGTAGCGGCAGGGTATTGAGATACAGCCACTCGGTACACCCGCCCGCGACGTTTGAATGGCTGCCGAATCGGTTGTGCCCAACGTCAAGAGTTCGAGTTGATATGAAATCTTATCGGCTTCCGCTCGTTTCACCATCCAATCCACAATAGCCGGGGGAACGACCAGTCCGCTGTCATGTACTTTGATAGCCGCGCCCCCTCCCAATTTCACTTCCATTTTGGGATTCTTGGGCAGGTCGCCACTGCTTGTCACATCAAGAGCAATCGCAACATCGGGATCTACGGCATAACCTGCGGGACGTGCACCACGTAGACCAACCTCTTCCTGTACAGTGAAAACAAAATACACTTCGTTCGTCAACTTTTTCTTAGTCTTCTTCAGGCGCCGCATCGTTTCGATGGCAACGACGCAACCGATGCGATCATCCATTGATTTAGCGATTAGGCGCGAGCCGCGTTCCTCCATTGGTCGCCAAAAAGTGGCAGGACTTCCAACTGACACTTTACCGTTGCCATTTCCATCACTCACATCAATATAAAATTCGCTCAATTCAGGAGCAGTCATGCGGCTCGCGCCGAACATATCCGGTGCGCCTATGACACCGATGGTGCCATTTTCAAAACGTACCCGATGTCCCATCAAGGTAGTGTTGAGCAAACCACCAATGTTGGAAAAGCGTAGATAGCCGCTCTTCTTTTCAGCAAAAGTTGCCATGACGCCAATCTCATCCATGTGGGCGGCAATCATGACCTTTGGGCCACCCTGCCCAACTCGGCAAATCAAACTACCAAGGGGATCAACAGTAATTTCGTCAGCGAGGTCGGCAACCTCTGCCTGTATAAGTTTGCGAACCTGATGTTCGTAGCCTGATGGCCCCCACGCTTCGACCAATTTCTTAATGAGTTCTTTCATATACAATCTTCCTTGGGCTAAAATCACAAAGTTAAATTATTCGACTTCGATAAACCCCTCACCCACATAGACGCAGTGACCACCAACACCGACAAAGTTAATTGCGCCATCTTCCTGGCGGATTTCGATGTGGATGTAGCTGGGTCTCCCCATCTCAAAGCCCTGTTCACTTATGATATGGGCAGGATTGCCATCTACGAGGCCGTATTTCACAAGGTAGCTGCCCAGAGGGCCACTTGCTGCCCCGGTAGCAGGATCTTCGGCAATTCCCATCGAAGGGGCGAACATGCGAGAATGTACGGAGGAGGTGGGAAATAAGGTTTCGCGAGTGAAAGTGAAAATTTCACCGTATTGACTTAGAGCGTGCTCCCAAATGTCTGTTCGGAACTTAATCTTTTGGATGGCGGCTAGAGACTTAATCGGAATATACAGGAAAGGGACGCCACAGCTCGCTTCTTGCGCGGGTAAATCGTCCAGGTCAGTTATAGAAAGCGACAACACATCTGCCACTAACTGACGGTCACTCAATTCGGGAGAAAAAGTCGGATTTCGCTGCTGCATCTGAATGAGGGGCTGCTCACTGTTTTTGAAGTGGAATGTGACGGGAATAAGTCCTACGCCTTCTTCTAAGCGGATGACTGGGCTAGACGATGAAACATTCACCATGTGTTCGCGCGCCAGCACAAAAGATGTACCCACCGTGGGATGTCCAGCCATTGGCAGTTCGCGGGCGGGCGTAAAAATACGAACCTTCCAGTCATTGGCCGCGTCTTCGGGTGGCAACACAAAAGTGGTTTCGGACAGATTGAGTTCTTTGGCAATACGCTGCATGTGTTCAGGCGCAATACCACGCCCATTAGTAAAGACCGCTAGTTGATTGCCACCAAAGCGTTCATTGGTAAAAACATCAAGCAGATGGTAGTGGAGCCGACGCATATTATATGTCCTTAGTAATAATTATTGACCTAAGACACATTATGTGCTCTTAACCCCATCCCATTTTATGTCCATCAAGACCGCTTGCAACAGGTTAAGGCTGTTGGCGTAGTCGTCACGATTCAGATAGGCAGTGGGACTGTGGATATAACGGCAAGGCACAGAAATGACGGCTGACGGCACACCGGCATTGGACAAGTGAATTGCAGCAGCATCGGTTGTGCCTCCCGGTTGGGTTTTCAGTTGGTAAGGAATGTTATTCTTTTCGGCTGTATTTCGCAGGAAGTTAAGCAACTGCGGCGGGACAACTAACCGAGCGTCAATTACCGTCAAAACTGGGCCGTCCCCCAATTTGCAGGCAGGGTTATTTTCTTCGGTATCGTCGGGTTCAGCCAGCGGATTGGGAAGATCATTAGCAGTTGTGCCTTCGAGAGCGATGGCAACATCGGGCTTAAGCGTCTGAGCAGCCACTTTTGCGCCGCGCAGTCCGATTTCTTCTTGAACAGTAAAGGCTGCCAAAATATCGACTGGATATGGTCCACCTTGCAAAATGTCAATCAAGAGCGAACAACCCACCCGATCATCAAAGGCTTTGCCACGGAGCATCTTTTTGCCGATTTCCATGTACTGGCTGTCAAAGGCGATGAGGTCGCCCTTTTTTACCTTGCTTGAAACCTCGTCTTTATTATTCGCACCGATGTCGATACGCATATCGCTGATTTTCTGCGGGGTGTTGTTGCCATGCGACTTGTGTATTGGCGTCCAGATCACTACACCGGGCACAGCGTTTTCGCCAATCTTCACACGGAGGGCGGGCAAAATACGATCATCGATTCCGCCGATGTTTGCGAATTTGATGAGACCATCGCCATTAAAGCCCGTCACCATAAAACCAATTTCATCCATATGAGCAGCCAACATAACACGAGGACGATTGCGGCCTGTACCCTTCTTGATGGCGGTAATACTGCCCATTGGATCAATACGGATGTCAGTGGCGTGACCTTCGATAGCTTTCAAAATAATCTGGCGTACGGCATCTTCATTGCTGGAAATACCGATGGCTTCTGAGAGTTCTTTAAGAAGCATGTTATCGCTAACCTTGTTAATGTTCGAAAATGAAAGATTACGCTGACCGTTCTAAATGCTTGGAATATTCTATCCTGGCATCATAGTAGTTATTGTTCGACACTCGCAGGGTTTGTAGTTGTCCACGCCAGCGCCGACATAAAATCAGCATCAAGGCCAGCAATAAAGTGAGCCATTAACCGCCCTGCCCGTTCGATATCGCGAAGGTCAACTGTTTCAATCGGAGAGTGCATATTTCGTAACGGGATGCCTAAAAGTATTGTTGGAATACCTTCCAATGCGACCTGGATAGCCCATGCGTCAGTGCCGCTGGCACCGGGTACAAATTCATCCTGAATTTTGATCTCGAATTGTTTGGCAGTATCGCGGATTTTTTCAACCAGCTTGGGGTGGAAGTTTGGCCCAACAGCCAGTGTCGGCCCTGCGCCGAGTTCGCTAGCTTCGTCGGAGTCTATCCCGGGCTGGGATGCAAAAGTTACATCAAGCGCGATAGCAATATCCGGATTGATGTAATAAGCCGCCGTTGCCGCACCAAGTAGACCCGTTTCTTCCTGCACAGTGGCAGCGGCATAAACATCCCACTTATGACTCATGTTATTCAAATTATCGAGACAGGCTGTGACAGCTGCAACGCTGGCCCGGTCATCCATTGCTTTTGCAGCTAACCGTTTACCACTTAGTTCAATCATAGAGACGTCGGGTGTGATGAGATCGCCAATCCGTACCAGCTTGGCAACTTCCGCAGCAGGTAGGCCAACATCGACGATGATTTCGTCAAAGGAGGGATATTTTTTGCGAGCCGCAGCAGAAAGCAGATGGGGCGGTACACTGGCCACAACGCCCGGCAGTGGCCTACGACCATGAACCATGACAGGCTGTGCCATCAAGATGCGATTGTCAACACCGTCAATATCGTGAACGTAAATAAAACCGTCCACGACGTCACGAACCATCATCCCGATCTCATCCATGTGGGCGGCTAGCATAATCTTACGAGTCTTTTTGAGAGAATTTGTGGCTTTCTTGATGCCAATCAGACTACCGAGCTTATCCTGCTCCATAGAATTGGTGAGTGGTCTCCATGCTTCTCGAATAATTTCGCGAATGGGGCCCTCATATCCACTGGGCGCATGTGCTTCGACAAGTGACTTAAGATGCTGTTTGAGATCGAACAAGAGATTCTCTCCTATAAGGGCAAACAAGACGACACGCAGGTCGTTTTTTATCTAAAACGCATAAATGCCATCAAATGTTCAATTTAGCCCCCGCTACCAGTACCATCCGTGGTTGTATCACCTGTTCCTGAATCGGCGGGTGGCGGCACATCGTCAAAAGGCAACGGGGTGTCGGTAGGTGGTTGAACAACCGGTACATCCGTTTCGGTTGGCGGTGGAGTTACTGATGGCTGGGGAGTATCTGTGGGAAATGGTGTAAAGGATGGAATGAGCGTCAACGTAGGCGCCAATGTATCTGTCGGAATAATTGGCACAAGGTAGGGTGTTTCTGTAGGTGGCGGGAAGGTTGGCCGAATAATCGGTATGAATTGAAGTGGTGTAGGTTGTAATGGGCTGAGGATTGTTGGCGTAAGGGCCAACGGAGTCACAGTTGGCAAACCTATCGTAGCAGTCACATCACTTCCGATGGGTGTATTTGTAGCCGGGATCGGCAAATCAGCTGCACGTGGACGGGCTGTACCCCACAGGAAAAACCCGGCACAGTAAAGTGGCAGAGTTCCCAATATCACAATAAACAGGACGATACGAATATTTCTAGTACGCTGAGAAGCATTCATGACTGGATCATTCATTCTCATTTTTCTTGGTTGGCAAAAAGCCCGCTGCTAACTATAGCACAAAAAAGGACACGCCGTAGCGCGTCCTTCTGAGCGATTGGTCTACGTATACCCGCCTGCATTTAATCAAACGGCAGCGGCGTATTTGTAATCGCTGGTTGTGTGGGCGGCGGTGGGTTAGTTGGCGCAGGTGCATTAGTCGGAGGAGGAGCCTGCGTGGGCGGCGGTGGCGTAGGTGAAAGAAATGGTGTTGCTGACGGAGGAATCACCAATGTGGGAAGCGATTGGGTAGGAAATCCTGTATCTTGCGTTGGAAAAAGTGGTGTAATATTTAGCGGTGTTACGCTAGGGAAAAACCCACCCAGTGGTGTGGCAGTTGGAGGCAAAGAGGTGGCTGTGACAACTTGAGGCTGCTGGGTAAAGACCGGCGTAGGCGTGGCCTTTTGCGGAGCAGTACCCCACAGAAAAATGCCCGCACAATAAAACGGGATGGTGATGGCGATAATTGTCCCTAGCGCGATACGCCAGTTGCGGCGACGCTGTTCGATTGCAGCGATTCGCTGTGATTGACCCATTATCGTTCCCTCCAAATACCTGCCCGCTCAGGCTCAACTATAGCACAACTCACAGCATACGCACCTGATACAGCACGCCATCCGTAAAGTCACGTTTACGATAATATTCTCTCGTACCAATGGCGGAAATGACGGCTAGACGTTGAAAGCCGCGTTCCTGTGAAATTTCTGCTGCACGTTCGATCAATTGTTTACCTAGCCCCAGATGTTGGGCACGCCCAGCTTCACTTGCACCCAGTTCGAGCGATTGCCCGTAGACATGCACCTCGCGAATGATGGCTGCGCCCTCCAACTCCTTCGTTATCGCAGGTTCTCTAGGAAGTGAGAGCCGCAAGAAACCCGCAATATCGCGTTCGGCAGTGATGTGCTGTAAAAATACTTCATCGCTACAACCACCGTCATACCACAATTCATCCAAATGCAGGTCAACGGCATCAACTGACCGAAAACGCACCTCGCGTGCGCGGATATCAGAACTACGCTCACCAATCTTGGCTAATTTGTCTTCAACCACCTGACGGAAGTTGGTCATCATGTTACCCACTACAATATCGGTAGAGGGAATGTCACGGATAACGCGGGTCAGACGGCAATATTCGGGTGTCAGGCGAAAACTTTCCGTCAGGACGTGCAGTAGTTCATCATGGGTATAGGGCTTCCACGTGCCGTCCTGATAACGCTGCATGAGTTCCGCGCTTTCGATGAGCGAACAGGGATACACTTTAAGCTCATCGGGGCGGAAATCGGGGTCGGCGAACATACGATGGTAATCTTCAATATCGGCCTGTGGTGATGAGCCATAGAGGTTAGGCATCCAATGGGCGTGTATTTTGAACCCGGCCTGCCGCAACAACTTGACCGCTCTGCGTGTTGCCGCAACCGTATGACCGCGTTTGTTCTTCCGCAGCACGTCATCGTTCAAGCTCTGAAACCCGATTTGCACTTTTGTGCAACCAAGACGACGCACACGCAACACTTCTTCTACACTGATATGGTCGGGGCGGGTTTCGATGACTAGCCCAACGCTTCGGCAGGCAGCGGTTTCATTCTCAAGATGGGCCGCTTCCAGTTCTTCCCATGTGGCATATTCATCCACAGGCGAACGCTGAACTTCGCCGCGACCAATCGCCTGCGCCAAATCGGTTGAACGCAGCATTTCGTCTTTATAAACAAATTGAACAACAGCATTATAGCGTTTTTCGATATTCAGCCCGTGAATAACTGAGTCAACGGTGTTACGGTCTGGATGAAGTTGAGACTTTTCACGCAGCGCATCCTCAACAGCCGCACGCCCATCCTGACCTTTGCCAAAGTCGTGCATAGCATCAAAGATGCGCTTGACGAACCAAATCTGGTAAGTTTCGGGATAGAACGACCACGTGCCGCCCAAAATGATGATTTCAATTTTGTCAGTGGGATGCCCGGTGTTGTGATAGCTCTGTAAACGGGTATATGTCTGCAAATACGGATCAAAGCTGTTTTGCTCGGCACGCTGTGCACCCGGTTCATCTGACAAATAGCTTTTCGGCATCCGGACATCGTTGGGACAAAAAATACATTCGCCCGGACAAGGAAAAGGCTTTGTCAACACCGTGACAGGCGTTACGCCAGAGCTGGTACGCACTGGTTTGCGACGCAAGCGTTCTAACACAGTTTGTTCGAAGGGTGGCAACACTTCACCGGCGAATGCACGGTAGGCAGAAATTAATTCATCCCGGCTGTAAATGCCGTCTCGCCCTTTCGGAATATCACGTAAGAGTTGGTCAAGCTGGCGACGCGACAAGTCAGGGTGAGCGACCACTTGCTCCAATATTTTCAGCAAGGGTTCGCGGTGCTGTTGCAGATCTAGTACTTCGCGGTGGGTCATCAAATTCCAAACATTAATACGTCAGATGACCACATTTTATCAGACTAAAGCCGTGAAATATAGCAACCACGTCACGAACGTGTGGCGCGAACGGCCCATGCACGGGCTGATAGAGGAATTGTGCCATCATCCTGAACAGGCAACTGTTCATGAATGTAGTCACGGAGTGTGTTGCGGTGGGAGTCATCCAGCGAAGTGACATAGGTAGGAGCCGGTCCCTGACCACTTAGGAAAGGATTCCAATAGTCATCGAAATCGTGAAAATGGGTGGAGACCGTAATCGGTAATAAACGGATGTCAGCTAACCTTACGTCCTGAAACAGCTTTGTAAGTGGTTCGGGTTGACATATGGGAAAGCGTATGGCTTCATCTCTTGGTTTAGCCGATGGATCAAGCGCAACAACAGCATCCCAAAAATGGCGCATTAGCTGCATTTCGCCAGCATAGTCCCATACGTATACCGCTATAGTACCCCCTTGACGTACCACGCGAGCCATTTCGCCAAGCATCAAAGTAGGTTCCGGTACGAAATTTAGCACCAGCCCCGAAACTGCTACGTCGCAGCTACTGGCATCTAAGGGGATCACTTGGGCATCAGCCACTTCAAATCGTACCCGTGCATCATGGATGGTTTGGCGAGCATGAGCAAGAAATCCTTCGGACGAATCTATTCCGACAAGTGATCGTGGCGCTGCGGCACTTAATATCGCTTGACTTAATGCGCCTGTACCACAGCCAACATCAAGCCATGACCTGTTGTCGGCAATGCTCAACCATTTCACAAAATCCTGTGCCACCAACCTGCTCCAACGGCCAACATAGGGTTCATAGGCAGCTCCCGCCGCCCAATTGTCTTGGGTCATATGGTGCTCCTTGGAAGTGAACTAACGCTTTCAGCTATTATGTTGCGTAATGTGTTACTCTGTCAAAACGGATCATCTTCAACCACTGCCCTTTTCATCTTGTCCATGTCATCACGTTGTACAGATAGACGAAGTCCTCCAAACCAGTTGGCTGTCAAGTTGTAACAGAAGGCAATAATTAATCCAAAGAGTGCCCCACCCACTGCAGCGGAGACAACGCCTATTACATACATACAACCACAACCCGCAAGGCTGGCGGTTGCCAGACCGTTCAAGTCAAGAGGAACAACCTGACCGTTGACTGTAGTTACTGAAGTACCAACCAAGCCATTCAATCCCGCGAGGAAGACACTTTGTAATGCGACCCAGAGTAAACCGAAAATAGTGAAGGTCATTGCGTACACTAATGCCCCTACCCGCATGGCTGAAGTCAAGTCAACACGTTTAATCGTTACCATAAAATTCTCTTTCTAAAGCAAGCACCTAGACTTATCTACTTCACTCAATAATAATTTGGATTAGACAAACCACAAAGAGATCTAGCGTTGAGACCTTTTCTGCAATCCATGTTCCAACATCGGACATAGATGATTTATGAAATTAGACACTATACGTTATCTCAACCAGCTGAACCGTAACTTTTATGACGCGGTCGCGGATGATTTCGATCAGACACGCGGTACTGCGTGGCGAGGTTGGACGCGGCTAGTGCCGTTTCTGAAGACCCCGCTTTCAGTCCTAGATATAGGATGCGGAAATGGACGATTTGGCGTATTTCTTTGGGAGGAGATGGCGAAAATCAGTTCGGGTTCTATAAAAACCGACGCGCCGCTCATTACATATGATGGCATTGACAGCAGCTCAATTCTACTGGCGCGCGCCCAAACTACATTAGATAAACTAGGTAAGCTTGCATATCACCTGTCCCAACAAGATATTGTCGAAAATCCTCCTGTAGTGGGTGATTATGACTTGGTGGTTTTATTGGGCGTCCTGCACCATATCCCCGGTTACGAAGAGCGACAGGCGTTCATTCGTCACTTAGCTTCACGGGTCAAACCGGGCGGATTGCTCATGTTCACCGCGTGGCGCTTTTATGAGTATCCGCGATTTAGAGAGCGCATTGCCCAATGGCCGGACGGCGTGACAGTCGAAAGCAATGACTATTTGCTAGATTGGCGACGTGGTACAGTGAGTTTGCGTTACTGCCATTATACCGACGACGCAGAACATGATGCGCTAGTAGCCGCCAGTGGACTGACTGAAATATTGACCTTCCGTGCCGATGGACAAGATGGCGCAGCAAATCGTTATAGTTTGTTAAGAAAGTAAAAGTTTGGAAGTCCTCATATTCTGGTAAGATTCTATTTAGGATTTCCATCAATAATTGAAATAGGCAAACTGACCATATTGGAGAGCAAGCGACATGCGGCTGGTAATTAAGGAACGCTCCAACAAGACTATCATTGCGGCGGGCAGTGAAGGCGAAAAGGTACAGGTTTTTGACGGTAATTGGTATTTCTCGCCAGAATTAGTTGATATGGAAAATCTACGAATAACAGAGCGCACCTACACGTGCCCCTACAAAGGGGTTTGTTATTGGATCGACCTAAAATCTGGCGATGAAACAAAGGCGCAGAACGTCGGCTGGGTTTACCGCAACCCCAAACCGGGCTATGAATTCATTAAAGATCAAATCGCATTTTATTCGCGACCAACAACAGGCACTGTTGCTGAAAAATCAGAAGAGGCAATCGCTTAAGCTGATTTCAAAATATCACGAAATTAAGGTGGATATAGTTTTTCGTGGTGATTGAAGGTCAGGGTTCAGCGACGTTTCTTCGAGAGCAGCCCGCGATACAATCCATCCAAGTCTTTTACCAGACGCTCAATACCATACCGGTCTACCATCAGGCGTTGTGCGGTTATGCCATCCGGAGGATTAGCTAGTGTATCTAAAATTGCTCCGGACAAAGCGTTAGGGGTTTGATCAAGAACTAGTCGCCCAAGTTTTCCGTGATCAAGCAAATCTGGTACACCACCCACAGCGGTCGCCACTACCGGGCATCCAGCGGCCAGTGCTTCAATAACCGTCACAGGTGTACCCTCATTGATGCTGCTAATAACTTGTATATCCAGATCACTGTTAATTTGAGCCATATCCCGCTGCCAACCAGTAAAGATCACAGATTCCCGTAGATTGAGTTGATCAACTAAAGTCTCAATTTCAGCCCGTATTTCACCATCCCCAACAATGACGAAACGGGCCGCCGGTAGGTGTTCGCGAATTTGCACAGCCGCCTCCAGAAACAAGCGGTGATTTTTGATCGGCGTAATGCGCCCCACAATGCCAATCAATGGTACTTCGGGAGCGATGTTCCATTCAGCACGAAATAGGCCGAGCTTGCGTGGCGTTTGAACAAAATGGTCAAGATCAAGTCCTAGCGGCAAGACTGTTATACGGCCTTTACGAGCAATACGATAATCTTCGGCGAGTTCACGGCGAAGACTGTCTGATAACGTGATTATCGTATCAGTCACACGTGCTGTTAAACGTTCCAGAATGATGAAAAAACGAGTTCGAGACGGTGTGAAGTAACCTTTGAACACATGACCATGAAAGGTATGAATAATTACAGGTACGCCGGCTAACCACGCGGCGACCCTGCCAACAAAGCCCGCCTTGGCAGCGTGAGTATGGACGACATCCGGCTTCACCTCTTTGATGAGCCGGTATACTTTCAACAGCGTGCGAATATCACGCACAGGGTTCAAAGAACGTCCGAGTTCCGGGATTACGATAGGCGTTATGCCACGTTCCAAAGCATAGTAGGTCATGTCGCCTTCACCGGGTTCAATCGTCCCGCACACCAGCACGCTTTCATAATCTGGCTTGCCAAGACGCTCGGTAAGTAAGGTAACTGCAACGGCTGGGCCACCGACATTTAAGCGGGCGATGAGATTCATGACGCGAACAGGAGGACGATTAGTTGACATCAAATAGACCTTTATATTCCATCAAGGAGCGTGTGATAGAGTGAAACAGTTTCATCTACCATCCTTTGAACACTAAATTGTGTCTCCATACGATCTCGTCCCAGTAGCCCCATATGCTGGCGTAGGGGGGCATCAGTCATTAAAAGACGAAGCGCATTCACCAATCCGTCGACGTCACGAGGAACGACCAACAACCCCGTTTCATTATGAGCGACAATTTCTGGAATAGCACTCACGTGGCTTGCAATTACTGCCGTTTGTTGCGCCATCGCTTCCAGCATAACCAGTCCGAAGCCTTCCCACAAACTAGGAGCCAGTAATATATCAAGACCGGCCAATAACTGTGGAACATCAGCGCGCCAACCTAAAAAGTGGACACGATCACCTATTCCGGATTGCTTGGCAGTCGCTTCAAGTTCAGCCCTTAATGGACCTTCGCCGACAATCAGCAAGTGAGCCTGTGGAAATTCTGATGCCACTCGAGTAAATGCATCAAGGCCATATGTCACACCTTTTTGTTCAACCAAACGGCAGACCATACCAACCAAGCGTAATTCCGAAGGCAGTGTCAACTCTTGCATTAATGCATGGCGCGACTGCGTATGCTCAAACGGGGGTGTATTGGCATCCAACCCATAGTAGATACGGTGGAGCAGTTGCGGAGGAGCACCTTCAACTTCTATGCTGAAGCGTGCTATGGAGTCCGATATTGCTACTCCGGCATTGACCATACTCCACAAAATATGATTGATAAATTTCACAGGTGTACGCGAACGAAAGGCATCATCATTATGGCGGCTGGTGACAACGACAGGAACTCCCGTCCAGCGTGCTGCAACTATTCCGTAAAGATCAGCGTGAATAAGATGTGTGTGAACAATGTCGGGTTGCAATGCCTGTAATTCACGTCGCAGACGCAGGAACAACCCTATATCTGCATGATATTGAATGACTATTCGTTTTACAGGAATGCCCAGCGCGGTCAATTTATCTACATATATAACCATATCATTGTCGGGTTCAACTAACAGCAGCAAGTGCACATCAATTGAACATTTTTGCAGTCCAGAAAGCAGCGCAAGTAAATGCTGCTCTGCACCGGCAATACGTATAACTTTGATGATATGTACAACGCGCATGATTTATGATCCGCTGCGATACCATTCAATCGTTCGTGCCAGTCCGGCATCAAAATCCACTATCGGTCGATAATTCAGTACTTGGCGGGCTTTAGTGATGTCCGCACAAGAATGTTTTATGTCACCAGTTCGTTCCGGCATGTGTTGAGGCTGGATATTCGTACCTAAAATATTGTTTATTCTCTTCAGCAATTCCAGCAAATTTATGTGATTGCCAATAGCAACATTAATAATTTGACCGTTCGCAGCGGGAGACTCTGCGGCCAACAAATTGGCGTGAACTACATTTTCGACATATACAAAGTCACGAGATTGCAACCCATCCCCATAGATAGTGGGTGAATTGCCCTGCAATAGGGCGGTAATAAAAAGCGGTATGACCGCTGCATATTGAGACTGAGGATCTTGTCGAGGGCCAAACACATTGAAATAGCGCAGGCATACGGTTTCCAAATCATAAACTCTTGAAAAGACCTGGCAGTAGTATTCGCCAGTCACCTTAGCAGTTCCATAGGGTGATGTTGGAGATGGGCGCATCGTTTCTAGCTTGTATTCATCCGAGATATCACCATAGGCTGCGGAAGAAGCAGCAAAAACAACACGTCTAACGCCTGTGTCCCGTGCTGCCAACAATACATTGAGCGTTCCCGTCACATTATATTCATGATTTAGCAGGGGATCATCGACACTTTGGGTAACAGACGCTAATGCAGCATGGTGAAACACAGTATCAACACCAGCAAAAAGTGTTCGCATAGAAGAAAGATCGGTTATGCTGACTTGATGAACATGAAAATCACCAGACAACCGGGCGAGATTAGAAATTTTGCCGCTGAAGAAGTTATCTACAATATGAACGGAATGCCCGTCGTTTAACAAGCGTTCCGCAATATGTGAACCAATGAACCCTGCTCCACCTGTAACCACATAAATTTTTTTCATTTTGAGCTTTGAATTCTTTAGGCTGGTAGCTAACGAGCAATACTTGTTGGCAACTGGTCTTTTTGATACCGCATACGTATCCACATCATTAACAAAAATAGTCCGGCCAACGTAAACAATCCAGTTAGTCCCAACCGCAGTCCAATTTCTGGAGGGGCAGCGCCGACCAGTAAACCTAAAGTACCGAAAATAATGCACGCCCCATATAGAATAAACAATGTTTGACGCTGACTAAAGCCGATACTCATCAAGCGATGCGAAGTGTGGTCTTTTCCAGCCTGCGCGTGTGAACGACCTTCCAGCAACCGGGTAATTACAACGAGACCAATATCAAAAAGTGGTAATGCAAGAACTAGGAGCGGAACCATCCATGTAACATTTGGTGGCTGCGCGAATTTGAGCTTAATGCCCAATACAGCCAATACAAACCCCAGCACAAGCGCACCCATATCGCCCATAAAAATACTAGACGGGTTGAAGTTATAAATTAGGAAACCAACGGCGCTACCCATGAGGGCAGCCGCCAAACTACTGACTAAAGTTAATCCCTGTGAAAACGCAATGAGCACAAAAAAACCTGAAGCAATGGTCGTAAAACCGGCAGTCAATCCATCCATATTGTCCATAAAATTCGTGGCATTGGTAAGTGCCAAGACCCACAACACAGTCAATGGGACGTCAATAAACGGGGAGCCAAACAGCTTAATTTGGATGCCAGCAGCGACCAAGCCAAGCGCAGCAATTATCATAGCGACCAAGCGGATACGTATGCCGAGGTTGTAACGATCATCAAGCAAACCGATCAGAGCCAAAAAAGCCGTTCCGGCGAGGATAGACGCCAGTTCCCGCAGATGCTGAGGGGGGCTAAATAAAAGCAACGAAAGAGCGAAGGCTACATAAATAGCCAATCCACCCATAAGCGGTTTGTGATCCTGGTGGATTTTGCGCTGATTAGGCTTATCAACTACACCCAAACGCATAGCGATACGACGCGAAACAGGGGTCAAACCTAGTGAAGCAGCGAAACCAAATACCAGAATTGGCACAAATTGCATCGCATCCATAAATTCCACCTTTCAATGTGGAGTATACCTGAAAACCTAATAGTAATTAAGCCGCAAACTAGTGTTCGACTACCTGCATATGAAGATAAGTTCAACCTAATAAAGTTATTTGTGATTGTCGAAATGAATATAAGCGGCATAAGATGATACTGACGCAAACAATTGGAGTAATGTCTTTGGCAGCCAACACTATTACCCAAACACACGTGCGACAGCAAGTCAAGCGTGTTCTGGTCATAACATTGCTGTTAAACCTATTGGTGGCGGTGAGTAAAATTATCATCGGCCTTTGGAGCGGCGCACTCTCGATAACAGCTGACGGATTTCATTCGATGGTAGATGGATCCTCAAATTTAATAGCACTCTTTGCCAATCGGATAGCTAATCAGCCGCCGGATGCCGAGCACCCATATGGACACAGGCGATTTGAGACTGTAGCAGCGTTGGGCATTGGAGCGTTCCTGTTGGTTACCGCATGGCAAATTACTAGCAGTGCACTGGCACGTTTGGGAGGGGGCGGAGAATTTGCTGAGATCACACCGCTCAGTTTCGGTGTCATGATCGGGACTCTGTTAGTGAACATATTCGTCAACACATACGAAAGTCGAGAAGGCAAACGTCTACGCTCCGAACTACTCATTGCAGATGCAGCCCATACCCGCACTGACATCTTTGTCACAATTTCGGTACTCATCAGCATGGCATTGATTGTGTTGTTCCAATGGCAGTGGGTAGATACTGCCGCAGCCCTCGTTATTGTGGTATTGATTTTACGCGCGGCATGGGGTGTTCTTCGGCAGACTGGTCGGGTTCTAGTAGACACTGCCCCATATGCGCCAGAACAACTCATGGCCTGGGTAGAAGAGCTGCCATGCGTCGAAAAGGTAATCCGCGTGAGAAGTCGTGGGCCATTGGATGCTGCACAAATTGACATTGATGTGCAGGTCGCGGCGGAAATGACCGCCGCCCAAGCTGCCTCCATTGAGGATGCCATTCGAGAGCAGTTGAGCAGCAAAGTCGATGGCTTGGCCGAAGTTGAGGTTCATTTCGTCCCTAACGAAGTGAATAGCGAAGATTATGCCTTATTAGCTCGCGCGCGAGCTGATTCGTTAGGATTAACAACCCATGAAGTCCTAGTGCACGATAGTGAACATGGAAAAGTGTTGGAAATGCACGTTGAAGTACCTGCCGGTCAGACACTGGGTGTGGCACACGAACAAGTGAGTCTATTGGAACAAAAGGTGCGGGCACAACTCCCTGAACTCGCAGAAGTTGTCACTCATATTGAGCCAGCGGCAATATCAGGTGAAATGGTCGAGACTAGCCTGATTAGGCATAGTACCGTTCTCAAGGGCAAAATAATGTCCCTCTTAAAGTTGGAATATCCCGATGCAGATTGGCACGATCTTGATCTCTACCCAACCAACAATGGCTTTAGCGCAACCATGCATGTCGTCCTGCCTTCGCAAATTACTGTAGAAGCGGCACACCGGGTTGCTGAAAGCGCAGAATTGTCCTTGAGGGCAACGTTCAACGAGATTGAGCGAGTCACCATTCATACCGAGCCACCGGAATAAACTGTACAAGCAAAGTAAATCCCCTCCCAAATTGTTCTTCCGAATTGGGGAGGGGATTAAAGGAAACTATTTCAATTCAGGTACAGCTTTATTCCTGAACGATTAGAACGGTAACCATACCGAACATACCGTGCCGCGATTCGGCATGGGTTAGGATGTGGCAATGGAAAGCCCACACGCCAAGTTCAGTGCAATCTACAACCACATCATAGCGTTCGCCGGGAGCCACATTTAGTGTATCTGCCTTGTAAGGCACAGGTAGTGCCCAACCATCTTTAGCAAATACGGTTTGTGGAATACCATGCAAATGCATGGGATGAATCATAAGACCTTCATTCATGTAGCGAATACGTATCTTCTGCCCCTGTTTGGCAACAATAGGCTGGGTATATGGGAACTGTTTCCCGTTGATGGTAAAACCCAATGTGGTGTCATTCAACACCATTGTATATTCGGCGTCAACTTGTGGTTCGCGAGACTTGTCTTTTGGTTCGATAATAAATGAACCAAGCAAGCCGCCGGTGGTTTGTTCGGCTGCATTGTGATGTGAATGATACATATGTGTGCCCGGGTTGCGAACGGTGAAATCATAAGTTCCAGTTTCACCATTCTTGACGGGTTGCTGGGTAATATAAGGTACGCCGTCCATATCATTGGGAATCAGCAAACCATGGAAATGGATGGCCGTACTCTGCGCCATCTCATTCTTCAGTACAATACGGACCTTGTCACCTTCGGTCACACGAATCTCAGGGCCGGGAACCATAGCATTGTAAGCCATAGCAGGAAAACCCATGCCAGGCGAAGTTTCCCAAGTAATGTCCTGTGCGGTAAGTGTAAAGACTTTGACATCCCCATCCATCTCAGGTTCCATCGGAGGACGCCAGAAAATTGGATCTTTACCAACATTGTCCAAAAATGTCTGTACGCCTTCAGCGTGAAGTTTATCCATCTCTTCAGGGGTTTCACCCTGAGCCAGAGCAGCAGCGTGAGGGCTGCTTAACGCGGAAGGATTTGCAAAAAGGGCGCCCGGCTTGGACAGTGTCACCGCAGCACCCACACTACCAGCGCCAATGCCGGCCATTTTCAAAAAACGTCTACGACCGAATGATCCACTCACAGTTCATTCTCCTCAAAATATATGCAAATTAGATGAGCGCAACAATATGCCATACTACTCAGGGTTTTTCTAGTTTAACTATAAGCTACAATGAAATCGTAGACTATATGTCATGGAAAATATGTGAAGAAATTCACTTGAGGTTATAATAGGCTAATCTGTACGATGAAGCACGTTTTGTCCAACACTGTTATCGAATAGGGGATTATAACACACTATGACGCAATCACGCTCGACAAATAGTGACACCAACGGCGTGTTGGTCCCGGCACTTGTCTTATTTGGGGGTATCACACTCATCCTTATTGCCCTGCTTGCTGCCAGACCAAGTCCGCCTGTTGACGAAACAGTGGCCGCAGCGCCTCCTACTGCGTCAGTAGCGGTGAGTTCAGAACCTACTAATGCACCGCAAACTGTGGCTCAGGCTCAACCGCCTGACCCGGCGCGTGTAAATGCCGGGGCTAACATATTTAGTGGCACCTGCACAGCCTGTCACGGCTTTAATGCGATGGGTATTCCCGGACTAGGCAAGACACTGATTGGTAGCGAATTTGTTAACAGTAAAACTGATGATGAGTTGGTAGCATTTCTTGAAGTTGGGCGTCAGGTAACTGATCCTCTAAATACTACCGGAGTCATGATGCCTCCGAAGGGTGGTAACCCCACTTTGAGTAATGATCAATTAATGGATGTTGTGCTCTACATTCGGAGCCTCAATACCGGGAGTGCCGCGACAACACCCCCGACAGCCGTACCAACAACAAGTGGTGAACCTGTACCAACCAGCGAACCAGCACAATTCACACCAATCGACATTAATGCCCTACCTGTTCCCACTAGTATCAGTTCACCAGTGGAGCCAACACCTGCTGAAGCAAGCAGTACGCAAACACAGAGCAACATTGAGGGTGTCGCTATGCCCGGACAAAGTCTGTACGATCAAAACTGTGCAGGCTGCCACGGAGTTCGAGGTGAAGGTGTTGAGATGGTGGCTAAATCCTTGAAGGAAAGTCAGATGTTCAATGAGCAGAACACAATGGGCCTATTGAGCTTCTTGCAAGCTGCGACCGTTACCGCAACCGGTTTCCCACATCCGGAACGAGGGGGCAACCTAAGCTTAGCCGATGAAGACTTGCTGGCGATTATTGCTTACATGTATTCACTTCCGGGCGAATAAACCCAGAGCATATGCCAATCTTGAAACAGGGGAAACTTTCTACAGTTCCCCTGTTTTGATTCGTTTCCATGAACAAGGAGTCCACTGCATGTTGTCCCGTTGACTGCTCCTGATTTTAGAAGCTATGATTCGGATTGACATGGTATTTTAATTTCCACATTCTCATAGGGTTCATATTTCATGACTACGCCTGACCAATCTGCCCAAAAGCAAACTACTGAACCACCGCGCCTCAGCGACGCTGATCGAAACGCTATGCGAGCGTATTTGCAGCGCTGCGAGGTGCGCCTTTCAACGCTACACCGTATCGCGACGGCATTTATAAGCGGGGCGGGTTTGCTACTATTGATCCCGGTGTTCTTTAAGGACGCAATAGACAGTATCCTGACCGTTTTTTTGGCACAGGGAAACAACGTTTTTGAAACCTTTGGAAGCGGTGGGCAAATTCTTTCGCTGATACTCTACGGTTGTTTGGTGTTCCCGCTGGTACTTTCACTTGGCATACCGTTGTACGGCGTATATTTACTCCTAAAGGACATCATCCATTTCTATTTCACAATTTATTCACCGGGTTTTCGGAAACCCTCCTTAACCCCACTTTTGCCCTGAGTGGGGTTTTATTTTCAGTAGATGAGTCTCCGCTGGCAAAACAGGAAGTCATGCGCTACCAATACGAAGAATCGCGCATGGGATTCATGATCCCATTTAGCAAAGAACGGAGTGAATTGTATTTCGATTCAATCATCGAAAGCAGCGATGGAAGCATCATTCCCCATACACGTGACATAAAGCATCTAGAGCAAATGAACGTTCTGCCTGATGGTTACGATCCAGATGCTGTAAATCGTTTTAATGCAGCATTGGGTATCGCACGTTCACTAGACCGCACGCTGCCGGAAGAGGTCGCCATGACCGAAATGGGCTTGGTTCGGAATGTCATTTATCTGCGACGACTGGTGTTCCGTTATATTAAGACGTTGTTGATGTTCATCTGGACAACAGTCATTTCATTTATGATGCTGCCCCTCCTACACGATGGCCGGTTCCCGGTCTTCGTAGTACTGGGATCAGGGTATCTGATCTGGGCACTGGCGGTCATGCGAATCATTCGTTGGCCCTTGCAATGGTTGTATCGCCATCGGCAAGGCCAAATTCCTGTGACGCAGGTCGATCCACAGTTGCAATTGATGGAATTCACAATTGCGCCCTACTGCAGGATAGCAATTGCGGCAGCAGGGTTTGGTGTGATACTCGCCATAGCTTCCACCATATATTAGGTGAGGAACGATGCCTGTAGCTCATCCATCTAGTTTGAAGGCATTACGTATGATGCGTTCGATGAGCCATTCGGGAAGCAATCGCCTCATCCAAGGAACCCAGAATTGCTCACCAGCCGTGACGCTATATCGCAAACGCGGATGGGTGCTTTCGATAACCTTCAGAATAGTATAGGCAATTGGCTCGATCTGTAAGCCATTATTGACATTGAATTCGTGGGTGGATTGAGCACGTTCACGAGCACCATCATAGTCCGCTATTTGGGTGGCAGTCGGAAAATTGGTGATGGCCGTGCGGGCGTCCCCGGGTTCGATGAGCACAACTTGAATACCAAGTGATTTTAGTTCATAGCGCAATGAGGCTGTATATCCCGCTAAGGCATGTTTAGCAGCCGCATATAAGCCAATGTAAGGAACGCCTACCAGCCCCGCCAACGAACCGATGTTGAGTATGTAGCCGCGTCCGGCGCGGCGCATGTGGGGCAGAACAGCGTTGGTCATGCGAATCACGCCGAAAAAGTTAGTCTCAAAAAGTTGATGCGCCTCATCTAACGAGGCTTCTTCAACTGCTCCACCGAGGCTAACACCAGCGTTATTGATGAGTACATCAATGTGTCCTGCGCGTTCCAACACCGTCTCAACACAAGTTTTAACGGAGTCATCATTCCGAACATCCAACGGCAGCAGATCGAATCCAGAAACCGGGTTGAGGTCAGGATGGCGGCTCGTACCCCATACCTTGTAGCCCTGCTCAACAAGCAGGCAGGCTGTGGTGAGGCCGATACCACGCGATGCGCCGGTGATGAGGACGGTTTTGGTCATGAGTAGATTACGCGCTTCCAGCAATCAATTCCTAGACAAGCAATTCGGTAAGCATACTGCATTTGCTTCACAATGTCCGCTGAAATGGTGAATGAGAACAGGCCGTTGCACCACAGTGTCGAGTTCCGCATTTTGAGCAACCAGTAGAGATAAAAGCAATTGATCCGCCGAACCGAAAAGAAAAGTGAGATGAAGGGTTCATGGATTTAGTCATCTGCTGCCAGAAAAAGATGATAGAAGCTGTCCGGTGTCTAAGTTTGGCGGCGGTGGCGGCAATAAAAAAACGGCGGCGATGGCGGCAATACTCAAGAAAAGTCAGAGATATAAGTCCGAGTACAGAAAAAATCAAATACAGTAACCACTATACCCTTCGAACGGGGTTGCACTCTGACACGGAGACAAAAGAGTGGGAGATTGGTTGATGGTTTGCCGATAAGAGCCAATCGCCAAGTACTAACTGTTCATGAACAATGTAGCACAAAATGAGGCAAACATGGTGACCATTTGGCCGAACATTTGGTCACAGTTTTAGGAGTACGACACTAACCATTTTGAGGGAAAAAGATTGTTAAGACGGTTGGTGTAGGGTTGGCAAGTGGTTTGGGACGGTTTGGAAATTCTAACAGTGGGCGAATTTCATAGTTGAAATTGCGTGAACTCCCCATATCTCTTTAAAATCAACCACACCATCACCGATAATTTTAGATTATTTTGTTAGTCCAACGACTTCATCACCTTCTCGTAGACAGAGAGGGTTTCTTTGGCGGTTTTGCGCCAGCTAAAATTAGTGGCGCGGCCGAGACCCTGTGTGACGAGTGATTCGCGGAAGGGTTGTTGGAGTAATAAGGCGATAATTGCGCCAGCCATTGCCCGTGCGTCACCATCGGGAACGAGGTAGGCGGCGTCACCTGCTATTTCGGGAATGGACGAGACATTATTAGCGACAACCGGCGTGCCGCTTGCCATCGCTTCCAAAACAGGCAGACCGAAACCTTCATACATGCTGGGGAATACAAAAACATCTGCGAGGCGGTAAAGAGACGGCTTGTCTGCCTCGTCAATGTAGCCTATCCAGCGGATGTAATCGGCAATTTTGAGCTCTTCGGCGTAGGCACGGAGATTAGGGAACATGGGCGAACCCCACTGTGGTTCACGACCGGCTAACACAAGCGGTATGTTATCCCCTTCGGCCTGCCCGACATAGGTATAGGCCAGCAGCAGCTGGTTAAACTGTTTGCGGACGTCAAAGCCGCCAATGCCCAATACAAATTGGTCAGGCAGATTGTATTTTGCACGCACAGCCGCATCATTTTCCGCACCGAGGCGAGGGTGATAAGTTTCATCGGCGGCTAAGTAGGTAGTGGTAATACTGTCCGCCGGAAGATCGAGATATTGAACAATATCAGCTTTGGCAGCATCGCTGATGGTGATGGTGTGGGCAGATCCACGGGCGGCGGCACTCACCAAAGATGTGTAGAGACGGGCTTTGAAACCACGTGAGTAGTCGGGCAGAGCCAGTGGAATGACATCCAAAATAGTAGTAACTAGGCGAGCGGGCGAAGATAAGGGCGGCCCCCAATAAGGAACGTGAGCAATGTCTGCACCAACCTGCCCGACAGCTTGCGGAAAGGTACGCTGCTCAAACCAGACTTTACCTAAATTTCCTGAACTTCCCTTCGTTGTTACTACTGAGACATTGGGGGGCAGATTATCGGGTGTTGTGATGTGGGACGGAAGAACTAGGGTCAGCTTCAGATCAGGAGCGAGGCGGCGAAGGTTGTGAAGGAGGCGGCGCAAATATTGGCCGCTGCCGGTGTTAGGCTGATCCCAAAACCAGCCATTGTAGGCGATATGCATAGTGATTCTTAGTTACCAGTCGTCGGTTATTAGATTAATTAGGATAGTGCGCGCTGCATCCTACGAGGCACAGCGGTCGCACAGTCCATAGAATTCGAGCAGATGGCTGGTGAGTTTGACATGCAAACGGGTTTCAAGGTCGTGAGCAATAGCGTCTAAGCCACAATTTTCGAACTCAATGACACGGTTGCAATTGGTGCAGACAATATGATGATGATGCCCATCCGGCATGAGAACATAGGTGGGAGTTAAACTGCTGTTGAAATAGGTCGGGCGGATGATGGACATGCTGGTAAGCAAGTCCAGTGTGCGAAAGACACTGGCACGCCCAATGGAGGGATCAGCTTCGGAAACCCGTTCGAGGACTTCGGCGGAAGTAATGTGACCGCCGCTGGTTTCTAAAACATTTAAGACGGTAAGTCGGGCATTGGTTAGTTTGTGTCCAGCTTCACGCAATCGGAGGGCGCGAGGACTGAAATTATCATCGTGTAACATAGATTACCTTCCCTTGACTCATAGCTCTAATTGATATATCGTATCAAAATCGTATTGATACCATGTATCATATTGGAGTGAATATGAATCGTGTACTTACCACTATTGTACTCGTTTTTACCCTGATGTCGGTAGGGGTGGTCAGCGGGCAAGACTCACATTTGCGCGTAGTAGCGACTACCACTATTTTGGCGGATGTGGCGCAACAGGTGGGCGGTGAACTGGTAGATGTTACGACGCTCGTGCCGGCCAATAGTGATGTCCATGCTTTTGAGCCTACGCCACAGGTGGTGCAGCAAATAGCGGATGCTGATGTGGTGCTGGTGGTAGGAATTGGGCTAGAATCCTTTATGGGTGATTTGGTGGACAATGCCGCATCCGTACAGCCTAAGGTCGTTTCCAACGGTATTGAAATGCTGGCATTTGGCGAGCATGGCTCTGACGGCGAGAACGCGATGGGCATGCTGGGGGACGAAGGCGTTTGTGAAGATGCTCACCACGATGAAGCAGAAGCGCATGAAGAAGAACATGAGCACGGAAGTTGTGACCCGCATGTCTGGACTGATCCCACAAATGTGATGGTGTGGGCGAATAACATTGCGGAGATTTATGGGGCAGTTGACACAGCACATGCGGATGTTTACCGCGCAAATGCCGAGCAGTATATCGAAACATTAAAGGCACTGGATGCAGAAGTGACAGACATCCTTACCGTAATACCGGACGGAAGGCGGAAGCTGGTCACCAATCATGAATTCTTCGGGTACTTCGCACACCATTACGGGTTCGAGATCGTGGGGGTGGTGGTGGAAGGCGGCACGACCTTAGCTGAAGCTGATCCACAACAGCTAACGGCGCTGGCTCAGACGATAAAAGAAGCCCAAGTCCCCGCTATATTCATCGAGTTTTCAGCCAATCCGCAATTGGCACAAGCGGTGGCTGACGAAACAGGTGTCAGTGTCATCACGTCAATATACAGTGATTCACTGAGTGAAGCAGACGGCCCAGCATCCACCTATGCCGATTATATGCGCTATAATGCGCGGGCTATTGCTGAAGGATTGAAGTGATAATTTTTCTACAAACTATGAGTCAGCAGACGAAAATTACCTCCTGGTGTAGAGTAATCAGATGATAACAGTCGAGAGTCCAACACGAACTGAAATACGCCCGTCAGTCAATGGACGAGAACCGATGATTGATGTGCGCGGCCTGACGGTAAGGTATCAGGGTGAGCCGGCGCTGGCACAGGTAGATTTTCAGGTCTACGCCGGAGAACGAGTTGCCATCATCGGGCCGAACGGGGCGGGCAAATCCACATTAATTAAGACTATAATGGGTTTGCTGCAAGCACAGGAAGGCAGCGTCAGTATCAACAGCCCTAATCGTTATTGTCGGGGGTATGTCCCACAGCATGAAGGGGTTGATTGGGATTTCCCGGTGACCGTGCGCGATGTGGTGATGATGGGGCGAACGCAGCACATGGGCTGGTTCGGTTGGCCGGGGCGCAAGCAGCAGCAGGCAGTGGATGCAGTGTTGGAGCGGGTGAATATGCTAGCGCAGGCAAACACACAGATTGGTGAACTGAGCGGTGGGCAGCGGCGACGGATATTTATTGCACGGGCGCTGGCGCAGCAGGCCGATATTCTACTGCTGGACGAACCATTCAGCGGAGTGGATGCCAGCACACAGGCCAGCCTTATGGATACACTCGAATCACTCAACAAAGATGGCATGACGATAGTGCTGTGCACGCACGATTTAAGTTTGGCCTTTAGCCGCTTTGAGCGGGTGCTGGCCCTACGCCGGAAAGTAATCGCTTACGGAACCCCCGAAGAAGTCTACAAACCGGATGTGCTAACACAGTTGTACGGCGGACAATTAGCGACATGGCAGGACGGCGAGCAAGTGATGGTGTTTGTAGATGACCATCACTGTGAGGACTGCTAAAAAGTTATCACTTCATAGTAAGAATTGAAACCATAAGAGCCGAATAATTGACATCCTAAACCACCCTCAAGATGTAAGTATTTTCCAAAGTTCAATGTTCAACAGCGCATATCCCGCAGCGTATCGCACTGTATTGTGGCTGAATTAGTCCATTATCACCCACCAACGAACGGATCAAGTCTCACAGTGTTCAATTGCATATAATACTGGGTTGCTAAGGAATATGTGTAGAGAATTATGAGCGATACTACTATTAGCACGAAAAGTAGTATGAAGATCACAACAAGCAGTTTATTAGAGGGATTCATAGACATTAGATGTGTCCTTTGGTGAACCAACTGGGGTATTTGTGTGTATAATTTAAGTGAAAATTAAAGTGAGAGAGGAAATGTGGAACGGGTAGCAGTTGATCTTCAACTTGTTCGAATGATCCAGCGCAGCAAAGATATTGATAGCGGGCTGCCTTTGTGGGCGCGTCGATCAAATCCAATAGTGCGACGCGAATTGGGACGTTCGTGGCGCACAATGTTGCCGGAGATTACATTTTTGCGGCAAGCATTTGTGGTACAGGCCATATTAATTGTTCTAACGCTTCCATTCCCATTCTTGATTGCACTTACCCTGCCAACTGTCACCGCATCTATTCTCCTGTTTCCTTTTGCCATTTATGTTTACGGGCGACTGCTCTTTTTGACGGGAGCAACAGCGGCCCGCTCGATAACCAGCGAGCTAGAAAATTATACTCTGCCCCTGTTGAGAAGCTCACCCTACTCTACTTATGAAATCATCGCGAGCAAGGCAGCAGCATCCATCTGGCGGCAAGTAGAAGATTTGGGACTGCTCTTAATTGCAGCAGCCCTTTTGAGTACACCTTTGTTAATTTCACAATATGGCTCACTTTGGCCGTTGGATCAACACCCCTATCTTTCCCGCACCGCCATGATTTTGGGACTGGCTGTTTCGATGCTGCGGCTGGCATTAGAACCCTTCATGGTAGCCATGCTGGGGATCGCGATGGGAGCAGCGCTCAAAACGCGTCCAGCAGCCGTTATGGGGACGGTGTCGGTGGCAGGATTCTATTTTCTGTGTGTGAATCTCACTCGCTTTATTCCAATGTCATGGCCGCTGCGGTTCGTGGTTGACTTTTTTATACCGCTGGCTGTGCCACTGCTGGTGACTGCGTTATCATTCCGCCTGACACAATACCTGTTAGAAGAACACCAATAAACTAGGGTTATGGACGTTCTATACCGCATATTCGGCCCACCGCACGAACTGCTTCATGTGGTAGCGTTGCTGCTCATCGGGCGACGGCCTGAACGGGTGACAGGACGTTATGTTGACATTCCAGATGACCTGAGCACCGGACAGTATGTGTTTGTGGCCGGATTGCCAGCGCTGGTATTCTGGGGGGTGACAGCCGTCGGCTTGAGCCATATCTTAAAGGGATCAAATTTTGGTGAGATCATTTTAGGCTTTGTGGTCATGTCAGTGGGGGCTATGGCAGGTTTGGGAACAATCGGCGACCTGCAACTGATTGCAGCACGACTTATAAAAAAGTGAGCACCAGATTTGAAAAGGGTATGGTATTGCTGCGTACAACTCGTTGTGTTGCTGACGGCAGTCTGCACGCTAGTCACCAGTACAGCGATGGCCGCTGGTCAAACTTTCCCCACTGATGCGATATACTATATTTCCTCGCGAGATGGTCATTACCGTATATATGCCACGGATTTGAACCACCAGATCACACGCAAATTGCACAATCAGCCAGCCGGAAATGAGATTGCGCTTTCACCGGACGGCAGCCGTATTGCCTTCACAGGCTGGAATCAAAGAACTCCTACGTTATTCATCATGGATTGGAACGGCAAGCATGTAACAGCGATCACACAATCCGCGAGCCAGCGTATCTCACATCCGCTATGGTCACCTGACAGCCGACAATTGGCTTTTACCGCTTATAACAATCGGCGTGTTGAAATCCATGTCATGCAAGCAGACGGGAGCGGACAACGCGCACTGCCCATTGAACAATCCGAGGTAGATAAAGAGTTGTTGGCATGGTCTCCGGATGGGCAGCGGATTGCTTTCCGAAATCGAAATTATCTGCACGCAGCGGTACAAGTCATCGCGGTAGATGGCAACCAACCTGCGCTGGCGGTTACTGACGCGCTAGCCGCCACTTGGGCGCAGTGGTCACCAGATGGGCGTCGGGTAGCATACGTGACGGCATCAAGACTGACGAACACCCGTGAGGTCTATATGCAGGATGCGGCTTGTTTTCAATCTGCTTCGCAACACCCGTGTTCGCTCACGCCATTGAATATCAATGAAACCGCAATCGGATTTTATGACCAAGCCTTATGGTCACCGGATAACCGTTATCTGCTGCTGTACTCAGGCCGGACACGGCTACCGGGCAATCATCATATCTATGTGGCGGATATAGACAGTCAAGAGTGGCGACGGTTGACCAATAACAACGATGAGGAATTCATGCCTGCCTGGTCACCCAGCGGACAACATGTGGCGTATGTAACAGACGGGTTGATTGGCAGCCCCAAGTTATACATTGCGGCATTAGATGGGCACGCTGCACCGATCCGAAATGATATTTACTCGTATTATTCACCGGAATGGTGGCCCGGATAGGTCATTAAAGAAATGGTTCGGCCAGTAGCAGCGCTAATACCCCGATTCCGTCGCGGATTTCACCCGCACGTGCCATCCGCAGGACTTCGGAAATTTGGAAGGTGTGAACCTGCATCACTTCTGCCGGTTCATGGTTGGGTTTATCGAGGGTAACACCCGTCGCCATATAGAGATGGGCGTATTCTGTGCCAATCCCTTTCATCGTGCTGACTTTAATAAGGAATCGCCAATCGGTGGCTGTACCACCCGCTTCTTCAAGGAGTTCGCGCTGCGCCATCGCCAACGGGTCAGTTTCCATGCCGAGGCTGCCAGCGGGCAGTTCCCAACCCCAGCTTTGGAGGGGGTAGCGATAGTGCCAGAGCAGAACAATTTCACCATCTGTAGTGACTGGAACAACCCAAACCGCATCTGACAATTCGACAACGTTGTATTCTCCTTCAGTGCCATCAGGCAGAAGGATGCGATCTTGGCGAACGCTGTACCAATGACACTCCCATGTGTGACGAGAAGAGAGTGGAATGATGGGGTGCTCAATCATATGTGGTTACCGCCCTGCTTTGCGGCGATATTTCTGACTTTTGCGAACGCGAATATCTTCATCATTTACGCCAAAGGTGGGCATTTTGCTCAAGCGTTCGGCATCACGGGCAAGAATGAGTCTGAGGATTATCGTTCCCATACTAACCATCAGCAGACCGACAGCGGTGCTCAAGATGATGGCAGGCTGCCAATCAAGAGTCGGCAGAACCTGCCGCAAAATACCAAAGGCGATGGCCGCTATCAAGAATAGGGCGAACACCATGCCGAGGCGAGCTATAGTGATCTGGCCCAAGAGCCATATAACCGAATTGCCAACAAATGCCCCACCAAGATGAACTACGCCACGGAAGGTCGCCGGAGTCTTTCCGCCAAGCATGAAGCGGTCATATTGTTCAATCGGGGTACGATTATTGGAACGCTTCGCCATTTAATCCCCCATTCACATCAACTTACAGTGTTTTCATTTGTGAAGACACAGCACTGGGTACAAAATCGGCGGCATAGTCAGCAGGAATGCGGATAGGGCGGCCCGTTTTCAGATCAACCCACACCCAACGGGTAACGGCCTGTGCCAAGCGCAAGCCGTCTGAAACACGGGTGATGTTATAAAACCGATCTGCGGTCGCTTTGCCGTGCAGCGCAACAAACGTGCTAATTTCGATCTCATCGTCCAAGAGCGCAGGATTGTGATAGGTAATGTGATGCTGGCGTGCAATGGGAGCAAACCCTTCAGCACGTGCCCGTGAAAGCGGCCACCCGTGAGCGACAGCGGCTTGCATCGCACAATCCTCAATGTAATTGAAATAAACGGCATTGTTAACATGCCCGGCGGTATCAATATCGCGCCATTCAACCCGGCGGCGCTGGATGAATACGCCCGGTGGTGGGGTTGGTGGAGTAGGTGCTTTGGCAGGGGTCAGCGGCGGCATCTGCTCGATACCCTCCGGGACAAAAGCAGCGATCATTTCAGGCGGAATGGTCGCGGGGCGCAGCGTAGCCGCATTGAGATATACCCAGTCGGTGCTGGCACGGGCAACCAGACCGTTCTGCCCGGCCTGACGAAACTCATACATCCGGCGCGAACGGATGCGGCGGAAATCGCCAACCCATGTCTTCACTTCAAGCGAGTCACCGTAGCCAACCGGTTGCAGATATTCAATTTCCGTTTCATGGGCCAGCCACAAAAAGCCCATCACATCATAGCGGGCTTTATCATAGCCAACGGCAGCGGAGGCGTTAAAAGCGGCTTCTTCCATATAACGCACATAATTGGCGTTGTTTAGATGCCCCAATGCATCACATTCATAGTGGCGGACGGTGTAACTCGCGGTATGGGTTGCAGGCATGAATTTACTTCTGACTTAATAGCCATTGTATCGCTTCGTCGCGCTTTGCTACTTCGAAGAAGCGGGTGATGTCGCGATTGGGAGCAAGTGCGCGAATGAAGGCATCAATAAATGAGTATTTCAAACCAGGCTTGTGCAAAATGACAGTCCGCCCACGCGCACGATTGGGATACAACGTTTCCAAACGGCGGAAACGCTGTGTGTTGGCAACAAGCGAAACCTCTTGCTCACCAGATTGGGTTATATCAATGATGTAGCGGGCAATGTCATTTTTGTCCGAGCCTGCCAGAATTTGCTCTAACTGCTGGAAAAATTCATCAATGACTACTTTGGAGGCATCATGAAACACGAATAGGTGGATACCGTTTTCAATTTGAGAATACTCACAGCCTTTTGATGTAGACATTTCAGGCATGGACACTCCGAAAGCAATTAATTACCAAACACATAAATTATAGCACTACCCAATCAAATAATTAGGTACATCGCTCATTTCCCAGTTTTTCAACACCTTCACTTTAGCGGCATGGTCTATGTATAATGCTCGCCTTTAATCATTTATGCAAACCTTTCGAATACGTTTTGAAATCAATACCTTTTTTTCCTCATATGGCAGTGATAGTAGGCATCAGTCTTTTGTTCGGCGCGTGTGGGCCTTCCTCCGGTACGCAACAGGCTTTTCAGGCTACCGTGCCCGCAACGGCGGCGAATGCACCAGTGTATACCGCTACACCAACCCTGACGCCGTCCCAGACACCGACCACCACGCCATCTCTTACACCCACCCCGTCACCTACCATTACACCTAGTCCGACCATAACACCAAGCAACACGCCTACACCGACCTTAACGCCATCGCCTGTTCCAACCCAGCCACTGGTCACACTCACACCCGTAACCATGGAGAATATGCCTGCCGCCGTCCCGAATGCCCCGGCAGTTTTCCAATTGGCTCAGGGGTGGAGCTGCGACGATTTCCCTTGTGAAGATGATATTGACGGATGGCTGCAACGTATTCGCGTGCCGCAAGGTTACAGCGTGGAACATGTGGGCAAGCTACCGGGACAGCCGCAACAACTCACTTTTGGGCCAGATGAACGCCTTTATGCGACAGTATTGGAAAATGGCAGCCGTCAGGGCGCAGTGTATGCGATGAACGTGGATGGTAACAACGAACGGTACAGCGGCGACATTATTTCACCGGTAGGATTGGCTTTCCAACCAGGGACCGATGTATTGTATGTGACAGGGCGCGTTACTGTGGAAAGCGGAGGGGCGTTGTACCGCGTGCCAGCGGGCGGCGGCGATCCTAAACCGATTATCACTGACCTACCCTGCTGCTATTCCTTGATTGATAATCAACCGAACGGTATTGTATTCGGGCCGGATGGGTATTTATATATGGGCATCGGAGCACTAACCGACCACGCCGAAACCCTAACCCCGAAGACAAAAGCCTACGCAGACATCTTGCCTAACGAAGCAGCCATACTACGTATTCAACCACATACGGGTGAGACCGAGGTATATGCCAGCGGGCTACGCGACCCGTATGACATCACTTTTGACGCCAACGGACAGTTTTACGCTACGGATAGTGGCTTGCTCACCGGGCCGGGCGACAGGCTACTCAAGATCGTCCAAGGGGGCCATTATGGTTGGCCGTACTGGACAGCACGCGGCTGCGAAAATTGCCCTCTGCCCCCGCCACGGTTGGAAATTATGCCCGACCTGATAACGTTCGCGGATTTCAGCCTGCCGCGCGGAATAGTGGCGTATATAGGCCAGCAATTCCCCGCCAATCAATTCGGCAGCCTGTTTGTAGCATTGTGGAACGGGACTGCAAGCGGACAGCAGATCGTCCGCATTGACCCCAATGACCCGCGTTTAGGCAACGAGGATTACGTTCCCGAACCCTTCATAACCGGACTTCTCCGCCCGATAGATGTGACAGTCGCGCCGGATGGTTCGCTGGTGGTAGCGGACTTTATCTACGGGCATGTGTGGCGGGTACGGTACAACGGCTAATCGTTCTTGGAAGCTTCAGAATACATCTTTTGTAGCGTCACCCCTGTAATGTACCCGTAAACCGCCGCTCCGAGCAGCAAGCCAACCGGTAACCCACGGATGAACTGGAGGCTGGTGAGCAACGCGCATAACGCACCACCTATCAGATTCGCGCCAATCCATAAACGGGCAGAACCGCCAATAAGTGCCGATTGCCAGATGCCGATACTCGTACCTATGATCGCACCTATACCCAACGCTAGCAGCTTATCCCCCGACAACAAATAGGGAATAATGAGAATAAAACTCACTCCGACGCCAGCAAGTCCGCCGTAAAGGGAATACTGAAGCCATTGTTCGAGGCGAATGGGAAGTTGTCCCTGAAGCGCGAAACGCTGTGCAGCCCCGACTACAGCACCGAACATGAGGCTAGCAACTAGAATAACAAACCACGAATTGATGCTAATAGTAGAGAGAGAAAGACCAACAGTCCATCCGGCAACATTTGCAAGCACCCAACGCAACAAGAAACTGTGGCGCCATTTTTCCCGAAATCGCTCAACTAAATTAGACATTATTCAGAATGAATGGAGGCATAGCTATGGCTGGCGCGCCCCATGATAAGTAGGGCATATCCGGTAAGAAGGCCAAGCACCGCCGCACCCAACAAGGCGTGGGTCAAAACTAGCGGTAGGCTGATGAGAGCGCATGAAGCTCCACCAATCAGATTGACGGCTATCCACAAGCGTAACATGCGAAAATGTCGGCGCAGGAGAAAAGATTGGATAATCCCCATCAATAAGCCCGCAAATCCGCCGACCAAAATGTGCTGAACCAAATCTTCAAAACGCAGGGTAATAAAACTGAGCCCAAAGTTCAATACGCCACTGCCCGCGACTGCCGCTGCTGTGACCATAATCCATGACCAACTGATGGGTAAATGGTCAGCCAGAACCCACCATTGGGCTATCCCGCTTACCAATACACCTGCCGTTCCATAAACTATGATTAACAAAATAGAATTGTTTCTTACGGCAAGGCCCAGCAGGTGAAGCGACAGCGTCCATCCCAGCACGTTCGCCAACAGCCACTGCATCAAAAAGCTGCCACGCAAATAGTCAGTGAGAGCTGTAAATAGGTGGCGCATCAATCAGTGAATCGCGTTACTCAAATTAGGTAACCTTCGTAAATGTATAAAGATCGGTGATGAGATTAATTTCGATGGTAGGCTGACCAGCATCGTCCAGTTTGAATTGCAGCAGACTGCCAGCCAGCGGCGGTTCCATCATCACATAATTTAGCCTACCCTTCCCATCTTCAATCGGGCGCAGTTCTGTGGAGAATTCGCCAACATCCATCATCAACTTGCTATCAACGAGTGAGATATCGGCTTCACCTAGTACATCCGACTTAAATGTGCCGAGATAAGGCTTTATTGCGGTTTCGTCCAGACTACGTAATTGTTCCTGAATTTGGGTCTGATTTTCCGCGATTTGCTGCAGAGCAAAATCAATGGTGGGGTCATATTCCATCGGCTGATCATAGACCAATTCCAATAACCGGTAACGTATCGCCTCATTGAACAAGTTAGTGGCCTGAGCATTGGTCAAAATCACGATACCGAGTCCGGCATCCGGCAGGAAGGCAAAGTCTGATGTGAAACCAAGCGTATTACCAGCGTGATGAATCAACTTTACGCCTTTGTATTGATCTATAAACCAGCCTAACCCATAACTGGTTTCAGCCGTAACCTGAACCTGCGGCTTCCACGTTTCTAGCAGGTTAGCCTCGCTTACAATACGCTGGCCTTCTGGTGTAAGTCCTTTGTTGATTTCGGTAAGCATGTAACGCGCCATATCGTGTGCAGTAGACCAATCTGCACCCGCGGGTGTTACCGGAACAAGGACCTTCTCTTCGCTTAATGAAAGGGGAACATAGCCACCGGTCAGTACTGCACCATGCGGTGTAGCGTGATTCGAATCAGCTACAACCTCATCAAAGGAGAATGTCGTGCGGGTCATCGCGAGAGGGTCAAAAACACGCTTCTGCATGGTAGAGACATAATCGTTATAAAGATTGCCATACTTGCCCCCCGCAGCAACCGTCGCTGCATAGCCGCCAGTCGCCACCATTTGATTGCTGTATTGGAAAGCCTCACCGAAGTCTGTGAAGAATTCAAAATCTTTTAGGGATGTAATAATATCTTCGGCTGAAAGATGCGCCGCATTAAAAATGAATTCCAAGTCACGGCGCGGTACTCCGGTGCAAGCACAAACAAGGTTGCGTACCGTAATCTTCTGCGTGCGGTCTGGGTCCTTGACGGCAAAATTAGGAAGAATGTCAATAACTTTTTCATCCCAAGTCATTAACCCATCGTCTACCAAGGTTGCCATCATGAGAGTAGTGAGTGATTTTCCAGTTGAGCCTATCATCATGCGGGTATCTGGCGTAACAGGATCATTGGTCCCGATTTGACGAACACCGAACCCTTTCTCATATACGATCTTGCCATCTTGCACAATAGCAACAGCGGCGCCGGGCACATACAACTTTTCCATAACAGTAGTCAGGTAAGTTTCCAGATGGTCGGTGATGGATTGATTTATTTTGGCGGGGGTAGCTGTACTAAGATCAGCAACTTTCAGTCCGGTGATGGTAAAGCCACTGGCGATAATGTTAATTTGTGCACTGCGTTGAGTAGCGGCGACGAGATCGGCATCAATCAAGAATAGATATACATCCCCTTTTACTAACTGGCCTACGCCTTGAAATATCCGATTCGTATTTTGATCTACTTCCGTTTCTACCACCGTTTTTTCTACACCGGCATTTGAAGGAGGTTCAATCGACTGTTGTGGCACAAATACAATGTCAGGCGCTACCCGTGTCCATCCGTCTGTTATCGCTTGGTTAGTATCATTCCCTTTCACAACCAGTATATATATTTGAATGTTGCCATCAGGGTCAGTAATCCTGACAATGTCATCCTCACCAGCAGCGACAGTCCAATCGGCGGGTACGGGGAATGTGTACCGTTCTTGTGGATCAGTGTAGGCGTTGTCTCCCGACTGTGCCTGCACAGGAATGAATCCCAACGTCATGGCGAATAGAATCGCTAGCAGAGTCAACATGCGTACACGACTTAGAAAAATGGCAAGCATAATATGTGACCTTCAAAATTGACGAACGGTTGCCTGATAACGTTTAGTTATGGGCCACCGCAAATGCCTGCTTGAGTACACCACCCAACCGTTTGATGCCTTCAACAATCATTTCCTCGCGAGAATTACTGAAATTCAAGCGGAAAGTATTGTGACCGGTATCGCCAATGAAAAAACCATCACATGGAACAAATGCAACATTCTGTACCAACGCATCCTTGAGAATTTCTGAAGCATTCATATGCGGTGGCATCGTCACCATGAGAAACAAACCGCCTTCAGGCCGTGTCCATGTGACTTCTTGTGGAAAGAATTCATCCATTGTCTTGAGCATTAGATCACGGCGGTTGCGGTAGACATCACGCAACATGGCGACATGTTGATCCAAGAAAGCTTCGTCACGGGCAACTTCATAACTGATAAATTGGTTGAGCGTGCTCGTATGCAAATCTGTTGCCTGCTTGACCTGCACCAACTTGTCTATAACAGGAAAATCAGCGACAACCCAACCAATCCGGAGACCCGGGGTGAGTACTTTGGAGAATGTGCCACAGTAAATCACATTGCCATCCACGCCTGTCGAACCACGACGGGCAGCCTCGGTTTGGAAGACGGTAGGCAATTTCTCACCGCTGTAGCGTAATTCACCGTAGGGATCATCTTCAATAAAGGGGAAATTATGTTTGACGATGACTTCCGCCAGTTGTTCACGGCGAGCACGACTGAGTGTTGTACCCTGTGGATTCTGGAAAGTCGGAATGGCATACATGAGTTTGGGATTTGAGCTAAGCAGCGGTTCGAGTTTATCGACAATCATGCCATCGTTATCAGTAGGTACAGCCAGAAAATTGAGATGAAAAGGTTTCCATGAAGTCATCATGCCAACATAGGTTGGATTTTCAACCAGCACACTATCACCCTCATCCAAGAAGATGCGTGCCAACATATCCACGCCCTGCTGCGAGCCACTGGTGATAAGAATATTGTCCGGGTGAACTTGAAAGCTGCCAACGGAAAGACGACTGGCAATCAATGAACGGAGTTCCGGCATACCTTCGCTAGTGCTGTATTGCAGCACTTCGCGTCCCCGCTCAGACAGCACCGTATCAGTTGCTTGCCGTATGCGCTCTACTGGAAACAACTCGGGAGCCGGCAAACCACCAGCAAACGAAATGACTTCAGGTTTCGCGGTCAATTTGAGAATTTCACGAACAGTCGAACGTTTCATCTCTTTCGTGCGGGCGGCAAACAGTGAATCCCAATTCATGGTATATGACCTTTCAGGGCAACTCTGAGCAGATAATTCTTTGAACGGTACAGCGAAGCTATTCTGTGGTCTATCGCCACGCAAGTCCAGTTTGGAAACGTGATCAAGATATTTGTTTATGACTCGGGCTGGTGGGCAGCATTCCACATGGCCTCATATTGATTCACCCAATGGTCAAACCAATGTTGAGACTGGGATCGCGTGATTTCCACATGCATACGGTCCGTAATGAGGTCGTTGCGGAAACCGATGAATTCGACGATGATCTGACCATCACGTTTATCGGGGTCAACAGCAACCATACTGAAACCGGGTGAATAAGGTAATAAACGATATTCGATGCCGCCCCACTGACTAGCGTTCTTCAAAATATCCAATGACATGCGGATACTGTTGGCCAAGTCAGTCGTTTTGTCCATTTGATCGTGGAGAATATCCATACCCGACTGTGAATTGGGGTCCTGGATAATTACCCGCACTTTACCGTTCTTTTCAAGGATTTCGCGCTTAATAAAAGGCATATCACGCAGAAGATTTACAGCTGATGGACCATAGATCCAGAGCGTCCGCGCCCCTTTGATTCGATCCGGGAACGAACCCATCGTCTGACGACTTTGCAGTACAGCGTCGAGATCAGGAGCTTCATGTTCGGGGTTGGTGGTCTGGAAGACGAGTAAGGCCAGTCCAGCCAAGATAGCTGAAATTTTCCAGTTGTCAGGTACAGCGTCATCCAGAACGCCGAGCACTGCCAGCCCAACGGCAATAATCACGATTACATAGGCTTCAATGTTGCGAAACGCTAGTACGTCATTCAGGACGCGCCGAAATGTGCTGGTGATCCCCCGCATGAACGCTGCTCCCTATTTAATGAATGCTAACGGTTAATTGAATTGCGCTTGGAAAATCGAACATAGTTCCGGCGTGGTCGCCGCAAACACATATTCAAGATTCTCGTTATTAACCACTTTAGAACCCGAACCCCCGCAAGGCTGAATTTCATCTGCCGATTGTGCCGACAGGCTGGTGTTCAAAACACACTGCATAAGATTACGCTGGATGCGGGTGGTGTTGACTACCGCCAATACACCTACTTTGGGAATGGAGGTTGTGGTGGTAATGTTTTGCTCAGCATAGACCCGCGCCGCGACTGCACCCACACTGCGATAGCAAGAAATCATACTGTCCAGTTTGGCAATGGCTCCTGCCAACGCCAGATTGCCCGTGAACAGTGAACCTGCCGCACCCACTTTAGTCAAAGCGTCCGACACACTTGTCGCATCCGTAGATACATAACCGGGTATTTCAGGCGGGACAAAGCTTTGGGCGGCTGCAGCGTCTGAGGATGTATCGCCCGTACCCGGAATGATACGGCAGCCTGCCAGTATAACGAATAAACTTCCCACTAATATTAATCGCTTAAGCATGTGCCACTCCGATCACACTATGTGGATTGTGGTCTTTAGAATATTGGTCATTGAGTAGATGGGAAGAAGTATAGCACAGGAACGAAAGTTCGTTCCAGATTATCCAGCACCCTGAGCAGGGGTTATTCGGGGGTCAAGGGGATTGTTACAACAACCCGTGTGCCTTTATGAACCTCGCTGGTCAGTTCAATTTTCCCTTGTAGTAATTCGACATAGTCACGGACAATTGTCAGACCCAGACCACTGCCACGTATATCTTCTACATTAGTGCCACGTACCAACGGCTCGAAGACACGTTTTTGCTCTGATTCAGGAATGCCAATACCCCGGTCTTCAACAACAATTCGCAGTATGTCTTGGATGAGCTGTATTTTCAGCCTTATGGTGTCCTGAGAAAATTTCAGGGCGTTTGCCAGAAGATGGGATAGAACAGCATGAAGAAGAGGCTGCGCGACCCACACATCCCGGTCAACAGCCTGCAAATCCAACTCAATGGGGTTATCTTTCTTTGTTTGATTACGCGCAATCTGAACAGCGCTTTCGGACAACGCAGCCAGATTGACAAGATGTCTAACATCGGCCACCTGGGTACTCTTGGTGTGCATAACAGCAGAAATATCATTGAGCTGTTTTTCAATCACGACAAATTGTTCCGAAATACGGTCAAAATACTCCCTGCGCTTTTCTTCGGTGAGCTTGTCGCCGTAGCGCGTTACTAGCTCGGTAGAAGTACGAATTATGGATAACGGTGTTCGAAATTCGTGGGATATACGAGTCATAATTCGTTCTTTTAAATCGGATAGTTCTCGTTCTTGCGCGAGTTTAACCCGTAAACGTTCGGTTTCAATACGTTCGGCTTCTGAATCTTTGTATTCGCGGAGTGCTTGTTCAGCAGCTTCTAAGAGAACTTGATTTAATTGTGCCTCTTCAGTAGCACGTTCAGTTTCATAAAGCACATTCAGTATTTGCATGCGGCTGCGAGTATTTTCATTGAAGAGTTTCTCGTTGGCGCGCTGCATATCCCGGCAGTAAAGTAAGGCTTTCTGGTAATCGCCTTGAACCTCATAGATATCCGACAGTGCAGAATTTGCCTCAATTAGAACCTTAAGGTTATTAGTATGAGCGGCAATTTCCAACGCTTGTACATACAGCCCAATTGCTACATCCCATTGGTTCTGTTGAGCCTGTATTTCGGCAATGACCGTTAAAGTGTCAGCCGTCAAAGCGGACTTAGATGAATAAGTCGCATTCAGTGCCTGTTCCAACATTTCGAATGCAGTTTTGTGATCGCCCATTCTGGCTTTGGCCCGCGCCATTCCGTTAAGCGACACGCTGATGGCTTCTGTAATATTATAAGTTATTCCTAATTCGAGTGCGCTCTCATACAAGGAATAGGCTTGTGTCTTATCACCCCACTTATCCATATAATGCGCCATATCAAGTAGATAGAAATATTTTTCATGGGGTAAATGCAATTCATCAAACGTCTTAAGTGAATCTTTGATTAATTTTAGACCTTGATCTGCGTTGTCTGTCCCTAGAAAAATCGAGCCTAAATCGGCTGTACCACTGGCTTCAACTGCTTTCTCACCAAGCTCTTTGCCTATAGTAATCTGGCGCAAGCACATCTCGACCGCAGCAGCCTCGTCTCCTACGCTATAGTAAACTGCCCCTAATACGCTACACGCGTTGGCCTCCTCCATTAGGAGATGATGTGCGCGGGCAATTGACAGAGCTTGGCGTGCCTGACCGCTTGCAGAGGCAAAATCGCTTTGACGCAAGTAGCCCCACGCAATAAGGCAGTAACTTTGGCTCATGCCACGCCAATATTCCAATTTTTGGGCGCAGAGTAAGATAGATTGACTTAACTCAATTACTTTTTGGTAGTCATTGTATTTGATGCTTTCGACGTGGGTTAGGGCAGTATCAATCTGACTGGTTTCGCAGGGCGTAACTTGCTGCGTCAGCGCAAATTGGGTGTCAAATAGCATTCCAGTTTCTTTCCAGCGTGGCTGTATGAGTATATTTCATTGTATAACAGGTTACAAAATGAAACATTTAAATAAATATCAGTCCTTTTTAGATCGGTAGCACTGCATTAAGTGGTGGAGGGGAACTTTATCATGATCCCCACCCCCAAACCCCCTCCTCAAAGCATTAGGGAGGGGGCTTAAGAGACCAAATAGGATCAAGTTATCTGCTATTTTCAGCCAAAATTGATGTCCACCGTTTAGTGTGGTGCTACCTTTAGATCTACTTTCCAAAATTACAAAACAAATGTGCGGTCTAAGCACATTATCTGTAATTCGAAAACACAATTAACAGACAAAGGACGTCAACAGATACAGGTTGACAAGAGAATTAACGACGGCTAAAATCAGGATGAATTAATATTATGTAAATACAAACCTTCATCACAATACATTTTGGGGAGGGTTGTTGTCGGTTCGGTCAGACTGGGTCCTGCACGGCAGAACCTTCGAACCGTGTCAGGCCTTTGCGGGAGCAGCACTAAGGAGTCTCTTCTGGGTGTTGCAGGTAACCCGGCCTGATCGCAGCGACAACAACCCTATCTTTTTTCCTCTTAGTTTCCAGTCCGTTGGTCAAGTCCGCGTCTTAACTCATTTCAACCCAAGGCACCAAACAATTTTTTGAGGACATGTCCACTACTACGGAATTCCACAGAATAACAAAATCCATGGGACTATCACGCCGTATCGCGGATGTGGATCGTCGGCTGTTGGGGCTTGGACTAGCGGCACTTGGAATGCTAACGTGTGCGGTAGTCTGCCTCGGCGGACTTCTGGTAACTGTTTTGAATACATCTCCTGCGATACCTCTCACTTTGATTGTAGAGGGAACAGGCTATCAGGTTCGCTCGCATGCGCAAACTGTCGGTGCAACCTTAAAGGAATTTGGTATATCGCTAAACGAAGGAGACTCCGTATCTCCTCCTCTAGATGCCGCATTAAAATCAGAAATGGTTATACGACTCGACCGTGCACGGATAGTAACCGTGATTGTGGATGGCAGTCCTCAAGTCGTCTATACGACCTACTCTAACCCAATGGATATTCTCCAACAGGCAGATATTGAGGTTAATCCAAATGACCAGATAACAATTGATGGCACTCAAACGCAAATAAATGATTTGCTAGTATGGCCAGTTCCAGTAAATGCAATTGATATCCAGCGGGCAATGTTGGTCACCATTGTTGATGGCGATCAAACAACAACCGTTGAAACAACAGCCAGTACAATCGGGCAAGCATTGTTTGAAGCAGGCATAACCTTGTATCTAGCCGACAAGGTGACACCTGAACTCAACGAACAGGTGACAGCGAACCTCCATGTAGATATTCATCGCTCACAGCCTATTTCAATAGTTGCCGACGGGGTAACATTGGAAACTCGTACACAAGGTAGTACCGTACAAGACGCTCTGGTTGGGGCGGGAGTAACATTAGTCGGTTTAGATTATGCTATACCAACAGAGACGTCTCTTTTGCAAGCTGGCATGACTATTCGCATTATCCGCGTCAACGAAATCATTGAGGTGGAACAAAGTGTTGTTCCATTTGAAACGGTATTCCAACCAGACAACACTCTCGAACTGGACCAAGAACGGGTAATTCAAGAAGGCCAAAATGGGGTTACTGGTACTAATGTGCGCGTCCGATACGAAAATGGGATTGAAGTCAGTCGCACAGCTGAAGAAAACAACGTTGCAAAAGACCCCATTAATCGCGTAATCGCCTACGGCACAAATATTGTTCTACGAACAATTGATACACCAGACGGTCCAAAAGAATATTGGCGCATCCTAAGGATGTATACCACGAGCTACCATCCGGCAGCATTGGGGGGTGATGACGTAACCGCCACCGGACGCAAACTTACCAAAGGAGTTGTAGGAATTGACCCCAAAATTATCCCTTATGGCTCGCAAGTATATGTAGCAGGATACGGAGTAGGTGTTGCTGCTGATACCGGGGGACCACGAAAATTCAAATTATGGATTGATTTGGGTTATGACGATTCAAACTGGATATCATGGTCAAAATATACCGATGTCTACTTACTGACACCTGTCCCACCGAACGTGCGATACATCCTGCCAGAATAGTGATTAAGAGATGAATCCTAAAACCCTACTAGAAGATTTCGACATCATCCCCAAGAAAAGTTTGGGGCAGAATTTCTTACATGACCCCAATATGTTGGAGAAAATTGTCACCCTCGCCGAGATAACCGCCGATGATAATGTCCTTGAAATTGGGCCGGGAACCGGTCTATTGACCGAACGCGTGGCACGGGCAGCCCGGCGTGTCACAGCGGTTGAAGTTGATGAACGCCTACAACCTGTTCTAGAAGACATTGTAGCTTCGCACCCCAATTTGAATATCATTTATCAAGATATTTTGTCGGTGGACGTAAGCCGACTTTTTGAGGGTGAACCCTATATCGTGGTGGCGAATCTTCCTTACTACATCACCAGCGCCATCTTGCGGCACCTGTTAGAAAATGAACATCGTCCTCAATTGTTGCTTGTAACTGTTCAAATGGAAGTTGCAGAACGCATCATCTCTAAGCCGGGTGACATGAGTATCCTGAGTGTAAGCGTGCAGTATTATGGCAAAGCGCGCATCGTTGCCCGGTTGAAGCCGAGTGTGTTCTGGCCGCGTCCAGACGTGGATAGTGCTGTGGTGCGAATTGACACTTTTTCCAATCCTTCTGTCAACGTTCCCAGTGACAGATTGTTTTTCCGCGTCGTTAAAGCAGGATTTGGACAAAAACGGAAGCAACTCAAGAATTCGATTAGCAGTGGTTTAAGTTTAAGCGTCGACCAAACGAACACATTATTCGATAATGCTCAAATTGACGCACGCCGCCGTGCGGAAACACTGACATTGGCAGAGTGGGCGCGGCTTACTACCGCCTTTGCTCAACTGTATCCGGCTGAAAAGCACTAGAACACGCCGCAAACTGCAACCAAGCGTTACAGTTTGGCGTATAATACGAGTGCAACCTTTAATTACTGACGATTGTTCATAATTGACTATGCATTTTCGACGACAAAACACACTCTGGCTAGCGGCGCTAGGAGCATTGGTGCTGGCTGCTGGGGTAGCAGGCATTGCCGAGCCACCGATTTTTGCGGCACTAGTTGCCCTATACGCCGTCGCTCTGGCTGCTTCACTTATCGAATTTCAACCACGCCGCCTGCGTGACGCCATTCCGTCTTCCCCTCTGACGCGAATGCGGATGAGTCCACAAGCACGCGAAGCGACAGAACGCGCTCGCCGCCGAAGTAGTTATACCCCATCTGGGTTGATGTTGTTAGATGTAGGCCTCATTTCACTGATTACAAGTTCAGACGGCAGCATGATAATGCGACGTGGCAGACAGTCGTCACTTGATGACAATGGTGTTCGGCCTTACATCACACTCAATGTTGAGCCAAATGATGCAGACCGCAATGCACTGATTCGCTTTGAAATCATTGATCACAACGGCCAAACTCAATACGTGCATGAAATGAAAACTTTTTTGCGCGATGGGGAAATGAATATTCTGGCAGATACACAACTTCCTTTATATGGAAATGATCGTCTAGCGGGAGCAGGTGATTGGGATCTTCGAGTTTCTATTGATGGTATGACTCTTGGATTGCTCAGTTTTAGTATGACACCCTCAGTGAGCGGACGAAGTCGACAAGTGGCCCGACGGGCAGAAGCCGCTGCCATCCATCTCGAGGACACAATTGACGATTCCTCTCCGGTAAGTCTTGAAGATTTGCTCCGCACGAACCAGAACCAACGCGGACAGGAGCGGTAAGAACTGGACATGAATAGTTCTCAACCCCGCCGGTTGCGGGAAATATTAGCTGGGTTATTTCTATTAGTAATCGGTTTGAGTGCGCTAGTCGAAAGCCCTGTAGTTGCACTTCTGATTATGGCAATTGGCGGCTGGTTAATGTGGAGGCAGTGGCAAAAAAATCCCAACTTCGATATCTCGTCCGTTCTGGGCACGCAATCTCAACCTGACGACGACGCGTATCTTGATGATAGACCCCGTCAAACTGGCGCGGAAAAAGTCTACGCACACGCCCTGCGAGCCGTAGAACAGGTTGGGCTAAATCCTGATACTGTTCAAGTACTGCCAGTAGATGTGGGACTGATGGTCTACCGAGGCGATGACGATCCTGTCGTGTATCGAACACAACCTGTACCAGATGACGCAGATTATATCCGCCCGTATGTGCAGCTCCGGCTTCCCACGAAAGCCGTTGGCCGGGTCAAGTTTGAAATCGTTGACGGTGACGGACAAGTCGTGTTCGTACACGAAGACATGCACAATCTCGAACGGGGGCGCAACCTCGTGACTCCGTCCGCTTGGTTACCTATTCACGATGCGCAGGCCATGTATAACAAATGGCAGCTTCGGATTAGTGCAGATGGAACCCCGCTCGCGACCCACAAATTCGAGTGGTCTGAGTCCAGCACAAGAGTTATGCGCCGCCACATCACCGAAGATGGTGAGATCAGCAACGAATTGCGGGCTACTCTTGCAGAAAACCGGCTCGGTTCAATGGTCTGGACGAGCTGCTCAGTTTCCAGGAAGAAGACGAACAACCCCGCCAGCGGCGCTGATGACACACCATCAACTAGATACGCCAACAATCCCTCAAGTGGGAACAAGATTCCATTTACGGGATGATTGGGTGATTTGGCAATACCTACGAACATGCTATACTGTTCTCTAATTCCTCTACCTAGAGTACTTGATGACGAAGGTATGGCGACGATGGCCGAATTCATATCTCATGAAGCCCCTGCACAGAAAGCATTTGCTTTACCTGTGATGCTACCCACCAAATTAGTTGGTCGGGATAGTGTCCTGGCACAGGTGTATTCACAGTTAAAAGCAAACAAGCCCGTACAGATATTTGGTGCCGCCGGTATCGGTAAGACAGCTCTAGCCGCCACGCTCGCCAGCGCCTACACGGAACTTCCGGGTGGTGCACTTTGGTTCAATGTAGATAACAGTAAGGTAGATGAATTTATTGTCCGTACTGGACGTGCGTATAGTGTGCTTGAAATCGCTGCGAGCAGCAACCCACAAGGCATGGTGGGTGCAGTTGCCGGGACCTTTTCCACTCACAAACCGCTCATCGTTCTGGATGGTATCCACGACGTCAAGGCTACGGTCGAGTTTGTAACGCGCTGCGCTAGCAATTTGCCGGTAATTATTGTTACAAAAGATGCTTTTGAAGGTCCGTGGACGGCACTTGAAGTCAGCAACCTTGACCCTGCAGCGGCTATGAGTGTACTTAAACAAACAAGTGGGCTGGATAGCGCTGAAGCGATGGATGATGATCTTGATGAGCTGGCAAGCATCCTCGATTACACCCCATTTGCGCTGTCAGTAGCAGGCGGCACAATCCGCGCCGGAAAAATTCAGCCCGCCGACTATCTGGCAGAATTTGAGAAAATTCCGAGCAGCGCCGGTGCAACCCCTCAGCTGCTGGCACTGACGATTGGTTTCCGCAAACTGAGTAACGCCTTTCAAGGCATCATTCTCCTGTTAGGAGCAACTTTCGGCGTCGGAACATCTTCCGAACTGCTCAGTATGATGGCCAATGCGCCGCAAGAAACGACCGACCAGGTAATGAGTGCACTCGCGAACAACAATCTCGTCGAACGGTATCATCGTTACGAATCGCCGTATTACCGCTTACACGAAATTACCAATACGTTTGCGACCACATGGCTAAAGTCGCAGGGACGACTGGACATGCTTCAGAGCAAGGTTCGGGACACCGTACTGGCCTACGCCAAAAAGTACAGTGTTAACAGTCCGGCAGCTCATGACAAATTGGCAGCAGCAATGGATATTATTCTGGCAGTCGCCAAATGGAGTGCTGATCAAGGTGAGCGTGATATAGTCAACCAGATTGTGGTCAACTTGATGCAAGCCGGCGACTTCGTCAATGAACGTGGGTTCGTATCTGAACTGCTCAAACTCCGTGAAATGGCATCCAGCTTCACGAAACCATTCCCTGCGAATCCCTCGCCTCCCCCGCCGGAAGACATGGACATTGAGGGAGAACGGGATGAAGAATTACCAGATGATCAAGATGACTTCGAAGATGAAGAATTTGATGATGAATTCGACGAGGATGCTGAATTTGATGATGCGCTGAATGACCAAGACGAGGATGAAGAAGAAAGTGTCCGTCCACCCTCAACCGCCGTGGGTTCGTTATGGGCAGCGGTAGAAAAGAGTCAGGCAGCTCCGCCTAAAAGTTTGCTTGATTTAGATGATGATGAAGATGAAGAAGCATCTAGTGAGCCGGTTGCAACGGCGGAATCTGTGGGCGATTCTGGTGATCTATTAACCAAGCTGCAAAATGCGCTGCGTCAGGCCAAACAGCAAAACAACTTGCGAGAACAAGTCAGTGTGCTCACGCAAATCGGCAGCCTCGAAGCCAGCCGAGGCATGGATAACGAAGCCATCAGTACCTACGATGAGGCACTTTCAGCTTACGAGGAACTTGACGAGCCAGAAAATATTCTTGAAACTCTGGATACGCTGTCGGCGCTCATGGTGAAAACCGAAAATTCAAGCGCAGCTGTGCTGAACGCTACCCGTGGAATTCGGCTGGCAGACGAACTGAATGATGTAGATTCGAAGATGCATTTGCTAATCACGTTAGCCGATGCACGGCAACAGCTTGGCGAAAGTGATGAAGCCATACGGATATACGGGCAAGCACTCGAAATTGCCCGCACAGAAGGGGACGAACAGAACGAGGCTCTTGTTCTATACAAACTCGGTTACGCTCAATTAGATGGCGGGCAACCGGATGTGGCAGCTGATACATGGGAACAGGCCCTGAAATTATTCAAAGCGCAGAGCAAACGTGATTATGAAGGACGTGTGCTCGGTGGGCTGGGTACGGCTTATGGCGATCTAGACCGCTGGGAAGAAGCGATCAACTTCCACACCTCAGCGCTTTATATAGCGCGCGAAGTGAAAGATCAAGACGCCGAAGCACTTGAACTGAGTAATTTAGGCTACGCTTCCTACAAAGCAAATCAACTGGGTCAGGCGCTGCTGCGCTACCGCCAGTCGCTTCATTTAGCCTACGTAACCAACAATCGTGAAAACACTGTGAGTAACATTGTTGATATTGTGCGCTTGCTCTTGAAAAGCCCCAAACATTTGGCAATTGCCGATCTGTTGCTAAACGATGCAATCGTGCTTGATCCCACAGACCGCGATGTGCTGAAGCTTAAGGAGCAGGTGACGAGTGCCAAGTTGCAGGCCGCAGCGGACAATGTTGAGATGCTGCCAGTGAGCGGCAGTGCTAAAGATTATGCGGAAAATGCTTACAAGATACTCGACGGATAATACCGCTATCGGATGTGCGGGTCGTTATGCAGCTGACAATTGAAGGTATTAACTACACCTTTGTGCCAATAAAATCATTCCGGGAAGCGCATACGCTGCCACCAGATTTTGGTGTCGAACTATTCGAACAGAAAGATTACAGCAACTTAGGGCGAATTGACAAAGCAGGAACTGCGTTAAATAGCGTGCGCCACGCCGTACTAGATGCCGCCGCTGTTCAATTGTCACCAGCGCAATGGTTGGCATATTTACCAAAACTCACCAGCGTATTTGAAACTCAACTTGAATCGATCAACCATCAAGTCGGCTTAAAACAAGTTGAAATTGAGTATGCCGTTTCCGGTTTTAACGATGGACTACAAGCCTATATCTTTGCGCTTCTCCAATCCCGGAACACAGGAACTTCCAGCCCGCCGTTCCAACTCGTATACCATGACTGGCTTAATAGCACAGTACGGGTATATGCACAAAAACATACGTACACATTGGATGACGAGCTAGCTGCCGTACAATTAGTAGCCCACGTCTATGGCAGGATCGGATTACTCATACATACCCCGGTAATCACATACGCTGTTTATGATTCTGCGTTGGCCTGCCCTGCCGAGGGGTTTATGACAACTCTACTCACGGATGTAGCCACAATTATGGTGAACAAGTAATTCCTCTTTAGTCAACTTGTTTTGCACCATCTTGTACGTTAATATAAAAATCGAAATATTCAGGGGCGAAATTGTAAGAAAGTGTCCGGGAATATGGTATAGGGGGAAACAAGGGTTTATGCGTGAAGAACGTACACCAAATTATGGTCTGAGAGCCTTATTGATTATTTTGGCCGTCGGCGCTGCTGGAATAGTGTTAGCCGTAGCTTCGAACAACAGCGGCGAGTTTCTTGCGTTCAATCTTAACCACATGTTATGGCTGGGCATTATTCTCGTCATCGGCGGGGTCTTACTACTGTTCGGTGCGTTTCAAAATTTGTCAGCCGGAACCATTGCCAATGCCATCATCGGCATTGGTGTCGTCGCGATCATCGTTCCAATTGTGCTGGGTTTAGGTCGCCTCGCAAGTGATTTCTTGTCGTTTGATCTCACTCAAATACTGATATTGGGATTCGTGTTCGTTGTCGTTGGCTTCTTGCTCAAAACTTGGCTGAATGATTCGCACAACGTCATTCCGCGCCGCATTGGGTGGACGCTGATTGTGCTAGGAGTTATTGCCATAGTCGTGGCTTTGGTTGCAGGAACCAATACACCATTTGGGTTTGTTTCTTCGCAGTTACTCGCGATTGGCATACTTATGGCGATTGTAGGTGTTATTCTGCTGCTGTTCTACCGGGGTCAGCTCGATGCGCCGACACCCGCAGCAATGGCACAGGCACGGGTTGCAAACATGAAAGCGGCGTCATCAGCACCACCGGCACCACCACTCACCTACACAACGCAAGTTGCACCGCCTGCCCCAACTCCAGCTTCAACGACACCAGCTTCCTCGGCTCGCAGCACCGTGCCCTCCATGGATAAAAAAGATGATTTGACCATTATCGAAGGTATAGGCCCAAAGAGTGCCGACGCCCTCTTTAAGGCCAAAATCTACACGTTTAGTCAGTTAGCTGAGCTTTCGCCTGACGAATTGCTACGTATCGTTAAGGTCGAAGGGGGTGTCAATTTGGTGAATGACCCCAAAACATGGCCCAAACAGGCGCAGTTATTGGCCGAAGGTAAACGCGAAGAATTCGAAGAATATGTCAAATATTTGGTGAGTTCGCGTGATCCGAATGGTAAGAAATAAGCTACACACGTAATTCAGGTATCTTGATGGAGAGAGACACAGCGCCGTCTGTGTCTTTTTTTGCTGCATGATAACGAATATCAACTATTAACGTAATATTCCGTAGTGACTGCCTGTCAGGATAATGAACATTCTGGTTATGTGAAAGCACAGTCATGCTCATCACCTATGATACAGCTGCCATTCGTGCCCTACTCACAGAGACGCGCGTCATCGCGGTAGTTGGTCATTCTGACCAGCGGTACCGCACCAGTTATCAGGTTGCGCGCTATTTACGGCGTGCAGGCTACAAGATTTACCCGGTAAACCCGGAAGTAGAAACCATTGACGGAGAAATTTGCTATCCTTCGTTGGCGGCAGTACCGGAACCCATTGATCTCGTAAATGTATTCCGCCGCTCCGAATATCTAGCGGGCGTGGTGGACGAAGCTATTGCGGTGGGCGCAAAAGCGGTATGGGCACAGTTAGGTGTTGAAAGTGATGAAGCCGCCGGCAAAGCTGAAAAAGCCGGAATACCACTGGTCATGGATAGGTGCATCAAGGTAGACCACAGCCGCTTGCTATAAAATTACCCTTTAGCGAACAACTGCTGCAACACAGGTACGATAAGCCGTGCTGCCTGTCCACGATGGCTGATGCGATTCTTTTCTTCCAGCGGTACATGCCCCCATGTCATGCTGTATCCTTCTGGAATGAAGACCGCATCGTAACCGAAACCACTACCGCCTTCAGACTCGGTCAGTGCAATGCGCCCCTCGCATAAGCCGCGCACGGTTCGCTCATAGCCAGAAGTGGGGTGTGCCACCGCGATGACACAGGCAAAACGCGCAGTGCGTTTCGCTTCCGGTACATCCTGTAATTCGCCGAGTAATTTCTGCCGCCGCTGCTGCATGGTTAGTCCCGGTCCACCGTAACGCGCAGGATAAACACCGGGCGCGCCACCTATCGCATCTACAAACAAACCGGTATCGTCAGCTAGCGTTATCAATCCGCTGGCCTTGGAATACGCGCGTACTTTAAGGAGCGCGTTCTCCTCTAACGTGGTAGCATCTTCGGCAACTTCCATGTTATCCAACCCGACATCCTTCAACGTCAGTAAATGCAAGGATAGACCACCTAAAAGTGCTTCATATTCGTGAAGTTTGCCAGCATTACTCGTGCCGATGAGAATTTCCATTAGGGTATGACTCGATTATTGAGCATATCATTGATCGATTTGACTAACCGTCGCAATTCAGCTTCCATATCCTCAGAAATACCCTCTTCAATAGCCGCCTCACGGAACATATCCCGTGCTTCGCGCAGTTCACTCTGGCCACGTCGCAGCCGGCTGAGTCCAGCACGCATTTGAGTACGCGCTTCGCGGTTGACAGGGCTTGTATACAAGTTATTAAAGTCCCATCCAATCTGTGAAGCAGCTTGCTGCAATCGCGTCATAAAATCATCAATCGATTCGATTTGCATGGCAGCACCCGCCTGCAGCAAATCTTTAATGGCCTGACTGAGGGTCGGCTCGATGCCAAAGTCAAGCGTAGAAATATTCTGGTAGCGTGACTCTGCCTCCTTTACATTACCCGGCTGCGGGCGCAGGGTAGTCTTAAGTGGAGAAAGTCCCGTGAAAATCGGATAGAGGATACCAACACACAGGTTATGAATATCCATCCGGTAGAAGGCATGATTCTGTCGCTCATTCGCTTCTAGCTGGCGTGAGCTATTAAGATCAATGATGCGCAGCTGACTACCATCCCAATACACATGTTCCAGCTTGTGGTCGAGGTAAACAATACCACGCTGGTGTGCCAGTCTCAACAGTTCGCCAAATTGCAACGCCAGAGCAAGTCCTTCTTCAGTGGGAAGACGCCATCGCGTTCCCGGCTGATTGGGTTTCATGAGATAGAGCAGATTGTGCAAACGGGGCATATTTTGTAATGCGAGATAAGGTCGCCACCCCCGCTCCGCGAAGCGGGGTAGTGCTTGAACAAATCCGATTACATCTATTTGAAACGACTCGATTTCTCCATCATTAGGAGCTTCTGCTACGCTGGAAAGGTAGCCACAATCGAGCAACTGCACCAGATGTGGGCTACCAGCCAACTTCATCAACAAATCAGCTTCATTAGCAAAGGCATGAAATTCCCACTTGGGTTCATCATTAGGGTTCAGATGTTCTGAACGCAACACTTTAAACGCTACATTTTGGCCAGTGCGACGGTCTTGGGCATCAAGTACCCGCGCGTAATGTCCAAGCGCAAACGTATCGTTAAATTGATCAAGGCGATAAACATCAATCAGATTAGGCATAGGGATTGTCCAGTATAAATATATCCCAAATTCTGGAATAAATTTGGGATATGTTATAACTTTACCACGAAGATGGGTGATGGTGTAGGGTGTAGATGTGGGACTAACACACAAAATCAACCCCAAATATTGGCGAAATTCTGAAGAACACTTTACCCTTGAAGGAATAGTACTTTCGCTACATGTTCCACCGATTCACAATTTGCACTATAATAGGGAAAATCCAGCCTTCTAAGGAGTCCGGGCAATGCAGAAACCGGAGAACGGCATCTACCTACGCAGCAGTGCGCGCACTAGCACCGGACAGGTGCGCGAAAATAACGAAGACAACATCCATCTGTGGGCAGGTGACGATTTCGTGTTGGCAATTGTGGCTGACGGCATGGGTGGGGCGGCAGCGGGCGAAGAGGCCAGCCGCATGGCGGTGGAAACCATCAAAGAAGGTTTCACCCCTCGTGAACCACAAGATGGCACACCCATCGCAGAGCGCCTGCGCGAAATTATTCAGGCCGCCAACCTCGGGATCTTCCGTAAGGCAGCTGCTTCACCAGAAATGCGCGGAATGGGGACGACCCTTACGTTAGCATATGTGCGGGGTACTTACGCCACATTTGCTCATGTAGGGGATAGCCGTGCTTACCTTGTAGATGGCATGGATCACGAAATTACGCAAATTACTTCTGACCATAGTTTTGTGCAAGCATTGGTATTGGCGGGGCATATAACGCCCGATCAAGTAGAAGGCCACCCAATGGGTAATGTCCTTTACCGCGCTCTTGGGCAATCAGAAGAACTTGATATTGATCTCTATTACAAGCGTCTGCACGTTGGAGATCGCCTCGTACTCTGTTCAGATGGACTCACACGACATGTAAAACCGGGCGAAATTGCGGAGACCACATTTGCCGACCCCAGTCCGGATGTGGTCAGTCAGAAACTCATTGATCTTGCAAACGAGCGAGGCGGTGAAGACAACGTGAGTGTCATCGTGATTGCCGTTGAAGGTGACGCTTCAGCGGTCTTCCCCGACGAATCCACCGAGAACTTGAATCCTGCAGATGATGATGACGCCACGCTTATCCTCGCAGACAATCCACTGCGTGGACGACGTGACACAATCGAACTCTCTTCTGTAGATATTGATGAGACTTTACGGGGCAACACACCTGCTCCATCACTCCCCCCCGATGACCCGCCACCAGCCAATGGTACTTCACACACCACCGTAGAAGATGAGGCTGATGCCCGACCTGAGGGAAGAGATACACGCCTGCCAGAGCAATGACTGTTTGCGCGTCAAAATCCCATAATCTGGTTTAGTTTACGATCCTAGTGCGCTTTCGTCGCAAATTTTGGATTCCGTGTATAATAACCAACGTAAACTAACCGTAAACAAACCGTTGGCGTAAAGGGTGGGGTATATGGCTGACAGCCCATCGAATAATAACGATGTGACTCTTGGGGGGCAGACGCAGGGCGGTTGGCGTAAACCGCAAAGCGCGACGGCTGCACCGCCATCGCCTGCCCCAATCAAATCTCAAACAGGTGGCTGGCGTGTACCTGTGCTGCCGCAAAACGTGCCAAGTGCTCCCTCAACTCAGGGAGACTGGCATCTACCTAAGCCAGAAGACACCATCTTCACCGAACGTGATGAAACCGAGATTCCAGCCGAACGCCAACAGGCAATAGAATCGCGCCCGGAAGATTTCCTTGAAAATTTCCAACTGACCAGTCAACAACCTGCCGAACAAGAAGAGGTTGATACTGAAGCTTCCCCACAACCTATCGAACCAGAAGCTGAAAAAACAGATTCTCAGAGTTTACTTGATCTGGAACTTGGTGATGTCATTGAGGCCACTGGCGCCGATGAAGATGACGATGATGACACCTTTAGCATGAGCGAACTTATCGCACTTTCGAGTCTAGTTGAAAAGACGCCCAAGAGTGACATTGTTCCCAAACAAAAAGAACCTGTCGCTGAAACAGGGCCTCAGGCAACAACTGGACAAACAGGAGCTGACGATCCTGCCGCTTACGCCCGCAAACAATTGGAATTATTGCAGGGAACATCAGCCGCTACCAGCACCGCTGACGACGCAGCCGCCTATGCCCGCAAACAGTTGGAAGCGTTAAGCGGTACATCATCTGCGCCTGCACAGGCTGGACTTACACCAAAGCAGCAAGAATTAGCGCAGAAGTTCAATGAAACGCAAACACAGGTGCGGGTTCTCCGCGGTCAATATCAGGCAGGTCAGTTGACCCGTGACCAGCTTCAGGAACAACTCAAGCGCCTGATGATTTTGGATGAAAACAATGTCTGGTGGATGATGGGCGTGGAAACGGATACATGGTATCGTTTCCAAAACAACGAGTGGGTTATTGATACACCACCCTACGCAGGACAACCTGCACGCACGCCAACACCTACTATCACGTCACAACTTGATCCAAGTCAGGTCATTCAAGGCTCACTGCCTTATCTCCCCAGCGAACCGATTCAGTCGGGCAACACGCAGCCTTCGGCGGCCTTCCAAACTGGCGGATTTGGAATTAGCGAAGAATTAGGGCTGCCGCGTCAGAATGTACCCATCAATGACCCGGATCGGACATTGGTCAGTGAGGCGGGATACAATTTCGGGGCGGTTCGTCCCGGCGAAGCCCCTACCGTGCAAAATTTAGGTGGCTTCGGGTCGCAGCCAACCCAGGTCAACCAAAGGGTGGATGTTGGTTTCGACCAATATGGGAATGTAGCCGCCCCCATTCCCGGTGACCAATACGCTGAGGCTGCTCCGGATTACACACTTGATAAGCCGTCGCCAGTTTATGAAGATGTCGCGCGCCAGCAGCAGCAGCGCACCGTCCGCACCGTATTGACGTTGGTTGGGCTTGGCGTTGGGGCGTTATTGTTACTCTTTGCCTGCGGCATCGGCTTTATCTTAATCCAATACAATAGCATGGCGTCGCAATTCCAACCTCAGATTGCGGCACTAGCAAACTACCAACCGGTATTCCAAACGGTCAAGATACAGGACGTAAACGGCAACCAGATCGCCCTCATCAATAGCCAAGAAGGCGGCGCACGTACTACTGTGCCCCTCAACAAAATCTCCGACTGGATGATTCACGCCGTCGTCTCATTGGAAAATGAGCGTTTCTTTGAAGACCCCGGTTGGGACTGGGTCGCCATTGGTCGTGCTTTTATCCAGAACATCAGTGCCGGTCAAATTGAGTCTGGCGCCAGCACTATCACCCAGCAGATCGCCGAACAGCTCATTCTGAAGACGCCAACCAATACTCCTGCCCTCAAATTGCAGGAAATTGTCATCGCGTCCGAAATTGCCAAACAGTACAGCAAAGAGAAAATTCTTGAGCTGTATCTGAATGAAATTTTCTTTGGTAATCAATCATATGGAGTAGAAGCCGCTGCACAATTCTACTTCAACACCAGCGCACAGGATTTGAATTCTGCCGCAGGCCGCTATGTTGGCAGGCATGATTCAATCGCCTGTACAATACAATCCGGTGCGCCTCAGCGCCGACACACCCGATACCTATGGCCAGCGCCGCGATGCTACTTTTGCTCGCATGGAATATGTTATTCAACGTATGCAGCAGGTGGGGTGTTTGACACTGCATCCCAACGCGCAGGCGACTTGCATCACACCCGATGTTGTCCGGCGCGAAGCCACCTTGCAAAAAGCGACCATCAAGGCTGCCGAATATGAACCGCGTGAAGTACAGTTCAAATACCCGCACTTCGTCCAATTCGTGACTGAACAGGTAGAAAGCATCTACGGTTCGGGCGAAATGTACCGGCGTGGATTTGTTATCCGCACTACCCTGAACAGCGCCGTTCAGGAAGCAGCCGAAACTGCCATTGACCAGACAATGGCTGCCCTCATCAACACAGGTGTCAACACCGGGTCAGTGATGGTTACAGACCCACGCACCGGCGCGATCCGGGCAATGGTCGGCAGTCCAAACTTCAACGACGCAAACATTGATGGACAAGTAAATGGCGCACTCACTTGGCAACAGCCCGGTTCTTCAATTAAACCTGTCGTGTATGCCGCTGCATTGGAAGGCATAGACACAACGGGCGACGGACGGGCAGACAACTGGTACACACCGGCCACCGTGCTGTGGGATGTGCCGACCACATTCCAGAATCCATCCTATACACCGACCAATTTTGACAATCGTTTCCATGGGCCGATAGCCTTGCGCTACGCGCTTCAAAACAGTTTCAACATTCCCGCAGTTAAGACCTACCAATTCATTGGCGAAAATAAGTTCAAGGATATGGCGGGGCGGCTCGGTTTGAGCTTCCCGGAAAATGCATCTTTTGGTCTGCCCACAGGCATCGGCGCAACCGAAGTGACGCTGTACGGTATGATGTCGGCCTACGGCACTCTGGCAAATAGCGGCGTTCGTGTGCCGCTATACACCATTGAAAGTATCACTGACTCAACAGGTGCCGCAGTTCAGCTGCCGGAAAAAGCCCAACCTCTCAAGTTATTCAACCACAGGTTGCCTACTTGATGGAAAATATCCTCAGCGACGACACAGCGCGCGCAACGGCTTTCGGCACAAATGGTCCACTGACCATCAACGGCTTACCGACCAGTAATTATGTTGGAGCCAAGACTGGCACAACCAACGATGCCCGTGATTTGTGGACAATGGGTTTCACCAGAAATGCTGTGGTCGGCGTATGGTTAGGCCGTCCCGATAACAATCCAACTGCCGTGCGCGATGGTGGTTACGGCAGCGCAGCACCGTTGTGGAATAAGGTGATGGTTGCGACTCTGCAAATCACCGGTCGGCCCGACTCATTCCCGAATCCGCCCGGCCTCATTCAAGCTCAGATTTGCCCGGATACCGGAACGTTGCCTCCACCCAACTGCACTGCACTACGTACCGAATTATTCATTCAGGGCCAGGAGCCGCCAGCCGCATCGCAGGCCTTTGTCCAGCAAATCGCGGTGGACACATGGACTGGACTTCGTGCGAACGAATTCTGCCCTGACAATCGGGTGAATGCAACAGTTTTGAATATCACCGACCCAACGGCGGCAGCATGGCTGCAAAGTCCGCAAGGCGCAGCCGACGCGCAGCGTTTGGGTATCGTGCCCGGAACTCTGACCACTGTGCCGAGCAATGCTTGCGATGTGAACACCGAAGTGCCGATTGCCCGTATCCTCTCGCCACAGGAGGGCCAGACCATCAACGGGCCATTCTCGGTGGTCGGTGTGGCGACAGCCTCGCAAACCTTCAATCGCTTCCAATTGGAGTATGCGTCAGCCACCCAGCCTACCGTCTTTACCATCATTAACCAGCCCGTGACCACGCCGCAAAACAATGGTGTGCTTGGACAATGGAATACAAATCAGCTTCCAAACGGCGCGTATATATTGCGGCTGTCAATGTTCTCCAACAGTGGTGGCTATCTGTACCGGACGGTGAATGTTAATATTGTCAACACGGCGCCAACGGTCCAACCGACGGTAGATATTCCGGTGTTTGTTACGGCGACCCCATTAGATGGCAGCATACAAATTTTCTCTGGCCCAACGTCCACACCGCTGCCCTTCTTGCCAGTAATTACACCGGGGCCGTAATTCGAACTCACCCAAATCAAAGGGGGTTACCCGCAAATGACTTGCTCACTTTGCGGATAATCCCCACAAATAGCAGCTTCTTTCAACCGCTTCTCAACAATCATCTAATGAATCTATCACGGCAGCTTGTTACCCGCAGCTAGATAGATTTCATACCATTCCTGCCGGCTGAGCGTGATGTCAGACGCTTTGCACATGTCCTTTAACCGCCCTGCATTGGTCGTCCCCACAATCGGCTGCATCTTAGCCGGATGACGTAGCAGCCAGGCAATCGCCATGGCCGTATTGGCTACACCTTTGGCGGCTGCCATCTTGTCAATTGCTGCGTTTAGTTCAGGGAACTTCGGGTTGTCCAGGAAAACCCCTTCAAAAAATCCATATTGAAACGGCGACCACGGCTGAATAGTGATTTCCTTCAGGCGGCAGTAATCCAGAATACTGCCGTCTCGATCAATCGAATGGTCAATCTCCATATTTACATTAATGCCAGCATCAATCATGCCCGTGTTGGTGATGCTCAGTTGCAGTTGATTGAAGATGATTTTCTGCTTTACGAACTTGGTCAGCAGTTCAATCTGCATCGGATTTTGGTTACTCACCCCGAAATATTTCACCTTGCCGCTGTTTTGAAGAATGGTGAAGGCTTCGGCCACCTCCTCCGGTTCCACCAGTGCATCCGGGCGGTGCAGCAGTAGCACATCCAGATAATCGGTTCGCAGCCGTTTCAAACTGCCGTCCACGGCTTCTAAGATATGCTCTTTGGAAAAATCAAACATCCCCTTGCGAATACCACACTTACTTTGGATGTGCATCTTCTCGCGCAAAGTTGCGTTCATATCCAGTGCTTCGGCAAATTTCGCTTCCGATTGTCCGCCCCCGTAAATATCGGCATGATCGAAAAACGTCACGCCTTCATCCAAAGCGGTATGTATCAAACGCGAGATTTCGTCGTTCGACATCCCGGAAATCCGCATGCAACCCAGCGAAATTTCAGAAACGTCTAGTTCAGTACCGGCAATATGAATATGCTTCATATCAAATCTCCCCTCATAGAATATTGAGAAGAAATTGTACCCAATGCCATCTATCTTGGTTTCGCCAGTGGAGAATTGGTATTTAGTTTGTAGTACCCCGTTGTGAAATTGGGAATGAAAACATCAGGCAGTCGTGGTTGTATCAGTTGGCGGCGCGAGATCTGCTTGCATCTTCTTGATCTGTTCTTCGCGCCAACTGGCGATAAAAAACAAAATCACCCCGAGCACAATAGCATGATCCGCCAAATTAGAAACATTGGAGATTACATTCGGTATCTGATAGTGAATAAAGTCCACTACGTAACCGTACCCGAAACGGTCAATCACATTCCCCAATGCCCCACCCATTATGAATCCGCTAGCTATCCGGGCTAACCAGTTGGCGTCGGGGATGCGCGGATACATATATACCATCACCACCACGACTACCAGCGCCACGATCAGGAACACGCCGCCAAACTGTGCCAGAAAGCCAAAGGCCGCACCACTATTGTGGCTGAGGGTGATTTGGAAATACGGACTAAGAAATGGCAGTGGATGGCGGATTTCACCAACCAACATGCTGTCAACAACGATACGTTTTGTAATCTGGTCGGCTGCTAGTACGAGCACAACAATCAGGAACAGTTGTAACCAGCGGCGCAATGAAATGCTCACGATGCACACTCCACAATTGCCAACAAAGCGCGTGCATTGTAGCACAAAAGCTGGAGCAAATTACCCGCTTGTTGATTTGCTACCGGTGAAGGCTGCTGTCAACCCTAGCCCAATAAACACCGTACCCACCAAATACCGTTGAATGCGAGAAAAGCCCTGATTTTTCCGCAGCACATGACCGAACGTACCTGCCAGCAGTGCGTAGCTGCTGTCCGTAACCAGCCCGATTGCCACAAAAATAGCACCCAGCGTTAGCAATTGTGGCGTTAGCGGGCCGCGTGATGGATCGGTGAACTGCGGTAGGAAGGCCAGAAAAAAGAGCGCTGTCTTGGGATTCAAGACATTGACAACGACACCCTGAGAAAAAATACGGCGCAGACTGGCCGGTTCACTGTGAGTGGCAACCACTGGTTCATCTTTGCTCAATATGCGGCGAACCCCTACGTAAATCAGATAAGCCGCACCTAAATATTTCACCACATCAAAAGCCAGCGCCGATGAGGTCAGAATGGCCGAAAGTCCCAGCGCTGCCGCTGTAATATGAAACAGCGTACCTACATGAATACCCAATACAGACATCATCCCCGCTTGCCGCCCCTGATCTACGCTGCGGGTAATGATATACAGCACAGCCGGGCCAGGAGTAATAAGCAGTGCAAACGACGCGACCACGTACAACGACAGTTGGGTGGGATCAGGCATGATGAACCTTTTGATGATGTTTACGGGATGAAAAATCTCTACTCAATCATATGCGGTGAAAGTTCCAGAATCAAGCACCGAATAGTACATGGTCAGCGTACAATTTGCCCAAAGGCAATATCGTGCTCATCTAAGTCACGCACACCGAACTCGCGGACACCGTATGGTGTGGTATACAACGTGTAATCAATGATGGCACCGCTGGCTTGAAACTCTGCGTAGATGGCATCCACATCATCCACCCAGAAGTATACATTCCACATTTTTCCCACGATTTTCCAATTCGGCACTAAAACAGCTTGAGGATCACCGACTTGTGCAAGCATAACCCGGAAGCCATCTCGGCTAGCAATGCAAAAATAAGGTGGTTCACCATACGGAGTCTGCTCTGTAAAACCAAGTTTATCGCGGAAATAGTCCGCTGACCTAGCCACATTCTTAACAATTAAGATTGGCGCAGAGCCCGTAATATTGGCTTTCGACATAGGTACAATCCTCCAATAAGCAAACCTTGTAATACACATAACATCCATCTAACCACCAAGGTAGCCCCACACTAAACGGTGGACATCAATTTTGGCTGAAAATAGCAGATAACTTGATCCTATTTGGTCTCTTAAGCCCCTTCCCTAATGCTTGTGCGAAGCCTCCCTTCGGGATGGGGAGGGGGTTTGGGGGTGGGGACCATGATAAAGTCCCCCTCCACCACTTAATGCAGTGCTACCACCACCAATATCCAGAATTTTATTAGAATTTTTGTTCAATTACAATAGGGCGAAATTTTAACCGTTTCAATCGTGGATGTGTCATGCATCACACTTTTTAGAATGTCTATATATTGGAATCAAAACGCGGCAACTACCAGCCGCCGCGTTTTGCTGGTATAAAAATCCCAATTAACCCGCTATGGCGAAAGTCACATTGACCTGCACGCTCACGCTGAGCTGCCCCGGATTAATTTGCACCGGAACAGATGCCGCTTGCGCCACCATATCCCGGTTGAACATTGGCACTGGCACACTGCCAAATGACTCACTGATCGTAACTGGCGCACCCAGTGTCACCCCAAAACCATCCGCCAACTGCTGAGCGCGATTTTGTGCGTCAGCAACGGCAGCCTTGCGCGCTTGTTCCTCCAAGCTTTTCATATCAGCGATGCCAAAACTCAATCCATTGATGCTGTTTGCACCTGCGCTGAGTCCGGCCTGAATGACCGCGCCAGTCTTGCTAATGTCGCGCACCGTCACATTCACGGCCAATTGAACATGATAGATACGCTCTCCAGTAGCTTGCCCGGTTTGGGGATCATAACGATCTTCCGGGTAAACGCTGTAATTGGCTGTTTGAATATCGGCTTCGGCTACCCCTGCCTCGCTCACAGCCGCGACAATTGCCGCCAATGTAGTATTGGCGTTCGCAATAGCCTTGCCCGCGTCAGCGTCGGCTACATCTACCCCCAGATTAATATAGGCAATGTCTGGCGGGCCAAAAACCTCCCCGCTTCCACTAACACTAATAGTTCGGGTCGAAGAATCGGACTGACCTTGGGCGGCAACCGGCGCTGTCGCCAGTGCAAAAATAAGCAGACCGCACATCGCGACTGCGGCTGTGATCCCAACAAAATTCGGTTTGAGCAAATTCGATGATTGCATGATTGACTCCTTCCATCGGTTACTGTTTGCTACACGTTCTAGACGTAAACCCGATGCGAATGGTTCCCCTATATCATCTCATTCGCGGATTAAAGTTTGATAAGTCGCTTCCAACTGCTCTGCCACGCTGTCCCATGTAAAGCGTTCAGCAACCAGCCGACGCGCCGCCTGCCCCATTTCAATCCGCCGACGCGCATCCAGCAGCAATGCTTCCAGTGCCGCAGCCAACGGCTCAATAGCTGCTTCGACTTCCAGTCCTGCCCCGGCTTGTGCTACGTCCGGCAGGTTGCAGCCCGGCGATACAATGACTGGAACTCCCGCCGCCATAGCCTCTAACACCACCATCGGCAGCCCTTCGCCTACGGCCGGTAACGCAAGCACATCCGCCCCAGCTAACGCATCAAGTCGATCTATTCCGTCCAAATACCCGGTCAAGATCATGAATTCATTGAGCATAGGCTCCAGACTATGCCGCATCCCCTCGTCTGGCCCGGCAATAATCAAGCACGCTTCTGGCAAATGCGCCGCCTTAAACGCTTCGACCAGTATCTGAACACCCTTCCGCTCATGCAGCCGTCCCATGAACAAACAGACTGGCCGGTTACCTAGGCCAAAACGCCGTCGAAAACGTTCCCGCCCGTCAAGCGCAGCAAAATCTGCTGAATTAACACCGTTAGGAATGACACTGAATTCGGTTGGTATACGCCGCCGCCCAAATGATGGCCACAGCATCTTTACCTCTGCTATTTCCACCTGCGTCAAACCCACGATGTGATCGAAGCGCAGTGCCACTGCCGAACTTAGCAGCCGATCCCACAGCCGTTTCATGCCGCTCCGTCCAGTTTGCAGCGTCAATGTACCATGTGGCGAAAGCACCAATGGCTTACCCAATCGCAGCGCCCGCGGCGTCACCAGCAAGTTTTCAACCGTGCGAAATTCGTGGCAATGTACTACATCCACATCTGGGAGTAGCTGTTCAGCCAACGTCGCCATACCCTCTGGTGTCGAAAGGTTGAATCGTCCGCGCACAGATGGCAACAAATTAGGCGCTCGCAGCACGCGTACACCTTCTATCACTTCCTCGCGTAAACCACTGTAGCGGGAATGTTGGTCGAACGCGTCTGTGGTCAACACCGTGACCTGATGTCCGCGCTTCACCAACGCCTGTGTCATTCCTTCCACAGACCGCACCACCCCGCCGTAAGCGTAAGCTGGAGTGTAATAAGGAGTAACATGCAAAATTTTCATAAGCCAAATGATAACAGAAAGCCCTTTCTTGCATAAGTCAACATAAGTTAGAACATACCCTTAAGGTTGTGAAATAACTGTTATGTTTTATGGGTCATTTGACACTTTATGATGTTAATATCGTAATAAGATAATCAGGTGGTAATGTGAAACGCTTGATTTCTTGGGGGGGGAAGTAATCATGCTGTTGCCAGCGCAGAAGGCGCGGGGAGGGGCTGTGCCGGTCTTATTGTTAGCTCAAGGTGATGTGCAGGCTAAAGACCTGCTGCGAAATTGTATACAGGCGCGCTATGGTTTGCGCCCACCTGCCTTTGAAAGTCTGGCGATCCAGTTTAAGGGGCGGGTGCGTGCCAAAGTCGGCCCTGTCACCATGTGGGTTCCGGTGGATGCGTCCGGACGTTTTAATTTCCCTGTCGCCATGCGTTGGGACTTCATTGTAAAAGCCGTCGGGGTTCAAATCGGCAGCGGTTCGGAAGCTTTTGACGGCGAAACGTACCGCTTTACGCGTAGTGGAAAATCACCCAACCTGAACAACGAACCCACTGTGGTACATTCCCTCCAGTCGCGTTTGTGGGCGATTGCCGCCTTGCTCCTCACCCCCCTCGGCGACCACTTTGTCAAATTAGAAACTAGCGGCGAAGCCGAATTAATAGCAGTCAACACCCAAATAGATAGTAAGGTTAAGTTACATCTGCGCCCCAATAGCAGTGTGGAATACGTTGAAGTTCACTGCCTGAATCCCGACACCGACAAAAATGCCATATTTACATTACGCTTGTCTGAAGAATTATTAGCGATGGATGACCTGATTGTTCCCGCCAAAATTTGTGCCTTCTGGGATAATGAACCTTATTTCGAAATCGAACCCGTTACCGCTGACGCCAATTCCGAAATAGATGATGCCGTCTTCCGATTGGAAGCCGAGTAAAACTCATTTCAATTGCTAATCAAAGGTTGATGAGATGGGACATGGCTATGTCCCGTTTTTGTTCACATTGCACGCGTGTGAATGCACTCGACTCGGGCATACAGAAACAGGTAGCCCAAATGGTATAATCGAACCACGTTTACATGTGAAAATGTTTTTGGGGGTTAAGCCCCTTATGTAAAGGTATATATCATGGATTTTTCATTGAACGAAGAACATATTCAGGCACGCAAAATGGTGCGCGACTTCGCCCAGAAAGAAGTCATACCCGTCATCAGCGAATGGGATCGCAAGCAGGAAATGAACCCGGCCTTTCTCCCCCGCATGGCTGAGTTGGGTATCCTCGGTATCAATATCCCCGTGCGCTACGGCGGACAGGGCTTCGATTACATCACGCTTGGTTTGGTGTGCGAAGAGCTGGAACGTGCCGATACCACCCTGCGCGTCGTCATGTCCGTTCACATGGGCTTGAACAGCATGGCGCTTTTGCAATGGGGTACTGAAGAACAAAAACAGCAGTTCCTCACCCCACAGGCCACAGGTGAAAAATACGCCGCCTTCTGCCTCACCGAACCCGGCATCGGCAGCGACGTACAAAACATGAACTCCACCGCCAAAAAAGTGGGCGATAAATATATCCTAAACGGCGAAAAGATGTGGATCAGCCTGGCGACCAAAGCCCACCATTTCCTGTATTTCGCTAAAACCGACCCCGCTGCCGGAGCGCGCGGCATCACCGCTTTCGTCGTCACCAGTGACATGCCCGGTGTCACAAGTGGCGATATTCATGGTAAGCTGGGCGTCCGCGCTGGCTCGACCGGCTGGGTAAAATGTGAAGATGTGGAACTAACGGCTGCCAACCGCTTGGGCGAAGAAGGCGAAGGTTTCAAGATCGCCATGTCCTGCCTCGATAACGGGCGCTACACCGTTGGGTCCGGCGCAACGGGCCTCATCCGCGCCTGCCTCGAAGAAAGCATCAAGTATGCCCACTCGCGCGAAACCTTTGGCGTTCCTATTGCCCAACATCAACTCGTCAAGCAAAAGATCGCTTTCATGCAGCAGTGGTACGATGCCGCCTTCCTCCTCAACATGCGTGTCGGCTGGATGAAAAATCAGGGCATCCGCAACACCCGTGAAGTCAGCGTCGCCAAATGGTACGCCACCGACCACAGTGTGCAGGCCGCGCTGGAAGCCGTGCAAGTGCATGGCGCATATGGCTTCAGCGACGAGTATCCGGTCGAACGCTACCTGCGTAACAGCAAGGGCGCAGTGATCTACGAAGGAACCAGCGAAATTCACCAACTGATGCAAGCCGACTATGCGCTGGGCTTCCGCGACGATAAGCCGCTCCGCTGTGAACTACCCGCCTACGATGCCGACTACTGGCAGAACTGAGCCAAGGTGGATTCGAACCGAGCGCAATGAAACTCATTTTCTTCGGCGACAGCCTAACACACGGCAGCTACGGCGTGAATTTTGTCGCTAAAGTAGCCGCCGATTTACCCCGGCATCAGTTCATCAATGCTGGGGTGAACGGCGACACCAGCTTTAACCTCTTCCACCGGGTAGACACCGATGTAATCGAACACAAGCCGGACGGGTGCTTCATCATGATCGGTATTAATGATGCCGTGTCCTATGCCGAACCCGGATTGCGCCCTTATTATCGCGTCGCCAAAGGGGTAAAAGGCGGACAAATCTCGCCCATCTTCTTCCGGGAAAATTTACGGGCCATCTTCAGCAAATTGGCCTATGCCAGCATCAAAACATGGGTTGCCTTGCCACCCATCGAATACCGCCCCGAAGCGGTCGCCGCCCTGCACGAAATGAACGCGCAGACCCGCGAACTCTGCGCCGAGATGAGTATCCCTTTGCTGGACATCATGAGCCAGCTCGCACCAGCCGTCATTCCTGCCCGTCCACCGATAGGATTGTCTTATTTTCGCCGCAATTTCATGGTAGGCGTTAGAGGTAAGGCCGTCTACGAAAAACTGCGTACCGAAGGCAGCTTTACCTATAGCTTTGATGGCATTCACTTGACGGAAGAAGGAGCCCAACGAATCGCCACGACAGTAGTGAAATTTCTCAAAACCAACGGTTTGGTATAATAATTAGGGGATGCGACACACACCCTTAGTTGAAAGCCAAACGCCATGAATTTTGATGAGGTCAATAGCAAACAATTACAGGATATAGAACGCCTGGCAAAAGAACTTCTAGAGGCGCTTCGCAGGGCCAAGCTCGGCGCAGAACCCTTCTATAAAGAGTTATCCACTGTAATTGAGCAAACTGAAACGATCCGCCGCGCCCGCTTTGATGCCACCGACGACGGCTACAAGGGTTACTAAACGCAATTAGCATGAAAATAGCCTTTTTGGGCAACAGTCTGGTTGCAGGCAGTTATGGCGGCAGCTTTGTCAATGAAGTCGCCATTCACTTGCCTCAGCATAACATTTTGAATGCCGGAGTAAACGGCAGCACTGTTCTAAACCTGCTTCAAAGGTTGGACAACGTATTAGAGCAGCAACCAGACATAGTCGTGATCTCCTGTGGCGGCAACGATGCCATCAGTTATAGCCAGCCGGAAACACGCCGCTTCTATGAACGGGCTATGTACGTGCCGGATGGAATAGTATCACCCGAACGATTCATTGTCGCCTTTCGCGACCTATTGACCCGTTTGCAGTTGGCACAGGTCATGCCCTATGTCATCCTGCCTCCCATTGAACATAACCGTGTAGTCGTCAGCACCCTGCGCGACTATAATCGCATGATGGCCGAAGCCTGCGCCACCTTCAACCTCCCCACCCTCGACCTCATGAGCGCCCTTGTTCCAGACCACATACCGGATAGACCGCCTCTTACTCAGGCCACCATCAACCTGATCGGTCAGCGTGTTAGGAGCGGATGGAACGACTACGAAACAGAGCGAGAGCGCGGTGGCTTCACCTATTCCTTCGATGGACTGCATTTCACACCGGAAACCGCCCGTCGCGTTGGCGCGATGGTTGTTGACTTCTTAAATGTGTAGTCCACTACGGATTGTTGAAACCCGCTATACAATAGACATCATACCTCAGTCACATTGACGGTTCTATCCAGCTAACAGTGCAATTATTCTAATCCAATGGAAACACTATTTCTCTCAGCCTTCGGTTTGTCTATAGCCTTCGCCGCCCAACCCGGCGTGATCACCTTCGAGTCAATACGGCGTGGCATAGCAAACGGAGCACGGGCTGCACTTTGGCTCGAATTTGGCTCGCTTGTCGGCGATGCAACATGGGCTATTATTGCACTCACCAGTGCCGCATTCCTCTTTCAGAATCGGGTGGTGGCCTTCTTATTGAGCTTTTTTGGCTGCTACTTGCTGCTCCGCTTTGCCTGGGATGCGTGGAAAGCATCGCACAAGCAGGTCGCAGCCACCGGCCCAGCGAAAGCAGAGCGTGGCAATTTTGCCGCCGGAGTCGTTCTTTCACTCTCCAACCCCGGCAACCTGACGTTCTGGCTGGGCATCAGCGGCACAGTCATCAGTCTCCGGTTTCCTGAACCCGGAGCCGCAACATCTGGTAACCTTCTTCAGCGGCTTCATGATCGCGCAGGTCTTCTGGGCATTTTTCATGTCACTGTTAATTGGCTGGGGCAGCCGTTTCTTGGGGCAGCGCACTTTTCGTTGGATTAATCTCCTCTGCGCCGCGGCATTGGCCTACTTGGGCTTGAGCCTACTTCTCAGCACCATTAACCTGCTGCTCCATCAGTGATCGGCACTTTTTATCTACTGCCCGTTGTCGCATGGGCCAACCAATAGACCCTCATCAGGTGCAATCCACCCTTTGTTACCCGCCCCCATATCAACATAAAACCAACCATCGGCACTGAATTGGATGAACGGCACATAATAGTGTTCGTTCAGGGCGTTGTTGACTGGCGCGTTGCGGCGCGGTTCACTGTAAATATCAATGACCCGTCCTACGGAAGGCTGTACACTGCACACAGTAGGAGGTTGCAGATATTGGCAATCCCCCGCCACGGTCGTCCGCCAACTGTCCACCCAGCCGACAAGCTGCTGTGTCTCCGTCGAAAAGTTAACCGCGTAGCGCCCTTCCAAATACTCAAACGTTGGCAAACCGGATTTCGCCTTCAATACAGCGACTTCTCCCGGCAGACCTTGTGGCTGCGCGTAAACCGGCACATCTTCTGCGCCGGCCGTCACCACACATGCTCCTGCCCCGCTCGGCTGCAACCCTTCTACCCCAATGACTGGCACCGACGAAGGCGGCGGAGCATTCACCGAAATACAACTCGTCGGCGTACACGCGCAAGGCTGTTGTAGATTAACCACTGTACTGGAAATCCACCCACCATTAACCACTGTTCCCAATGCTACGATCTGAAACCAACCATCAGGACTTAGTTTGCTCACCGATACCCAGTTATTAGCTGGCAGCACACCAATCACCGATTGTTGCGTACTTTGCCCGCTGCGGATATTGACAGCATCTACGTTCGGCACAACCGAGCAGGCAGCGGCTGGCAACGGCTGAATGAGCCTGAACACATCTCCCCCTGTTGGCTGCGGTGCCGTGGTCGGTTGAGTGGTTGCAGTCGAAGCAGGTGCAGTAGTTGTTGTAGCTTCGAAGGTTGGCACACTTGCGACAACTGTTTCTGTAGGTTCATCCGTCACTACACTAGCACTCAGGTTGCACGCCGCCAGAGGCAAAAGCATAGAGATGGCGAAAGCGTGCCTTAGCCAGAAATAAGTATTGAACATGTTATGTCGTGAACCCCCAACTCTGAAGACAACGTACCTCCATTATTTCAGATTACGAAACGCATTACCATTCCGGTAATCTTACTTTTAACTGACGCTTGACCGACGTTATGAAAAAGGGTCTTGACAATTTTGAACCTTTGTTCTATAACTGATAGGAGATGACCTTGCGAACACCAAGAGTTAGGTTGGGGGTTTTGTAGGGATGTCATCGGTGGGGGCGGTTGTGCTGCCTGAGTCGAACCAAAGGTTCGATCGCTTGATCGGGCGTCCGCATTCACAGCACTCACTAATTACGTGCTTTGCAATCACCAACCTGCACTCTTAATGATAATGAGTACCCCTCCTCTAAAGAGGAATGTCGAAATCCGTTTCGATATCTGTCCAATATTGAGTGCGAAGATTGCTTTAAGTGACTCTGATACCATTCCTGACAGAAAGTACGAAATCGGCCCTAAGCGCACCATCTCAATTTTCCAACTCTTTGATTTGCGATGAACTAAGTCCGGTCAGGTTTCTGCCGCCATCGCCGCCGAAAAAGTATTGCCGCCGCCGACGTTCATTTGCACAATGTGTTTACTGGGCGTTCAAACTGTTAGCTGCATGAATCGCGGCTCCCGTCAGACAAACATCGTCGCCCAATTGAGCCACCCTTATTAAGTCATCATGATTAAAAAGTGGGTCTATCAGCAGCTCGGCAAGTGTCTTTCGCGCAGGCGCCAGGATCAAGTCACCTAAGTTCATGACACTTCCACCTATGACGATGACCTGCGGATTAAAGAGGTGGACCATTGCGACCAGTCCCAGTCCAAGCCACTGTCCGGCTTCCGAAACAACCTCAAGCGCCAGTCTATCTCCTTGCACGGCAGCTTCACCAACCGCTTTGCCATCAACAGTATCCAGCGATCGCAGGAGAGATGATATTTCGCTATGTGCTAACTTTTCTCTTGCCAGTCGTCCAATCCCTGTCCCTGAAGCCAGCGCCTCAAGACTATAGACTCGTCCATCGGGGGCAGGAAATTTGAGGTGTCCCGGTTCTATAGCGAGGCCGCGCCATCCCGTGAACAATCGACCTCCAAGAACCGCGCCCCCTCCGATACCCGTGCTAACCGTAACATAGAGCGCTGGGTCTGCTCCCTGTGCTGCGCCAAACTGGTATTCAGCCAGCGCTGCTAGATTAGCATCATTTTCCATAAACACAGGCACATTCCCGAATGCATGGCTGATGAGAGCAGCCAACGGCACATTATCCCAACCGGGCAGCGTATTCGCGTGGCGGATATAACCTGTGTAGGCCTGCGGGCCCGGCGCACAGATGCCTATCGAAACAGGAATTTCCCCTTGTGGAACAACATGTTGGGCACAGGCAATGATGCGCTGGATCACTGCTTCTTGCGGTTCGTCAGTCCGTGAATCGGTTTCATAGCGGTTTAGCAGTTCAAGAATTGGCGAGTACCAACCCGCGCGGGTCCGCGTACCCCCAAAATCAATTGATAAGATCATTTTGTGAGTGGCTTAAGTAAGTAGATGAATCAAAAAATATGGGACAGGCTCAAGCCTGTCCCATAGAGTAAGAAGCCTGTTACGGGCAGCTTGCCTTATTTAGTACGTAAATTGCTTCCCGTGCATTGTCACTCTCGTTCGATTCAAAGATGGCATTGTTGCCATCCACAACCATTAACAACCGGTGTTCTTCGTTGTAGTAGGTGCTAATGGTGAGCGGAATGGGGCCAACATTGACAGTCTGACCGGGATTGATAATCGGGAAAGCACCTACAGTGTTACCTTGCTGTACGCCATCGGCACGTCGGAAGTCCTGAATGGTGATGAAACCACCGGGGCTGGCTGCCGTGCCAAAGTTGGCAACATCAAGATAAATATTGAATGTTTGAGCGCAGTTTGGTGAACCGGGATCAAAGCGGAAGTTACCCGCTACCAGATTAATACTGCTCGCTGGTGTCGCTGTCGGAATAGGTGTAGGTGTTACAGGCGGCGGAGGCGGATTGACGCGAGGAACCAATGCAAAGTTGCCCGTTACATCTACGACACTTGGCGCAACCCATCCCTGACCACCAGACGGCAGCACAATCAGATACCACCCTGTTCCGAGACTGCTGATGCCAATAATGGGCACAGTTGTACCGGTTGGCAGTTTGCTGACAATTGGGAAGTTCGTGCCGTCCCCGCTACGTACGTTTGCATCAACCTTGCTGGTAGCCTGTGGTGTAGTGCTGAATGCTGTAGGCGTCGGCAAAAGAGTCGGAAGTGCCGCCAGAGTCGGAACTGCCGGTGCGCCAAACAATGGTGCTTCATTTTCAATGCGTATCGGTTCAACTGTATGGAAGCGGCGACTGTTTCCTGATATGGTGATATTCAGACGAAGGCTGTAAATCCCGTCTTCTGCTAATGTTGTATCCCATACACCCAACACGCTGTTTTGCACAGGTGTCCGGCTGGGTAAGGTCACAGGAAGCCAACCTTCGTCGGCACGCACATTGGGGTCGGTCGTATACGGGCGGAACTCAATGAACCAGCTCGTCATATTCGGGAGGCTGACCGATCCATAAACTGTGAAAGAATCACGCAATACATAGACGGGTGGCGGCCACAGAATATTGGCCGTGGGATCAGGTGTAGGCGTTGGATTGGTCTGCGCGTAAACAGAAACTGTTAGCGACAGCATAGCCATCATGAACAGTAGTAGAACAAGACGTTTCGTTGTGTGCATAGTTTCATCCTTTGATTGGAGTGAATACCTACTTTGGATTATACGGTACAATCCAAAGGCTTATGACAGATAATTTCAGCTTACGGGCTAATGTGTGGTCGCGCAAGGCGTTTACCCTGCGCTCAACCCCCTCCATTAGTACTAATCGACTATGCAGTAGACTGCTCTGGAATAGGTGCGTGCTGTAAAACATGATCAACTAAATCGTCTTCAACGTGGCGTATCGCCGGGAATAGATAACCACTTAAGCAAATGGCTGTTCCCATGATGCAGGTACACAGAAACATGAATCCCATTCCCGCGCCCGAACCTGTCCCTAGCAGGCCACCGAAAACGCTGGCAAGATTCCCCCCCTGCTGCATGGCTGGTTCAAATACATGGTCGGCTAGTGGCCCAGCTATCAAGTAGCCAATCGGCATTAAACCGGTTTCAAAGAGATTTCTGACCGCAAATACTCGCCCCTGCATCGCGGGTTCGACTTTTGACTGCCATATAGCATTTTTAGACCCGACAATGATCGGCACGAAAATGGTGGCGATTAGGATGGCAAACATCCATGCAGATGTTGTACGTCCTACCGCCATTAGAAAGTCACCGATTAGGAACGAAACACCACAGACCAGCAGTACGCCGTGAATGCGTCGTTTGGGCCCACCCCAAATGCTCATCACGACACCTCCAATCAGACCACCCACTCCCATAGCCGCCTGCACACTACCTAACGCTACTTCATCACCACCGGTACGGGCCAAAACTAATGGGGCTAGGATAGCAAAATAGGTTAATGCAGCCGCGAAGCTTATGCCACTATATATGCCTATAAGACCGACTAGCCCCGGACGATCAAATATGTAACGAAAACCGGTTGATAAGTCTTTCCTAATGCTAGGACGACTGTTGCCCTTTACATATACCATAGGATGCGGTATGGCAATGAAAATAAGTGGGGTTATGCCGACGAAAAATGTCAGGATATCTATAGTCATTACACCATGTAAACCTACCCAGTTCAGCAGCAAGGGAGCAAAAGCCGGGGCAAATACCTGAGCAGCCGCTTGTGCAAATGAACTCATACCACTCGCGCGCCCATAATGTTTTTGGGGTACGAGCAATGACGTAGCGGCATGGTACGCGGGGATTTGAAACGCATCGAACACCCCTGTTAGCGCCTCTGCCAGATAAAGATGCCAGAGTTGCAGTTGCCCGCTTTGCAATAGAATCAGCATGATTGCCGTCATGCCCGCTGAACCGAGGTCTGCCGCAACCATGACTTTACGCCGATCAACACGATCAACAATGACACCAGCGAATGGGCTTGCCAATACAAAGAGGATAAATGAGAAAAAACCAAGCAGTGCTAATGGTGTTGCTTTTCCGGTTTGCTGATAAGCCCAGATGAGCAAGGCGAAACGAGTGGCAGCAGTTCCAAACATCGAAAGCATCTGTCCGAACCAGATGACCGTATACTTTTTCATTTAAATCGTTCTCGTTGAATAGAATCTTATGGTTTGTGAATGAACCGGGGTGAATCAAAAAACGGCTGTGAACAGTGCGTCCACAACCATTTGCTAAGTGCCAGTATATTAGTCAATCACTTACTGAGTGGCGGGCGCACAGGTATTGAAGGGGATGTTTCCGCCATGAGGACTTCGAAATGGGGGTCAAACAGAAACTTTTGCATGTATTCAGGATAGCGACATCTGGCCCCTAAGTCAATGTATCAATTATAAGCAGGCAGCGTACCCTAGAATTTTTTGATTACCCTGCACGTCACTTGCCGTTGGCTGCCAGCCGCTTGCTACACGCGCCTCCAGCAGTTCTTGGGCAGAAGGTTGACGATCCCACACGGAGACCCCAAGAACCGCGCCACGAGTCGAAGTTGTGTCATAAACCAAAAAGACATTCTCAAATGGCACAATTACATCATTGGTGAATTCGTCCTGTGCAACAATGGCCGCAATACGGATAGGAGGCGTGTGGCTGAGACACCAGTTCAGGAGCTTTTCTAACGTGGTGTGTTCAGATGTGATGGCATTAATCTGATTTTGTGACGGTTGCTCAGTAGTCATAAATAAAATAGATTAATCAAGTCAGTTGATAGCTGGATAGGGTAGTTGTTCTACCGCTTGGGCAGCTCTGATGTCCGCTGCTGTTACTTTGTTGCCGGCGTCGTGTGTTGTAAACGTCACTTTTACCTTTCGCCAGCCGATATGGATTTCTGGATGATGATCGAGTTTTTCAGCAGCTGCGCCTACGAGAGTTGGAGTGGTCCCCAAAAAGTGTAGTCAGTGAAGAGTATAGAAGTGCTGCTCGAATTGCAGCGGACTAAGGTAACCAAGAGACGAATGTAAGCGCTGCCTATTATAGAATACCTCAATGTATTCAAAGATGGCGGTACGTGCCTGGGCGCGGGTATCAAAAAGGCCAGTGACACACTCGGTCTTGAGGGTAGCAAAGAAATTTTCCTTCATGGCGTTGTCATAACAATTGCCTACGCCACTCATGCTGGGAATGATGCCATGTTTTTGCAAAAGACAGCCATAAGTGAAGCTGGTGAACTGACTGCCACGATCCGAATGATGCACCAATTCAGTGATTGAAGATCGGCTGGTGAGCGCCAGTAAAGCCTGCTCAACCGTCTTCCATATGCTAGTCCATGGCCCAACCCACGATCTTGCGCGAAAACATGTCTTCCAGACTAAAGGAGGTGTTATGGCTTCATGGGTCGGGATGTAAGTGATATCGGCTAACCACGTTTGGTTAGGCCGATCGCCGTAAAATCTTGCTGAAGCAGATTACGGCTAAACCGGGGTGGTCAGCGTCCGTGCGGGTGGTCACGATCCGTCGCTTACGGCGTTCACATCCGCGTAGGTTGTGCAACCGCATAAGCCGAGATACCCGTTTGCGATTGCATGTCCATCCTTGCTGGTGCAAGGCAGCCGTTACCTGCCGAGAACCATACAAGCGACGATTGTCCGTAGATTTGGCTAATCTGGGCTGCCAACTGCTCATTTTCCTGTGCGCGTGTACTCAAAGGTCGTTTTCGCTACAATAGTTGATAATAGCTGCTGAGGCTGATGCTCAATACACGACACATAATCTTCACCTCGTATTCGCCTTGATGCTGGGCAATGAAGGCATATTTCAATGCCCGTCCTTGGCAAACACCTGCATGGCTTTTTTTAAAATGTCGCGCTCCTGCCTCAGAATTTCATTCTCGCGCTTCAGTCGTCTCACTTCTGCTTCGATTTCCGTTTGTTGTCCGCTGCCTACAAAGCCCGCTGGCCCTCATTCCGATGCCGCACCCGCCACTTGTTCAACAAGCCTGTCGTGATCCCCGTTCCGTCTCAATCTGGCTCACACTTTTGCCACTCGTTTCATATAACCGAATGGCTTCTAGCTTGAACGCTTTGTCGTACTTTCGATTCATTCTGGCCATTGTCGTGTCTCCCTTTTTTCAGTGTATCGCCTTTTTCTCGATTCCACTTTTGGGGGTCCACTCCAAGTTGCAAAAATTAATCCATCGGTATATGCCGGGAAGTTAAATACTTTTTCGAGTTTGTCACCTGCACGGGTCCAACCCACCAAGTCTTGCAGGTAACCGGTAATTTCAGCATCCGATAGCGGTTGTCTTCCAGCGGTCATGGATTGGTCCTCCTGAACATTATATCCTAGTCAATTATGCGGCGGTTGAAAGGTATAAGGTTATCCTGTAGGATTCAACTTCTCAAGTACAAGATAGTTTGTAGAAAGTTGAGAACTCCCCTCATGGTGGATATGCATCTCGAAAAACAACCGGCGCTGAGAATGTGATTTGGGATTTATCAATCTTTTATTCCAGTTTTGATGACCCAGCAATTCAGCGTGATATAGTTAAGTTAACCCAACAAGCCGATGAATTTGCGGCTACCTACAAGGGTCGATAAACCTCAAATTTGACTGCTGATGAATTGTTAGCAGCAGTCAAAACCATAGAGGCGATTGAAGATTTTGGGGGACGCATAGGCAGCTATGCGTCGCTTTCGTACGTAACAGATACGGCTAATCCGCAACTCGGCGCACTGGTACAAAAAGTGACGGAGTTTGGCTCGCAGCTAGACCAGAAAATGGTCTTTTTCAATTTGGAGTGGAATGACACCGAAGAGTCAGTGGCACGCAAATTGATGGATGACCCCAAACTCGCGGAATATCGCCATATGCTGGAGGCAGGACGGCGCTATAAACCATATCAATTGAGCGAAATCGAAGAACAACTCATGAGTGAAAAATCCGTTACCGGAAGAAGTGCTTGGGTACGGTTCTTCACACAGTTATTGGCCGCTGTGCGTTTTGACGAAGATGGTCAGCAGATTAATATGTCCCAAATGCTGGACAAGTTGCGTGACGTTGACCGTGATACCCGTTGTAAAGCTGCTGAAGCGATCACTGGCGCGCTAGAGACCAAGAAGATGGAGTTGTCATACATCTTTAATGTGCTGGCTGCGGACAAGGCCTCTGACGACAAGCGGCGCAAATACCCTTCATGGATTTCTTCACGCAACCTATCGAATAAAGCGCCTGATGAAGTGGTTGAGTCACTTATCAAAGCGGTCACTTCCAATTATGATTTAGTGGCGCGTCACTACTCCCTCAAACGTCAATTGTTGGGGTTAGATGAACTGACTGACTATGATCGTTATGCCCCGCTACCCATTAAGGAAAGTGATACTGTTTATACATGGGATGAGGCAAAGGAAATTGTTCTAAGAGCGTTTCAAGCTTTTAGTCCGCGTGTTGCCGAAGTTGCTCAACGTTTCTTTGACGAAAATTGGATTCATGCGCCTGTGATGCCGAGTAAGCGCGGTGGTGCATTCTGCGCCTTCACCGTTCCCTCAGCGCACCCGTATATATTGGTGAATTACCTGGGAAAAGACGACGATGTCATGACTCTGGCACACGAATTAGGACACGGTGTTCACGCGTACCTGGCGGGTGAGGCGCATGGATTATTCGGTATGAATACACCACTCACTACAGCGGAAATGGCTTCAACATTTGGCGAAATGTTGGTTTTTACTGACCTTATGAACAAAGAACCAGATCCCGAAGTACGTTTGATGATGCTGGCTAAAAAGATCGAAGGCGTATTTGCTACTGTCTTCCGTCAGATTTCTATGAACCGTTTTGAGGATGCACTCCATACTGCTCGCCGAGCGGAAGGTGAGCTACCTGCCGAACGCATTAATGAACTTTGGATGACTACTCAGCGTGCTATGTTTGGTGAGAGTGTGCGTCTAACCGATAATTACGGTAGTTGGTGGAGCTACGTACCACATTTCCTGAGCACTCCGGGCTACGTCTATGCTTATTCATTTGGCGAACTCTTAGTACTGGCTTTGTTCAATCTCTACCAAGAACGGGGTGCTTCCTTCGTCCCACAGTATATCGAAGTGTTAGCTGCCGGTGACAGCGATTGGCCGGAAAAGATTCTGGCTAAGGTCGGCGTCGATTTGACTGATCTCAATTTCTGGAATCAGGGACTGTCCGCGATTGCGGCGCTGGTCGAGCAGGAAGAGGCACTAGCGCGTCAGGTTTACCCTGATAAGGTCAAATAGTCAGTTTCATACTCGAGAGGCAAGAAATCACTGTCTCTCTTTAATATAGCTGTGGAGTAACAACTTTGAAACTTGTTTATTCGATTTTAGGTCTCATCGCTTTGACAGTTTTCGTTTTGGCTGGCTGTGCAGGGGCTAATCCATCAACAGCCGCAATATTGGCGACCAACGAAGCGGCTGCGGCCACCAGTGTGTCCCAGTTGGCAACCAATACACAGGCAGCAATAGCATCTGCTACCAGTGTAGTCTTGACACAGAATGCCCCACCAACACCAACACCCACCCCACCTACCCCGCTCAAACCATTGGTCATCGCTGAATATGCTCCGGTTGCTGATGCCAAGACACCGGAACAAATCTGTGCCGAAGGGCTGCCTGCCAAAGACCCCGAAACCCGCACTTTTACCAAAGCTGATCAGGTGCTAAAACCGGATGTCGATTATCGGGCTATTTTTTGTACGGGTGCAGGGCCTGTTTACGTTGACTTGCTGGAAGCGCAAACACCTATCACCGTCAACAATTTTGTATTCTTAGCTCAGAAGGGTTTTTACAATAATACTACCTTTCATCGGGTCATTGACCAATTCATGGCACAGGGCGGCGACCCGACTGCAACGGGCACTGGTGGACCCGGTTATAGTTTTGAAGATGAGTTTGTTTCCGATTTGCGTTTTGACGGGCCAGGCAAACTGGCGATGGCGAATGCGGGTCCAGCAACCAACGGTAGTCAATTCTTCATCACAACAGTTCCTACGGCACAGTTGAATGACCGGCATACCATTTTCGGTCAGGTAATCGAGGGACAAGCAAATGTGCAAAAAATCCGTTTGCGCGACCCGGAGAACCCAACTGTCGAAATTACGCCCACCGCAGAAGTTACTTCTGAAGCAACTACAGATGCTACAGTCGAAGCAGCAGACAGCACCCAAGAACCGACAGTTGTGACAAATCCGCCCGGCACGTCGCTTGACACGGTCATCATCATTACCGATCCGACGAGTGTAAAACTCGCTGATCATGTAACTGTTACACAAGATGAGGTCGTTAAGGCTTTAAACGGCGTAGACGAGATTATTACAGGTGATTTGGCAACCATACTCGAAAATACAAAAGTCACCCAGACTACTTCTGAAGCGGTTGCTGATGCGCCAGAGGTCAAACGCGAAGCTTTGGGCAAGTTACTAGAAGCCAATCATCATCAATACCGTGTGGGTAGCTTGTTGAACAACAAAGCTTGCGATCTCAGTCAAGTTCAATTTATGGGGGCAGCTTACACACTCGACGCCTTTGCATCAGTAGCTGATGCTCAAAAGGTTATTACGGACTCGGCGTGGACGCAGCTTCCATTGGACAGTGGATTCACCGACCAAGCCCCGTCCGCTAATCTTCCGTATCCGCTCTTCACGCAGGATGTCACGGCCTGCGACCAACCTGCCAAGCGCGCTCTGACTTATTGGCAGCGTGGTACATTTATTGCTACGGTGGAAATCACTATTCCAATTGGTGCAAATGGCGCACAAGCACTTGACCGTGTATTGGCCGAGTTTGTTGGTGGGCGTATTTTCGAACCGCTGCTAGCAACTGTGTTGTACGAAGATATTCAATAGATGAATGAATTCAATGAAGGTAGAGGACTTAGGTTTCTCTGCCTTCATACCAAATAATTGACTATAGTTACTGTAATGATTAAGCCGTGACCAATCAATTGTCACGATAGATCAACATAGGAACTTTATCCGTTCTTACCATTTCCGTTTCCCCCGCCGTTGCCATTTCCGCTTCCAGCTCCGTTACCCCCAGCATTGTTGCTTCCGTTCCCACCACTATTTCCGCCACTATTGCCATTATTACTGCTTCCACCGCTACCACTGCTGTTGCCATTTGAATTGGCAGGGACAGCGGTCGGTGGCACTGTTGTGGGCGGCTCTGCCGTCGGAGGAATTGCAGTGGGTGCTACAGACGTTGGCGTAGGAGGTATTGCTGTCGGGGTATTGGTTGAGGGCAGTGGTGTTACAGATGGTATTTTTGTGGGGCGAGGTGTTGAACTTGATGGAACCCTTGTCGGCGGCACAGCGGGTAGTGAAGTAGCTGGTTGAGTTGTAGTCACTGAGAAGACAGGTGCAGGTCGGGTTGCACGATTAATGCTGTGGACATCACCCAACGTTGCTGGGATTGTTACTGTATTTGTAGGTGTTGTGGTCGGCGTTGGTTGTAGCGTAGTTGTCGAGTTGTCTGCAGGTGTAAAACTTGGGCTAGGTACAATGGAAGTCTGCGAAGGGGTTACTTTAAATGTCTCAGTTGTAGAAGCGATCACGGCTGGAACCTTGCTTACGTCAAATCCCAACGTGTCACGCATCGCATAAACGTAACCTCCGCAGGTCAGCATCCCCAGCAAGAGCACGCTCCCAACGAGCAATGACCATCGCCTGTTTGAAGGTTGTTTGTTATTACTTCTGGATTGATTGATTGCGGTCCTTGCGCGCCTCGAGATAGAAATTTCGATAGGTTTTACCGTATTTGCTCTGGGAGTAGATATTGTTCTACCTTGAGTTGCAGCACTAAAGGCATGGGCAAATTCTCCCGCGGTAGGAAATCGCTCGGTTTCTGTTTTTTGTAACGCTTGTTGTACTGCCAGCCCAATTTGAGGCGTCAACTGCGGTTCATATTCGCTGACCAATGGTGGTGGCACTTGTATGTGTTTTTGCATGAGTGCGTAGGGGTTTTCCGCTTCAAATGGGGGGTGAAGCGTGAGCATTTCAAATATTACCGCACCTAAGGCATAAACATCAGAAGGGGAAGTGGCTTCTTTTCCCATCCACTGTTCTGGGGGCATATATGCAGGAGTTCCCAGCGCATACCCAGTTTGGGTCAGCCCTGAACGGGTATCCACTAATCGTGCAATTCCAAAATCTACTAGATACGGGCGGTCATGGTCATCAAACATGATATTGCTGGGCTTTATGTCACGATGAACGACACCACGTTGATGAGCGTAGTCCATAGCATCTGCAATTGGATTCAGAATCGCTTCTACTTCAGCCGGGGTATATGGTTGGCGGCGAGCCTGTCTTGCGGCCAGTCTTTCGGTGAGACTCCTTCCCGTTAGCAAACGCATAGCAACATAACGTGCTTCGTCTGTGGAACCGTAGTCGTAAACAGGAACAATATGCGGATGTTCCAGTGAAGCTGCAATCGAAGCTTCGCGGGAGAATCGTTGATCAAAGGTAATGCTACTATTTATTGCGCGAATTAGTACCTTGAGCGCCACGTAGCGGTCTAGGGCGGGTTGGTAAGCCCGGTAGACCACTCCTGTGGCCCCTTTGCCCAAGACATTTTCCAGTTCATATGGCCCCAGAAGAGGTCTGTTTTGCACAAATGTTTGCATGAACGAATCGAGACAACAGTGTAATCAGGATGTACGGATATATACTAGTGTACGGCAAATGGAGGCATAATTTCATGCAGTACGTAAATTCTTCTCAATTTTTGATGAAAATTTCGGATTTATCATGAAATTGAAATTTTCATGAGACGGAAATTTTGGGCAAATAACTACAACTGACATGTAGAAAATCTTATATCGAGAAACATGAGTCATCCCGGAGTTTCCCACTGAAATAAAAAAACGGGGGGATGGCTCAACCACAAGCGGGAAATAGCCGAACGCAAACGGTAGAGTAGTATCGAAAACTCACGGTACCGCTTTCCGGTTCGGTGACACCACTGACGCAGCAACCAGTTACGTAAAAGCTGGCAATCCAAGGTCAATAAAGATAAAAGAAAAGCATAGACGAGTGTCACCATCAGCAGCAGCTTGAGGCGGTTATCCCAGCGCGCCACAAACGCGGACTTTCTAGCTCCAGTTCACTTTTGTTGTAGCGGAAAGCGGTTTCAATCGGCCAGCGGCGGGCGTAAGCCAGGACGACCCGCCAGGCATCGTCAACCGTTTGGATCGGTTCATTGGTGAGTAAATACCAGGGTTCACGTCCTTTGCCCATGCGCGAAACGACCAACCAGAGCGGGGTTTCATGGTGGAGATGCTGGACGGGCAGAAAGACAATCCCGGTCTTGCGCCAGCAGCGCCGACGGGCATCCCAGATCAGACGATGATCCAGTGAGCGTTTGCCCCGCACGATCTTCCAGGCATTGTGGTTGCCTTTGGCATCCACCAGTTGATAGCGCTTGGGCCAGCGCAGGATGAAGCCAAGGTTATGCTGGAAGACCCGATGTAACCAGGGTGAAGAGGCATAGCCACGATCCCAGATATGGACTACTGTTCGTCCCCATAGACGGGAACACCGATGCAGCAGTTTGGTTTCCTCGGCTCGTTTGTCGCTCTTGCCCTTGCCACGACTGCTCCACCAGCGCATCGTTGCGACTACTGGAACCCCTTTCAGACCACTCAGTAGCAATCCAATCCACTGCATTCCCGGCACGAAGATGGGACGACCACTGGAAGGGGTTGTAGCCCGGCTTGATCCGTTTGAGCCGCGCCGCTTGGCTGGAACGCACCGGACATAAGCCTCTGGTGACAAACTCTCAGCTTTTTCCAGCACACTTTCATCCCAGATGACATAAGCCGTTTCTTGCTCACTTGCCAGGGCTGCTCGCTGCTGCTCGGCGGCTTGCCATAAATACCGTTCAATAAGGGTGTAGACCCATTTGCCGCAGCGCAGCAGGTTGCTCAGGCGCTTTGTCCCGGCGGGTGCTTGCTGTGGGCTGAGAATATAACCGCCCAGCTCACTCAGCAGCAGTCCGTTCGTGCTATGCCGGAAGGTCAGAATGGCGTGCAGCGTCCGTAAAAATGTCCGTACCAGCCGCTTAATCCGGGCGTCCAACTGGCTCAACAACGGCGCGACGAACATTTCCAGTTTCGTCGCCAACTCTTGCGATTTGAGATGGTTTTCAGCAGAATCGTTCATGAGAAGACCCCGTTCGGTGACTTGGTTTTGCTAACTTCAGTCTACCGTTCGAGGTCTTCTTGTAAAGTCATCTCAAACTCCGGGATGACTCTTGTGTTCCATATTTGATTGTGTGCTAGGGTCGCGCAACCTAGGGGCAACCAGCCTTGTTCAATGTGTAGGCCAGTTCACTTTGATTATTATTTTCGTCAGTTTCTGGCACAACTCCGCCCGTATCGATGCGAGCAATTATCTTATGACCTTCGCTGTGGAAAGTACTAACAGTAAGTGGAATCGGACCAGAGTTCACCGTTTGGCCGGGTTGAATGATTCCAAATGCGCCAACGGTTTGTTGTTGCGTTGAACCGTCTGCAGCTCGTACATCTATAATTGTAATTGTGCCGCCAGTGGTGTTTGCTGTTTGTCCAAAATTGGCGACATCTACTGACACGTTGAATGTTTGGTTGCAGTTAGGTGAAGCCGGGTCGAGCCGAATTGTGCCAGCCACCAGGTCAACATTTGAAACAGGTACTGGCGTTGCTGGTATTGGCGTACTCGTGGGCGGTACTGGAGTTGGGATCGGTGGCCCCGCATCTACGGTTAGATTCGCAACGTCGATTGAGGGCGTAGTGAACTGAGAGGCCACCCATCCTGAACCATTGTAATACTTAATTTTGAACCAAGCGCCATTTGGAGATTTAGCTAACAAATCCGCAGTCGCGCCAGCGGCGAGGCTGCCAATGGGGGGGGCAAATGCAACATCTGGTCCACTGCGAACATTTACGCCTTGGTTAATGGTGACATAAGGAACACTTGGTGTGGGCGGAGGTGGAGGATCTGTAGGTGCTGGAAGGTTGGTAGGCGCTGGCGGATTAGTCGATTGTCCACTGGATTGGCTGTTCGTGCCGTTCGTATTAGCCGTTGGTTGCACAGTGCTACTACCAGTGTTGGATTGGCTATTTAACTCGGTTGTTTCGGTGGGAGATGCTTGGGCTCCAACAACATTGATGGTGACTTCAGCGGGCTCGCTACTTGAGCCGTCTGCTCGAAAGGCAGTCACACTGATAGTATGTTGTCCCGCTCCAGTGGGTTGCCATGTCTGTGCAATGCTGAAACTAGGTGCACCAGCACTGTTGGGGGTCTTTAGAGTTTCAATAATTGTTCCGTCCACCAATATCTCTATACGGTCAATATCAGACCCTGCATTTCCGATGAGGGCTTGGATATTTACGGCTACATTTTCGAGAAAGGCGGCATTGGCAGGCGGAGCAGCAATTTGGATGGTAGGGACGCCACTGATAACAGCTTGATTTTGGGCGTTGTCAGTCACCAAGTTGCAGGCGGTTAATATTACCGCCAACCACATAAAACACAGGGCACTCCAATGCCCCGTACGGATTTTCAACATAGGTTTTCTCCTCATTCGAGCCTGCACGATACTATGGGTACTGTAGCGCATTCGTCTGATTTCTGCGAGGTTCAGCAGACTAACGGCGGGTAAGCGTATATTATTCTGTAATCGTTTGCTACAATCACTTGAAGTTATACAGTATTATTGCTGGGGAGGTGGCATGGAACTCTATTTTGTTAGACATGGACAGGCTGAAGATTCACAACCCCCTGATTTTGACGACTTTGCCCGCAGTTTAACTGAAAAAGGCGCGGAACGAATTCACTCCGTTGGAAAAGTGCTGGCGAAGATGGGGCTAAAACCGGCTGTACTTTATTCCAGTCCACGTTTGCGTGCCCGCCAGACTGGGGAAATTCTGGCAGGTATTTTAAATGTCAATTTGACCCTATGTGATGACTTGAACTTCGGATTCAATCCATTGGTATTGCCAAATTTGATTCAGGACTTTTCCAAGGATCAACAAATTGTGTTTGTTGGACATGAACCTGATCTGAGTATTACTGTGTCAAGTCTTATTGGGGGCGGAGAGCTTGAGATGAAAAAAGGTGGTGTACTACGTGTTGATCTGGTTGCACGTACACCCTTGCGCGGAGTCTTGTTCTGGGCGCTTACTCCACGTGTGCTAGATGCGATGGACGATAAATAGCATTAGTCAAGCACATTTAGCACGAAAGAAGGTAATCAATGGGAGAACAACTACCAGTTTCGCAGTCCGAGTGGGCGGCGGAAATCATGATCGTCCATGATGCAATCTGGAGTCGAGTTGGTGGAGATACAATAGACCTCAGCACTTTGATTTATGCTGATGGGCCGTGGACAGGACTGGATATTATTGCACACCTATCAAGCTGGAATCTAGAAACACTGTACAGTCTAAAAGCCCATTCGCGGCAGGAGCAATATGCCGTTCCATGGCCGCCCGAAGATGAGGATCGCTTCAATAGGGATGAAGTTGAACACCGCCGTCTATTGGGGGCGGCGCATATAGAAATTGAGTGGCATCAACTTCATATCCAAATGAAAGAAGCTGTACTTGAACTAACCCCCGAACAATTTCAATCGCACATGATGTTTCCCTGGCGCGAAATTGGTTCAGTATCTCATTTACTCAAGGAAATCCTCAAGCACGAACAACAACATGTGGATGATATCGTACGGAGTGTGCGTCGGTAAACTTGCTTAGCTCGCCAGACAGTGCTCGATGCCCCTGAAATCTATCGGACTCCATATGGGCGGTGTGTTACCAAGTGGCATATTGTTGATGACCTGATGCTGCTCACTCTGCGTATCAACAATTGTCAATGAGTACTCACTTCTCAAAGCTAACCAACGCCCATCCGCACTGAAGCGGGGATAATCAGCATATGACAAGTCAAGATAGTCCATATATTGTTGGGCATCAGTATCAGCATTGCCTACCAAAGGAATTTTCCAAAGTCGATTATCGGGTGTGTTCTGGAAATCCCGAACAGCGCTCAAGATAGCAGTACTATCAGGAAACCAAGTTGTGTCTAACACTAGGCTCCATTGGTAACTTAATTGGGTGGGTATTGCCCCTTCAGCGTTCCCAATCATCCAAAACGTGTCGTTGTTGGGACTAGGGGAATAAATGAAGTCTATTAGGAAGCTATCAAGACTCCAGCGCACCCCACGTACGCTGCCTGTAGGGAAATTTGTCAACCGGTATTTCGTCTGTCCATCAGCACTGACGACCCACAAATCGGCCTCACGCAGCACAGCAGAACTAGATGTTCCCTGATCGGGAACTGCCGTAGCATTGACATCAGCGCCCGGTACGCGATCATCATATGAAATATAAGCCAACCATTTGCCATCCGGCGACCACTGTGGCTCGTGTTCATCACCGCTGCGGCTGTAAAACTGTGGCGCGACTCCGTCAGCCTCCACCCAAGCAATGTGCGATGTGCTGGCATCACTACCGTCTGCATAGACGCTGCGGCGTATCATACTGAAGGCGATGCGACTACCATCAGGTGAAAACTGTGGTTCCCATACCCCCCACTGGTTAGCAGGTAAATCATTGAACTGCACCAATGACCGTTTGTCGCTACCATTGAGCCGCGCACTATATAGACGCGCTGGAAAAACACCGTCACTCACGGTGAATAATAGACGACATCCGTCCGGTGAAAACCCCCACGGTACATGCCAACCGTCCCCAAAGTGCAAGGAACTTTGAGTTCCAGAATTAACATCGTATAAAATGATTCGGTCTTGGGCAGCGCTATTGAGCGCGAGAAGATTATGGGATTCTGTTTGTGCGCGGCTTGTGGAAGCAAAGAAGCATACAAATCCACAAACAACCAGAAAATTCCTCAAACGTGTCATCTGATGGTTAATCGCGATAGGGAGGGATAACGCCCCTCCCTATGTCAAATGTAAACGAATTAACCTGTAATTGGTAGAGGCGCACCGGTCTGGCTACGGAATGCGCCTTGAGAAGCTGGAAGCCAGCCTCTAACGAGGGCGTTGTCACAGGTGGCTTGAACTTCAAACCATTCAATATTCTTTGTTCGTCCAACCGCCAGATAATCAAGGTTGCCAGAAATGTTGCAGAGTGGCAGTGCGCCGCTTTCTGGGCTGGAAAGCAGGGTGGTGTTGCTAAACACAAAGATGGTCGGAGGAGCAACTTCGCCCTGAGATTCGACGACCGGGATACCAGTTAAGTCACCGCGAGCGATCAAGAATTCAGCTTTTGCCCAACCGACAATATCGTCTACTTGGACCAGCCACCATGTGAATTTCAAATTACGTCCGAGTGGGATGAGCTTCGTACCACCATCTACTACGCCAACTTGGGTAAATTCGACACCATCGCCGCTGCGAAGTGAAAGGTTATCCGTATTAACTACCAAAAATCCGGGTAGAACTTGAGTGATAACTTCAGGATTGGTGGGACGAGGTGGTGTATCATTCAAACCTACTGTTGGTGATGTTAGCCCATTTAGTTCGAAAGGAAGTACACCATAGGTCAGTAGGCCATCACAATTGCCAGTGGCAAGAGCAACAGTTTGCTCCGCAAAGTCATTTCCAGATTGGCTGACAACCCGTAATGTCAAGGGATTATAAACAGGTGCACTTGTCCAGTTAATAACGTTGCCGGCCTGCCATGAAACGGTACCGCCAACAAAGAAGCTATCGACTACCGGCTTATAAATTATGTTACCAATGCCATCGGTGGCTACAACTACAAAGGCTTCGCGCAACGAACCGGTATTATCTCGGTTGAGCGTAATTTCACCGCTGCCGCTGAAACCATCACAACCTAACGTGAATGACACCCCACTGTTACTGGCCGCGCTCACCGGAATAATAAAAACACCCATGATGAGCATGGCTAGAATAAAAAGTAAACTAAGTCGCCGCATGATGGTTGTGCCCCCATTTACTTGAGCAGAATAGTATATCTTAGTTAATGATAACCCGATTGTTAATTTCCGCAATTAGGGAAGTTATTGTCGTCAATCTCATAGTTCATTTATTTTCCTCTAAGCGTGGCGTAGGTCTTTCGTAGGCTTGCCGTCATTTGCTGCCTGATTTTAGGTGTTATAGTGACCGTTGTTCGGTGGCGGATACCCCCACCAGCCACCGGACAGGCTGCCCCGAATACCAAACGCCTCCCCCCCGGAGGCGTTTGGCCTTTATTGAAGTAGCCATACCTCAAAACAAACGATATATCGACCAAGTACGAATATCTATGATTTATTTCGATGGAAACCATTTTCATTTTTTATGCGTATAGAGGGTATATTACGGTTAACTTGTTATATGTGAAGGAGAAACTGTATGGCGACCGCAGATCATTCTCTAGGACTAGAAAAGAGCGTAACCCGCCAGCGACGAGATAGTTATCCCGCTGACAGCCGCTGGTTTGATCGTCTTTCCATTTTGACATCTGCTTGGTTTATATTTGGCTTATTTTTAGACGGTTGGGCGCATAACCATATCGCCAACCTAGAGACGTTTTTTACTCCCTGGCATGGTGTTCTCTATTCCGGTTTTTTTAGCGTTGCCATTTTGATGATGGTTGCACAATACCGCAATGTCGCCCGCGGTTATGCGTGGTCTCGTGCGTTACCTCACGGCTATGGACTGTCGCTACTGGGTGTGGCGATCTTTTAGTAGGTGGCATAGGCGATATGCTTTGGCATGAAATCTTTGGTATTGAGCAGAATTTAGAAGCGCTGTTCAGTCCTACTCACCTCATGCTAGCAACCGGCGCATTTTTCTTTGTAAGTGGGCCCCTACGGGCTGCATGGCAGCGCAAAGGGGGGCGTGGGTGGGGTGAACTGCTGCCTGCGGTTCTTTCTGTAACCATGCTCTTCAGCATGTTCACATTCTTCACCCAGTATGCGAATATTTTCGGAAACCCGGCTGTGCTGAATACTAATATTGGTGGCACTCGCTATTTCATTGAAGTAACAAGCGTGTCTTACATATTGATCCCGGCTGCATTGATGATGGGATCTATCTTGCTGGTTATGCGTCGCTGGCAGCTTCCGTTTGGTAGTCTCACACTCATGTTTGTGGTGAACGCGCTGGTCATGCTGCTCATGCGTTTTGAATTTGCGAGTCCGTATTGGCGCACGGTAGTTGCTGCCGGTATCGGTGGACTATTTGCTGATATTCTGGTTCTATGGCTCCAACCATCCGCAGTTCGGCACAATATTTTACGCTTATTCGCGTTTCTAGTGCCTTTTGTATATTTTCTTCTCGTACTTGGCGCCATTGCGCTCACAGGACCGCGCGGCCTATGGTGGGAAATTCATACTTGGCTGGGGGTACCATTTGTTGCTGGCACGATTGGTGTTGGACTCAGTTTTCTAGTGGTATCTCCACCTCAGCCTGTGGAATAAACTTTTCTGGAATTTGATGCTGTGCCATAAGGGAGCATATGTGAATGCTCCCTGTTTCTATTCTTGCTTCTTAGAACGGGCATAATGGCGAAGGGCTTTAACACGATTGCCGCAGTCGCCACATCAGACCAACGGCGGTTATGGTTGCGACTGGTATCTAAAAAGAGCCAACCACAATCATCAGCTGCACACTGCTCCACAAAGCGTAGTTCGGGAGCAGTGAGCAAATCTGCTGCCGGGCGAATAATCTGCCAGTTAATTGTGATGAGCGGTAAAGGTGCTTGCTGCCATGACCATCCGTACCATTTCCCCTGATCCATTACAATTTCGCTTCTGCGTAGTGTGTCTCGTAGTCGAATATTGAACTGAGCTAAATCTGTGGGGCGCAGATGTTGACCTTCGACTGTCGCTGGGAATATCTGGTAGATAAATTCATGTAGGTCAACCATTTCACTGAGCAGATAAATTGGTAATTCTGATCTGAGATCACTTCTTTAGAATATAGAATGTGTGCATTTGTTCCCCACTCCATCATGCCCGCCGGGCTATTTTGCCACTCACGGGTAATCTCTCCATGTGAGTGTTCGGCTGTATTGGAGAAATCGAGGCACAAGCATTCCCCTAACTGTTTTAGGTCACGAACAAATTCAACTTAGCACATTGAGAAATATTACCTAAGAACAGTAATTGACTGGTTAGGACTTGTGTTTACACTATAAATATTAGCTGTTAAATTTGTTTTAGACGGTTAACGGCGTTCACTAAGTACGACAAGCAGATTTATGACCCGTCTAGCTCTAAAAATTTCCCATCTATCCTCGCATCAACTGGCAGTGCTCTTGATGATTGGTTCTGCTGCCGCTTGGGCTACCGGCACGGTTATGAGCAAATTCTCCCTCAGCTATTTCCCGCCGCTTCCCCTATTCGTAACGCAGCTTGCTGCAAGTGTGATTGTTTTGTGGATAGTCGTTATTCTACGACACCAAAAGCCTCACAGAAATTGGAAGCTATTACGATTGGGATGGACGGGGCTGTTAGAGCCGGGGCTAGCATTTGTATTGGTACTTGTCGGTCTTTCACGCACTACTGCTAGTGTCTCCACCTTTATTGGTGCTACTGAGTCCTTCATGGTCATCGTCTTCGCCTATTTTATTTTGCGCGAGCGAGTCAGCCGCCGTACCCTTCTGCTTATGGTGGGCGCACTCTGCGGGGTATTAATGATTTCGCTTAGTGGTGGCGACCAAGGAGCACATTCCGTATTTGGTGATGGATTAGTTCTGGCCGGGACAGCTTGTGCTGCGCTCTACGTCGTTCTCAGCAGTCGAAGTGTAGCAGAAATGGAGCCGCTGCCCTTGTGCGCTCTTCAGCAGACTTTCGGCTTAATGTTGGCCTTGTTGGTCTTACCGGCAGGTTTGGGTGACGGGGAATTCACCGTGCTCCTAGCTATCCCGGTTACAGCTTGGATATGGGCGCTTTTGAACGGATTAGTGCAGTATGCGTTGGCTTTCATCCTGTATTTGATGGCTCTCAAAGGGATGCCTGCTACCCGTGCCGCCCTGTTTTTAACACTTATCCCTATATTTGGTGTGATTGAGTCAGCGTTGTTCCTTGGTGAGCAAATGACACTCATTCAACTTGCGGGCGGGGCGATTATATTGGCGACATTGTTGGGATTAAATGTGAAGCGGCAGACAGCGTAGTCCCGCTGCCTGCTGAAACATACGTCAACGTCTACCGTACCAAGTTTACGTATCCGTCACCGACACCCACAACTGCATATAATAGCGACTGACTGTTGATCGGAATGACTCCGACAATATACACTGTCGTAGTGGCCTGAACCTGCTTCCCACCAGCTCCTGTACTGTAAGTGTAGCCTTCAAAAGCATAACCTTGGTCGGTACTGATTGCTGCTAAAGAAATTGAGTTTGTCTTTGGGTATGCGGAGTGGACTAGATTAAGGGCATCATTAGCGCTATTTGCTGCGTTAGCCACGTAGCTGGCATAAACGCCGGCTGATGCGCCGTTGAGATACACATCCAAGTTGTCGACCGTGACTACGCAATTTGGATTATTGGCACAGTCTCCAACGGTCACCATGCCGCTGCCTGTCTGGAATACCCCCCAATAGCTGCCCCCGGCAACATTGCTGAAAGTGACGATATAGGACTGCACTTCAGCTGGTAACTGTGCGACGAGTGTGTTCCACGCCGCCACAGCTTCTGGTGAAGCGGTGCTGCTGTCTAAATCACCGGTGTATAACCACGTGTATGCGCTCCCTAAGTAACTCGTCGCGAATCCGCTGAGTGCTGCTTCGGCCTCACCGGATGACGCGGGACTTTGACGGGTAGGACGTGGTGTAACCGCCGGAATTGTAGGCAAGCTGAAGGTCGGAATGGTTAATGGGGTGGTGGTCAAGTTCGTAGAGACGTTGCTGTTGGGGCGTTCACGAGTGCCACTCGTCGAGTCTGGTGTAGCAAACGGTGTTCTATTAATACTACTTGAGTTGCCACCACTACTGCCTCGTTCAATGGTTGCGGCAGGAGTTTGGCGGTTGGGACGTTGAGCAGTGGTGGTGATGAGCAATGTACCAGATAGTAAAAGTGTGAAGACAATGGGAACTAACTTGCGAACGGACATAGGCACAACTCCTGTGGTGTTGACAAATGTCTCAATTGGAGTCTAAAGCTCAATAGGAATCTAATTGCATAAAAAAGAGCGCAGCCCAATCTGCGCCTTTAATCTTATTGATTTGTTAGTGGTGGTGTTTAAGATGCTTCTGCCAATACTGGAGTACGCAACATTGAACTAATACGCGATCCTATTTCCTTCATGGCCGAATCTTCGTGACTGCTGAATGGACTGACCTTTGCGTGTTCCATCACAATGATGCCACGTTTGACACACCAATCCACACCCGTCTTGAAGGCTTCATCCGAAAGCCCTAATGCATCCTGGACGTGAGAAGGGTTGTCCGCATAAAAATCGGGTAGAGCTTTTAAGTGATCGCAGATGAGGCGGGCGTAGTAACCGGGTTTGTGACTATTCATTGTTGCGTTCCTCAAAACTACTCACTTCAACAACGGTAAATTACTTTGAAAGTACTTTATTCCTAGACGATACACCGGATTCAGGGATGCAGAATTAAGATTGTTGAGTGTTACACAAATTTCACAACTTTTTGGGTTTTTGTGATATTCCCTCGCTAACTGCTGGAGGCATTCGTATAATACGCCCCGTTGTCGTTGACCGAATAAAGGCATCAATATGGCGAAACCCTTGAACTTCCAACAAGTGATAATGAAGCTGCATTCTTTCTGGGCGGATCAGGGATGCTTGATCTGGAACCCATACAATGTGCAGGTTGGCGCGGGTACGGGCAATCCGGCCACCCTGCTGCGTGTATTAGGGCCAGAACCCTGGCGTGTGGCTTATGTCGAACCCAGCGTTCGCCCGGATGATGGACGATACGGTGAAAATCCAAACCGGATGCAGTATTACTTCCAGTATCAGGTCATCCTAAAACCTGATCCGGGCAATCCGCAGGAACTTTACTTGCAATCATTGGAGGCATTGGGCATTAGTCAACGTGAGCATGACATTCGCTTTGTTGAAGACAACTGGGAAAGTCCAGCTCTAGGCGCATGGGGGCTGGGTTGGGAAGTCTGGATGGACGGACAGGAAATCACCCAGTTCACATACTTCCAACAGGCCGGCGGTATGGAGCTTGAGCCAGTCAGTGTGGAAATTACTTATGGTATCGAACGTATTGTTTTGGCGCTGCAGGACAAGAACGCTGTCTGGGATATTGACTGGTTGCAAGGACTGACCTACGGAGATGTTTTCCTCCAAAGTGAAATTGAACATTGCAAGTACTATTTTGAGATTGCAGACGTTGAAGCTCTCAAAGAAGTATATGACAATTACGAGAGCGAGAATAAACGGGCGTTGGAAGCCGGGGCGGTCATCCCTGCCTATGACTATGTATTGAAGTGCAGTCACCTTTTTAATGTGTTGGACACACGCGGAGCGATCGGTGTGACGGAACGAGCATACTTTTTCCACCGAATGCGGAATATGACCCGTGATGTAGCCCGTGCCTTTGCCAAGCAGCGTGAAGAATTGGGACATCCTTTCCTTAAGACTGACAAAGGATGGGGCGCGCCGGCATTGCAGAAAGCAGCAGCCATTACTCCTGCTAAAGCCAAGACCAAACCTGCTGACTTCCTGCTAGAAATTGGGGTAGAAGAACTGCCGGCGGACGATGTGGCTGGGGCTCAAGAACAGATTGAAGATATGGCGAACGATTTGTTTACTCGCCTGCGGCTGACTCCTTTGCAGGGCATTGAGGTCTACAGTACGCCACGCCGTTTGGTGCTGGCGGCATGGGGCGTGCCAGCAAGCCAACCAAACGAAGAACGCCTTGAGAAAGGGCCGCCGGCCAACCGTGCGTTCGATGCCGATGGTAAACCTACCAAAGCAGCCGAAGGCTTTGCAAAAGGCAAGGGACTGACTGTTGATGATCTCAAGGTGCAGGAAATTGATGGCGGACAGTATGTCACTGCATTAGTTAAGCAAGTAGGGCGTCCGGCGGTGGAAGTGCTTGCTGAGGAATTGCCCAAGTTGATAGCCAGCATCAAATTTGCTAAGACGATGCGCTGGAACAGCACTCGCGTGGCTTTCTCACGTCCTATACGTTGGCTGAGTGCTCTGCTGGGCGACACGCTTATTCCGATTGATTACGCGGGGATCGCTAGTGACAAACAAACACGCGGTGTGCGCCCGCGGGGATCGCCTACACGCAAGGTCAAGAACGTCCAAGCCTATCTCGATACAGTTGCCAAGGATGGCATCATTCTGAATGGTGAACTGCGCCGCAACGCCATCATTGAGCAAATCGCACAGGTGGCTACGAGCGTAAACGGGGTTGTATCCGAGGATAACAGCTTGCTGGATGAAGTTACCAATCTGGTAGAAGCGCCGACTGCTTTGCTCGGTAGGTTCGATGAAAAGTATTTGGAGCTGCCACGCGAAGTATTGGTTATGGTGATGAAGAAAAAGCAGCGGTATTTTCCGGTGGAAGATAAGGACGGAAATCTGCTGCCATACTTCATCACTGTGCGAAACGGGGACAGCGAACATCTGGACAAAGTCGCGCATGGTAACGAACAGGTTTTGAAAGCTCGATTTTCGGATGCGTCGTTCTTCTATTCGCAAGATACGAAAAAGCCCCTGAGAGATTATCTCCCTCGATTGGCGACCCTCACGTTTCAGGAAAAACTTGGTTCGATGCTGGACAAGAATGAACGTCTTGCACAGCTTGTCGAACCACTAGGTAAGTTGTTAGGAACGGCGCCGACTGATATCGCCATAGCTCAGAGAGCCTCGCATATCGTTAAGGCTGATCTGGCTACACAGATGGTGGTGGAAATGACTTCGCTGCAGGGCGTTATGGGGCGGGAATATGCGCGCCTGCAGGGCTACCCGGATGATGTGGCGGACGCTATTTTTGAGCATTGGCTGCCGCGCAGCGCGGGCGATATGCTGCCTCCCAGCGCGGCAGGGACGGTGTTGGCCTTAGCAGACCGGCTGGATAGTTTGGTGGGGTTGTTTGCAGTTGGCTTGGCCCCCAAGTCCACAGCAGATCCATACGGCCTGCGGCGGGCTGCGTTGGGCGTGGTACAAATCCTTGTTCAGAAGGAACAGGATGTTAATCTCAATCATGCGGTGGATATTGTGGCACAAATTCTCCCTGTTAAGGTGGCCACTGAAACCAAGGTTGAAGTTCTAGACTTCATTGGTGGACGGCTGCGATCATGGATTGAAGAACAAGATTGGCCGCGGGATGTTATTGCCGCAGTTTTGGCCGAGCAGAGTGCTAATCCTTACCGGGCTGTGAAAGGGATTGAGCAGCTTACAGAATGGGCAAAGCGCGGCAATTGGGAACAGTTGTTGGATGGTTTTGCACGATGTGTCCGTATTACACGCAGCGAGAAACAGCGTTACGGCGTGAACCCCGACGAATTAGTGGAGAGGCAAGAGAGAGATCTTTATGCTGCTTACGCAGATGCATGGTCGCATCTGGATGACAAGGATAATGTAGACGCATTCCTGAGTGCATTTGAGCCTTTGCTGCCACCTATTAATGCCTTTTTCGATAAGGTTATGGTGAATGTTGAGGACGAGGCGCTGCGCCAGAACCGTTTGGGACTGCTGCAGGCGATCAGTGCGATGCAACACGGACGCGCTGACTTGAGCCATATGACCGGATTCTAGATTTGGTCAACGGTTAACCGCTGACGACTAGCAGAATTGGGTAAGGGGCGCAACTGCGCTCCTTTTTTATGTCAGAATTGGCGAAACTGCCGCCGACAATGCAGGCGGGAAGTTCAGCTATTGTCGCTGCACTTGTGGTAGCGGCTGGCGGGAAGTAGGTTCGTGGCTGCTGCAATGTCGCCAGTGACGCGGTTGGCTCGCTCATTACTGCCGCGTCGTCGTTTTCGTGCTCGTTCGGCGGGTACAAGGGAAGAAGGCGCAGCAATCGATAACTTTTTGACACACGCTCAAACATGCTGATCTACCAAGATAGCGTTCCCATCAGGATCAAGGATGACAAAACTGGCTGGTCCAGTAGTTGCTGTATCGGCTTCGGTTTGAAAGGTCATGCCCTGTACCTTTAGTTCCTTTTGAAGTTCGCGGATGTCGGTAAAACCGGGGATAGCATTGGCGTTTTGATCCCAACCGGGATTGAAGGTCAAGATATTTTTATCAAACATGCCTTGAAATAGGCCGATAATGTGATCGTCACCGTTTTTCATGATGAGCCAATTTTGTTCTTGATTTCCACCAAAGACGATGAAACCTAACTTTTCATAGAATGCTTTCGATGCCTCAATATCTTTGACAGCCAAACTAACCGAAAATGCTCCCAGTTTCATCTCAAGCTCCTAAATGTTTTACTGTTGTGTTGGTTATAGTTTATTTAGATTAGGTTGAATCTAGTATAGGGGCTAGTTCATAAGTCAGTGGGAATGCGCCGTTTGGTGTGGTGCCACTTAATCACTACCATTGCACTGAGTTTAGCACAAAAGTTCTTTCTTGTCAATACACAATATGGCACGGCATCCGAGTTTAAGGGTGAGTTGATTTTTGCTGCCAGACAATACAAGGCTTGTTCGATAATTATTTGTGTATCACACTGTGGCATCCCCACCCCTAAATCCACTCGCCGCTTCGCAAGCACGGGACTTTTGATGGCCCTTTTCTGTGCCAATGTGTAGGGGTAATAGGGATTTTGGGGCAAGGATGGCTCAGAGAAACTATTTCGTCGGGAATTATCGACAAGCCTTAAACCGTGTGGCTATCAGCATCAACCTGCCGAAATAATTCAAAAAATTAGCTCGGAGAAAGAGCCCCCACCCTTGCCCTCCCCCGCACGCGAGGGAGGAAAAATACACATGCAGGTTACTCCGCATCAATTAATCAAAGAGCATAAGCGGGCTGAAGCACACATGCGCTGTAACGTGCGGTATTCAAATATCAGTGCACTAACTTGTATGCATCCTTTTGGTACTTGTCCGGTCACAACCAGAATTGTGCTCTATCCTATTTACCTCACCTCTCACTTGTCATCCATTGATCGCGTTCAATGCGATACAACGCCAGTGTCGTGTTGTAGTACTGCGTTGTCTCGCCTTGATATTGCATACCGATTTTCTGCATTACCCGCTGGGAAGCGGTGTTCGCCGGCACGGCTAATCCGAGAATGCGGGGAAGTCCACCCACTTCAAAACCATAGCGCAGGCTGGCTGCTCCAGCTTCCGTAGCTATTCCCTGTCCCCACCATTCTTTGCCCAACGCATAGGCAATTTCAACATCCGGTGAGTTTTTGAGATAGACCAGACCGCACTGACCGATGAAGCGGTTATCCTCCTTATTGATGACTGCCCATAAGGTGATACCATGTTCCTCTTCGTGCTTAAAGGTAAATTCCAGCACCTCATTGGTGCGTTCCCGGCTGCGGGGAACACCGCCCGGCAGATATAGCATCACATCAGGATCGCTATAAATTTGCTCATGATAGACATCCAGATCATCCGGTTGAAATGAGCGCAATGTCAAGCGCGGCGTTTCAATTTCCATACTCGATCTACTCCGTATTATGCCCATCCAAATCCGCCATTGGAGTGTATAACCTGACCGGTAATCCACGCGGCTTCTTCACTGGCGAGGAATGCCACCAAACGGGCAGCATCCTGTGGCAGTCCCACTCGCCCGGCGGGCGTTCGTTGGCTCAACTCGTGCTTCAGGGCTTCGCCCATCCAGCCGGTGTCGGTAGGGCCGGGGTCAACTGCATTAACGGTAATGCCAAGTTTTGCCACGCCCGCTGCTAATGCCAGGGTGAATGCTTCAACCGCTCCTTTGGTAGCCGCATAAGCCAATTCATCCGGCATCGGCCCTAAAGATTGACCGGATGTGAGATTGATAATGCGCCCACCCAGCCCCACCTTGAAGCGCCGCGCAAAAGCCACGCTTAGTAAAAATGTCCCGCGCATGTTCACGGCGTAGTGGGCATCTAGCGCCGCCGCATCCAAGACATCGTAGCCGCCATTGGTGGAATACGTAGCGTTGTTGACCAGCACAGAAATCGGGCCAAGTTGCACTTCAACTGCATCTAGAAGTGAATTCACGGACTCAGGTTGAGTGAGATCAACTTCCAAGGCCAGTGTACGGACACCTGCCCCCCGCAATTCGGCTGCCAGCACCGCAGGCGCATCATGATCCACACCCCACGTCATCAGGGCATCATATGGTTGCCAATGCGTGAAAGCAATATCAAACCCCTGCCCCGCTAACGCCCGGCAGATAGCGGCGCCAATACCGATGCTACGGCTTGCGCCTGTCACTAGTGCCACACGGGAAATAGGTGTCATAGCTAAGTGTATTTCCAAAATAAAGAGAGCGCACGACTGTGCGCTCTCCACATGGGTATGATTTAGGCCACGGCATCCGTTGCGCCGCTATCGGTTGCCGAGCTATCGGCTGTACTGTCTATGGTGAAACCATCTAACATCACGGTGAACACATCGCGGAACAATTGGCTGAATTCCTCAGTCGGTGCTTCGAACCACAGCGCGTAGGGAACGCCCTCTTTAACGGTTGTATACAGCCGCCCGGTGATACTTTCCCCATTTGGCCCGTCATGCGTGAAATAAACAGCTTCCCAAGTTTCCTGTTCACCGTAATAGGTTTCCCGCCCTTGCTCGACATAATTCGGCTTCGACGGTATTTCCGGCTGCATCAGATAATCCAACAATCCCTTCGAGTCGAGCGTAACATAATCCAGATACAATACGCCTGCAAAGGTAGAACTGCTGGCATCATCATCGGGATAATACTTCCACCATACACCATCCTGTGCACCGATCATCCAGTTTTCACGAACTGGATAGCGCGTGATGTCACTGATGACATCCCGCGTCCACAAACCTGTATCTTCATCCTTAATGGCCTTGGCGTCAAAGAAATACAGATGATCCAACAGAAGTTGATAATTCTTCTCCGTATTGGCTTCGGTCGTGGCCTCTGAGGAAAAGATCAAGACAGAGGCAATATCGGGACGGTATACGGCGAATGCGCGTGCCACGAAATCCCCGGTGCTGTTGGTATAGCTGAAGTTAAATTCCAGCGCAGATTCACCATCAACTGTGATATTGTTTTCATCACCACCAAAAGTGAGGTCGTAGTCGTCCAAGAAACTGTTGACTCCGTTGACCAGATCGCCATCTTCGCTATCAACCGGATAAACAAAGAGATACTCGGTGTCGTCGCGCTTGTTGGTTTGGAGGAAACCGGGATCCGGGAAGTAGTTCACATCGAACCACTCTGCTGGACGCTGCATGACGAAGCCCCAGTCGTCATCTACATAACCACGCAGTGATGTATCAATGCCATCGTTATTGACGCTAACGGTCGTGGAACCGAAGCCCGTTGCGCCACCCACTGCATCAATCAAAAAGCCTAGATTGTATTGCCCTGACGGCGCTGGCTGATAGTCGAAGCTAATGCCCTTTTCCGGCCAATCATAGATGTTGCCGGGCTGCAATTCAACCACACCGTCAGGTGTCACTACTGAGCGATAGGCCTGAAATTGGCCGCCCACTTCCGGACGCAAATTTGCTAACGCGGTGCTGCCGGGACTGCGGCTGACTAAGCTGGCCGTATCCCCGTTGTCATCAAAAATCACCGTAACATCTATCCAGTTGTCTTGATCGGGGAATTGATAACGCCCTGCAATAGAAGAGACACCCTCAGTCGTTCCAACCAATTCATAGTTGCTACTCGTACCGTCAGTCACTACTGGAATAACGGTGTTCCATGTGAAGTCACTATCGTCCACACCGGGATTCCATTGATTGACCTGCTGCGCCACATTATCAATTACCACATTGGTGATGATGCGTGAGCTATCCAAGCGAATGGCCGTGCCATCGCGTTGAATCTGGTCAACAGTAAACGTGCCTTCGGAAATGTTGCGACCAATAACTTCCATCGAAATGGTAATCGGCAGCGCAATACTGGTTTCATCCGGATACACATTGGTGATACTTACTGTGGGGACAGAACTTGGCGCAAGAGCCGGCGAACCAGCAGGGCCACGGAAACTACGCGACTGTGGACTAGCGCCGCCGAAGAACGTGCGTAGCATCTGTGCCCAGTCTTGCAGAGGGGTCTGCTGAAAATAGCCCCCATCAAAATCGGTGGCGCGTGATGGGAAGTAGATGTTGTAGAACGAGCTGAAGCGTTTTAGCTGGCTGCCCGCGCTGCTATAGACCCGTACCCGCGCCAGCGCGTTGTAGACATCCGCTGCCGCATCACTGAGGGCTTGATCGTTGCTGGTACGAGCCACGCGGTTCATGAAATCGCCGATGTCGATATTGGTGGCGGGGCCGAACTGATCTTCCGGTAAGAAGAATGAGTAGGCGTAGGTATTGGCACGGGCCTGCCCCAGCAGCGACACAAAAGCGCCGGGATTGCCCGACACGACTTCAACAAAGCGGCTTAATGCCCCTGTCACACTGTCAAAAGTTCGGAGGTCAGTGATATCCGCACCCAACACCGGCGCGGTGTCCGGCGACAGGGTTTCCATATCGGCCATATATTTATCAACGATCAACTTGCCAAGCTGTCCCATATCCATGTTGGGGTTCTGGTTTAGTGCTTTAGTGAGCACTTCCATATCGAAACTGGGGTTCAAAGTAATTTCAGGTGAGCCGATAGCATAGTCAAAATAGCGGGACATTGCAGCATAGTGTTCAATACCACTCATCAGACAGGCATCGTTGATGAGTAGATCAAACTTGCTGCGCCCACTATTCTTTAACGCGGCATCAAAGACCTGTGCCAAAGTCGGAATATTGAGAATACCGCGACCGGTTGTTTCGTCCGTCACCGTACCGTACCATGCTCCACCGTGGTCGTTGAGGATGACAGCGTAATGATCAGCCGGATAAGACTGCATACCCCACACGAGGAAATCCAGCAGGTTGTTACCATACGCCGTGTCCAATTCACCGAGGTCAGCCAGCTCACGGCTGTCGATGGTCGGCGGGTAATTGAACTGGGCATCACGGCTGCGGTCTGGGCCGGGCTCGTAGATGCGGGTGGTCGTCCAATTGCCGTTGCCGCGGGAGTATTCACCAGAGCGGTCAAACAGGGCTAGTATACGAACACTATCTGTACTGCCACCGCCGCGTTCAAATTCATCGAGGTCGTTCTCTAAACCATCTTCAAGGTTGTTATCACCACCCATATACACCAGCACCGTCCAGTCGGCATTGCCGGGAGCAGGCGTGATAGCCGGATAGCCCGCAGCAACGGGATTGACGGTAGTACCCGTTGAAGCAATGGTGGTGGTTCCACGACCTACTTTGATCGTGGCTTCGAATGCGCCGGAGGTCTTGCCCTTTTCAAATCCATAGCGGGTGACAACTACCGAATAGTCACCTGCTTGCGCTTCCGGATATTCGAGAAATGCATCGGTCGTGTCTTTGTCGCGGTCATCATTTTCGGCTACAACCGTGTCACCGAAGAAAATGCCCACATACAGGTCAAGATCACCGCTGGTAGCGCGGGCATCAATGGTGATAGTTTGACCTTCGGTTACACCTGCGAGCGGGTATTCCACATAATACTGATTGTCATCAAGGGTATCCCGGAATACGTCGCTGTTATCACTGTTATCAGATACAACGGTTGTATCACCCCCGCCACTTCCGGTTTGGAGTACCAGATCAAACGGGCCGGGATCGTAGGCGAACACACCGATCAAGTAAGTGCCATTAGCAGGAAGCACTGCTTCCACGTACGAATTGACATTATCCTTGGAAACATCATCATTCTCGGTGATGGTGTCGCCGTTGGCATCGGCTAACACGAGATAGGTATCAACGGCATCGCTGGTCAATGTGATACTTACTTGATCACCGGCGCTGCCGCTGAATGTGTAAACAATCGGCGTATCCATATTCAATGCCTGACCGGAAATGGTATCTCCATAATTTATTGTCTGACCATCTCCAGTGTTGGAAGCGCCTTGCACTTCCAGTCCCAGCGTATAAGTACCAACATCATATGCCAACGCAGCTAAGACATACTCCCCATCTGATGGCAGGGTGTATTCAATGGCTGAATTCAGGTTGGTATTACTGATATCGTCGTTTTCTTCGAGCAGATTACCCTGTGAATCACCCAAACGCAGGTATACATCCACCTGATCGCTGGTCAACGTCACGGTAATTTGGTCGCCTTTGCGGCCCTCAAACGAGTAGAGTACGCCCTGTGCCGTGTCGGTGATTTTCCCGCGAACCGAATCACCATAAGAAATCGGTGTAATATCCTGTGCGTGGACTATTGAATAAGTACAAACAATAGTAATAAAGTCATCACTAAGAATTTGCGTCGCAGCATGTAAGCCTCCTCAAGTTTGGTGCTGATTTTACTATATATCAGAATGCACTATTGCGAAATTAGAGTGTCTATTTCGAAGACACACGCCATGACAACGCTACCGCCGTAACTTTTCCAATATATCGCGCAAGCCAACGGGTAGTACTGACTCAAAATGCATTCGCTCGCCTGTCACAGGATGGTCGAAACTCAATTCGGCGGCATGAAGAAACTGCCGCTTAAGTTTAAGGCGTTGTTTGCGGTAGCCGTAGACGCTGTCCCCCACAATCGGACAGCCGATAAATGCCATATGAACACGGATTTGATGGGTTCTGCCCGTCAACAGCCTGACTCGCACTAAGGCTTGTTCGCCATTAAAGTCCTGCTCGACTACTTGATATTCGGTAATGGCAGGTTTTCCTCCGCGCATGACTGCCATGCGCTTACGTTGATTGGGATCGCGGCCAATCGGTGCTTCAATGCGGCCTGTTTCGGTAGGCGGTTTCTTTTCCAGCAGCGCCAGATACACCTTTTCAACTGTGCGCGACTGGAACTGGGCCTGCAGCTTCAGGCGGGCAGCGTCTGTCCTAGCAATCACGATTAATCCGCTGGTGTCCTTGTCGAGGCGGTGCACAATACCTGCCCGCTTCTCGACAATGTTCATGGCTACGATCTCCGGCCAGCGCGCGAGCATGGCACTGACCAACGTACCGGTTTCATTGCCTACACCGGGGTGCACGGTCATTCCGGCCGGCTTGTCAATTACAGCGAGAACATCGTCTTCATACAGAACATTCAAGGCGATAGCTTCCGGAAGAACTTCAGCAGGTGTCTCACGCACGGGGATGATCACTTGAATATGTTCACCTCCCTTGAGCTTCACACCTGATTTGACAGGAGAACCATTAACCGTCACCTTACCTTCTTTGATAAGGACCTGTACCTGTGCGCGCGATAGACTATCGCCGACCTGTTCAACGACCAGCTTATCGAGCCGTTCGCCTGCTGCTGTAACAATAAACTCTAGCTGTTGTTCACTCATGGGGAATACTCTGCTTTTTAATACTGACGGGCAATGGTAGCAGAGCAAGGGAGAAAAATGAACGATGTCGTTTAAGGAGTCAAGGCAGTTTTAGCCATTCGATGGCCTTCTCAGGACTGCTGAAATGGTTCAATTCAAAGGCTAGTTTTCCTAACGAGGCAAAGAATATACGTGAAAAATAAGGTGCTGTACGGCTGCTAAAGAAAAACGCGATCCGGCCCGGCTGCTGGCGATGACGGGTGAACAATATTGTAGTGTGCTGGCGCGCGGCACGCGTGAAGCTCACCTGCTTAGCAGATACATCCACCAGAACACGGAAGGGAATGTCTGGTGTCGATTGTGCCATTGCATCATCGAGGATTGCTGCCCAAGCTGCTACTGCGGCATCATTGGAGTCAGTGAATGTCTGGACGAGTATTCCGTCAACATACTCACATTGAAGACCTTCTGGCATCTGGCACTCCTGCTGACTGGCAAGTAACGCCAATTATAACAAATTAGCGGATAAGCTTTTGTCTAACAGGAATCAAAATCGGGATACTCAGGACACTCGCATAATGAATTCTGGTACAAATGAAATAAAGAATCGGACTGGGCGCGCCCAGTCCCTACGGAAAAAATGCAACCTAGTTTATTCGAACGCACTTAGTGCTGCATCCCATAAATTTCAAACGCGGACGCACACACAGGTGCGCCACTACAAAAATCCGTTTTTTAGCCAGTATATTTACAGGACGAAGCACTTAGATTACCTTGTCATTCGTGCCGGCTAACTGCCGCAGCAGTTCGGTGTTGCCGATGTGATAGGTTTCATGCCATAACAAAAATTGCAGCCAATCCCAAACCGGTTCAGGATCAGCCGGAATATTGTAGGGTGCTTTGCGAACATTCAGTTCATCCTGTGTGACGGATTGTAAGCGAGTTATCAGCCGATGATGGGTCGTCTCATAAGCAGCGACAATCTGATCAAAGTGTAAAGCATCACTTCCGGCAGTCACTGGCTCAGAACCCCGCTCATAACGCTTGCGCTGTTCCTCCGTCCAAACAGGTTCAGCCTCCACGAGCAGCAGCATCCGTTCACGGCTGGTTACGAGATGCCCTACCACCCAATTCAAGCAATTGCCGCGAAACGGCGGTTGCAGTAGGCTTTGTTCGTGCGTCAAGCCATTGAGCTGCCGCATCAATGTGCGCAGATTGCGTTCCGCTATCTCAATCAGCAGCTTAGCATCAATCATCACTGGAATTAACGTTTCTTGCATTACCGTTTGCATGTCGCCCATGTGGTTCTCCCGGTCATTTTCGACCTCACTTCACCTAATGAAATTGTGTATTTGGCTGTCGGATTATTATTTGTTATGCACCCGGTCATAGGCTTGACGGACATACCCCAACAATTCGTCATTCACATCCCCTGCTTGACTGACCTCAATCATATGGGTCAGATTAGGCATCGCACCCAAACTTTTGGCTTTCTGCACATAAGAGTCGAAAGGTTTATCGCCCAAGTCCAAGCCAACCCGGATATTTTTGCTGGTCATCGTGGCACAGGCAAAACAGCGTTTGCCTTCGATCGAAATATAGGTCTTGGTCGGCACACAGTCCGCCTCCGGTACAGCCGACTTGAGCCGATCTTCCAATATGCGATACGTGGGCAGCAAGGCATCCTTGCCCGCAAATAGATTGGCGAATAATCGCTCGTAATCGTAAACAGGTTGTCCACCATTCAAGTAGATGCCAGCAATAAATGCAGCCTGCGAATGATTGAGCTTGTGCGTTTCCTTCAACCATTTGACAATGGCGTTCATCTTGTCTAGCCCACTGCTTTTGACCACAGCCATCCATTCCGGGACATCTTTTCCCGTTTTTACTTTAGCGGTAGCAATAAATTCCTGTTCATACCGTTGGTTCTCTCGCGCCATGCAGTACACCTCCTCGCAACATATCATCCACAGAAAATTCATTCTACAGACCAAATGTACAACTTAAAGCCAACTTTAAGTCAAGCAGGAAATTTTGAGATTTCATTAGAATTTGGAAACTTACGGTAGGAGTTAAGGTGGGCTTATTCCGGCTGAACCTGATCCAGTTCAAATTGCAGCGCGTCACAGGTGAGGGCTTCTTGCAGCAAAGCTCGCATGTCCTGTGCGCGGACGATCACGGCATCCAGTTCTTGAATTTTGCGGGCAGCTAGTTCGCGCCAGCGTGCGGACACACCGCCATTTTCGGATTGACCGTGAAGCAGCGTTTCGATCTCTGGTAGCGAGAAATTAGCTTCTTTTGCCAGTTGAATGACAGCCAGCAAGGGCAGTACAGCAGTGGTGTAGCGACGCTGCCCGCTCACCCGCCGCGGTGCGGGCAGCAGGCCGATACTTTCGTAGTAACGCAAGGTGGACGTTTGTACGCCCGCCAACTGAGCCACTTCACCAATGGTCAGCATTTCTGGTTGATTGCCGTCCAAAACCCTGCACCTCGCCAATACCAAGCTATGTTATAATCCGCTTATGTTGGTCACACATTCAATTTCTTCGCTTCATTATACAATCCTCGGCGACGGGCCCGACGTGCTGCTCATCCACGGCTGGGCAAGTTCCGGTCAGATGTGGTCGCGTCTCAGCCGTGATCTGCAAGCGGACGCGCGCTTCTGGGCGGTAGACCTGTACGGCTTCGGTCAATCGCCACGTCCACAGGGTGACGAACCCATCCACATCGAACACCACGCCGAAAGGCTACTGGACTTCTGTGAACAGCACCAACTTCAGCCCAAGCTCATAATCGGGCACTCGATGGGCGGAATGCTGGCGCTCAAACTCGCGACACTTCGCGCCGATCTCACGGAGCGTCTGGTACTCATGTCCCCGGTTGTTACAGGTCGCTACGGTTTCATGGTTGATCTGAATAAACTCTTCACAGGCGAGTGGGCCAACTTTGCGCTCGCTAAATCCAAACCGTTCTGGCTGCTTTCGCAAAATATACTCATGCCGTTACTGGGTGGCCCTACCCATTGGTATCTCGATCAAGAGGCCACTGCCCGCATCGTGCAAGATTATCAGCGGGCATCGTGGCAGGCATCAGCCTATGCACTCGCCAGCATCGCGCGCCAGAATCTTGAGCCGCACCTACCCCATATCCAGCATCCGGCATTGGTCATCGTGGGCAGTAACGATACCACCGTTCCACCTGATGAAGGCCGGTTAGCGGCCCACCGACTTCCTAACGCACAATTGCTAGAGCTGCCGGGTATTCACCATCAACCACTGGATGAAAGTCCGCAGCAGGTGGTGGGCGCAGTCCGGGAATTTCTCCAATAGTTGTGCGTTGCTTCCCCGAAAGCCTATGCTACAATGCCGATAGATAGTTGCATTAAAGGAGTTTTACCCTGGAATCGATTGAACTCGCTCGCTATATCGTGAATGTAGTCGAAGACAAAAAAGCAGAAGATATTGTCCTGCTCGACCTGCGCCCGGATGCCATCATTGCTGATTACTTTGTGATTTGTACCGGCAACAGTGACCGACAACTGCGCGCACTGGCCGACAACGTCCGTGAACAGGTAAAAGAGAATTTTGCTAAGCTGCCATTTTCAGTTGAAGGCAAGCCGGAAAGCGGATGGGTGCTGATGGATTACGGTAATATTGTCGTGCATCTGTTTCAGGCTGAAAAACGCCGATATTACGATTTGGAAGGTATGTGGCGCGATGCTCACGTGCTGCTGCAGATCCAATAAAGAATCCTTTCGTCAGCAAATCATCCCCGTAGATCAATAAAAAAGGCGAGTATGTATACTCGCCTTTTTCGTTCAAGTTGTTTTAGGCACTTATCATTTGACAATTGATGCGGCAAGGAACATATTGTCGGTAATGGTGGTTGCCAGGAATGGTAGTATGCCCATCACCAGCGTACCGGCAAACGCCACATAGACAGCCCAACTGACGTAGTTGGTCGCCCCTTCTGCCTTGTCGCCGTCGCCATCACGCAGGTACATGTTGACGATGATACGCACATAATAGAAGGCGCTCACTACACTTGTCAGCACACCGATGACCGCCAGTGGAATGAGATTGGCATCTAAAGCGGCTTTGAAGACAAACCACTTACCAATGAAGCCTGCTGTTAATGGAATACCTGTCAAGCTGAGCATAAAGACGGCCATCATGATAGCCAGTCCGGGGCGGCTCTTAGCTAACCCGACGAAATCTTCCAAGCTGGTGCCGCTGCCATCATCCTTCTCGATTGCCATTGCAACACCGAACGCGCCGAGATTGGTGAACATGTAGGCCAGCAGGTAGAGCAGCGCAGCACGTGCTGCGTCCAGCCCTAGACCCAGCGTACCGGCAGCAGCTACCGCCATCATAATATAACCTGCGTGAGCGATTGAGGAATAGGCCAGCATACGCTTGATGTTGGTCTGGGCAATCGCGACGAAGTTACCGAGGATAAGGGTTGCCGCTGCAACAATCCAGAACGTTTGCTGCCACGCTGCGGCTGTTTGTCCATCTTTCAACATAAAGGTTGGCAATGCTACCAGCACAATACGCAGCAGCGCACCGAAACCACCGACTTTAGCGCCAACGCTCATGAAGGCGGTAACGGGGGTAGGCGCACCTTCGTAGACATCTGGTGTCCACATATGGAACGGCACAACCGCTACTTTGAAGCCCAAGCCGACCAAAATCAGTCCTGAACCCAACAACAGCAAGAATGCAGACGAACCGCCAGTAGCAACGATGTTTTGTACGCCACTGAATATGGCGGGCAAGCTGGTTGATCCAGTCGCCCCGAAGACCAACGCTGACCCATACACAAAGAAGGCACTAGCGAATGCGCCCAAGATAAAATACTTCATGCCACTTTCTTCCGAACGCACATCAGGCACGCGGAAGGCCGCTAATACATAGAGTGGAATACTGAGAAGTTCCAACGAGACAAATATTGTTACCAAGTCATTGGCGCTCGCCATGAACATCATGCCGCTGAGGCTGAACAAAATCAGCGCATAAAATTCACCACGCTCAATCCCGGCCCGCTTAACGTAGTCAATACTCAGCAGAAGGCTAATGAACCCGGTGGCGAGAATAACAATGTTGGCGAAACTGGTGAAACCGTCGGCCACGAAGGCCCCCATAAAGGCGCTGCCAGTCTCATTGAAGGTAAACATATTGACGACAAAGGCCACCACAACCACGCCAATCGAAAGCCATGCGGTGACGATCTTTCGTTCACGCGGGATGAACAGTACATCAACCATCAGCAGCAAACATGCACCCAGCGCCATGACAGTCGCCGGGGCAGTAAGCCACATGTTCAGATCGACGAAATTTGGTACTTGAAACATATTTTTCCCCTAACCCAAATGGAGATGGGTTTCATTGATAGGGGCGCAGCATGCTGCGCCCCTACACACGCTTAAATCCATTTTCCTTAGCGCAGCGCCACGCTGGAAGCAGCACTACTGACCGTCTGAACTAGATGGTTAACACTGCTATCCATCGAACCGAAGAACGGAGCAGGTTGCAACCCAATCCACAGGATGACGACAATCATCGCGACTAACACCGTCGTTTCCTGCCAGTGCAATTTTTCAAGGGTCTTATTTTCTTCGTGGGTCACTTCGCCCATAAACACTTTATTGAACATATAGAGCATATAAACTGCCGCCATGATGACGCCCAAAGTGGCAAACAGGGTGAAGACGAAGCCCAATATCTGGCTGCCGAATGCGCCCAGCAAAATCGTGAACTCACCGACAAACCCATTCAGACCGGGAAGACCCATGCTGCTTAATGTAATCACCAGACTCAATCCGCCGAAGACAGGCAGAACTTTCCAAATACCCCCGTAAGCTGCGATGTCTTTGGTATGGCGACGTTCGTACAGCATGCCGACGAGCAAGAACAAGCCGCCTGTGCTGATACCGTGATTGACCATCTGAAGGATAGCGCCCTGTATGCCGACCTGATTGAGCGAGAAAATACCCAATACGACAAAACCGAGATGGCTGACAGAGGAATACGCGACCAATTTCTTGACATCGGTTTGCGCGTAGCTAACCCACGCGCCATAAATGATGCCGATCACCGCCAATGTAGCGACAAAAGGCGCCCAGTTGGCAGCCGCGTCAGGGAACATTGGCAAGCAAAAGCGGACGATGCCATAGGTACCGAGCTTCAGCAAAACACCTGCCAGAATGACAGAACCAGCCGTCGGCGCTTGCACGTGAGCATCCGGCAACCAACTATGCAGCGGCCAAATGGGTACTTTGATGGCAAAGGCGATCAAGAAACCCAGAAATAGGAATGATTGTGTGCTAAATATGCCGGCGAAGGGGAATAAGTTGGGGTTAGCCTGCACTGCGGCGATAATATCGGGCACTGAGAATGTGCCAACTTGCGTCCCCACATACAGGATCGCCAGCAGCATTAAGATTGAACCGGCCATTGTATAGAGGAAGAATTTGACTGCCGCGTAAATCCGACGTTCTGCACCCCAGATGCCGATGAGGAAATACATCGGAACGAGCGTTACTTCCCAGAAGATGTAGAACATGAACAAGTCCTGCGCTACGAACACGCCGAGCATAGCGAATTCGAGCAGGAGCATGAACGCATAGTACAATTTCTCACGTCCACGTTCGTGGATGACATGGGCACGGAACGAACTGAGTATGGCTACCGGCATGATGAAGGCAGTGAGCACAATCAAAAGAATGCTGATGCCATCCACACCAATGTAGAAGCTAATGCCGACAGACGGTATCCAGTTCATCTGCTGAACAAATTGCAGACCGGGTGTGGCGGGATCAAAGCTGGCCCACATAACAATGGTGGCTACCAACGTTGCCACGCTAAAGCCAAAGGCCGTCCATTTCAGGTTATTGTTGCCGTGACCATCGGCAGGTTCGCGCAAGAACAGCAGCACGATCATCCCGATCAGCGGCAGGAACAACACCACTGAGGCGATGGTTATCGCAGAATTCATAAGCATTACTCCCTCATCATCCCTGCTGCACCATCGGCAGCAGCAAAATCACAATGATCAGCACCACACCGAGCAAGAACGTAACCGCATACGTGCGGACATAACCTGTTTGCACCAAGCGCATCCGGCCAGAAACCCACTGAGCCAGCTTGCCAACACCATTAACAATGCCGTCAATGATTCCAAGATCAACCGGATTGCTGAGAATACTGGCGATACCGTTAAAGCCTTTGGCAATGACAGTTTCATGGAAATAATCGTGCCAGAAGCGCCAGTCAAGCGTATCGGCCAAGAATACGGACAGTTTATTGAACGGATTCTCGAACAGACGGAAATAGGTCTCGTCCCAATATAGCTTGGCGTTCGCCAACCGGAAGGCCATCGCGCCATTCGGCACGGCATTCTCAAACGGATCTGGTTGGGTATCCACATTGGCAGATTTACCACGCCCATAAATTGAGCGCGCAAAGCCAATCGCGCCCAATGCCAATACCAGCGAAATGATGGCAACTAATGGTTGGAAATCAGCCGCATGTGCATGGGCAACACTGTGTTCAAGCCATTCGGTAAATTTGTGCGTCCCGAACCAGTTGTTGAACAAATCAAAGATGGCGAAGATACCAGCGCCTGATGGAACGTTCATCACGAAACCACCGATCAGGCTAAGCACACCCAGAACCAGCAGTGGAATAACCATCGCAGGTGAACTTTCAGGGGCATGATCGGCAGCATCTGTACGCGGTTTACCGAAGAATACGATCTCGATCTGACGCCACATATAGAAAGCTGTAAAGCCCGCAGCTACAAGCAAAAAGGCAAAAGCAATGAAGCCAGCCAGTTTGTTGTCCACGATACCGGCTAGCCATGAGTCGGCCAGTATTTCGTCCTTCGACCAGAAACCGGCCAGCGGCCAAACACCGGCCAGCGCCAATGTGCCGATCAAATAAGTGATATAGGTAAGGGGCATACGCTTGGCAAGGCCGCCCATATTCCGCATGTCCTGGGGGTCAAACTCGTGTTCCTCTTCGTGATGGTCGTCATGACCATGCCCATCAGCATGATGAGCATCATGTTCGCCATGTCCGTGTCCGGCGCGTTCGTGGGCAATGTGGTGCCCGTGTTCCACACCGTGAATGACCGAACCGCTGCCGAGGAACAACAGCGCCTTGAAGAATGCATGGGTAACTAGATGGAACATGGCCGCGCCGTATGCGCCTACACCAACTGCCGCCACCATAAACCCAAGCTGACTGACAGTACTATAGGCCAAGACTTTCTTGATGTCCCACTGCCCAAGCGCCACAAAACCCGCCATCAAGGCGGTTGCTGCGCCGACGATGGCAACGATGAGTGAAGTCAATTCGGCGTTGTAGAAGAAAACATTGCTGCGAACCATCATGTAAACGCCCGCAGTGACCATCGTAGCAGCGTGAATGAGCGCGCTGACAGGCGTTGGACCCGCCATAGCATCCGGCAGCCACACAAACAATGGGATTTGTGCTGATTTACCTGTTGCACCCAAGAGCATAAACAGCGTAATCAGTACGAGAACTGTTTCTATCGGCAATGAGAACGGACCAAAATCAATTTCTTGCTTGGCTTCGATCATACGCTCGGCTTGACCGAAGACGCCTAATTGACGTAGTTCGATGTGGTCGTTATTGTAGAAAACCACTTCGGGTACTGCTGCTTCACCGTGTTCACCTTCGGCTGCCGGTGCAGCTTCACTGTGTTCACCTTCCGCAGCAGGAGCAGCTTCACCGTGTTCGCCTTCGGCAACAGGTGCACCCTCGCTGGCAGCACCACTCTCGGCAGCGACCAGCGCCGCTTCGTGCTCTTCTTCAGCTAGATGAACATTAGCAATTTCGCCGGGGCGGAAATAATCCAGCGTGCCAAAAGTCCAGAACATCAGGAAGATCGCCATCAAAATGCCAAAATCGCCGACACGGTTGGCGATCATGGCTTTGCGGGCAGCATTACTATTCTTCCAGCCCACGCCCTTCGTTTTGTCAAACCAGAAGCCAATGAGCAAGAATGAACACAACCCCACGCCTTCCCAACCAACAAACATCATCAAGAAGTTGTTGCCTGTCACCAGAATCAGCATGAAGACGAGGAACAGATTCAGGTAGGTAAAGAAGCGAGAGAAGCGCGGATCGCCATGCATGTAGCCAGTGGCGTAGATGTGAATGAGTGAACCAACGCCGGTTACCACCAACATCATGGTCACACTTAAGGTGTCTACTCGCATTTGCCACGGAATATCCACCTTAGCAGAGGCGATTGTGATCCAACCATTCAGGAACGGTGGATTCACTACCGCCGACTCGTAGCCGCTGTTAATGAGGTAGCTCCATAGCAGCAGCGCCACGACAAATGCCAGAACGCTAGCTGTCGAGCCGATGAGGCCGGACCACCGTTCACCCAAGCGTGCCCCAAAGAACAGGTTAATAACAAACCCGATCAGCGGGATAAAAACTATCAATGTTACTAGCTGCGGGTAATTTTCCATAGTTCCCCTCAGTATTCAGAAGTGCCGGGTTCCGGGTTTTGCCAAAACATCAACCCGGTATCACCTTCCCGATACTGCCTTTTAGCCTTCCATCTGGTGCAATTCGTCAATGTTAATACTCTTCTTCGTACGGAAGATCGCGACAATCAGCGCCAAACCAACTGCCACTTCCGCCGCCGCTACAGCGATGACGAAGAATACAAAAAGATGGCCTTCCATCTGGTTCCAGTGTTTTGCAAACGCAACCAATGCCAAGTTGCCCGCGTTCAACATCAGTTCCACAGACATGAACAATAGGATAGCATTGCGACGCAGCAAAACACCCATAGCGCCCAGAATAAACAGCACGGCGCTTAACATCACGAACCACTCAGTTTGCAACATCTTCTTCGTCTCCCTCGTCAGTTAACGGTTATCGCATAACCATTAACGATCAAAGCCCCAGCATTATGTATCTGGCGCTGCAGTTAATCTCCTATGGCTTCCGGTTGGCTCTCCGGCAAGCGCGGCAGGTCTTCACCTGATACATCATGTCCCACCTGATCAGCAATCACACTGCTCAGCGGTTTCATCACGCGGCGGCGTACATCACGACGGCGGGGTTGGAAGCCTTCTTTATGCGTCAGGACTATCGCGCCTACCATCGCTGCCAACAGCAGAATAGCAATCAATTGGAAGGGCAGCATATATTGGCTAAACAATAGTTCACCCACCGCAGACGGGCCACCAAACTGCGAAATGCTTTCGCTCACCACCGGTATAGCAACTTCGCGCGTTGAACCATCAAACAGGCTTTCAGTTGCCACTACCCACAACTGTGCGGTGTCGCGTTTGATGCTATACACCTGTGGATTATCCAAACGTGTTAGTAAGGGGAGCTTAGCCAGATCGGGCTGATTTGCATCCACATCCGTTAGCGCCCACGAACGAAGTGACAGCCCCTCACTCAATAGTGGAAGTGTAAACGCGCTGCCAGACTGTATGTCCGCGACGACAACGCGATCATCACGCTTGGCCGGATCGGTTTCACCTGCGTCACCATCTGAACCAAAGTCCACAACATTGATCGGTGATTGATAAGCATTAAAAATAGTCACGCGACCGGTACGCGCGTCCACGGGTTCCAGATTATCTGGCAACAAACCAACGTTCGGTGGCAAACTTCGTGTCCCACCAAAGGCAATTACTGTGAATGTGTTCGCACGGCGGGTGGTATCGCCTGCAATGGTCACACTCACTAACTGGACAGGATTGGCAGTCCCAGCAGGGTTCAGGCTGATGCTGTACTCACCCGGTGTAACCGCTTTGAATGCTGTGGCTTCACCAAAATTGACATCACTGGCGAATAGTTCTCCATTCGCATACACATCAACCGGGCCAGTGTAGGGCGCAGCATGTACCACACGCAGCATTGTTTCACTGGGGTTGCCGGGGGTCAGGTCAATTTTGGAGTTGGTGATGACATAGGCCGCTACGACTGCAAAAATACCCGCTAGAGCCGTTGCGCCAACACTCAGCCAACGGAAACGGCGAGCAGGCGCGGTCAGTTTTTCGGCACCCAGCAACATAATGACGAATAGGAACAACACCATGATCGCGCCAGCATAGACGGCAATTTGTATCATCGCTAGGAAAGGCGCATCCAGCATCAGATACATTATAGCTACGCAGACAAAATTTATGATCAGAAACAGGGCGCTATGGATGGCATCTTCGCTCGCTAACATCAAAACAGCTGAGCCTACCGATACCAAAACCAATATTACAAACAGTGCTAACATAAAGCATTTCCACCATTATTGGACGCCAACTGCCAACGATTGTGCAGTTTAGCGCAAACCATGCCAGACTTCAAATAGTAGTTTCCAGTTAATAGCCAAAAATTTCTAGTTTATTGATGCTTTTCTGCTCTATTGCGCGATGAGGGGCGCTGAAACTCGCGCCCCTGACTATTAACCACATACTTCCCACCCGGTCTACAACGGGTCAGCCATATCCGGTATTGCTCGATTGTAGACACCCGGCTCGACTTTCTGCGGAGTATCCGGTTTACCGTCAGGTGGGGCATTCAAGAGCATATCTTTCGTAAAGATCGCGTCCCGCCGATCTGTGAAGCTCAAACGATGCTCGTGCCCCAGTACGATAGCTTCTGTCGGGCAGGCATCTTCACAGTATCCACAGAAGATGCAGCGCAACATATTTATCTCGTAGGTTTTAGCGTAACGTTCGCCGGGACTGAAGCGGGCTTCATCCGTATTTTCCGCCGCTTCCACCCAAATGGCATCTGCTGGGCAAGCTGCTGCACACAGCGCACAACCGATACATTTTTCCAGGCCATTATCGTAGCGCTTGAGTTCGTGCCGCCCCTTGTAGCGTTCCGCAAATTCCTGTACCTGTTCAGGATATTGAATTGTGACCGGCTCTTCCAGCAGGTGTTTAAACGTTGTCGCAAACCCACGTATTACATTCATTGTTTTACTACACTCCTCGTAACCTGTTCTGCGCGGAGGGCATCGCAAAGTTCGCCCATGATTGTTCCTACCAGATCAGATATGTGTGTACTAGCGTTAACCTTTATTGGCTTTTTTCTCACGAATCTTGGCGAGCATGGCTTCTTTGTCAAACTTCGGCTTCGCGCCGCCCGCTGCTGGTTTGGGTGCTGCATCACCGGCTGGTGCTGCCACCGCCTTCGGTGCAGGAACAGCTTTTGGCGCAGGTGCGCCCTCGGCTGGCAATGCGGGCGCGGCGGCAATAGCATTGCGAGCAGACTCGACGTACTTGCGCGAAGCGACGACGCTTGGATTTTCCACCACCGCTAGTTCTTTACCTGTATTAATGGGTTTGTTTCCCATCCCTGCGATCTTGTCGAGCTGGTCGACCAGCAAGTTGAGCAGTGCAAACGGAATTGCCAGCAACGCAGCAACCACATTCAACGCACCCCAACCGATGCCGCGCTGTTCACCGGTCACAATAGGATCGTCAGCCAGATCATCCACTACTTCTTCGCCGTCACTCTTGCCCAGACGCTGGAGATATACATATCCAAACGCGGCTACCAGCAAGAACAACACGCCTGCCGTGATACCGTAGGCTATCGAACTCTTAAAGGTATCGCCAACGACCAACGATATAGCTGTCCAAGCGACTGCAACCAGCGCCAGAGGCAACAATATCTTCCACCCGAATTGCATCAATTTGTCGTAACGGATGCGGGGGAGTGTGGCGCGTATCCAGATCATGAAAATCAGCAAAAGCACAACTTTGCCGATCATGACCAGTGGGCCGAGTATAGGCACATTATTTACCAAGCCAAAACCGTCTTGATAACCACCCAAATAGAGCGCCGAGAAGATCATGCTGATAGCGATCATGCCCAGATATTCGGCCATCATGAAGAGGGCGAACTTCATACCGCTATATTCAGTCATGAACCCGGCCGTCAATTCTTGTTCCGCTTCAACCAGATCAAATGGCGCTCGGCTGACTTCAGCCAACAGAGCGATGAACAGCACTGCGGCTGCCAGCGGATTTTGGAAGATAAACCAGTTCCAGAACATGGGCTGCGCCTGCGTAATATCACCGAGGCTCATGCTGCCTACTATCATGACGGGAATTGCCATACCTAACCCAAGTGTCAATTCATAGCTAACCATTTGGGATGCCGCACGCAAACCGCCGAGTAGAGCATATTTATTGTTGCTAGCCCAACCCGCCAATACGATACCGTATGTTCCGATGCTGGTTATGCCTAGAATGAATAACACTCCAACACTGGGGTCAGCGAAGGAAAGCGATACTTGATACCATTTGCCATCAAACCATGGGATGAGCAAGTCCGGTCCAAGCGGAATGACCGCCAGCACTACCAGAACAGGTACAGCCTTAATCATAGGGGCGATCAACCACACCCAGTAAGACGCGCCAGACGGCACAATATCTTCCTTGGTGATTAACTTGACAGCATCAGCAGCCGGTTGCATCAACCCCAACGGGCCAACCCGATTAGGGCCAACCCGCTGCTGAAAGTAGGCAATAAACTTCCGTTCCAGCAATGTGGTATAGGCAAAACCTGTAATCACAGTTAGCAGGAGTATCGCGCCATATACGAACGGATAGATGGTGCCACAACCGGATACGGTCTTGCACACCACGATATTCGCAGGATCTACCCGCTGTCCCGGATTGAAAATAAAGTTCAGTACTGCGTCACCAACGGTAAAGATGAGGCCACCCCCACCCGTCAGCAATAAAAGTACATCACCTATCAACAAGGCTACCAGCACAACTGCCACGATGATGCCGATCACCAGAGGCAGCGAGATGCGGAAGCCGCCACTGCGTGCTGAGTTCCTATTCATTGTTGATTCAGCCATACCCAGCCCCTTCAACTCTTAAATCACAACAGAAATGGACGCTGTCTCTAGCGTCCTTATCAATAAAATTAGGCTTTCACGACTTCGCCTGCCGTTATCGACAGCGGCGCGGGAATATCGCTTAAGTGGCGGGGCACAACCACAGTACCCTTTGGCGCACCCCCGTTAACATGTGCGCGGGCCGTCAGGGCCTTCGCTTCGCCACCCAGACTGATTGTCACCATGTCGCCGTTGCTGATGCCAAGTGTCTTAGCGTCGGCGCTGTTAATTTCCACAAACGGATCTGGAACACGCGGATGCACCAATTCTGCTGAACGGAAGACACGTTCACGATTATACAACCGCGTCACCGGTACCACCATGAACTGCCCCTTGGGCAGTTCAGCCATGCCACCACCGCGCGCAGATGGCTCAACTTTTTCACCGTTGTCGGCTGCGGAAGGAATTTGTACGCCTATACCACCTTTGTTCTGGTAGGCCGTACCGCCGTAATACAGATCGCTGCCACCTACTACCGGATACTGCCGTTCGACTTTCGCCAGTTCGCTGTAAGTGCAGCCTGCAAAAGCAGGAACATTCTTGACAATATCTGCCATTACCATAGAAGCGGATAGCTTCTCTTTACCCTGCCCCAGCTTGTCACCCAACCGTGTCAAGATTTGCCACGCAGGCAACGCCTGTCCGAGCGGCCCCTGACCCGTGTAGAAGCGCTGCACGCGCCGCTCACCATTAACAAAAGATCCATCACGTTCGGCAAAGCTCTGGATCGGGAAAGCTGCATTTGCCCATTCGGGCACTTCGTCGGTGAACATGCTCAGGAAAATGACATTCTTAATCTTGCTCAACCACTGTTTAGCGGTGGGGTCATCCAGCAACAAGTCCGCCTGTGCTACGATCAGCGATTTGGGTGGATTTTGAATAATGTCTTGTGTGGCTTCCGGGGTAAAACCGAAGTAATGCTGGCCCATGCCATTTGCGCCGGGCAGCGGCGCAAGCAAACCATTTTGAGGCTTGCCGACATGCCCGCTTTCAATTAGGAAGTTGGCGGCGCTTTGCATTAAGGCGCTGCTGGCTTCCAGAGTTAGCCCTTCTGCGCCCGCAACAATAATGAGATTAGCCGCCTCAGAAAGTTTCTTGCCGTATTCCTTGTAACGGTCGTGCAGCAAACTAAAGGCATTCGCAGCATCGGGATAGTCGTAACGAATAGTTTCATCAGCGAAAGCGTCTAAGCGCGTTGGGAGGGCATTCATCACCACGAGGTAAGCGCCGCGATCATGGGCCTGCTTGAGCCGCAGATACCAAACTGGCACTTCTTCTTCAAGGTCGCTCGCCACGACGAGAATGGCATCACCTTTGCCAAGATTGCTTAGATTCGTACCCTGTCCGACACCTACCTGCGCTACCAGATCAGCGCCACCATGTGTGGGCGGCCATGCGCCCAAGCGCTTGCCACCTAGCCCTGTAACAACCTGCTTCAAGGCGTAGAGGTCTTCATTGCTCATACCGCTTCCGGCAATCGCCGCCACATCATCTCCGGATGTCTTGAGCCGGTCCGCCACCTGTTGCAGAGCCTCGTTCCATGCAATCGGTGAAAGGCCGCTGCCCTTGCCAAGCATGGGCTCCATCAGGCGGGTTGCAGTGTCGCGCGTGAAGTGATGCCCAAAGCGCGTCTTGTCGCTAATCCAGATTTCGTTAACAAATTCGTTCTGGCGCGGCATGACACGCTTTATCATGGCGCGTCCACCGAAATCGCGATCAAGGCGAGTACTCAAACTAATGTTGCTGCCTGCCGCGTCGAAGGGGCAGATGCTGGGTACTTCGGTCAATTCCCATGGACGTGCGCCAAAGCGGAAGTCTGCTGTGGTCAGCGCCCCTACCGGACAAATGTCAGTGGTATTGCCAGAGAAATAGCTGTCAAATCCCGGTTGGCTATTGGTAATAATCTGCAGCCGCCGTCCGCGTTCATGGAAGGCCAGCACATCATCACCAACAACTTCGCCCTGATAACGCACGCAACGCGCGCACTGAATGCAGCGTTCTTCATCAAGGAAGATCAAATCACCCAGCGGTACATGTTTGTCGAGGTGCTGCTTGTCAGCATAGTTCATACGGGTCGTACCCGGCCCGTGTTCCATCGTCAAATTTTGCAGCGGGCATTCGCCGCCCTTGTCGCAAATGGGGCAATCCAGCGGGTGGCTGGTGAGAATGAATTCAACCACATTTTCACGGGCGTCATCTACCAGCGAGGTGTTGGTTTTAATTGCCAGACCTTCATACACGGTAGTGGTACAAGCCGTTTGCAGCTTGGGCATCCAGCGGATCTGCGGGTTACCTTGCTCGTCGCGAACGATCTTCTTCTCTTTTGGATCGAAAGCTGATCCCATTTCGACGAGGCACATGCGGCACATACCCACAGGCTTCATCTTGGGATGATAGCAAAAAACGGGAACGTCATTGCCAAGCCATTTGGCAACGTCCACAAGATTTGCACCCGGTTTAACCTGATATTCTTTGCCGTCAATAAAAATGGTGACCGTTGTTGTCATATTCGTTACCATCTATTATCCATTTGTACAAAAGGCCACAATAAGCCTGCTAGTTTAGCGAATGTTGTCCAGAAATACGAATGTGTTTTCTGTAGTTATTTTTGTTTTATCGAACTTTCTGCAATCCCATCAGCGCCCTATCTCGCATCACCTGTTCCATCACGCCCCAATCAGCCGTCTCAAACTGCGCGACAGCGAGATCGTACCCCTGCTGAAAATCAGCTTCAGCAAGTTGGTATTCGCGCATTTCCAAATACAGTTCACCCCGTAGAACGTAGTTCGAAGCCGTTTCCGGTGACATAGCGATGGCATCTGTCAGATCGTTGAGCCGAGCCATCATGTCATCCCTGCCGGGCAGCAACCACCGCCGCACACGCTCCCACAGTGTTAATTGGGGAGTTTCTTCAACCAATGGTTCACTGACATTTCCGTCCGGTTCGGTACTTACCGGGCTCTCAGGCACCGCATCCGCTACCCCTTCATCAATCGTCGTCCTTAGCATCTCGATCGGCATTTCAGCCTCTTCTAAAAGAGGTTGCTGGTCAGGAGTAGGGGTTGGCTCATCCATCATATTGTTAAGCATAGCCGCATTGTCGATCATCGCAACCGAGACTGATCCACATCAGTACCCGGCGCGATGCTAATCGCCCGCTGCCGCACCCTTCTTGGCGGTTGTAGTCGGGGTGCTGGCGATATGCTGCTTGAAGTCCTCCGGGAAATTTTTCACCGTGTGGATAATCGGATTAGCAGCAAAATCACCCAATGCACACAGAGTCACACCCTGCATGTTTTTGGCGATATTACTAATCAGATCAATGTCACTCATCTGCGCTTCATTTGCCATGATGCGTTCACATACTTTTTCTAACCAGTATGTACCTTCACGGCAGGGTGTGCATTTGCCGCAGCTTTCATGCTTGAAGAATTGAATTACCCGTGTGGCAACCCACGTCATATCGACTGTTTCGTCCATGACGATGATTGATGCCGAACCCAGAATTGAGCCTGTTTTCGCCATATCTTCGTACGACAATTTGGTATCGAGTATTGGATCATCATTGCCGTTCACGCGCATGATCGGGCCAGAACCGCCGGAGGGAAGAATGCCTTTGATCTGCTTGCCGCCCTTGATGCCACCGGCATGGGTATAGAGCAACTCGCGCATGGTCGTGCCTAATGGCAGTTCATAGTTGCCGGGTTTTTCTACATGTCCACTAACGCAGAAAATTTTCGTACCTGTGCTTTGTTCAGTACCAATTTTCTTATACTCGTCCGCGCCATGCGTCATAATCCAAGGGACATTGGTCAAGGTTTCAACGTTGTTGACCACCGTCGCCTCGCCGTACAGACCGCCACCCTTCTGCGCCGGGAAGGGAGGGCGCACGCGGGGCTGTCCCAGCTTGCCTTCCAGACTTTCCAGCAAGGCGCTCTCTTCACCGCAAATATAGGCACCAGCGCCGAGATGGGTATAAACGGGGCATGACCAGCCACTGCCACAAATGTTGTCGAAGGCATAACCTGCCTTCCGGGCTTCATCTATATATTCGTCCAGCGCGTGTCCCTGATCCCAGAACTCGCCACGCAGATAGATGTAAACAGCTTTAGCTTGAATGGCGTAGGCACAAATCAGCGCGCCTTCGATCAACTGGTGCGGGTTGGTTTCGATAATTTCACGGTCTTTGAACGTGCCGGTTTCGCTTTCGTCGCAGTTGACGGTCACGTACTTGACCGGTTCATTCTGCGGAATAAAGCTCCACTTCATGCCTGCCGAAAAGCCCGCACCACCGCGCCCACGCAGACCAGAGGCTTTCACCACATCAATAACCTCAGCAGGCTTCATGGAGAGGGCTTTCTTCAGCCCTTCGTAGCCGCCGTTTTTTACATAAACATCCAGCTTGTGGATGTCTGGCACTTCGCGCGCACGTAACAGGATGTGCATCGTAATAATCCTCTTTTCGTTACATTACAACGGGCTTGTCAGCGCCAAACCCCTACCCTGTCTACCCGGTACTATTTCGTGGCATCTTCCCGCAGCTTTGCCAGCATGTCGGGAATTTTGTCCTTATCGAGCTTTTCCATAAAGTGGAAATTGCACTGCAACATGGGCGCTTTATCACAAGCCGCCAAACACATGACATGTTCGACAGTGAACATACCATCTTCCGATGTGCCATGATCTTCTACGTTCAATTCTTTCTTGAGTGCCTCATAATATTCATCCGCTCCGCATAAGGCACATGCCAAATCGGTGCAAACCTGCAACCAATATTTGCCTTTAGGATGTTCAGAATACATGGTATAGAAACCGGCGATGGACTTCACCTGTGTCGGGTCCATCTCACAGATTTCCGCTACTTCGTGAATACCTTCCGGGCTAACCCAGCCATATTCCTGCTGGGCAATGTGCAGCAGAGGCATCACCGCCGAGCGCTTGTCGGGGTATTTACTAAAGTGTTTTTCTATCTGCTTAGCGTATTTTTCTGCTAGAGCCATAATCTTTTCCCTGAGTTATCAGTTAACAGTTGACGGTTAACAGCTTCAAACCACGTTCGCGCTGCTAACCGATAACCAAAAACCAGTCTCTACCGGTCACAATCACCCAACACGACATCCACACTACCAATAATCGCCACCAAATCGGCAATCAAGTGCCCGGTTGTCATCACAGGCAGCGCTCCAATGTGGATAAATGACGGCGTCTTGACATGTACACGGCGTGGTTTCGTCCCGCCTGTGCCGTGCATATAGACACCGATTTCTCCACGAGGACTTTCGATAGCGGAGTATATTTCTTGGTCGGGTGCGCTGAAACCTTCAGTCCACAACTTAAAGTGGTGAATAACCGCTTCCATGCTCTGCCCCAGCTCGCTGCGAGGCGGCGGCACAAACTTGCGATCTTCCGAACGGAATGGGCCTTTGGCAGGCAGCTTCTTGATCGCCTGCTTCAAAATCTTAACGCTCTCGCGCATTTCCAAAATACGCACGTAGAAGCGGTCATAAACATCGCCGTGTTCACCTACAGGCACATTGAAGTCAAACTCGTCGTAGCTGCTGTAGGGCATGGACTTGCGTAGATCCCACGCTACACCGCTGCCACGCAGGCTCGGCCCGGTTACGCCCCACGCCAGCGCCTTTTCCGGTTCGATTACACCAATGCCCTGGGTACGGTCAATCCAAAGTGGATTTTCTGTTAGCAGCTTTTCGTAGTCGTCAACTCTTGATGGGAATATTTCGAGGAAGTTTTCCAGAGCCGGAAGGAATTCAGGCGGGAAGTCGCGCCATAGACCACCGGGACGAATGTAGCTTCCCATCAAACGCTGTCCGGAAAGCATTTCAAACATCTTTAGGAGTAGCTCGCGCTCGCGGAAGCAATACAGGAAGACGCTCATCGCCCCCATATCAATAGCATGTGTCCCCAACCACACTAGATGGCTGTTGAGACGCGTCATTTCCATACAAATCACGCGCATTATTTGCGCGCGTTTGGGGACATCCAGCCCCGTGAGCTTTTCTACGGCCATGCAGTAGGCCATATTATTTGACATCGGAGCCAGATAGTCCATGCGGTCACTTAGGGTGACTGCCTTTTCGTAAGTCTTGGACTCCATATTCTTTTCGATACCGGTATGCAAAAAGCCAACATCCGGCAGACAGGAGACAATTTCCTCGCCATCCAGTTCCAACAGCAGGCGCAGAACGCCGTGCGTGCTGGGATGGTGCGGCCCCATGTTCAAGAGCATGGTCTCGCCAGTGATGGCTCGTTCCGAAACCAAACCCTTTAACTCATCAAGGCTGCCCTGCCACTCACTGATGCGTTCATTATCGCCGCCCGTTTGTATCGCCATAATGCTTCACTCCGTCCCCTATCCGGTAGGGCGTAAGGTTTATTCTTTTCCTCGCGGCTTGTGCTTCATAATTTCGTCGGCATTGAACGAGAACATCGGAGTTTCATATCCTAGTGGATAATCCCGACGATGTGGATGACCGTTCCAATCCTCCGGCATTAAGATGCGCCGCTTGTCGGGGTGATTCTTAAAATCCACCCCCATCATGTCCATGACTTCACGTTCCGGGAAATTCGCGCCGGGCCACACGGTAGTGACTGTCTCAACCTGTGGCGCATCTTCCGACACATAGACTTTCAAACGTAACCGACGCGCGTAGAGCATCGAAAGCAAGTGATAGCATACACCGTAACGCTCCGGACGTGGATTTTCAATGTTGGGGTAATAATCCACAGCGCTGATGTCGGAAAGGAAGTTATAAACTAATCCAGCCGTATCACGCAGATACCGCGCTACTGACGGCAGGTAATCCGGGTTCAATACAAGCGTGGTTTCCCCCGCATATTCCACGACTTCATCCACGGCTTGCGGAAAAGCCTTTTTGACGGCTTCCACCGGGTCTAGTGCTGCTGGCACACTCATAGTGTTACTCCATTACTGTAGTCTAAAACCCTAGACCTTCATCGGCTCGTTCACGGCCCAGTTGCGAATGCTGTCGCCCTTGATCTTTTCGTGCAAGGTCATAATGCCATGCAGGAGTTGTTCAGGGCGAGGCGGACAACCCGCTACGTAAACATCCACAGGGATAATCTCGTCGCAACCTTGCACAACAGCATAATTGTTATACACGCCGCCACACGAAGCGCAGTCACCCATTGCAATCACCCACTTGGGCGAGGACATTTGGTCATACAACTGGCGAACAACAGGTGCCATCTTGCGGGTTAGGCGTCCCGAAACGATCAGAAGATCAGCCTGACGCGGGCTGGCACGATTCAATTCCATGCCAAAACGAGACAGGTCGTAGCTTGACGCCTGCGTTCCCATGTACTCAATAGCGCAACAGGCCAAACCGAAAAGCAGCGGCCACATCGCGCCAGTGCGTCCCCAATTGATTGCTGCATCCAGCGTGGTGGTGACCACGCCAAGGTTGCCGAGTTTGGAAGTTACTCCCATTCCAGCGCCCCTTTCTTCCACTCGTATATGAATCCGATGGTTAATATAAAGAAGAACACACCCATAACAACTAAACCGTAAACACCCAAATCGCGCATTTCCACGGCCCACGGCAGAAAGAAGACTACTTCTACATCAAATATAATGAAGAGGACAGCGATGAGATAGAACTTGACGGGGAGACGGCGGTTAGCCGGGCCAATTGGCTTCATGCCGCTTTCATATGGAGCAGACTTGCGCGAGGTGGGACGCAGTGGACCAAACACCCAAGAGATATTGGTCACAATAAATGCGATAAGCGCGGCCAAAATAATGAGCGCCGCAATTGGGGCGAATTCATTTAGAGTCATCGTCGTGCTCCCGGTAGGGACTTTGTGCTATTTTGAACAAATGAGCCTTTGGTAGATTAACATACTCCATCTGGCATGTCAAACCATTTTACCTGCTAATTGCCAACTCAGCCAAACATTTCTTGAAGATCATTTTTGCCCTAAAATCCAACCGTGTGGACTTCTACGTTCTGCATTAGAATAAGAACTTGATATTTTACGTTTCACATTGTGTAGCAGTGGTTAAAAGTACATGCTTCGTTTTCTCATTTCACTCCTTGTTGGCCTTGCTCTGGGTGCGGTCGCCGGGTTGTACCTCGGTTGGGTGCAGTTCCCCGCACAATTTGTAAACAGCCCGGCAGCCAGCCTCGGCGAACGTTATAAAGATGAATACACTGTGATGGTCGCCACCGGCTATCTCAAAGATGGTGATTTGGGGGGCGCATTTGATCGCCTTAAAATACTGGGGGTCGCCAATATTCCGGCTTACGTTCAAGCGGTAACTGAGCGGTACATCAGCAGTTCGAGGGATGCTAGCGACGTTTCCTATCTAGTGGTACTGGCCGAAGGACTTGGACGGCTGACACCGATTATGGAACCCTACCGCCAGCTCAGTGCGCCGGTGCAGCCATGACGCGCTACGACTCCAGCGGCAACTATGCCCCTGACTCATTCAGTAAGTATCGCCGCCCACGCCGTCCCCTTTCTGGTTGGGGTTTGTTCATCGGGGTAGTACTGGGCATAGCGGGCGGTCTATTTTATGCGTGGCAGGTTAATCCGCGCATTGAGTTCAATACTGAACCGTGGCAGCTTAATGAAGCAGATCGCGCTAATTACATGATAGGTATCACACTGCAATACAGCTACGATGGCGACCTGAGTACAGCCGTTAACAGGCTGCTAGAAATGAAATTACCAGGCGATCCCATTCAGGCCGTAGCCGATACGGCATGCCGCCTCGCAACCACTGGTTACGTAGACAACAGCAGCGGTGTGCGCGCTGTCCGCAGTTTGATGGTTTTCTATCAATTGCAGGGACGCAAGGGATGTGCTGACACTTTGGTCACGCTGAGCGACCAACTTACCCCGATACCTACTATAGAAGCGGCTACCCCTACCCTGCGTCCACCGGCTACCAAAACACCGACGCCTGTACCAGCCGCGCAGTCTTCACCAACAGCGCAAACGGTCATCATACCGACAATCCGGCCACAGGCGGATTTTATCGTGGCTGACGTGCGAACCTTCTGCAGCACGAAATTTTCTGGCGTTATCGAAGTGCGAGTGGGCGACTATAACGGAAATGGTATCCCCGCTACGCCAATCCGCGTACGCTGGGAGAATTCACAGAGTGATTTCTTCACCGGATTAAAACCAGAGCGTGGCAGCGATTATGCTGACTTCCAAATGGATGCTAGCAAATCCTATACAGTGGAAGTGTTAGGTGGTTCTGACCCGTCGCAACCGCTGGTCGCAGGACCCTGCACTGACCCTGATAACGGACAGGCGGCTATCACTTCATATCGCGTCACTTTCCGCCCGGCATAAGCGCGGGATGTTATGCGGGATGTTATAATGAAGGCACAAGAGTAGAGGTAGTGCCCATGGTGATGCAAGAACGGCTATATAACGTTCAGGATTTGGAATTGTTTATCGCGCGGCCCGAAAATGCCGACAGGCTATTTGAGCTCATCAATGGGGAAATTGTAGAGAAGATGCCCTCTCAACTTCATGCTCTGATTGCTAATTTCTTCAACGCGGTTTTGTACCTCTATATGCAAAATAACCCTATCGGTTGGGTATTTTCGGAACTGCGGGTTAAGCTGCCAGATGAAAGTCTCAATGATGTCATCCCCGATATCGCTGTCGTCCTAAAAGCTGGACGCAATTTCGAGCAGGATGCGCCATTGAGCTATATGCCTGATCTCGTCGTGGAAATACAATCGCCCGATCAGAGCGACAAGTTCATGATGGACAAAGCAGCATTTTACGTGACACATGGCGCGCCCCTAGTCTGGATCGTGTATCCAACCAAGCAGCTTGTGGAAGTATTTAGTCAAACAGAGCGTAATCTACTGACCTCTCAACATACACTTGAAGGCGGAAATGTGCTGCCCGGTTTCCGTCTACCCGTTAATGACATTTTCAAATCGTCTTAACCAAAGAAGTAGTTATCCTCATGAACCCAATTGAACAACGTGTACTGGACGCCATTGATGTTGACGGTCTGTTGGCCTTCATTTGCGAGCTGGTCGCTATCCGCAGCGACGAGGGGAAGGAAACCCCTGCCCAGCAGTTTATGGCAGAAAAGATGCGTAAAATGGGGCTGGAAGTGGATGTATGGGAGCTGGATTTTGAGAAGCTGAGCCAGCACCCATCCTTCAGCACCGAGATTGAACGTGAGAACAGTTTGGGCGTGGTGGGCACGCTGGGCAGCGGGAACGGCGCGTCATTGATATTTAACGGGCACATTGATGTCGTGCCGGAAGGCGACCCGACCAACTGGCATTATCCGGCATGGCAAGGCACGGTTGTGGACGGGAAGGTGTACGGGCGAGGCGCACTGGATATGAAGGGTGGGCTGGCCTGTGGGTTGTTCGCGGCAAAGGCGATTCAGGACGCAGGTGTGAACCTGAAGGGCAAGCTGATGATCGAAAGTGTGATCGCTGAAGAAGACGGAGGTGCAGGGGCACTGGCGACCGTACTGCGGGGGTACAAAGCGGATGCTGCGGTTATTATGGAACCGACACACCTGACGATTGTACCCGCACACGCCGGGGCGCTGAACTTCCGGCTGACTGTGCCGGGGCGGGCAGCACACGGGGCGCTGCGGACGGAGGGCGTTGACCCGATTGAAAAGTTTATCCCCCTGTTTCAGGCATTACGCGTGTTTGAGAAGGAACATAATGCTGCTTACCGGAACTCATTGTTCGATTCTTATGATCTGGCCTACCCGATTTGCATCGGGACCATTCAAGCCGGGAACTGGGCATCAACCGTAGCTGAAAGTCTGACCTGTGAAGGCCGCTACGGTGTGGCTGTGGGCGAGAACATCACGGCAGCACGGCAGGCGTTCGAGGACGTGATTAACCGGGCGGCGCAGGCGGATGACTGGCTGCGGGACAATCCACCGACGGTAGAATGGTGGGGCGGGCAGTTTGAGCCTGCGAGTATTCCAGCTGACCACCCGATTGTGGGCACAGTCGGAACAGCGTTTACGGACATTGCGGGCAGACAGCCAGTGTTACGAGGGGTGACGGCCGGGACGGACATGAGATTGCTGGTGAACGATGGTGAGACACCTACCCTGCTTTTCGGGCCGGGCGATTTGCGGAAGGCGCACCAACCGGACGAGTTTGTGCCGGTAGACGACCTGCTGGTTGTGGTGCGAACGCTGGCGCTGACAGCGTTACGGTTCTGCGGGTACGAATAGTTGATGGTTTGTGGTTAATAGTCATTAGCTGATAGTCGTTAGTCTATGGTTTTTAGCTTGATTTCGGGACATTACGGCGGTTGGCGGCAATAAAAAAACGGCGGCGATGGCGGCAGATTTGGCAATAGTGAGCCGAAAATCGTTCCGCTACGTCATAACTATTGGCACAATTTGCGGCAATTTCGGCATATTTGTCGGCAAGGTCCCTAAAAGGGAGGCTTTGCACTCATCGTCGTCGGACAATCAAATGTGGGTCATTTCCGACATAGGTGTTTATAGATGACGACTGAAGGCTCAATATAGCACAAAAGTTCATATCTGTCAATAAGAATTCGGATTAAGTTTGGTTGGAATTCAGTTTGAAAATGGAGCGCGGGGCGGGAAACAAAAACAGCGCAAGGAGGGTGTCCCTGCGCTGTTCGACGTTGTTAACGTGCGACCGGATTAGAAGCGGCCACGACCACCATTACCACCGCGGAAATCACGGCGTCCGCCACCGAAGCCACCGGAGCGTTCTTCACGCGGGCGGGCTTCATTGACGGTCAGGGCGCGGTTGTCGAGGGTTTGACCATTAAACTGCTTAATGGCTTCCTGTGCGGCTTCTTCGGTTGCCATGGTGACGAAGCCAAACCCCTTGGGGCGGCCGGTGTCACGGTCAGTGATGAGAGCGACTTCAGAAACATCGCCAGCCTTGCCAAACAAGGTGCGAATTTGATCTTCGGTGGTGCTATACGACATATTGCCAACGTACAATTTGGTTCCCATGGAACATTCTCCTAAATGAAAGTATGCGATTGATAGAGCAGGTAAGCAGAAGTGGAAAGCCGTGCAGAGAAAAAAGCAAGTCTCGAATGCAGTGGAAACCAAAACAGTCTATACCCTATCATTCATTAGTATTGCACAGTTATAGCCAGGTGTATATCCCCAGTTTTTTTTGGGAAGGGTGCGGCTAACCATTTTGAAAGGAGGTCATCGTTTTCAATTTCGACGCTGTGTTAAGTGAGTTACATGGCAGCAAATTCGGAAACGACAAATAGATAATAGTTTCAATGATCCAAAGGCAAACGACACACACACCTCCAAACCGAACAATTACATATGTGTCACTAGGTATTCGCGTAGCGTTATGTCGTGATTGGGTTAGACAATTTGCCCCTACTCTGATCAATGAACATAGAGTGGTGCCTTTAAATTCAGGAATTTTGTCCGTATGTAATTCCTGTCAACTAACGTCAAAAATATCTACCAACACTTAGAAGATCATTCAATACCGAAATGTGATAGATCGAGCTTGATGGCGCGAGATAACCATAATATTGCAGCCTGCCCACGCAAATCAAGTAATGAATCAACTGATTGGCTATGTTTAACTGAATTTCTGAAGATTCGAAAATCGTTTAACATTCGTTCACAATCGGATTTTGAGCGGAAATGAGGTGAAAAGTGATTCCAGTTCTGATTTGAAATTATGATCTTGGAATAGTCAGCAACGTCACATTGGTCAAGTCGAGAACGTAGATCATTATAATGAGCCCGTTCACTTCCAGGAATATTGCTCACAATCTTATCTATACGCTCACTCACTCGATTCTGAACATCGTTAGGAATTGCCTTCCGCCAGTATTCAAGTCCAAACGCGGCATTTAGAACTTCATGAATCTTATCTCGAATGGCTATTTCAACAGCGTCGATTACGGGATTTCTTTGTTCCTCAATCATACGAACCTTCAAACCACAAAGTGTCCGAATTTCGTCAACCATCAACCGAGCACGTTGATTCAGGAATGTTGTAAAATCATTATTCCATATCCCAGAGTTTTCATCGCTTGGTATGAAGTGCGTATCCAGTATTTTCTTGAAGTCACCATTATCACCATGAAGTTCGAACAATTTGCCAAAGTATTCACTAGGTGCCATATCTGAAATCTCTTGATTCAATTCAGCAGGAATGAAACAAAAATTGGGAATACTGTGGATCTGATTCCTCGGAACGTTTTGACCTAAAAGAAATGCTATAGGAAATATATGGTGACGCTCGGCAGATGTAAATTTCGAGAAGTGGTCACCTTGAATCAAAATTTCCGAATGATTAACAAAATGCAATGGACGCTTAAGATTGAGCATGCACAACACACCATTTCGTATCGCAGATGTTGTATTACGCATGCTTGCCTGAACTAAAGATTTCTCGTCGAGAGGAACTGGCATAGTATCAAAATCAAAAGGTTCATTGTGATCCAAAAGGCGTCGAATACGTTCGGCATCTTCCGACATCCTAGTTTGACTTGCACCACTATAGCGCTCTGCAAAGGCAGTCCGCCAAAACCACATTTCCAGTTGATCTCGGTGAAAATTCGACTTGATTCCGTTTGTTTCACCATAATAAAAGTAATAGGCCAACACAGGTAACATTGCGCTATACGGAATAAAGTCTGAACGCTTTACTCCCAGATTTGCTTGAAAAAAATCAACAGCCAGTTTTATGCATTCGACAGTCCTTGCCCATGCATTTTGTACATCGATCGATTCTAAACCCATCTGAGTAGTATGCTCAGTACCACCCTTTATGTTGAGCGCAAGCGCTTGTGGAACGTTAGTTTCTTGTATGCCCCCAAACGATTTTTCCAATGGTTCGATAATGTCGGTTTGCGAACGCTCACGCAAATCAAATTCGTCTGTCAAAACACTTGCGGCAATTAAGTCGTATCTCGTCAAACGTTTACTTTGCTGATTGATTCTTTCAAAAATCTCGATTGCATCCTCCAAGTCCATGTTGCTCACACTGACAACCGAAAATGGATAGCTTATTAGCCTCTGCCGAATATCTTGAAAGCGTTGACGATATTCGCTAGGCAATGTGTCGTAAACATCAAATACACTTTCCTTTAGTAAGTCACGTATCGCTATCCATCTTCGATTATCTGCGTTCCGATATTGAAAATGCTTATTTGGTTCGTCATTTTCCATATCTGCGACAATTTTGCTGTAGTCTTCGCCATCAATTTCGAGACCGTTGATGGTGACATAAAGTGAGGTCAGGCGCTGTTGGCCATCAAGAATAAATGTATATGATTGATCCAGCTCTATTGGGGGTTGCATTAAATATTCGACTGAACGGAGCATGTGATTGAACTTGGAGGGAGCTTTCCACAAAAAAACTGTCCCAATGGGATACTCCTGATACATGCTGTCTAGAAGGCTCTGTATTCGACTTCTCTCCCATACAAATGAGCGCTGAAACCTAGGTATGCGATACGCCCCCTGAGCCATTGCGGACATTATCGTGCCAAAACTGAGAGGTTCGACCTTTATGCGTTCTGTTCGCATTAGCATAGTACAAATACTCCAATTAACACTCGAAACTTTTGTAAAACATATAACGAGCACATAATTCATCTTTATTAGTATGAGAGTATTTTGATAATTCGCAAGTGGTCATAACATGGACTAATGTCGTCATAATATATCTCTTTGGAGATCTTTCGAAGTAATTGGCACTAGACTCTTACTCACAATCTTGACTATTATCCCAATTTTATATATACTGTTATATATGCAAAGTTATATATGAATTGGCAATTATGCTCAAATATGCGCTATTGGGATTTTTGAATTACACGCCGATGACGGGTTACGAAATTGAGGGGTGGATCAACATCACCACCGGCAATTTCTGGCACGCGGAACTGAGCCAGATTTACAAGACACTCAAGAAACTGGAAGAAGATGGGCAGGTCACCTCGGTGATCGAGCCGCAGGAAGGCAAGCCGGACAAGCGGATTTACAGTATCACCACGGCGGGCAAGGCGGCGCTGGATGACTGGCTCGCAGCGCCGCTGCTGGAAGAAGTCGACAAGAAAGACCCGCTGCTGCTGAAGTTGTTCTTCGCGCAGCCCGCCGAAACAACGGCGCTGCTGACGATGCTGCGCATCCAACTGCGGCTGCACCAGCGAAAGCTAGAGCATTACCAACAGAGCGCACCGCAGGCCATGCTGGAGTTCACCAGCGCGCATCCCGAGCTGCTGCCGAATACGGTGTTGTGGGAGGCGGCGCGTCGGCACGGGGTGATGTACGAGGAAATGTACATCAAGTGGATTGAGGACACGATAGCGATGTTGGACTAAGACATAACTAACCGCAGTCCCCTTCGGGGAGGCTTCGCACAGGACACAGAGGGCGCAGAGACCTGACGGAGAAAAGAAACATGTATCAGTTGATTGCCAAGCAGAAAATACGCACGGGGTTCAAGAATATCAGCGAGGGCAAGCTAGAGCCGGTACTGAGCCAGTTCGCACCGGATATTCATTTTTCGTTCGCGGGAAAGCACGCCATGTCGGGCGAGTTCCATGATCTGGCGACCGTGCGGGAATGGTTCTACCGCTTCCGGCGCTTGTTCCCTACCCTACAACTGACGGCGGAGCGCATCTTCGTGAGCGGGCCGCCGTGGGATATGGTGGTGACGACGCAGTTCACGGTGTCTTACACGCTGCCGGATGGAGCGCCGTACAGCAATCGCGGCGTGCAGATTTTGCGGATACGAATGGGACGGATTGTGGAAGATCACTTGATTGAGGACAACCAGATTTTAGTGCCGGCGCTGGAACGGCTGACGGCGCTGGGGGTGAGTGAAGCGGCTGCCGCGCCGTTGGCGGGATAAATTCGCGCCCAACACTGATTTAGGACGCGAAGATGGCGCTGCACTGCACCGCGCCAATGAGCGACGAGGTGAAGGTTTCACTGGCGGCGTACACATCGAGCAGCACGAAGCGTCCTTCCACATACTGCCAGACTTCCACCAATTGATCCCGGGGGTCAATGAGCCAGTACTCGCGCACGCCGAATTTTTCATATAAGCGGAATTTGCTGCGACGGTCATTGTGCGCCGTTCCCGGCGAGAGCACCTCGGCGACGAGGTCAGGTGGGCCGCTCAAACGCTGCGTGCCGATGGGCTGGGAGGCACTGTCGGGCGCAAGCCAGATTACGTCAGGCTGGAGAATATTGAGATCATCGAAATAGACATCAACGGGCGCAACATAGGCTTTGCCACCGACATTTTGGGCGGCCTGGCGAAAGAGGATTGCAGTGTTTAATACGCAATCCTGGTGCAATAATTCGGGGGCAGGCATTTCGATTACCTCACCGTCGAGGAGTTGAAGGGGTAAATTGGTTTCCGGCAGCCGCAGAAATTCGTCGGCGGTCATGCGAGTTTTGATTTGTTCAGCCATGTCATTACGCTCCTGAACCACTACCAACATTATCGCATAGAATTGGAGTGAGTACTACCGACTTAATTTCCCGCTCCATTAGTTTGAAAATAGTTTGTTTTTACAAGCATTGTCTTCATAAATGGCCTGAAAACAGGCCTATTTTACCTGCTCCACCTGCAAAGCAGGCAAAAAAATAGGGCATGTCACCGCCATGCCCCTACCCAATTGGACGGCTGTGATGAAGCGTCTTAGTCGCTGCTGACGACGACTTCCTGTTTGACGTAAATCCGTTTGCCGTTGGCTACATCCTGCAAAACATGTGTACCCGGCCCGACCTGAGCATCCTCGCCGATTTTGACGCCCGGCATGGTCATGGCATCTACCGCAATGAAGGCGTTTTGTCCGATGATCGCACCGAGTTTGTTGCGTCCGGAGCTGAGCTTGACACCCTTCACCGCACTGCTGATATCGCCGTGATCTATGCGTAAATTGGCGGTGGTGCAGCCCGCCGAAAAATTAACGTTTGGCGCAAAGACCGAATCGAGCACACGGCAGGCATGCATGGCGCAGTGGTCGGCCACATAGCTGCGGGCAATTTCGGTGGTGAAACCCACTTCGCATTTGTTCAAGACCATTGAGTTCCGCACCAGCGCATTGTTGCCGACAACGGTATTGGCGCCAATGTATGCCGGTCCGACAACTGCCGCACCGGGGAAAATTTTCGCACCGTCACCAATGTAAACATCGCCGACTAGTGACGCTGTTGGGGCCACGTAGGCAGTGGCCGCCACCTGCTGGCCTTTGCCTTTCAGTTGGTCGAGGAAGTAGTTCATGATGTCCAGCACATGCCACGGGTATTTCAAGGCACTCCAATGCCCCGAATAGCGCACCACTTTGTAGATGTGCTGTTTCATCAGGGCATCCATCGCCCGTTCATAGTGGTCGTCGCTGGGAATTTCTTTGGCGTATTCGGTGCTGATGGCTGCAAACAAGGCCGCCGCATTGCTGTGCATATGGGCTACGAAGGTCACCAGATTGCTGGGTCGCTTATCTGCGCCAGGTTTTTCTATTACGCCACTGATGCGGTCTTCATTGTCAACGATGAGGTAGCCACCGGGGAAATAGTCGTCCATTTCGTAGCCCGCCAAGTAGGTGGCTTGAGGATTATCACGATGGGCAGCGAGCATGTCGAGGTGCAGTTTGTCATCCACCACATCATGCACCTGTGTGATGTAGACAGGCGTCGTTGGATTGTCCGCAAGCAGAGGTTCGGCTTTGAGCAGCGCATCGCCCATGCCTTTTGGCTCCGGTTGGACGGCAATCTGGACACGCAGCCCCTTATTTTGCTGCACCAACACCTCAATATCGGAGCGGTTATCTGGATTGGCAACAATAACAACATTATCGAACCCCAGCGCCTGATAGCGGCTGATCTGGCTGAGCAGCAGCGGTTGTTCGCCAAAGCGGAGCAAAGATTTTTCATGCAGCGGCCACATACGGGACGATGCGCCGCCCGCGAGAATAATAAGTACAGGTGATTGTGTCATCAGCGTTCCTCATTGAAAAGACAATATGCAGGAATTACTTTTTCATTTTACCAGCGCTTCTGGCAGAACAGTTGAAAGGAAGCATAACATTTGTCGAAATTCGGCAGTTAGGTGACATTAAGGTGTAAATGATATATCATGTGGGTCAACCAAGTATTAATAGGATTCTGTCATGACGTCTAATGATCCGATCTTTTCAATCAACGCCTCACCCGCTAAGATAAATGAGATAGAAAATCACGAGCAGCAAGGGTGGCAGTTGATGAATGCCTCTTTATTGACCAATCTAATGCAGCTGGCGATGCAGCAAACGGGCGCAGATCGGGCAGTGGCCTGTGATAACAACCTAGCGGTTATTGCTGCAGTGAACTTGGATCAAGAAGAACTGCTTGCGGAACAATTAACTAACTTGCTGCGGGTTGCGATAGCGAAAGGCGAGGCTGTCGTCGCTAACAATGCCGTAAAAGAAGCAGCAGACGCCCCGCATACCAAGACCAGCTACGACAACCTGCGCGGTATTGTTATCATCCCGGTGCCAGGACAGGGTGCTGTGTATTTGGACCGTCCACTTAAGCAGGGGATTATCGCTAAAAGTGTGGTCAACAAGTTGGTCAAGCTGGCACGCCAATCGGCGCAAAACAACCAGACTGAACCAACTGAGAGCCAGCTCAAAGAGATGTACCAGCAGATCAGCTAGAAGTACTCGTTTGCCGATCATTAATAAAAAGGGGCGGGGTTGATACCCGCCCCTACTGATTCTTGTGCAGTTAAACTAAAACGTCGGGAATTTGCGCGGTTGGGGAATGGCCTTCAATACTTCGTCAATGACGTTAGCTGTACGTTTGGTGTAGAGCCACACCATACCCGCTTTGACATCCGTACCGCAGATGACAGCAAGTGACACGGTGTAGGGTGAACCGAACTCGACAATGTAGACGCCATTGTGCGCGCCCTCAAAGTAAGTCGAATGGAACTTGGTTTCTTCTAGAATAGAGGCCAGTGAATTCTGGGCGCTGTGGTCAATATTCAGGGCACGGGTCAGCAGTTGGAGGTCATATTCCACCAGTGTTCCGGCTGCACCCACCATGTTGCCGTCGGCGTCGATCAGCCCAACAAAGCTGGCTTTCACATGTTCCAGCAAATCCTTAAGTTCTTCATTGATGCGTTTGAACTGCGGGCGCCCCAGTACGAGCGCCGCAGGACGGGTTGAAGGATCAAGGCGGCGGGCACGGTCGGCGCTGACTTCCTTCTGAGTCGGCATCTCAACATTCTGGGGACGGAGATCTTCCATGCGGCGGATTTCAAGCTGCTTTTCGATCTGCATAAGAACGAAGGACATATTCAGCGGTTTATACAAATAATCCACAGCACCTAAACGGTAGACCGCTACAGCGCTACGGGCTGACAGGTCATCATCAATGACGATGACACGCGAATGGGGACGCAATCCCCCTACCACCGCCAATAAGTCCATGCCGCTCAAGTCCGGCAATTCGGCCTCGGTCACGATCAAATCAAAGTCTGTTAGCAAGACCTCACTCAGCGCTTCTTCAAAGGTGCGTGCCTGATTGACCGTATATCCACCTACTGACTCCAGCGTGTCAATAAGGGTGGTACGAAGCTGCTGGTCACGGGCGACAATCAAAATACGTTCACGGCGTCGCCCATTCCCATTGGTAGTTGTCGGTTGGATTGTCATTGTATCTACTGCCACCATGACCTCACGTGCCTTCCCTAAAAGCCTTCTGGAGCAATTTTGCTGGTCAAAAATGTAGTTAATAGTGAAGGCAACGCAATAATTGAAATCATCTCATTATAATGATTCATAATACCATGAATGTAGCGGCTCGATGTGGGTGCATCATTCATTTGCAATGCATCTAAGTAATCCACCTGTTGAACTTCATCGACGAGCAAGCCAATCTGCTTCCCCCCACCTTCGGCAACGATGAAGACACTTTCGCTGGTTATGGGCGTTATAGGCTGACCAAACACAGCCCGTAAGTCCAACAACGGAAGGACTGCGCCATGACGGTTGACCATGCCGGGCATTTCCGCTGGAGCATCTGGCAAGCGACTTAATTCGACCATGGCTACCACTTCGATGACATCTTCAATAAGCAAGGCAAACTGCTGCCGGCCCAAGCGAAAGGTGAGTACCGGTAAGCGTACAGCTTCATGACCCGGCAGGTTTATCATGAACGGTATCCTCATCACCGCGCCACATAACCGTAATGATGGTGGGTGTATCATCGCCTTCCAACAATATCTCGTCAATCAGGTCGCCAAGTTTAGAGCGGAGGGCGATCATGACATTATTGACTGAAACCCCATTCAACCACGGCGTAACCATTGAAAGCTGCACACCCGTTTTGTCGTTGTTGGTGACCCCATTGAAATTCATGGTGTGTTTCTGGCCAGTCTTGAGCACCAATTCAGCTAAAGTTGCCGCAACACTAGCAAGCTGCGCCTGCCGTGAGGGGGCAAACCCTAGCAGAGAAGCAGCACGACGAGCAGTATTACGGGCGATCATGATGTCCATTGTGCTTTCTAGCTTGACTGCCAACACCGGCGGCAGCATGGTGTAAGGGCCTTTGGGTCGTGTCATTTTTTATTCCAACAACCCCATTTCTTGCAAGGAATTCATGAGATGTTCTGTCGCAAAAATATCCTTGGGAATATAGTCATCCGCGCCGGCCTGCAAACCGGACATAGTGGCCTGAGCCTCGTCCCGTTCGGTGAGCATAATGATCGGAATATTCTGGGTATCCGGGGAACGTTTTAGACGACGGCACACCTGAAAACCATCCATTCCCGGTAATTTAACATCCAGAACGATCAAACCCGGTTGCTTGGTCATGACTTCGCGAATGCCGTCCAAACCATCGTAGGCGATTCTCACTTCCAGCCCCAGACTTTCCAAGGTAGATTTGATCTGCGCGGCCTGTGTCTTACTGTCTTCAATTAAAAGTACATCTAAAGCCATAATCACTCAACGCGAAAACGCGCACTCCTTCTTAACTCCATTATATGTCATTAGCTGTAACAAAAGGTTTGTAAACACAAACTCTATCCCAAGTTTCTATAAATTCCGGTTTTTTTCATAATTGGCGTAAGACCTCCGCCATGTGGGCGGGTGTCAGTGTTTGTTCCACCGCACCACGGGCGAGTGCCGCCCCCGGCATGCCAAACACAGTGCAACTGGCTTCCGACTGGGCAAATGTTCGCCCACCAGCCTGTCGCAAAGCCAACAATCCGGCTGCGCCATCCTCCCCCATCCCCGTTAAGATTATTCCTACCCCTGTTGTACCACACACTTCAGTCACGGAGGCTAATAGTACGTCAATCGCGGGGCAGTAGCGATAGCGATCTTCGTTAGGAATAAGTTTGATTTGTAGTTGTGCTGAACGACGTACAACGGTGAGATGTTTCGCACCGGGCGCGATATATACTGAGCCGGGTTGCAGTGTTTCTCCATGTTCTGCGACAGTGATGTTCAATTCGGTATGTTTGCCAAGCCAACGAGCCAATCCAGATACAAATTCATCCGGCATGTGCTGAACTATAAGAATTGGTGCACGAAAGGTTGAAGGCAAGTCCCCCAACAAAGTGCAAAGTGCACTCGGCCCGCCGGCACTTGCGCCAATAGCAATTATTTCTGGTGTTGACAATGCGCTTTCTTCTGGCGTTACATAGCGCGTTGCTGCATCTGAAGACGGGGGTTCGACCCTACTTGCAGGTTCGGTAAGCGGCCCCGTATCATTCCAACGCCGCACGACGCTTACACCAGCCATCGCGGTGAGAGTGTTAATGAACTGGCGGCGCAGTAAGGTATGGTCAGGGGACTGGCGGGCGGGAGGCTTGCGCAGTACCGCAAGTGCGCCAGCTTCCATAGCACGGAAAGACAGGTCAACATCTTCATCAATCAAGCCACTAACGACGACGGTGGGCGTGGGCTGGCGGGCCATAATCTGACGGGTGGCTTCGAGACCGTCCATGCGCGGCATGCGAATATCCATCGACACGACATCAGGATGCAAAGCTTCAACCATCCGCACGGCTTCCTCGCCATCGCGGGCGGCGCCGACCAACTGCAAGCCGGGCGCATCCTCAATCATTTGTGCGAGATGGGTGCGGGTGGTAGCACTATCATCAGCGAGGAGGACGCGGATGGGGGAGGAGTTTGGTGTCTCGACAATGACACCTTCTGAATTCAGTTTTCCCGTAGGATTGGGCTTCACAATTACACCACACTTCGAATGACGCGGAGCAAATCGCCCTGCTCAAATTTGGACTTCACCAGATAGGCATCCGCGCCAGCCTTCAAACCTTCTTCCTGATGCTCCTTTTTGCCTAACGAAGTTAAGAGGATGACCGGAATATGGCGCGTCTTCTCATCGTTCTTAATGAGGCGGGTGAGTTCAAGTCCATTGGTGCGCGGCATTTCAACATCGCTAATGACTAGATCAGGATGATATTCGCCGAGACGCTGCCACGCTTCTGCACCGTCAGTAGCCACCTGCACTTCGTAGCCAGCCGTTTCGAGAATATGTTTTTCCAACGTGCGCGTTGTGATGGAGTCGTCGGCTATCAGAATCCGCAGTTTGCGAGGTTCACCAATTGCTTTAGACGAACTTTCACCGGCTGGCTTAAATTGCAGACGGGGCTGGCCGGTTGCGCCACGAATGAGGTCATTGGGGTCTAGAACGATAATAACCTCGCCGCTGCCGAGCAGAGCGCCGCCGGACACGTAGCGGGTGTTGCTGATTTCAATACCTAACGGTTTCAAGACCAGTTCTTCTTCGCTAAAGAGGTCGTCCACCACAAAAGCGATGGCTTTGTCGCCCGATGCGAGAACTAACAAGGTAATTTCTTCAGATGAGGTACTGGCGGGCATGTTGAGAACAGAAGCCAGCGCGATGACGGCAATGGGACGTTCTTCTATCATCACCATGTCGCGGCCTTCAGCGGTGAACATCTGGTCGCGCTGGAGCTTCAGCATACGCCACACACTGACCGACGGGACGGCAAAGTCCTGTCCTCCTGCTTCTAGCAGGATACAGCTTATACGCGTGAGCGAAACGGGCAGACGCAAAGTAAAGGTTGTGCCACGCCCCGGTGTACTCTGAACGTTGACACGCCCGCGCAGACTTTCCACACGGATGCGAACTATGTCCATGCCCATACCACGCCCGCTGATGGCCGTAACTTCATCAGCAGTGCTGAGGCCGGGATGGAAAATAAAATTATAGGCTTCTTCAGCGGTAACATCTGCCGCATCCTGAGCATTGACCAGACCACTTTCCATTGCCTTGCGGATAATACGCCCGGCATCCAATCCACCACCGTCATCACTGATACGAATTAAGATTTCCTTGCCGCGCTGTTCTACAGCAATACGTACCAACCCAGTCTGTGATTTACCTAAACGCTGGCGTTCGTCAGATGGTTCGATGCCGTGATCTACAGCATTTCTGAGCAGGTGCATGATGGGTTCTTTGAGCGCATCAAGGGCGGCCTTGTCAATTTCGACCATTGCGCCCTGCACGTCGAGCTGCACTTCTTTATCGGTGTCGCGGGCGAGGTCGCGGACCAAACGCTGGAAGCTGCTGACCAATGTATCAAACGGAACCAAACGCATGCCGCCGATGTCGTCCTGCAACTGTTCGGTCAACATGGTGAGTTGCGCATTAAATTGGGCGGTGTCACGCCCCAAACCGGCAAGCTGGCGATGTGTTTCTTGCAAATAACGTTGATTCTCTTCGAGGAAGCGGAAGAGGATGGTCATCTCTTCGGTGATGGCTTCCGGATGGTGCTGCATGCGGCGCGCAAGGCGAATATATGCGGTTCGCACGCTGCGCCATTCCTGCTGCCACTTCTGGTTGAGCTTTTGAAGTCGGTGCAGTTCACGCTGGCGTTCTTCACTGTGCATGCGGGCAACCAGCAGTTCGCTGAGTTCGCCCATGAGGCGATCCATACGCGAAACGGGAACACGCACACTTTCCTCGGTGGTAGGCAGCTGAATGGTGGTTAGCTCATCCCCATTAGAAAAGGTTTGCGTCATGGGCGGGCGAGGCACTTCTATGCTGGGAACTTCTACCACGTCGCTCGGGGACGGAGAGTCAGAAGCAATCAACTGCTCCAAACGGGCCACAGTAGACGCTAATGCGTCGGCGTGGTTTTCACTTCCGTTGACCGCGTTCTGAATGAGATCAAGGGTGTCATAGAGCAAATCGCAGACAGTTGGCTCAAGTTCTATGCTGCCTGCAAGCGTAGCACCAAAAATATCTTCCATATAGTGACCCAGCGTTTCGATGATGCCGATGCCAACCGCGCGGGCTGCGCCTTTCATGCTGTGAGCATAGCGGTTCATTTCACGCACGGCCTCCATATTGGGCTGGGCGGCAGCCTCAGTTTGGAGCAGCAGGCTGTTGAGCTTTTGAAGATATTCCCCGACTTCTACCCAGAATATATTTAGAAGTTCGGAGTCATGGTGATCGGTCATTTAGAATGGTTCTCTACGCTCACTCGTTCACGTGCGATTTATAGTTTCAATCCGCTTAGTACCATATTGATGCGGTTAGATGCGTCTTGCAGGTTTTGAACGCTGGTCTTGACCTGAATGGTGGTGCTAAGGGTTTCGGTGGTGGCCTTTTTGATGGTCCTCATGGCCTGCGTCAATTGATCCATACCAATGGTTTGCTGGCGGGTGCTGGCAGCGATTTGCATAGCGGCCAGCGCAGCTTCTTCGATAGCATGGCTGAGATCACGAATGGAGTCGCCCGCTCGGTTGACGAGATTTTGTCCCTGATCTACGCCTTTGCTGCCCTCTTCGGTCACCATAACGGCGGCATTAGTGGCGTTGAATTTCGCCGAGAATTTCACGAACTTGAACGGTGGCTTCGCGGTTCTGGTCAGCCAGTTACGGACTTCGAGGGCAACTACCGCAAAACGCTGCCTTCTTCGCCAACTTTGCGCGCGGCTTCTACCGAAGCATTGAGCGCGCATACAGGATTGATCGGCAGGACTGTTGACGGTGGCGATAATTTCGCCGATTTGCTGGGTGTTTCAGACAGCACCAAGATATTGTCTGCAGCGTATCTTCTACACGGTGACGGATGCTGCTTCCATGCCCAGCACCGTTTCCACGGTTACGGCTTCGGTTCCGGTGCGGGGAAATATCCAACCGAGACCTGACGGTTTCGGCAACACTTTGCGCGCGTTCAGCGGTTTCTGTCACCGTGGCGCGGACTTCATTCACGGTAGCGGTAGTTTCGGTCACAACTGCATCCTGCTCGTTGGCCATGTCAATTTGCCGCCCCATCGCAGTCAATATTTCCTGCGTGTCAGTCTCTACACGGGAAACAGCGTCACTGATTTCAGTTACGATGCCCTGAAGGCGATCAAGCACACGGTTGACGGCTTCACCTAAACGCCTGAGCATGCGCTCCTCGTCATTTTTGGCCGTTAGTCCGGCAATATCCAAACGCTGCCGCCAATCACCCAAAACAACCATATCAAGTGATTGCACGTAGTGATCGAGGATACGGTCAAAGGAAGGGCGCGTGAGGTAGTGTACCAACCCACCGAACAACCAACCGCCAAGCAGTGAAAACAGTACCCACAAGATAAGCCGATTGGCTTCAACGGTTGGAGCGAGGCTCAAAGCGAAGATCAGCACTGGCACGGCTGACGCCGCACCCATCGCCATCGCCATGATACTGGTTAGCGAATCGCTCAAGCGGCTTAACCATAGCTCTCGTCCGTTTTTTGTCACTGCTTCATTCATCATATTTCACTTGCTCCCACCATCAAACGCGGATCTTCAAATAGCCGCACTAAATTCAATACGATCAAATGGTCAGATGTTACACCGTGAGAATACGGTAATTGTTCCAACGGCTTTATCGAACTTACGGGAACATCCTCGACTCCCTCAACACGGTGAGCCAAGAGTCCCAAGCGCAACTCGCCAGCCTGTACGATGATGACTTCGCCGGGAACGGCATATTCATCAGCAGATGACACATCCAAGAATAAACGCAGATCCATAACGGTAACGATTTGGCCGCGCGTGTTTATCACACCGCGATAAAATGAGGGGACGCCCGGCACTGGGGTAATCTTGGCATTGTCACGCACGCCGCGCACCAGCATTACATCAATGCCATAACGCTCAGCACCCAAGTCAAAGGTCAGCAGGGGATTAACCTCATGAGCAGCTTCGTCGTCATGCCCTACGGGCGTGGCATACTGACGAGCGCGCTGACTTAAGCGCTGCTGTTCAGCATCGCTGCGGCGTTCATCATTGTCCCAATCAAGGGTTTTCCAGATGGCTTCCCAATCTGAACCCGACCATTGTTGACTCATTACTCTCCCTAATGCGGCTTACAGTTGGCTTACAATCAGTATAACTGCAATCAAAAAAACGACTGCATTGAGGCTTGAGGTATCTTAACTGGTAGAACCGCATGGCTCTATTGGACTCAATTGGACATACAGCGGCTCTTTGGGGACAGCTACGCTACTTCTACTAGGCGATTTCACATGGGATGGAAGAGGTAGAAAACTAATGTCAACTAATGGAACCAATGGACACGAAGCTAACGGTTCGACTCAAAAAGGTACGGAACTGGTCAAGCGCGGCCTGGCGCAGATGTTGAAGGGCGGCGTGATTATGGATGTTGTGACGCCCGAACACGCCAAAATCGCGGAAGATGCCGGCGCATGTGCTGTTATGGCGCTGGAACGCGTTCCGGCGGACATTCGTGTACAGGGCGGGGTAGCGCGAATGAGTGACCCGGATATGATCGACGGGATCATCAATGCAGTTACTATTCCGGTGATGGCTAAGGCGCGCATCGGGCATTTTGTTGAGGCCCAAATATTACAAGCACTTGGAATTGACTACATTGACGAAAGTGAAGTGCTGACGCCTGCAGATGAAGAAAATCATATTAATAAACATAAATTCACCGTGCCGTTTGTGTGCGGCTGTCGCAATTTGGGCGAGGCGCTGCGACGCATTTCCGAGGGGGCAGCGATGATTCGCACCAAGGGCGAAGCCGGTACCGGTGATGTGGTGGAAGCAGTACGTCATGCGCGGACGGTTATGGGTGAGGATCCGCGGCTGACGAGCATGGATGAAGACGAACTGTATACTTATGCAAGAACATCCAAGCACCTTATGCGCTGGTCAAAGAAACGGCAGAACTTGGCCGTTTGCCTGTGGTTAACTTCAGAGGCAGGCGGCATCGCTACTCCTGCTGACGCGGCACTGATGATGCAATTGGGTGTAGATGGCGTCTTTGTGGGTTCGGGAATTCAAGAGCGGGTGACCCGGCCAAGCGTGCCAAAGCAATTGTAGAAGCAACTACACACTATAACGACCCAGACGTGCTGGCGCGTGAGCCGTGGACCTCGGTGAGGCAATGAGATTGGCATCAATGTAACTACAATGCCTGAAGGGGACAAGATCGCGCACCGCGGCTGGTAAGATTCGGGACTTGGATTATTATTTCAAAGTGGGCGGATTGAAACCGCCCCTTTTTGTAGCCACCTGTAAAAGCCCGCAGATAGTAATCTTCCTCTGCTAGACGTAATATTTTCGCAAGACTTTTGCAAGACTTTCGACAGCCTCGTAACTTATGCGAATTAGGATGCCAGTGTGTCTATAGCGGCATAACTATAAACACGTGTGTAAAACCATTCTGTCTAAAGGAGACTTAAGTCATGCGTAAAATTACTTTAACATTATTAGCACTGGTACTGGTGGGGCGGTAGGCGGCGGAAGTGTTTTTGCACAGGATGAAAAAGTGGTGTGCGATTCAGATTTGATCCTGAGCCTGTACACTGCTGAATATTACCTGAACTTTAGCGCCATCCGTGATGAAATGATGAAGGGCGATATGGCCATGGACATGGTCGATCTATCTAAAATCGATCACGGTCCATACCAAGCAGCTGGACGGTATTGATGGGAATGATGGACAGCAGCATGGCATGGATAACCCCGCCAGTCAGTGGAGATACAGCTACGGCTGTGGTAAAAGCACTGGAAATGTCGCCAGATGATATGATGATGGAAATGCCGGAAGGCGTGATGGCACTGTCCCCCTTGACAGTGGCAGAACTACTTCGAATGTGCTGCCCTGCGTACCGAGCTATGCATTTCAATGTGGCACTGTTATATGTTAACGAACAGATGATGATGTCCGGAAGCTAGTTCACTCTATAGCGGAATACACCAAAAGAAGCGAAGGCGGGGAAGTGTCCCCGCCTTTTACTTAGGCAGGATGACTCTAGCCACGTAGTAAATAGCGTTTCCTGTGAAACTCGCCACGTACAAACCTCCTCCAGTCGGGGCATTGATCATAGCTGACGGCCCCGTAGTCCACTGGCAAACAAGCGGCTGTCGGCAGTAATGGTGGCGTCAACTTTGTAGCGTAATTCATGTAAATCTCATTACGCAACCACAGTGACACAAAGAGGCGGCCCCGTATTTGGCCGGAAATTTATCGCCTGTGTAGATTTCAATGTTTGCAGGCGCAGAATGTTCGAAAAAGTATACATCGGTGGAATAGTGCCCGAGTCTTGCGGCGGTACACCAAAATAACTCGGAAATCCGTAATCTCCACCTTCAGTGATATAGTTCACTTCTTCCGGTACATCGATGAGGCTGGTGCAATCATCTACCTGTCGTTCGGTATCTATACAGCCCGATGACCCATTGTCTACAGCAAAAAAACCTTGTCCATCTGGTGCGGGAATAAGTCCAAAAGGATTGCGAACTCCCGTCGCATAGACTTTGAAATCAGTTCCGTCAGGATTCATTGAGAAAATGCGCGCGGCTTTATCATTGGTTTCAGGGCGATGGTCGGTGGTCGAGCCAGCACCAATGTAAAGACGGCCATCCGGCCCAAATGTCAAGCCATTGTTTTGATGAAAGGCATAAGAGTCAAACGGAAAGCCATCAATTAACGTTGTTTTCTCGTCCGCAACATCGTCGCCATTGGTATCCTTCATCAAAACCAGGGCACCGCCCGTATTGACATACAAGCCCCTTTCACCCCAGGCCAGACCTTCGGGCTTAGCCAAGCCATTCGCAAATTCAGTGACTTTATCGGCAACGTTGTCGCTGTTTTCGTCGCGCATCACCCAAATGAAACCGTCAATACTGGCTACATATAATTCGCCTTCTGGCCCGACTTCCAACGCAGTTGGCGTCTTAGTAACTTTGTTTTCAAAGAAACTGACAGGAATATCGCCAGCCACTTTAATGGAGGCAGTCTCGGCAGCTTCTGATGTGGTTTGGTCAAGATCGGGCACAAAAGTGGTCTTATAAAGGTACAGAAGAGACCCGCCAAAGATAATAACAATTCCACCTATGACAATTAGGCCAAACCGAGTGAGCGATCCGCGTTTGAAATAACGGGCAAGTCCATATACCGATATGGCAAGCACAGTACCAATGGCAACAGCGCCAAGATCACGTAGTAAGCCAGCCCCTAGCAAACGCAGATCCAAACCAATGAGCGCCCGCCGGAAAGGTGTGCTGGCACTGAGTCCAATGATTAACCCAAATCCAATTATTGAAAGTATAACCATGACGAGGCCAAGTAGGCGTTCATTGCCCCGAGTCACGAGTGTTGTAATCAACCCTAGCAAAAGCCATGCAAGGGAAAAGAAAACCAGGGAAAGACCAATTACATCAGGAAGTGCGATCATGAGTGTGTTATCCCAAAGTAGCAAACATAATTAGTCAACCAATAATCAACAATGTCTCTAATAGTTGTATTATTGGTTAAGTAAATCGTTTCGTAACAAAATCATAACATGACAGTATATAACGACTAATCATGTATAGATGTGGTATGAATGTCCCAAAGTAATGTGGAGCGGTAAAACCGAGGGCGAAAACGTATTGACATGTGGTTTAAATAATAATAGGGAAAGATGAGCGAATTTCATTCGTACAAGCCCTGTATTTTTGGTCAGGTTAGTAGAGATCATTGTAATACAGACCCGGCGCGATAGTTCAATAGATGTCCCGATATTCAGATCATGGGACATCTATTGAAGGACATTTTGTGCTACTTAGAGCAAGGTTTCTGGTTCGACGTAAGGTAAATTAAAGGTCTTGGCAACGGCGGGTTGTGTCATATTGCCGTGAAACACATTCAAGCCCTTCATTAGTCCGGCGTCACTGTGGAGGGCATCACTCACACCAGCATCTGCAATCCGCAAAATGTATCGCAAAGTGGCATTGGCTAGACCGAAGCTGGATGTACGAGGTACTGCACCCGGCATATTGGCAACCCCATAGTGCAGCACGCCTTCTACAAAGTAAATGGGGTCGCTGTGAGTGGTGGGGTGTGTGGTTTCGACACAACCGCCCTGATCTACTGCCACATCAACAATAACGCTACCTTTGAGCATCGTAGGCAGCATGTCGCGGGTAACGAGGCGGGGCGCACGCGCACCTGTCACAAGCACGGCGCCGATGACGGCATCTGCCGTCACAATAGCATCTGCGATATTGGTCTCGTTTGAGGCTAATGTAGTCAAGCGTCCCTTGTCACTGAGGATTTCATCAAGGTAACGTAACCGTTCCATATTAACGTCTAGCAGGGTTACGCGGGCACCCATGCCTAATGCGATTATGGCAGCATGAGTGCCAACCGTACCAGCACCCAGAATGACAACATGAGCAGGTTTGACACCGGGGATTCCCCCCATCAATATGCCGCGCCCGCCTTCCGACTTCTCCAAATAATGCGCTGAAATCTGGGTTGCCATACGCCCAGCAACTTCACTCATGGGCTGAAGAAGGGGCAAATGGCCGCCAGTATTTTCAACTGTCTCATAGGCAATAGCGGTAATACCGCTCTTTAGCAAAGCTTGAGTCTGCTTTTCATCCGCAGCAGGTGGAGGTACGTAAACAATACCATGTCATCCCTTAAAAATTCGTATTCCTGCGGTTGTGGCTCTTTGACCTTGATGACCATCTGGGATTCACCCCATGTTTGGTCAGGGGAATTCAATATCACCGCCCCCGCTTTGACATATTCGTCGTCAGAGAAGGCACTGCCAATGCCTGCGCCTGATTGTACGAGCACACGATGACCATGCCGTACAAGTTCACGTACGCCGCCGGGAGGCAAGGCAACACGAAACTCGTTATCCTTAATCTCTTTTGGAATTCCAATAATCATGGTGATATTTTCCTGATAATGCGGTAGATGTTACTCACAATTGTACACCGTGTCCTAAAATAGTCCATTGAGTTGGACAATGTGTATGAAAATTATCACGCATAATTACCGTAACATATCAGTTTAGTGACCATAAAGCATTCTGCGCCATAATTTTCGCAACTCATTAGATACTGGCGGGTTATATTTGTTTGATGAAACTATTTAAACGCAAACCTAAACAACACGACCTCACCCAGTTGGAAGATAGTGAACTGGTGCTGTTGGCGAAAGACAGCCAGCAAGCCTTTGGCGTACTATATGAACGGTATATCCAGAAAATATACAAGTACATCTACTACCGAACGGGCAATCACCAAGATGCCGAGGATTTAACGGCAGCAGTCTTTCATAGGGCAATGGGACATATTGCGAACTATACCGAACGGGGCGTGCCGTTTCAGGCGTGGTTGTATCGAATTGCACATAACCTAGTCGCCAATTGGCATCGAGATCGTGGGCGGCGTAAGGTCATTCCACTAGAAGAATTTCTTGGGCCAGACACACATTTTGATGGCCCGGACTCGATTGCTGAGGATAAGGAAGAACGCACCCAATTGTTGGCGGCCATTAACCGATTACCGGAAGAGCGTCAACAATTGCTCTACCTCAAATTCGTTTCGAATCTTTCGAATCTGGAAGTTGGCGAGATTCTGGATCGCACTGAAGGAGCCATCAAGTCACTGTACCACCGCACTTTAATCGCACTGCGAGAAGATATTGAAATGCAACGTACCCGCGTTGGTGCGCCCGGCCGCACTGTAGACCAGCAAACTCATCCAAAAGAAGGCAAACATGGCTAACGATCTCGAACTCCAAAATCTACTTTCCGCCGTTACCGATGCACTCTTAGAAAAGCAATCAAGCAGTATTGACGGCATTGTAGACCGCTATGCTGTGCCGCGTCAGGAAGTGGACAACTTCGTTTACCTGATCCGCCAACTGCACCAAACGCTGGTGGGAGCGCAGCCTTCGCAGCGTTTTGTTAAACGCTTACAACATGATCTGGTAGGCAGCAATGGCAATTTGGTGGCGCGCATCCGTTACCTGCCCCCACGAGTTCAGATCGCTGCTGGTCTGGCAGTGGTCGCCGGGTTCATCATTCTTAATCGCCGCCGTTTGGCAGATGACTCTCGCAGAGAGCAGCAGGAAGTCCCCGCTTTACAACAATAAGTAAGACTGCCAGTTAGTGACTTGCAAATGTGCCAACTGGCAGTGAACCACCGAAAACTATAAACTAGATCAATACTATCAATGTAATTTTCATTTTGGGAGAGTTCATTCATGAAAGCGCGCGCCGAAATTACGGGTTGGGGTAAATATGTTCCATCCAAAGTTATAACTAACGATGACCTCTCCCGAATGGTGGACACAAATGATGAATGGATCACCACCCGTACCGGCATCAAAGAGCGTCATATCCGTACTGAAGAAGACACAACTACCAGCATGGCGGTTGCAGCTGCCAATGACGCTCTGAAGATTTCTGGACTTGCGGCTAATGACCTCGACCTGATAATGGTCGCCAACTCTTCCCCCGATTATTTGCTGCCTGCTTCAGCAAATATGATCCAACACGAATTAGGCGCGACATGTCCGGCGCTCACAGTGGCAGCAGGCTGCTCTGGGTGGGTTTACGCACTGGTCACAGGCAGTCAATTTATTGAAACTGGTGCATACCGGAATATTTTAGTCATTGGGGTTGAGCTGATTTCCTATGCACTTGATTACACTGATCGGTCAACATGCGTTTTGTTTGGCGATGCAGCGGCAGCTGTGGTCATCCAACCGGCGACTAATGGCGCAGGTCTGATGACATTTGAATTGGGGTCGGATGGGGGCAAAGCAAAAGATTTGTGGGTTCCCGGCGGAGGTACAGCTAATCCAGTGTCGCAAAGCGTAGTGGATAACAAAGAAATGTATATCCGTATGAACGGACAGGAAGTTTTCAAGTTTGCAACCCGCAAACTGACAAGCTGTTTACAGAATATTACGGCTGCGGCGGGAATTACTCCAGCCGACCTAGACCTCATCATTCCGCACCAAGCCAACAAGCGCATTATTGAATATGCAGCGGGATTATTAAGCCTTCCTATGGACAAGTTTTTCATTAACCTGCACAAATATGGCAATACTTCCGCCGCGTCGATTCCACTGGCATTGGTAGAAGCTATCGAAGAAGGCCGTGTGCAAGCAGGTGATGTAACCGGTATGGTGGCATTCGGCAGCGGTCTTTCGTGGGCAGGGGCTGTGATCAAAATGGGTGAAGCGATCAACAAAGTAAATACTTCGACCATAACAGAAGCGGTTTTGCAGTAAGGCTTTACTCTCCCGCATTACAGAGCTTGCAGAAGGGCGTCCATGCTCAAGAAGTCAACGCGTTAACCCAAAATTGGATTTTCTGAGGCGACAGAAGTTCTTCTAAGAGTGTTGGTAACCTTTGACGACTCACGGACATCCGAAATAAGGATTTTTGCGGGAGGATATACGTGCTAACGCGCTAATCCTGCCCCACAAAAATCACTTGACGTTAAATTCGATATTCCATCACATGTAGCGTTCCGCCTAGTCCTCCTTAATTCTCTAGGCAATGCTTAAGCACTGAAATGTGATATATATCACTACATTGAATGAGTATTCGATGCAAAATGGACGCATCAGGAGACGCACCCAATGCAATGAGTCTCTGTTTATCTGACTCTATTGGCACACTAGAGATCAGACCCTCATTAATCGTTATGCACTGACCTCAAAGGCGTCAATGGCGGGCAACAAGAGCTGCTCGTACAGAGCATCGCTATTCGCGGCATTAGTAGCGATGACCACGATCAAAAATATGTGTCCGCCACCTTCGCTTAAGGCTAATGCCGTTTTCTGCCCCATTAACTCGCCCCGCAAAATTTTCCACGTCTGACCATTGACTTCGCGCGTCACAATGTCGTCGGTTGACGCGCCAAACTGTGCGGCATAAATAGGCATTATGAAATCAACACCTGAGCCGGGCAATACCTGAAAGGTGATGGCAGATTGATCTAGGCCGCCGCTGGTATCAGCATAAGTTCCGGCCATTAGTTCGTCCCAGCCCTTAGGTTTGACACTGCTGTATGTTGTGTCGGCACTTGTGAAAGGCTCTAGGTCGAGCTTCACCGTTGACTGGGTAGTATCTGTAATGAACTGTGGAGCAGTTACTTGTGCCAAACAAGACACGTCAGGTTTGACATCGGGTTTTCTCAGGAAAGCCAAAGCGATGGATTGAGCACACTCATTAGAAGCAATAACACCGTGTCCTGTAGCGGGAACCGTAATGAAAAAGCTGTTGGAAAGTGTTTCTGCCGCCAATTGGGCATCAGCAGGTGGCGTGATAGGATCATACTCGCCACTCACCACCAATGTCGGGCGATCACTCGTGACGGCTTCATTCTCAACAGACTGTGGTTTGTCCGTAGCAAAATTACCACACACTGCCAACTGCGAAGTGTCGATTCCGTTACGGCGAGCAAAGCCTTGAAGTTCGGGACGCACTGCGTTAAGCGTTGACTGTATGGATGCAACAGTGTCAAAAGCAAATTCCTCATTACACTGAACGGCAATGTTCATTCCAAAGGAAATTTGTTTTAGTTGGTATAAAAGGACTGGCAGAATGAGGTTAAAAAACTGATCATCACCTACTTCAACCTGATAAATTACGTTTGGAATTGAAGGAATCAAGTCAGTCGAGTAGAAAGCAGTGAAAATGGTAGAAGCAAAAGTGTCACCATCCACTTTCACCTTGAGGTTGGCAAGTGTATTGGGATTTAGAATGTCGAGTGTTACCGGCTCTTCATTCAGACGTTTAACTACACTGTAGAAAACTGTTTCCAGATCAGGATAGGCCGAATTACAAACAGTGTCCGCCTTACAATCCCGAAACAGAACGGCTAACGAACGCTCAAAATTAAGCGGTGCTTGATTGATGCTGGTCTGCGGTGGGAATACCGAATCAATGATGGCGCTGCGAACAATGTCAGGGTGGTCACGCATGATCGTGAGGGCGAGGCGAGTCCCGTAGGATATGCCATATAAGTCAACTGATTCGTAACCCAGGGCGTGCCCTAAATCATAGACATCAGTAGCGTTTTCGCGGCTGTTATATGCGCCGAGATGTATGCCCTCGCCCGTGAATCGTTTGCCACAAGTCACATAGGCATCATTCTGTTGTTCAATATAATCTGCAACAGGCAGGACCTCTTGCAAGCTCTTGTAGTAAAAGTCCTCATACTCTTTGCAGTCCAAAGCAGGTTGTGAGAGGCCCACACCTCGTTGGTCAAACACGATTACATCTTGATTATCAAGGAATGGGCGAAAGAGCTTAAAACTCAGGTTAAGCAATTCCAACGCGCTCCCACCCGGCCCACCTTCAAGATAAACTAAAGGCGCAGCCGCTTTTTGAGGATTGGTGCTGTGGAAGATGGCAACAGCCAGTTTAATGGTTGGGCTATCAACCAGTGACCGATCTTCTGGCACAATCAAGTAGCCACATTCTGGCTTCTGGCCAGGTGGGAGCGTAAACATACAATTGGCGGTTTCAAACCGGGGTAATGTGTCTTGGGCCCGGGCGGGTATTATAGTTCCTACCAGCAAGAGGATAAGCACAACGCAATATGTTATTTTGTGCATGATTTCTCCACGCAAATTGTGATTATTAAATATCCATCTGATCGCGATACTGTCAGTATAATGGTCAAACATTATGCTATAATTAACGATACTTGCCCCACCGTACTTTATCCTATTTGGAGGCAAGTCAATATGAATTTTCTGACCACCTTCTTCCAACAACTTTATGTTATGCCATTTGAACAGGCGGTATTGTGGGCAGTGGCAGGCAACATTGTGATGTTTGTTTTGTCACTGTTAGCAGGTGAATGGCTGGTCAAGGCATTTCATGACCGTGCTATAACACCGCCCCCTCCACCTGTCAAACGCGAAGAGATTATTCTTGCGCTCCTGTGTGTGGTGCTCAATGCACTGGTGGCAGCGATCGGGTTGGCGATGTGGCGAGCGGAGATCATCGTTTTGCGGCCCGACGGTGGTTTAGCAACCACGCTATCGGATACACTGTTGCTCATTTTGATGATGGACTTTGGAATGTATGTGTTTCATCGTGTCGCCCATCACCCTATTTTGTTCCCGATTATTCATTTAACCCATCATAAATATGAAAATCCTCGTCCTTTGACACTTTTCGTCTTGAACCCTTTTGAAGTGTTGGGGTTTGGAGCGCTTCTTATCGGTGTGATCTGGATATCCCATGCTTCTCAATTGGGGATTGTGCTCTACTTAGCATTCAACTTAGCATTCGGCATGATCGGACATTTAGGAGTAGAACCAGCACCTGCAAGGTGGCTAAATCTTCCAATTATTCGATACATTTCGACCAGCACGTTCCATGCCGAGCATCATCAAGACAAAGACCATAATTATGGCTTTTATACGGTACTGTGGGACCGATTGTTCAGTACACTCTCGACTGAATACTTACAAGATTTTGGCCGTGCGACTGGGCAAAATGTAAGTAAATGAACAGATTTTAGATACTTTCGCCTTAATTTCCTGAAAATCCGGCAGTTTTCACACAATTTTTATGCGTGTCAGGTAGAATAGACTATCATTTAACAAAATAATCACGGTCTTTGGGGCTGTGAGAGAAACGGCAGGTATTAGAAATGGATTTAATCCTCTTGTTAATTGGGTTGGTGCTTTGGTCGCGTGGGCGTTTTAACTTTGGTTCAATTCAAACGGAAGGGCGACATGTCCGGGCAGCCGGTATCGTACTTATGCTCCCCTTTGCCACAGTTTTTGTGCTCGGATTTAGTGTTATGACTTTCACCGGCATTGACGCAGGAATTAATTTCCTATTTTCAGGCCCGGTACTCATACTTAGTTTAAGTGCGATGGTTCTAGCCGTAGCTGTGGCGTATATCTTGATTGCTGATCCACCCAATGCTCCTCGGCTACCTGGCATTTTAGGCCAAATTCAAGATGAACGGCGCGGCAAACCAGGCGAACCGCAGCAGCGCCCACTTTCATCTCATCCACTTAACAAGAGCACAACCCAAAGCACATCAAGACGAAGTAGCTATCCCAGCATATTATCTGTCAACGAAGCCGCAGAATATATGCACACAACGCCCGACGAAATTATGCGGCTTATAGATGATGGAAAATTGGCAGCGGCGCGCGGCAATATGGGTTTTCGAATCGCACGTTCGCTGCTAGACGAAATGAAGCAAGAGACTGGTGGAACCAATCCCCAAACATCGTAATTGGGTTTGTCATCCAGCAACGCACAAAAAGGCGCAAACACAACCGCTATTCGGTAGACCAAATGGAAATCTTCTCCAGCACAAGAGACTGTGGATTTTCGACTGCCACTAAACCCGAGCCAAACTTGCCTTGTGGCGTGACAATCGCGTATTGGTTATCCACCCATGCGATGAAGCCTAACGGGCCACGCGGAACAAATGAAGTTTGCATTACCTTCACATCATCCAGCGTAAAAGCGATAGAGTCAGTCTGCCAGTTGATGCCATAGCGATGTTTGGTGAGCAGCAGAGACGGGTCAAGTAGATGTTCGCGAACGCCCAAAGCATCCTGCGCAAACGGCCACAAGTGGCGGTACAGCACTGACGACCGCATCAGCAAGAAGCCGATGGGCGCAGTAGGGAGCAGCGCAAGAAATTGCCATCGCCGAGCATCGAGTACAGCTGCCTTCCAACCTGCACCCGGCACACACTGGGCTAATTCTATACGGGACGGGGGGGACGAAAAGAAGAACCATATCGCTTGTGGCAGGCGGAATCCGCGTTCTCCCGGCATAAATGGATGATTCCAGAAACCGAAGCCCGCAGTTCCAATCAAGCCCCAGTCAGGGGTTGTTTGGGCGCTGGCGATTAATTCCATGTGGAGTGGTGGGCGCCATCGGAAATCGCTGGCAGTGACATAATCGGTAATTTGCGCGTCATGATAAACGTGGGGGGCGGCAGGCGGCAATGTCAAGATCAATTGGTTGGAATTCTGTGCAATTTTTCCCAGCCCAATCTCGGTTAATCGCCACGGCTGCGGCAGTAAAGTTCTGAAATCAGTTTCGAAGCGCATAAGCGCTGCCTGCCTTGAGAAATCTGTTCGATTCGGGTATCATTAACATAGAAAATGCGCCATCGTTTGGGCTGCGTGGTGGTGTACGATTATCATAGTACTTGATGAGCAGCTGACAGGATGTAATCCTCATCGGATAGCGAGGTATAGCCCCTTGGATATTACATGGTATGGTCACAGTTGCTTCCGCATAACAGAGCGTAATCACATCTCGGTTGTAACCGATCCATTTTCGGACAATGTTGGACTGCCCGTGCCCAAATTAAAGGCTGATGTCGTGACGATCAGCCACGATGAATTGGGCCATAATAACACAGATGCGGTTAAGGGCGCTTCACATGTGCTCACCGGCCCCGGCGAATATGAGGTTGGCGGCGTCTTCATCACCGCTATGGGTCTGCACCAAATCGATGGTCAACTTTCAAAATGGAATGTTGCTTTTCGTTTCGAATACAACAACTTAACGGTACTCCATTTAGGAGATTTGGCCCACGTACCCGATCAATCTACGATTGAAGATTTTGGCGAGGTGCACGTTTTGCTTGTCCCTGTCGGCGGCGGTATGGGTTTGCGTGCCAGCCAAGCGGCAGAAGTTGTCGGATTAGTTGAACCAGCGTATGTTATCCCCATGCACTACGGTATGCCGGGTGTCAAACTAGATTTAGAACCTGTCGACAAGTTCTTGAAAGCGATGGGGGTGAGCACGGTGCACGAAATGGACACGTTGAAAGTTTCGACGCCAGAATTTCCAGAACAGTCCCAAGTGATTCTGCTGAAGCCACAAATACAGCAGTCTTAGGAGATCATATGGCCTCACTGGGCAAAGAAAATGTCAAACTCATCATGCGATGGGACATAAAGCCAGAGCGTGAGCAAGATTATTTCGAATTCGTCGTTCGAGAATGGGTTCCCGGAATCACCCGTTTGGGCATGGAACCGACCGGCGCGTGGTATACGTCATACAGCCACACCAAGCAGTCTCAAATCATGACCGAGGGGTTGGTTGACGATATTGATACGATGCGAAAATTACTTGCCAGCCCGGAATGGAGCCGTCTGCACCAACGCTTGCTAGACTATGTGAATGATTACCAACAAAAAGTCGTTCGCGTAACAGGCGATTTTCAATTCTGAAACCAACGCAACTATAACAAGATTTGACGGAAATTTGAATGCAAAAACCCCTACTTCTCAGTAGGGGTTTTTTAGTTGCGTTTCGATGGGAAGAAACTAATCTGCAGCCGGCTTGCTTTCAGTCTTCGGAGCGGCGGCTTCAGTTTTTGGTGCACTTGTTTCACTAGTTGTTGTCGGCTTGGTATCAGCAGTGGTGCTGGCCTCACCATCTTTGCTCTTAATGGGTGCGGTCGCGCTGTTGCGTGAGCCACTTTTACTATCGTTAACGTAGAATCCGGAACCCTTAAAGATAATCCCGGCAGCCTGCACGACACGGACCACCTTTTGTCCGGTTGTCGGATCAACTGTTAACGGATCATCCAGAAATTTCTGTTGAATATCAAAGGTGGTGCCGTCTTCACGGCGATATGTATATAAGGGCATGACTACTCTACCTCAAACTGTCACGAGATATCTTAATTTTACTCGTTTAGTGTATGGTTTTACGTACTCAATGATACAACAATTTTTAGCACTGTCTACAGGTGACTGCTAGATTCTGATATTTTTCAAATGTAGGGACGTAAGGCTTCCTCTGATATAATTTATCCCACATTCGATTTTCGAGGAGCAGGTAACATGACTGTGGCGGAATATGTTTCCAAGTGGAGCATAGCGGATGACACTGAACAGATTGCTGTCCAGAATCCGGTAACACAAGAACTGCTGGGTCATGTTCCTGTACGGTCAGCAGAGGAAGTTCGTCAAGCCGCCGTTCGAGCCCGCAATGCGCAACCGGATTGGCAGGAGCTGGGTGTCAAAGCACGCGCCCGTCTTCTGCGGAAGTGGGGCGACTTGCTATGGGCAGATCAAAAGAATGTCATCCACACCATACGCAGTGAAACCGGCAAAACCGAACTCGGCGCGTGGGAAGAAGTGGTTGTCATTGACAATACAGTGGGCTATTACACGCATAATGCCGAGCGAATGCTTCGCCCTCAAACCCGCAAACCCACCATACCTATCCGGCACAAAGCACGTGTTTACTACAAACCACATGGGGTTGCCGGGTTCATTACACCATGGAATTATCCACTGTTGAATGCGTGGCAGGATGCTATTCCGGCTTTGATTGCAGGCAACACCATTCTATTGAAACCCAGCGAAATTACGCCTTACACCTCGTTGCTAGTGGCTAAATTAATGCATAAAGCAGGTATTCCTGAAGATGTCGTTCAAATTATTACCGGTGCAGGAAGCACCGGGTCAGCGCTAGTTGACGTGGTGGATTACATTGCTTTCACTGGCAGCACGGCTACCGGACGGAAGATTGCAATGCGCGCGGCAGAGCGCCTTATTCCTTGCAGTTTGGAGTTAGGTGGAAAGGATCCGCTGATTGTGCTAAGTGACGCGGACCTAGAGTTGGCTGCTGCTGAAACAATAGTGGCCGCAGCCAGTGAAAACAGCGGGCAAGTTTGTATTAGCACCGAACGGGTATATGTCGAATCGGGTATATATGATCGCTTCATTGAACGTGTCATGTATTATGCAGATCAGGTAGTTATCGGTCCGCAGGACGGCTATGGCGTCCATGTCGGGAGCTTGACCAACGAACGTGAACTAATGCGGGTTGAAGCACAGATCAAAGATGCATTATCAAAAGGTGCCGAGATCATTCATGGGGGCAAGCGGCGGCCCGATCTTGGACCGCTTTTCTTTGAACCCACGATTTTGGTAAATGTTGACCACAGCATGGATGTAATGCGTGAAGAAACGTTTGGCCCGATCATCCCAATTATGCGCGTGAAAGATGCCGATGAAGCTATTCAACTCGCGAACGACTCGGAATATGGTCTCTCGGCAGCTATTCTGACCAGCGATTTGCGTCGCGGTGAACAACTAGCCACCCGCATCGAGAGCGGGGATGTACACATTAACACAACCCACTGGATATTCGGAACACCTAGTCTGCCGATGGGTGGCGTTAAGAACAGTGGAATGGGACGGCGCAACGGCCCCGAAGGAATGTTGCGTTTCATCAAGCATCAGTCGATTTTGATTGACAATCAGCTATTGCAGAAACCAAGCGTGGCAAGAGTTGACGCTATCATGATGAAGGGGGCATTACTCTTGCGAGAACTGCGGCGGCGCATTCCATTACTACGTGTGTAAAGCTTTCACAGCTAGGTTATACTAGCCAAATTAATTACTGTAGGATGTTCGTTCTAGCATCAAAATACTCTTTGACTGCAAACCACCAATTAGAGAATTCGGGCTTCACGAACATCTTCTAACCGCATGGCAGCCCAATAATGTCTGTTTCGGAAAACACTCCGCCCAAGCAAGTACAAGATCGCTCCAATCTCGTTATTCGCGTCATCACAGCAGTTATTGGCGGCCCGTTGGTGCTCTATATTACCTATTTGGGGGGCATACCGTTCATCCTGATCGGGTTGCTTTTGGCAGTTCTATCCCTACTTGAGTTTTATGCAATGGGCCGCGAACGGCATATACCGGGACACACGGTCATTGGCTTCCCCGCCGTCCTAGCGCTCGTAATATTGTTTATCAACCGGGAATACGGATGGTGTGTGCTTTTGGTTATTGGAACCGCAGCAGCCTCACTTGTTCTTGAATTAATTCAGGGCAATCCCGTAGGGCGCTGGAAAAGAGTTGTGATGACAATCGGTGGGCTGTTATATGCGGGCTTGCCCTCAGCACTTCTCATCCAAATACGTGCCCTACCGTTGGGGTTATTGTGGATTTATCTGATCTTCGTGCTGACATGGAGCACTGATAGTTTCGCCTATATAGGTGGAAGGTTATGGGGACGACGAAAGCTTGCGCCCCGTATTTCACCCAAAAAAACGGTTGAAGGGGCAGTTGTCGGTCTTATTAGCGGTTTTGTGCTTGGCTTGTTGCTCTTGGTTGCTGCCAGCCAATTTACTCCATCTTTGCTCCCATTACTCATCATAGCGCCGCCACTGGCTGTTGTCGGGGATCTGTTCGAGTCATGGCTTAAACGACAGTTCCACGTGGGCGATTCACACCTGACTGGCTTCAACATTGTCCCGGGACATGGTGGCGTCATGGATCGCACCGATTCAATGATTTGGGTGGCTTCCTTTTTCTACGTGTGGATCGTCATCTTTGCAATCAATTTGTAGAGCGACCAAAGTTCGGTGTGCATAATCCTAATTCCCTTGTACAATAAATTTAATTCATTTTGTATATTTACTCTATATTGTTGATGAGGGATATAACTATGTCTTCCAGTGCTGGCGGAAGAAGTAACGCACCGCAACCCAATCGTGAGGAACTACTGCAAATGGGTATTCGTGCCGCCAAATCTGGCAATAACGATGGGGCGCGCCTTTTTTTTGAACAGGTGCTCAATCAGGATAAACGTAATGAACGTGCCATGATGTGGATGGCAAAACTCAATTCCAGCAACCGTGCCGAACGCAAAAAATGGTTGGAACGTGTACTGGAAGCCAATCCAGATAACGACGCTGCACGTGACGCTTTAAAGAAAATGGCTTACCGCCGTACAGCCAGCGAAAATCGCACCATTCTTATGTTCGGTGTGGTCGCCGGTGTGCTCATTGTTTTAGCTATAGTAGTAGTTGCTTTTCTCATGCTCAGTCGCTGACAAATCAACTAATGAGTTAGTCAAGAGCGCACAATATTCAATAAGTATCTGATCGTTCCTAGTCACTTCATGATGGTGCTTCAATTATGAAACACGTCTGTGTTTTCTGCGGGTCAACACCCGGCAATAATGGTCTTTATGTGGATACCGCCCGTCAAATGGGAGAGGCAATTGCCCGTCAGGGGTTAGGGTTGGTTTATGGCGGCGGGCATGTTGGTTTGATGGGTGCGGTTGCTGAAGGTGCATTGCAAGCAGGTGGACACGTCATCGGGATCATCCCACAGGCACTCGTGAAAAAAGAGTTGGAACACCACGGTCTGAGTGAACTACATATTGTAGGTTCAATGCACGAGCGTAAAGCGATGATGGCTGAAAAAGCCAGCATGTTCGTTGCCTTGCCCGGCGGTTTTGGCACTTTAGATGAACTGTTTGAAATTATCACATGGGCACAATTAGGATTTCATAGCAAACCGATTGGCCTGTTGAACACCGCCGGATATTTCAATCCACTTCTAAAATTTATTGAGCACATCGTGGATGAAGGCTTTGTAAACTCCGCCGTCCGGGCAATCATTAACGTGGCAGATGATGCCGAGTCACTCTTACATATTCTCATGACCACAGAGCCGCCACAGATCGAAAAGTGGTTGAAAAAAGCCGACGAGCTTTAGGCAATCTTATACCCGTACACCGTGAGGGATATTCGGCTATCGCCACGTCAGGTATTGTGCTAGGCGTCATCAGTGCATTGGCTTACCGTTTACTGCCTGCTGCGCTGTTCAGAGTATTTACATTCTGTTCTGTAACGACTTTCGCGCTTCTCACACAATTTTTCCGTAACCCCACTCGCACAACTCCGCACACAATTAAGGGGATTATTGCTCCGGCAGACGGAACAATCGTTGCCATTGAGCCAGTCGTTGAAAGCGAATATTTTGGCGATCAACGATTAAAGCTCTCAATTTACATATCGATCTTTAATGTGCATGTGAACCGTGTACCCTGCTCTGGAACAGTAACTTACAGCTGCTATCATCCCGGTCAATATTTGGTAGCCTTCCACCCCAAAGCTTCGGAACTCAATGAGCGCAATCCAGTAGTGATTAAACGTGCTGATGGACAGCAAGTATTGGCACGCAAAATCGCGGGAATTTCGGCACAGCGTATCCGCTACTATCTCAAAAACGAACAAACCGTGCAGGCCGGTAGTGAATTGGGTTTTATTGAATTTGGTTCACGCTGCGATGTTTTTTGCCACTGATTGCTGAGGTTAAAGTGCATCTGGAACACGGGTTATCAGCGGCCAGACTTTGTTAGCTATCTTATAGTTGACTGGTTAAAGGAAAATCAGCCCTAATTTGGTCGCTCGCACCACTGCCTCCGTGCGGCTTTGCACGCCGAGCTTGGTCATAATAGCGTTGACGTGAAATTTGACGGTGTGATCGGTGATGCTTAGGCGGGATGCAATCGTTTTGTTGGGCAGTCCTTCCGCCACCAATTGCAGCACTTCCAGTTCGCGTGGGGTCAATTGTTCCAGTAGGGCATCAGGCGGATTATTGTTCAGTTGCCCCATCACGCTCGACAGTGAAGGCTCGATGACAGCTAACCCATGCGCCACAGCCACTAACGCCGCGCCTAAACTTTCGGCGGCAAAGCTGCCCAGCAACAAGCCGCGCGCCCCTGCCCCCCATGCTTCGGCAGCTTGACTGGCTTCCTTGAGTAGTGCCACAATCGGAATGTCCTTTGGTAAATCAGGGGTTGGCCCCCACCCCCAGTCCCAAACAATGATTTCTGCCTGAGAAACTTCAAGCTCAGCATTGAGATCAGCACCACCTGTTTGTCCTGTCATAGTCAATTCAGGTAGGCTGTTCAGTAAACCAGCCAATCCCATGCGGGCCAGTGGATTTTCAGCGACAATCAGCACTTTGAGTTCAGCCATGTGGAGTTCATCTACGATCATCTAGTCGATATGTTCTTGCATCTTATATGAGGCTGTGTTGGAATTGGATTGGAGTGAGGCAAAGTGGTGAAAACAAAAACGGAGGACTTGCAAGCCCCCCACAAGAATTACACTTTATCACCTTACACTAGTTGGGTAATGGATATCCCAGTTGGTTGAGGGCAGCGCTGGCAGCTTCGCGCACCCGAAAGACCGATCCCCGGCTGGCCGCCAATAATGGAGCAACGGCACGCACATCGCCGAGGTTCGTGAGTGCCTCTACAGCACTGTAGGACACCCAATCATCCTCATCATAAAACATGCCAACCAGATCATCCAGCGCCCGGGCATCGCCGATCCAGCCAAGCGCAGCAGCGGCTTGCATCCGTACTTCAGCAGACTGATCGTAAAGTGCGTCAAGCAGCGGTTCCACTGCGTCTTTATCAGCAATCCAGCCTAGTGCAAAAGCGGCTTGCACCCGCACATTGGGATCAGGATCATGCAAAGCGTGGATCAACGCGGCCAACGCTCGTTCATCCTTCAACCACATGAGGGCCACTACCGCTTGTTTACGGGCGCGCACACTGCCTGTATAGACTGTTTCCAGCAGTGCATCGGCTGCCACACCACCAATTTTGACCAACGCCACACCAGCGTCGAAACGCACTTTGTCGTGGACGTCGTCCATAGCTGCAACCAAATAGGAAATTGCTTCTACTGCCTTCAAATAACCAAGCGCCCATGCAGCGTAACGGCGCGTCTTCGCATACGTATCATGCAGTGCCTCAATCAACGGTGCAACAGCTTGTTGCCCACCGATTGAATACAGCACCCAAATCGCTTTTTGCCGCACTACCGGCGCATCACACAGCACCGCATTGACCAATTGTGGCGTTGCTGAACTACCCATGCTTCGAAGAGTGTAGGCCGCCAAGACCTGCGCTCCTTCTTCTCCATCGCGGATAACATCAATCAAAGCGTCGATAGCTTGTTCGCCATGCTCACCCAATTTGGCCGCTATTTCCCGCTGCACACGGGCGTGATTGGCATCGAGTAAATCTTGTTTCAGATTTTCGATGAGACTGTCAAATACAATGCCGCTGCGGGAGGGATTATCAACAGTGGTGGAAGGTGCTACGGGTAGTTCATCATATAATTGCCAACCAACCACTGTGGGCTTTTTAGTATGATGTATATTTCGAAGATCGTTCATAATTGTCGTCCATTGAACAGGAGGCCGACGATTTAACTACGTTGAAAATTATTTCTTTAATACAATTCAAACCAATCAATTACCTTGTAAGGGCTAGGATAAGTGAACAATTGAGGCATTGTCATCCTCCGCACCCCCTCATTAGTAGGGGTATAAGAGTAGCATTGACTACATACCCCCCTTTCGTGGGGGGTGCCGCCAGTAAGCTTCTACATTTCCAGCTACATTCAGCACAACAATCGGATAGTCGCACGTCGCAACTACTGTTATGCTATTCACTGTAAACGTACTGAGCAAAAATAACTTGGTGGACACCCATCGCTTGCCGTACGAAATCCATGTTTCCGTTTGAAACCATAGGAGTTAGATGATGAACCCCATTCCTACCCCTATCGCCAATGATGAAACCTGCTGGCAAGCGGTAGTCACCCGCGACCGCCATTATGATGGACGTTTCGTGACCGCAGTTCGTTCCACGCATATCTACTGTCGTCCATCGTGCCCGGCACGTACCCCGCTCCGCGAGAACGTGGAGTTTTATCACCATCCCGAAGATGCGGAAGCGGCGGGATTCCGACCATGCAAACGGTGCAGCCCCAACACTCAGGCATATGAAGCAGAAATTACCGAGCGTGTTTGCCGTTATATTGATACTCATGTGGATGAACGTCTGAAATTGGATGACTTGGGCGCGATGGTCGCGCTTAGCCCGCAGCATTTACAACGGGTATTCAAGCGAGCGCTGGGTATTTCACCGCGCGAATATCTAGATGCGCGGCGCATGGAACATCTCAAAGGACGTTTGAAAGCAGGTGAAAGCGTGACAAACGCCCTGTATGATGCAGGTTACGGTTCCACAAGCCGCTTATACGAACGTGCACCGGGTGCACTTGGCATGACACCTGCCGATTACCGAAACGGTGCAAAAGGATTGTCAATCCGCTACGCATTGGCACAAAGCTCGCTGGGATACGTCCTAGTAGCGACAACTGCGCGCGGCATATGTGCTGTTATGCTCGGAGACACGCCTGAGCTGGCCACTGAAGCGCTGCACCGCGATTTCCCTGCCGCTCACATTGAAAGCGACAGCGGTGAACTGGCGCAGCCGTTAGCAATGGTGCTGCATGTTCTGGAAGGTCAACAGCCACACTTGGAACTGCCGCTGGACATACGAGGCACTGCCTTTCAGCAGCGTGTGGCAAGAACTACGGTCAATCCCTACGGGCGAAACCCGCTCCTACAGCCAAATTGCAGCAGCCATCGGCCAACCAGAGGCCACGCGGGCGGTCGCACGCGCCTGCGCCACCAACCATATTGCAGTCATCATTCCCGCCACCGGGTGGTGCGGCAGGACGGTGAAATGGGTGGTTACAAGTGGGGGCTCCAGCGCAAAGCTGAACTGCTGCGGCGTGAACATGAACAAGCTAGTTAGCATTACCGAAGCAATCCACTAGCATACTCAGCAGCACATACACCTGCTATACTATCCAGCCAGTATCAACTAACTTTGATGCAGGACTGGATAGTATGTTTAGACGAATTCTACTGTATTTATCCACAGCCGGTTGGGCACGCAGCATAATGAGTAGTTGGGGTGCGGCGCGGCGGGTCGCACTGCGTTTCGTGGCAGGCGAAACGTTGGATGACGCTATTGCCGCCACAAAGTCTCTTAACGCACGCAATCTTAGTGTGACACTGGACTATTTGGGCGAAAGTGTCAAGCGGGCTGAAGACACTCAAGAAGTTGTCAAAACCTACCGTGATCTACTTTCACGCATTAAGGCACAGCAGCTCAATGCCAGCATCTCGCTCAGCTGACTCATATGGGATTGGACATTAGCGAGGAGTTGTGCCAGACGAACCTGCGCCACATTTTGACGGACGCAAAAGCTGCTAGCATTCCCGTCACGATTGATATGGAAAACACACCATATACTGACACTACTATTCGTATCTACCGTACGATGCGTGATGAATATGAATTCGACAACGTCGGCACAGTCATCCAAGCCTATTTGCGCCGCAGCGAAAAAGACCTGCAGGAACTGGGGGCAGAAGGCGCACATATCCGCTTGTGCAAAGGCGCTTACCTCGAACCCACGGATGTGGCCTTCCCGGAAAAAGCAGATGTGGATGCCAATTACTTACGGTTGATGCGCGGGTATTTGCAAACACAAGGCTATCTATGTATAGCAACCCACGACGAAAACATGATCCAAGCCGCTGAAAGCGCCATCAAAGAGTTCAAGCCGCAGCGATACGAATTCCAGATGCTCTATGGTATCCGTCCCGCGCGGCAAGAGGCACTAGCAGCAGCAGGTTATCCGGTACGGGTATACGTGCCCTTTGGAGCCGCATGGTATCCCTATTTTATGCGTCGTCTAGCAGAGCGCCCGGCTAATGTGTGGTTCTTCGTCCGCAGTCTGTTCCGGCGCTAAAAGATGGTCAGCAGTCAGCAAAGAGCATCTGTGGCAAAGACTCTTATGCAGCTCCGCCCCGGTCAAATCCTGTTGGCGATTCTGCTCATCAAACTGGTTATTGGCGTTTTGTATATCACCCAACAACCATTGTGGCAGTATCACGAGGCTGACTTTTGCGTGTCGCGCGCTATGTAAGGGACAACGGTCGACTCTCAGCTTGACGAAACGGCAGCTCCGGATACCCGTAACGAGAGCCAACCGCCTCTTTACTACTTCTTGCTCACCCCATTTGTCAGTCTCCTAGATGATAATCAACCTGCACCGCCCGGCGTCCTCTCTCCAGCCATCTGCGACGGTTATAACGGCAATTTGACCAACATTATGACGACCCGCGCCTACAATCCACCTATGCAAGGCGTAGTATTAGCTGCCTATGTGTTACGTGGACTAAATTTGTTTATGTCGATGGCTGCCGTCATGTTCACATATCTGGCCGGCAGACTATTGGTGCCGACACAGCCTGCGCTGGCGCTCATTGGTGCGTCCATTACTGCATTTGAACCCACACTCACCGCGCTGGCAGGAGAAATCAACAACGACAATCTCATTTTGATGCTGGGCGCATCTCACCTCTGGCTGAGTCTGCGTCTGCTGCAAAAGTACGGCAACCCATTCGTCAACAGCGGGGCTCTGCTGACCGTGAGCGGAATGGCAATACTCTCCAAATTAAGTGGATGGTTGCTGCTAGGCATTAGCATCGTGCTCATATTATTCGTTATTGGACGAATGCTGTGGCGCAGTCGATCACCCCGCCAAGTGCAGATCATCGGTATCGCAGCCGTTGTCGTGGCTTTGGCTTTCGCCGGCTTACTCATTTTCAATATCCGCCAGTACGGCAGCATCTTTGGACGCTACCGCCAACTTGATGAGCTTATCACCAAAAACTTGCAGAATATCTCATTACCATTGGCTTCTGGTATGGCAGCAGCGACGTTGCAGGACACTGTGAACGATTATCAAAGCCCACTGGCTGCCCTACAGCCCCGCGCCGCCCTGCTCACAGCCTACCGGGGACTTCTGCTGGTGAGTATTCTGGCGGCAATGGTGGCACTCATCCGGGCATGGTGGCAGAAGCCATTCGAGCGGCGCTGGTTATATGCATTTTTGTGGGTGTACACCCTGCTTGCTGTTGGATTGGTTATCTTCCGCAGCATTCTTAACAACACGGGATGGAATTTTGTTAACACCATGCTGATATTCGCGCCCGTCCGTTACTATGCGCCCGCACTGCCCGCGCTGGCTCTACTGTTCAGTGCAGGGTTCAGTGCCATACTGCCTGCCAGATTGTCATTACGCTGGAATTGGCTTGGCGTGGGTGCGGCGGCATGCTGGTTGATCGTTGCGTTGGCATGGCTCTCTATTCCAATCCGAAATAATCAACTGCGGAACGCTGCTGTCATTTCACCAGAACAGTTTGCGACAATTAGCGGCGTGCAAGGCGTTGAAAATACTGCATCTAACAATAATGAACCGCGGGTCTTGGGCTATCAATTTCAGCCACGACCGGATGAAGGTCTTATCGGGCTAACACTCTATGTGGATACTCCTCAACCGCTTTCCACTAATTACATCGCCCAAGTGAATCTTAATAGTGGAAGTAGTAAGCAATCTTGCCGCTTCTTACCCGTCCGCGGACTGTACCCGACTCCGCGCTGGCAACCAGACGAAGTGGTTGTGGTGCAAGCTGATATTCCTAACTGTGTTGCGGGATTGTCATCGCCAGCAAATTTGCAGTTGACTTGGGTAGCAAATACATCAGCGGACTTAGAATCGGATCACCCCATAGATTTAGGCATTATCAGTCAATCAATGGCTGTGGCAGCGAATTGCCCGGCAAATCTAGGAATAATTGGCGGCGGGCTGCAAATCTTGAAAAACAACACCCTCACAAGTCTGACACTCACGAACGATGTGAGCTATTTAGTTCCTTCGGTCAACTGGTTGGCACGGCACATTCCCCCGGAAGCCGTAACGCGGGTGTACACGCTTACGCTCGACGGCAAAGATACAACCTACACATGTGCCGGAGCGCCGCGCCAGCAAAGTTATCCTTTTGACCGTTGGACGGCGGGTGAAACTGTCTATTTTGATGAGTGCGTACTGCCTCTGAGACCGGAAACACCTAAAGGAACCTATACCATTCGGGTAGGTATTCAAGATGCTCAGCGCAATTGGCTTCCTGCCCAAGCTGCCGATGGCACGCCATTGAGCGAGAATATGGTCGAGGTCGGGAAAGTAGACATTCAGTGAACTCCTTTCCCGCTATTTACATCAAACGACCGCCGCTTTGGCTTGTAGCGATTTTAGGCTATGGCATGCTTATTGTCGCGCTCTGGTTGCCTACCGGATTGCGGATAAGCGGCTGGGGCGACGAATGGCTGCACATGCTCACAATGGACATCTTGCCGCTCGATCTGCGTATGGACATTCGCCCGCTCTTGCGCCTTCCGTGGGCCATAGCCTATTGGTTTACTCCCAACTCATTCTTAGGCATTCATATTCTGCTGGCGTTAACGTTTTTCCTCAAAGGACTTGCGCTGTACGGCATTGTACGCCGTCTGCTGCCCGGTCAGCCCGCTTTAGCCTACGCAGCCGGGGCGCTGCTCATTGTTTATCCAACCGATGATGCCACCTTCAATATGGCAGTTCTGGGCATCCACCTTTCGTTAGCCTCGTGGCTGGTGGCTACGTTTTGCCTGCTGAGTTGGTGGAAGCAGCTTCACTGGCTGTGGGTTGTTGGCATCTGGGGGGGATTAATTGTTTCGCTGGGCATCGTTGAAATTGGTTATCCGCTGGTAATGCTCACGCCGCTCCTGTTGGCAGTTATCGAACACGGCTTCCAGCGCCGGATGCTGCGGGCCGCCGTCCTATGGTACAGTGTGCTGTTGCTGCCGCTGCTATGGGCAGTACTGCTTTTGGCACGGGGGGAAAACATCACCGGCTACCAATCCAGCAAATTTGCTGCTGACAACACACCAGTAGCGTACCTGACCACAATATTCAACACCTATCGCTGGCATTTATGGGACGCATGGTCAAATACCATTCCTAACAGTGCACAACGGCTGGCAGACCCGCTGGTGTGGCTGGCGCTGGGGGTGACGGTTATCAACGCTGCTATTCTTTGGTGGCATGGGCGTACCGAACGCGAAACAATACCCCGCCGCACTTATGAGTTACTTGTTCTTGTTGGGCTGGTAGCATTAGTAGCGGGTTTCGCTGCCTTCTTGCCTAGCAATCTGCGCGACCTGCACGAACGTACCACCATCTTTAGTGCAGTGGGAGCGGCGCTGGTGGTTGTAGCGGTGGCTTGGGGAACGTCGCGATTGCCGCTGCTCGCGCGCTTGGGTTTAGCGGCTCTCTTTATTGCCTTCGGGGTATCCATTTACAGTACGGGTCAGCAGCCGACCCGCTTTATGGTACTTTCCTTAGGCATCATTGCGCTCGGTTTTGTTATGACGCCATCAATGCGATTTGCCTTGCTGGCAACCGCTGTTGTGGGCATTGGCACAGGCTTCATTATCGACCAGCATAAAGACTATGTAGAATATGCCCGCCGCCAACAGCCCACAGTGACTGCCATCCTAACCGATGCACCCTCGTTGAAATCTAATACTTACATCGTGGTATTCAGCGATCAAAACGAAAGACCGTATCAAGACTTTCTCTGGCGAAATGATATATTCGCTGCTGCCCTGCGCTATCTCTATTCAAATCCTAACCAGCGCGCCGCTCTGTGCTATGCCGCTCAAGCGAGCAATCCACAGCCGTCACTGCCAGCCTGTATCCTAAAAAATGATCTGGTGCAAATCGAATATGCAGATGGTACACCTTCCGTTAGCGTTCCGTACTCACAACTTTTAGCTTTTGCCTACAGCGGTAGTGGCGAAGTACAACTCCTCGCTACTCTGCCCCCGGCATTATGGCAGGGAAGTAGCCCAACAGGTTATGACCCTATTGCGCTTATTGACCTATCGGCGCCTGTGCCAGCACGGCTCATTTCTGTCTATGGCGAATGAGATGTGTCACAGCGGTGTTTTGGTGTTGGAAACTGAGGATGCACAATGCGCTTAAACATTTTGACACGCATTAACCGCCTGCCATTGAGCATTACCGCAGCACTGGGTTTCGCGATCTTGGTTGTCGGTCTTTGGCTTCCCTACGGATTCAACATCAGCGCCCAATCGGATGAATGGGTGCACATGGCACTTCTGGCACGCGTTCCATTTAACCTTCAAAACGACATCCGCCCGCTGCTCCGGCTGCCGTGGGCCATAGCGCATGTGCTCACGCCCGATTCGTTTCTCGGATTGAACCTGCTTCTGGCTCTGACTTTTTACATTAAAGGGCTAGCACTCTATGGCATTGTCCGAAGATTATTGCCATCGTTCCCGGCCCTTGCATACGCGGCAGGTATACTACTAATTATTTATCCGGGTGATTTTGGTACATTCAACTTAATTACTACAGGCATTAGTGTCTCCCTCGCGTGTTGGCTGGTTGCGGCCTATTTCCTGCTGGTCTATTGGCAAAGACCCGGCATTCTGCCCCTGCTCGTCATGTGGGGATTCTTGTTCGTCGCTGTCGGAATTGTCGAAATCGTTTACCCGCTGGTGCTATTCACACCGTTGCTGCTGGTTTTCCTCGAAGGTCGTTTCAACCGGCGCATGCTGCTGGCGGCGGCATTGTGGTATGCCGCACCTATTTTCCTTGTAACTTTCGCTGCCTTACAATCGTTAGCGGGCAGCAATGTACTTGATTACCAATCCACCCGTTTCGCCGCCGACAACTCCATTCCCACGCTAATCGTCGCCGCTGTGCAGCCCTACCGCTGGTTATTCTGGGACATCTGGCAGCAAGTTATTAGCTCTACCCCCGTCCGGTTGGTTGATCGCCGCACGGTGGTTGCCTTTGTCGTGGTCATCGTTAACAGCCTTGTTCTGGTCATCCATGCCCGTCCCACCAATCACAAATTGATGCTTCGCCATTGGGGTGTACTGGTCGTAGGTGCGCTGGGTGTGATGACCTTGGGATTTGCAGTATTTCTGCCCAGCATCCTGCGCGATCTTCAAGAACGCACACTCTTGTTCACACAGGTCGGAGTCGCCGTTACATTGGCGCTGCTGGCTTTCGCGTTTATCCGTTTCCCTCGCTTTGGTCGCTATGGCATCGCGCTGCTGCTTGTAATAGCCGCTGTCGCTATCTACGTTCAACGCAATGGTGGCAATCGTTTTGTGCCGCTGCTGCTGCTGGTCATGGCTGCCGGCTTCGTGACAGTAGAGCGTTTACGCTACGCATTGCTCGTATCAGGCTGTGTTGGCCTGTTTATGGGTTCGGCATTTGCCCTACATGAAGTTCATATTCAGCGTGGACGTATCCAGCAACCATATCTCATTGCGCTGGCACAGGCAGCACCTCGTTTCACACCGGATACGACCGTCCTAATTTATGACGAGGCATCGGATGAAACGTTATATTCTGCTTTCTGGCGGCGCAATGACGTTTTTGGCAGCGCCGTACAATTCATCTACGATGATCCAAGTCTGCGTGCCTTCTTGTGCTGGGATAAGCCTGATATAGATGCGCCAGATTTGGGTACCTGTCAAATTACAAACGACGGTGCTGGCGTGGTTTATGACCCCCGTTACCAACCCACTTATATTCAGCCAATCAGCAAACTAGTTGTCCTGATCTACAAGAGTGACGGTACGATGCAAGTCTTGGAGTCGCTGCCGGATAATTTCACTTCTGGAAGCGCGATTGAGGGCTACCAACCCTATTCACATATCGTCACCAACTCTGATCCTCCGCCGCACCTGAACAGTGTATTTGAATTACAATAGTCTATACAGACTCAGAATCAAGTTTCCGAAAGGCGGTCAATATCATGACAGAAGCCAATGATCTCCTAGAAACTGCCCGCAAATTGATGGAAAGTCAGAATTACTGCACCCTCATAACGGGCGGCGCAGCAGGCAGCCCCAACGCACGCGTTGTCCAACCGCTGCCTTTGGAGGCCGATTTCACTCTTTGGTTCGGCACCAGCCCGCGTTCCCGTAAAGTTCAGGATATCCGGCATAATCCAGCAATCACCGTTTTGTATTTCATAGCGCACGGCATGTCCTACATAACCTTGCAGGGCGACGCTAAACTGGTGGATGATCTCGAACAGCGTAAATCACGCTGGGCAGAAGGGTGGCACATGTTTTTCCCGGACGGGCCAGAGGGTGACGATTACATGCTCATTCAGTTCACGCCAAAAAGGATAGAGTTGATGAGTTTTGAACACAATATCACCCCACCGCCATTTGGACTAGTACCTGCTGTCCTCACGCGACAGGATGACAATTGGATTGTGAGTGAAGCCTATCGCCACCCATAAAAACTGCTATGACATGCTTTCATCTGGCGGTATGTGCTGGAGGCGGCGCGCATATTGGATGGCGTAGTTGATGCGTTTTAAGCCGCCCACTTCGCAGCCCAGCACATACCCGTCCGGTCTGGCACGTTCTTTGTTGATGGCGTGTACAAATTCGGTGAAATCAACACCTGAAGTCAGCACTTCAATGTCACCCTCTCCCCAAACGGCTTCGATGACCTGTCGCACGGAATCCTCAACTGGGCCCGGTTCGCCATCCACCATAATCACAAAATCACGGTCATCCGGAAAACGGACAACCCCAATAAACACTTTCAGCATATCGTCTCCTCCGACTGGGTATTACAGTTCAGAAGTATACGAAATTATGCCGAAAAGGGCGAAGAAATCTCGAAACAAAAAAGACGCCTTGTGACGCCTTTTTCGCTAGAGCCTTCTTTGCCATAAATTGAACTTACAATCGTGGCGCTAACTATCGTACTGTCCACTGCTGTAGACGTACACTGCCATGCCTAAATCGTTCGACACGGTGTAATCAGTTTCATCAGCGCTCCAGTCGTAAACCCACTTGGCGTCGGTAATTGACATATTCACACAACCATGACTGTGGCGGTAGCCAAATCCATCATGCCAATATGTGCCATGTAGCGCACTGTCGTGGTCGAAATACATTGTCCACGGAACTTCTTGCAAAGAATAGAAATCGTCTTGTTGAGCCGCACCACTCATGGTCGTTCGTTCATAGCGCAGGTACACATGAAATAGACCTTCGTTAGTTCTCCAATCTTTGAGGCCAGACGATATTAAGGTTGCAAATACCGGCTTGTCATCTTCATAGGCGATCAGGGTTTGCTCATACAAATCAACGCCTACCCACTTATGGGTATCAATACCTTCCGGTTTCGGAATAGGGGTAATCTTCGCCACCTTAAATTGGTGTATCCATTGACCCGGCCCGATCTGATACCAGCGTTTGCCATCTACTTCAGTATAGGTATACAAATTAACACGTGTATAACGGTATAAGAAGGGGTTATTGGGATCATCCTCGCCGCCCGGAACAGAAGCGGCACGCAGGTGGGTCATCGTCCACCCCATCGGGTACGGCAGCTGCTCATCTGGCAGCAGCACACCACCATAGCGCGAAATCACCACATCATCTGTCAGTGCCGAGGCGGGCACCCATTCATTGCGGTCAATCTCTGCCCAGTCACCATTCAGACTATTGACGGTCACATAGGTAAACCCTGAACCCAGTGAGTCCACGACATTACCGCCCGGCGCGTCGGTGATATTCACCGGCCCGTGAATCTTGCGATACAAACGGTCATAAATAAGTGAATCTTGAATCGGCAGTGGATTTACATTGGGCTCCGCATAGGCGTCTAACATAGCTTGAGGCAATCCCAGTGCACCCTGACAACCTTCTATTTCACTGCATGGCTGTTGAGCCAAAGTAGCCATTACCGGCAGGGCGAATATGAACAAGATGACGAGACGGATTAGGTAGCGTGAACTCATGTTAGCTAATTCCCAAATGGTGGTTATGTTGTCAAACGATGGTAAACAGATCGTTAGTTGTAGTATGGCATGGTTGACAAAAAACTCAATAGCTGGATACCCTACGCTTATCCGACGACACTTTGCTGAATGACGAGCGCAAATACAACCACTTTGTACGGTTACACACTTAAACTCATGGGCTGGCTGGCGGCCTGCGCGTTGATCCTCATCATAACGGTACAGTCGTTTGCGCCAACCAGCCAACAAGTCATGTTCCTTTCAAGCAGTCCTTCCCGCACAGGCTTTTATACCCTCGATATCGAACGCAGCTTGTTTGCGCCATATGCCCACCAACCTGTCGCCCGTACTTTCAGTGATTTTGACTGGTCGCCGGATCGTCAGCGGATTGTTTTTAGGTCAGTGCGGAATATCAGTATAGATCTGTTCATTGTAGATTTTGCAGGTCACGTTCCGATCCAACTCACCGGAAACGGCAAAAATAATCATGCACCAGCATGGTCACCCGATGGTCGTATGATCGCGTTCACCTCCGAGCGCGATGGCAATCCTGAAATATACATCTTGCCTACCGAGTGCTTTCAGCAGTCTGTTGATTGTGAAGCAGAGCTAACACGCATTACCGATACGCCCAATGCCGAGGATTACCCAACATGGTCACCAGACAGCCAACACATTGCCTTTCAGTCCAAACGGGACGGCAACTACGAAATTTACGTAGTGGACATCAAAACGCTTCACACTCAACGCCTGACTCACAGCCCCGGACGGGATATCTTCCCGGCATGGTCGCCTGATGGTCAAACCATTGCATTTAGTTCAGAACGTGACAACAATTCCGAACTTTACCTGATGGATGCTGATGGAAACAACCAGCGCCGCTTGACCTCCACAACCCAGCACGAATTTACGCCACGCTGGTCACCGGAGGGTAGCCAACTATTGTATGAGCGCACTGTGGCTGGTGGTGACCTCGAAACGTTCTTAATTGACTTAGCAAGTGGACAGGTGCGGCAGCTCACCACCGCCAGCATGTTCCTGCACAATCCGGCATGGCTTTCATGATGTTCATCTTACGACTCACGCCACACCTGCTCATCACGTGTACCAGCGTCATATTGGCCGCTGCAACTATTGGTCAACGCTATTTACCCACGTCCGATATCGCGTTTATCGCCAACAGGGGCATTGATGACCAGATTTATATACTGGATTCAGAACGCCAGCTCGAACACCGTTTGAGCAGTTTCCCGGTCTTGGAGTGCTGCCTGGCATGGTCACCCGATGGTCAACGCCTCGCTTTCGTATCAAAACCAATCGGAGCAGGTAATGCCAACATTTACGTCCTAGATTTTGCGAATAGCCAGCTGCTTCAATTGACTACTTCCAGCCGTGGCGATTGGATGCCCAATTGGTCGCCAGATGGTCAGCATATCGCCTTTATATCCTATCGCGACGGCAACGCCGAGTTGTATACCATGACCGCAAATGGTGATGAGCAGACACGAATTTCAACGTCAGCATTTTCTGAAATCGCGCCCCAGTGGTCACCAGATGGTGATGCAATCACTACAGCAGCATTAATGAATGACGCCCCCAATTCATATCTGGGCATTTCGGCTGGACTATTTAATACATCCTGTTCGACTGAATGTAAAACTGGATTGCAACCACTGCTTGATCCGGCGCTGCTGCTCACCCCTACCGAATCCTTCCGCACACTTCCCAATCAAGGATTAGTTGTGGCAGCTTACAGCGGGGCAAGGGCCGGTGGCTACAGTTTTTACGCCCTAAGACGTAATTCGAATCAACCGCCAGAACGATTGGTTTACAACGCCGACCTCGATCCACCCTCTATAACCAGCGCCGACCATATGGTGGCATTTATTTCTGGCGAACGAGATGCTACCAGGCTCGTTCGCCTGCGTTATGTTTATGTGCTGGATGGCAGCTGTCTGGAAACCGAAGAGAGCTGTATCCCATATCTCAAGCTGATTGCAGAAAATGTAGGAGCGGACAACGGATTAAGCTTATCTACCGACGGGCAGTGGGTAGTGTTTACTGCAGTGTGGTCGGGTAGCGTTGAGTTGTACCGGGCACATACCGACGGCAGCTCGACAGAACGTCTGACATGGAATAATACGGTGGAGATGCAGCCTGCCTGGCGGCCATAACTATTCTCAAGTACGTCGCCATATCGGGAAGAATTTGGGAACCCACCGCGTCAATTCCCTGTCCAGATGCTGGCATGTTCCAAACCAAAAGGATTCAAGTCATGACCGTTACCATTCCCGATTCCCATAAAGACTTGCTGGAACGGGCCGTTGTCGTCACGCTGAGCACCGTGTCAGCCGATGGCAAACCGAGCGCAGTTCCCGTATGGCGGCGCTGGGATGGCGAATTCCTACTCATAACCTCAGACCCGGACACACATAAGCACCGCAATATTCTAGCCAATCCGCATGTAGCTGTCGTAGCACTTGACCACAAGAATCCCTACCGCTATTTAATCGTGAAAGGAATAGTGGAAACTGTCACCCACGACGGCGCGCTGGAAGAACTCAACCGCCATGCCCTGATGTATGTGGGAAAGCCCAATTACTTTGGTGATGTCGAACCAATAGAAAAATTGGCTGAGTACAATGGAGTGGTCTTCAAAATCCGCCCTACCCAAATAGCTGGATTTGGCTAAATCTAACATCTATCACTTACCTTGGTTTACTGTTATGTCTATAGGAGAAAATCGTGACAAATACAATCAACAGCGTGGCTATCCCCGATTCGCACAGAGACTTATTTGAGAAACCGGTATACGCCGTCGTCACTACCGTCATGCCCGACGGTCAGCCGCAGTCTACAGTTGTCTGGGCCGACATGAAAGATGGCTACGCGCGTTTCAATACGGCACGCGGGCGCCAGAAAGACAGAAACTTGAAGCGCAATGCAAAGGTGACGATGGTGCTTATTGACCCTGAAAACGCATACCGTTGGATTGAGATACGCGGCACTGCACAAGTGACCGAAGAAGGTGGCCGCGACCAAATTGAGGCACTTTCATGGAAATATAAAGGGCAGAAATATTATGGTGGGTTCAACACCCGCACTACGCCGGAACAAGAAACCCGCGTTGTCGTTACTATTCACGCCTCGCGTGTCCGCACAATGGGCTAACCAAATCTCAGGCGTGGTCACATGGTCACGCCTCGCTTTATTTTCTAATGATTACGTACCTCAAGAAGCGGGCGTGGCGGTGACGGTGACTAACAGATTGTCCCGTAAAGCTCGGTTGTCTTTAGATAATTCACCGCCCATTTCCTCAAACGTCGCCCAATCTGCCAGTGCAGCCGAAAAATTACTGAGTTGATAATAACTAATACCACGTTCCTGATAAGCTTCGATGTGGTCTGGATCAAGTTCTATGGACTGGGTTAAGTCCCCTATTGCTTCTTCTAATCTATCCATTTCAGCATAGAGTTCACCACGATTAAAGTAGATTAAGGCATAGTCAGGAGCAAGCTCAATCGCTTTGGAATAGTCAGCTAATGCCTTGTCGCGCTCTTCTAATTCCCAGTAGCTCGTGCCGCGGTTGTAATAGGCTAATTCATTTGTTGGATCAAGTTCGATCACATGAGTGTAACTGGCAATTGCTTCCTCATTTTGACCTGCGCTCGATAGAATAAGGGCATTGCTCATCCATGCCAGCGGTTGATTGGGATAATCTTCAACTAACCCTTGCGCGCTTATCAGGGCGTTTTCGCTATCACCATTGGAAATGTCCAGACTCGCATCAGCCAGATCCAAGGCAATGTTCTGCTCGATCTTTGCTTGCTCGATGGCATCGGCCACGGCTGTCAGCGTAGGCGGAACAGGCGAAAGGGTCGCGCCGGCCACCGCAACCTGAGTGCTGGACGCTTGTTCACGCGCTTCGGACGTTTGTTGAGCCATGACTGCCAGCCCCTGCTCCACCGTAGCAGTTGCAACCTGCGCGACCGATGTGGCGTTGCTATTAACAGCATTGATTGAAATGGGGATGGACGCCAGCACTGCCAGTATCGCAATAGTTCCGACAGTACCCAAGACAACAGCCGCCCGTCGGGACTGCTGAACTAAACGCTCGCGGGCCGCTTCTCTCGCCATCTTACTATTGGCTGCTTGGCGGCTGGTCATTATATAGTCGTGGTGAACCTCCGTGGGTTCAGGCTTCTTGTCAGCGCTGTCTGCTAACCAGCGTTCGGCATAGGCCAGATCATCGCCTTCTAGCAGGAAACTGGGGTTGCGCTGGCTCTGTGTCCATTCCAGCCCGCGCATCTGGTAGCGGGTGTGTGCCTTGATGTGAGATTGGTCAGAATCGAGTGCGATGAGCAGGTCAGCGAAGGCATTCTCAAATTTGGCGTCGTCGTCAAAAAACAGCCAGTTCAAGCTCCGCAAATACTTCCAATTGTCTCGCGCCCGCTGCTCCCACTCTTGGTCAACCCATGTCCCTTTGACGCGGATTTCAACATCACCCGCAATTTGCTGCCGGATGACCGGGAATACCCGCTTGTTATTGGCGCGTACATATTCCAGTTCGCGGTGACAAATCTCACTGAGCAGCCAGTGTTCGGTGACGACGATGAGAGTCGTGTCGGCACTTTCAATCCCGGTTTGAATTTCTTTCCACCAATTCAGGCCGCGCGCGATGTCTTCCCAATCCACCCACACATTTTTCTGGGCGGCAGCCAGCGCATCTTCCAGCTTGTGGACGAACTCACCATCGCGGCGGGAATAGGATATGAAAGCATCAGCCATTTGACGAATACTCCAATAAGAGGACTGTTGTCATTATAGCCGTGCAAAACGAAGGGCACAAAACGGGGAAGCTATTAGTTCATTTGCTGCGTGTATACCGTCTCGACGTTGATCTGTAGGGTGGTGGTGGCGGGGTCAATTATACGACGAGAGGATTTTGCGAACCAGAGCAGCTATTTCATCCGGGCTAATATCAGATTGCTCCGACTTTGCATAAATAGTCAGCAAAAATCTCTCTGTAGTTGTTTGGAGGTAATAGATAAGCCGAAAACCACCGCGTTTGCCCTTAGCAAGATCACTACTTTTCAGACGCACTTTATACGTTGTATAACCTGTGCCGGGAATTCGATCACCCGGCGTTTCCCCATTTCGCAATCGGTCAACTAACAAATCTACATCATCAAGAATGTGCCGATACTTTTTTCGCAGCCGTTTGATGTCATCCAGAAATGTCTGCGAGAAAACAACCTCAATTGTCGGCGGTGTCATCATCAATCATTTCGCGCAATTTACCATACGAATAAGCCCGCCCTGCCTTCACATCTTCCAATGCTTGCCGCAGCCGATCAGCCACATCAACATCCTCATCAACGTCATCATTTAGCAGTGTTTCACGGGCATCCTGTTCCGCCAGCGCCAGCAAATACTCGCCCACTTTTGTATAGCCGTGCTGCCGCGCCAGAATCTCAAGCTGCTCACGCTGCTGTTCGCTGAGAGGTGTATCGAGAATATACATATCGGTCATGACCGAATCCTTTCATTCCCCGGATACACTCATTGTAACATCAAATAGACTACCAAATCCCTCACTCCACTTGATGCGTGTACACCGTCTCGCCGTTGATTTGCAGGACGATGCTATTGGTGGTGGGATCTGGCAGGAGGCTGGTATTCCACAACTTTTCAATTGACCAATAGATAATACCTTTACTTCGAATCGAGCCACCATATGTATGAACAATTCGGCACAGTACACCCCATTCGTCACATTCGTAAAGCGAGACCAATGGTCTAGGATCTCCTAAACCCGGTTCGCTTCCATAAGACGCCAGCGCGTAGTAAACTCGATGATCTAGACATACAGGATCGTCTATTCCATAGTTATTACGCAGAATGCCACTCAAAAATCCCCAAATGGCTAAAACAGTAGCAAATATTAGCAATAAAAGAATGCCTATTAATGGCACCCTTGACGACTTTCGAACTATTACGAGCATAAAAGTTACTGCAATCAGAGCAGGAATAATGAAACAGGTTAATCCGACTCTCAATTGAACGTTGTAGACATCAAGTTGATAGACTGCTAACGAAGGAGAAGCGACAGTTGTTTGTAATCCGTACTTGTAAGCAAAATACCCGACATCTAAAAGGCAGAAAAAAGCTGCTACGTAAAGAATTCTGATGATATTCGTCACACACACAACTCGATACTATTGTAGTTTATTGATTTCTACATTTGGTTGTGTCAATTTCCTCATTACCAAAAGGAGACACGCCATTTAGCGTACCCCCTTTGTAGGTTTCACATGCTTGCATTTTTTCTTACACCACAATCTCCCGCTCGTCCCGCGCTGCGCCCAAATATGCCCGTTCCTGCTCCACAATCTCTGGTTCGAGCTTGACAATCAGCGGCGCAGGTTCGCGCAGGGCTTGACCGGGTTTCAGATCGCTCTTCTCCCATTTGCCAATCGCCTTGCTGCCGTCGTAGATCAGTCCCTTGTGCGGGCGCGTGGCTTCCTGATATTCCTCAATGCGCTGCACACCAAACAATTGCCCGTCATATCCCAAGAATTCATGCACCTTCTGTGACGTGAAAGGCAAGAACGGTGACAGCAGCACCTTCAGGTTATCAATCACCCGCAGCACGGTATACACTGCCAGCGCCGCGTCCGCCGGGTTTTCCTTGATGCTTTTCCACGGCGCGCGCCGGTCAAGATAGGCGTTGCTCTCGCGTACCAGTGTCATGGTTTGCGTCAGAGCCTCTTTAAGTTTCACTGCCTCTAAAAGTGCGCCAATGCTGTCAAAAGCCGCCTCGGATTTTTCCAGCATGGCAGTATCCTCTGCTGTCAAATCCGCCAGTTTAACCAGCGGCACTTTGCCCTCAAAACGTTTGTAGCTAAAACTCAGCATCCGGTTGGCGAGGTTGCCCCACGCCGCCAGCAGTTCGCCATTCACGCGGTTGAGAAAGCCATCCCATGCAAAGTCGCTGTCCGCGCTCTCCGGGAAAGTGGCTGCCACATAGTAGCGCACCGCGTCCGGCTGGTAACGATCCAGAATATCTGCCAACCAGATCGCCCAGTTACGGCTCTTGGAGAATTTATCCCCTTCAATGTTCATGAACTCGTTGGCAGGCACATCGTAGGGCAGTTGCAAATCGGCATCATACTTGCGCCCGATGCTGTCCTCATCACCGTTGTAAATGCCGTTCACGCCCAACAGTTCCGACTGCCAGATGATGGTGTGAAACGGGATATTGTCTTTGCCGATGAAGTTGTAAATCTCGGCCTGCGGGTTGTACCACCAGTCTTTCCAAGCATCCGGCTGACCGATGTTCTTCGCCCACTCCACACTGGCGGAAAAGTAACCGATGACCGCATCGAACCACACATAAAGTTTTTTGTCATCCCAACCTTCAAGCGGCACAGCCACACCCCAGTCAATATCGCGGGTGATAGGACGTCCCTGTAATCCGCCCTCGATAAAATTGCGGCTGAAGCGCACCACGTTCGCCCGCCAGTGATGCTCATGCTTCACCAAATACTCGATCAATTGCGGTTCAAAACGTGCCAGATCGAGAAAGAAATGTTCGCTTTCGCGGACGATCAATTTGTCCGTCGGGTTAGCCCGGTTACGCGGGTTGATGAGCTTGGTCGCATCCAGCAGATTGCCGCAGTTATCGCACTGGTCGCCGCGCGCACTGGCATAGTGGCAGATGTAGCATTCACCTTCGACGTAGCGGTCAGGCAAGAAGCGTTTCTCCAGCTCACTGTACATGAGTTGTTGAGTCTCTTTGTACAAACAGCCGTTTTCCAATAGTTTGAGAAAAAAATCCTGCGTCACCTTATGATGATTTTCTGTATCGGTGTGCGTGAACAAATCATAGGTGATGCCAATCTTCTGCTGCGTCAGCAAGAAGCGTTCATGATAATGTTCAAACACCTCTCGTGCGGAAATTCCCCGCTTGTCGGCCTCCACCGAAATAGGCGTGCCGTGACTATCCGAGCCGGAAACCATTAGCACCCGGTTACCCTTCAGCCGGTGATAACGGGCGAAGATGTCCGCAGGTAAATAAGTGCCCGCCAGATGACCGACGTGCAAATCGCCATTGGCATACGGCCATGCGACGGAGACATGAATGGTTTTGGGAGAAGTGGGCATAATGGCTTGGTCGTCCTTCGTTGTTGGTTGTTCAGTTTGTACTCGTCAATTCAAATCGAATAACGTCAGTTTCTATTAGGTTGAGCGCCGCGTTGATAACGTCGGCGTGGCGCGGCTCAATTATAGCGTGTAAATGACGGGCGGTTTCGGCATAAAGACATAAGCTGGCTCGCGCCCGTTCGCGCGCTGTTGACAGCGTGTATCCCGCCGCAGCCCGGAAGCATATTGTCCATTTGCTGGTCATACTCATCAGCTCCATAACTTGTTGGAAGGCTGTGTTTTCAGACTCAAGCATCAGCCCATGCTGAACGGCAATTATGTCCGAAAGTCCCAGCACCAGCGAGTATGCGCCGTATATCATCACCGACTCGTCATTGGTTGTAAGCCCACCCAGCACCTTATGTGCTTCTTCCGCATAGCCAATTACCTGCTTGCTGGCAAAAAGGTCTGCCGCGGGTTGCAGCGGCGACCACTGAAAATCTACGGCCTCCTGCCGCAGCGCCGCCAGTGTACCGGAATGGTCGGGTTGCGGCATATCATACAGCACACGCATTTGCCGCAGTCCCGGCACAGTACGAATCGCACTTTCCGGGCGCTGAAGTTCAGCCCTTTTCGATTCAACCGTAGTGATGGTCACGCTAACCAACTGCTGCTGAAAGCGGTGTAATTGATACGACTCGTAATCCGGCGTTCCCGCAACAGGCAAATAAACATGTATGTCCACATCACTGTAGGGCGTAGCCATCCCACGCGCATGGCTGCCCGTCAGCCCGACGGCCAGCACCCACTGACTGCCGATGCCTGTCAGCGTATCACTGGTAACAATTGTCTGCACCAAACTGTGTATGAATGCTTCTGATAATGCTTGCATGTTTCCGTCTCGACTGCCAACCAATATCTTTAAACTAACGACCAAAACAAAAAACCGCCTGTCACTTGCGGGACAGACGGTTTTGGTTACTGATCAGCGTTTCACTCAATACACGCGCTGCAGTCTCCTGCGTCTGTCCAGACGTAAGTTCTGCATCATGCACATCGTTAAGGGAAAATTCACAGAATTCATAGTCAGGAGTATATGCGGGTTGCAATTGAGAGTCAAGCAGCATGAGCAGGTTAAGCGGATTTGCTGTCTCAAAACCACGATCAATTAAGAAGCGTTTACTCAATGTTAAGGATGCTTAACCACCAGTTGGTCTGGACATAAACTTATTGCGGATACAATAACGTGCCTCTAGAAAGCTCCACTATAGGGTAACTAAACACATGGCTATTCTGAATTTGTTTAAATTCGTAAAAGATCAGGTCGAATTCGCTTCGGGCGACGTCATCCTCACAGAAGATGAACCCGGAACTGTAATGTATGTTGTTCTAGAAGGTGAAGTTGATGTCACCCATCGTGGAAAATATATTGAAACGGTTAAAGCGGGCAGTATTGTGGGAGAATTGGCGCTCATTGATAATCACGCACACAGTGCCACTGCGATCGCCAAAACCGACTGTAAGCTAGCCCCTATTGATCGTCAGAGCTTTACCTTCATGGTCTCTGAAACGCCATTCTTCGCCCTCGAAGTCATGAAGATCATGGCAGACCGCCTGCGCCGCGTCCGCGACCAAGACTAGTTATGAACTAGTTCAGATTTTCATTAAGTAGTTTTCGCACCCGCGCTACAAACTCGGTTGGCACAATCAGCAAATGAAGCACTTCGTCCGCTCCGGCGGCCAGCGCCGTTTCAACAAATGCACTATCCATCATGCGATGTGTACGCAAGAGGATCGGCGTCAGGTGGGTCGAAGGGCGCTTGCGAATTTCCCGGCAGAACTGAGTACCGTCCATCTCTGGCATCATCTGGTCGGTAATAATCAAATCAGGCTTTATGTCATCCAAAAGCGCCAATCCTTCCTTTGCGCTGTGCGCCGTGATGACATGAAAACCAACCCGCACCAGCATAAGCTTTATGAGCTTCAATGACTGTTCAGAATCATCTACCACTAGAATGATCTTCGTACCGGGGTTTTTGAACATGCGTCACTCCGGACTGATCAAACTAACTACTGCTGGTTCTAGCACGTCAAGATAATAGCTAAAGGGTAGACTGACTCCACTGTTGCCTCCTTGCCGTACCACATGCACTAGCACAGCAACACTCATCTCCAACTCACGCGCCAAAGTCAAGCAGGGACTCAGAAACCGTCCCACAACATGCCCTCCTGCCCGTGTCCAGAAAGCCGCCTCAGCCGGCGTTTCCAAGCGGGTATTGCCTACGCAAACATATACACCCCGTCTGAAAATCCTCCTGTTCTGAGCCGCGGCAGCGGGTTTATTCGCGGCTGCTTGCATGGTCAGGCCTGTTATCAATGCGTCTCTACTAGCGTTGTCAAAGGCGGGCATCTGCTGCACGTAGCCACCCGCCTTTTCACTAAAATAGGTATAGTGTTGTCCGCGCGTCCCATCAATATAATCATCCGCTACCAGCCAATCACCAGGTTCGAGTAGAATCGAAAGCGCCCCGACCGACTCGCATAACCACAGATGCGTTGCACCCATGTCCTTAAGCGCACGCACCGTTGCCCGGGGATCGGAATGTTCCTGTGAGCAGACGAGCAGTTTGTAGTTATCGTATTCAATAATGCTGATAGGTGCAGAAAGTCCAAAGTCCGTCTGGTAACGATCCCCTAATAATTCGGTATCAGTTAAAATAGCGATCCGTTTTATGTCCATAGTCTAATATGCTTCACCCTCCACTGTTCGCCCAATCGCCCTGATACCAAGGATGAATTTCCGGGACAAATATTTGGTCAATCACGGCTGGATCATGCTCCACAATGTCCCATGCATCATCCAAATCTTCAGCACGGATGAGCAGTAGTCCACCAGAATCATCTAAATAGGGACCACCTTCAATCAATACCCCCTCGTTATATAGGGTTTGCAGATAGTCCCAGTGTTCTTGCAGCGGCTGTTCTGCCATCGGCTTCCCAGTCAGCCATCCCGGCCCGACGCTGTAAATCACAACATACGTTTTGGGCATCACCTGCTCCTATGGTTGGAATGACCGTAGCACCCGCGCTGTACCGGAAAGTGTGTACACACCTTGCGCCGCTGCAATCAACGCCGTCTGTCCCAATTGGAGCGTAACAATTGTATCCTCTGCTTCAACTTGGGCAGTGCCTTCAATACAGGTCAGGATATGAAACTGCTCGCCTTTGGTATCCAAAGTAATGCGCGTACCGTTGCGGGGACTTAACTGGTGCAGCAGTGTTACGAAATATGGACAGTGTACAACGTCTACGACCGGCATGGGATTATCAGCCGTATGGGTAATTGGTGGAATCACATCCAAATTGGATACCTGTACACCTTTATCAATGTGAAGTTCGCGCGGCTTGCCGTTCAAGTCCATGCGCCCCCAGTCATACAATCGGTAGGTCACGTCCGAAGACTGTTGGATTTCATAAATAACAATGCCCGGCCCTAGCGCATGAATTCCACCGGCATTATTAAGCAGCACATCACCGACCACTACCGTGTCGTAGACCAATAAATTTTCTAGCGTGTTTTCGCGAATAGCCTGTGCCATTTGTTCGCGGGTTGTCCCCGGCTTTACAGCCTTGACAAGTCGGGCATCCGCATCAGCATACAACACATACCATGCCTCAGTTTTGCCACGGGGATCACCTTCTAGCTGGCGAGCCTGTTCATCGTTGGGATGTACCTGTACTGACAGCCAATCAGACGGGTCAAGGATTTTTGCAAGTAATGGAAACCCGTCCGCCGGGTTATTTTTGGAGCCAACCAATTCCTGCCCATATTCTTTCAGCACATCCCCCAATGTACGACCTGCCAGTGGGCCGTTGGCAATAGTCGCAGTGTCATGCATCTCCCACGACTCGCCATATGGTTCGTCGGTAGGCAGGTGCTTGCCCATCAGCATTTCAAGTTTGCGTCCTCCCCACACTTTTACATGTAGCGCCGGGTTCAGGAGAAAGGGATATAGTGCCATGATGACTCCTCTTGAATAAGAGATTGTATTCTCCCGTTGTCGCGAAGTTTTGTAAATACTCTACAAGTTTTTGTTAAATAATTTAGTCTAAAAAGTAAAATTTTCTCCCGCAAGGTCGCATGATAGGCCGCCGTTAGGTGCAGTTCCTACCATCCCAGATAACAGCCATTCAATTTGGGAGAGATTTTTCATCAATGGGACGCGCTGATATTCACATGCACACCACCGCCAGTGATGGCTTTGCCACTGTTAAGCAAGTTCTCAACCACATTACCCGTATGGGTACGCTTGATGTAATTGCAATCACCGACCACGATGTGATGGATGCAAGTCTGTGGGCTTATGAGCATCGCTATAACTATCCGTTCGACATTATTCCCGGTGTAGAAGTCTCAAGCGCCGAAGGTCATGTGTTGGCTTTATGGGTAACGCATCCGATCCCCAAACATATGTCACTAAAAGAAACCGCTACCGCGATTCATAAACAGGGTGGCATGGCGATCTTGGCCCACCCGTTCGAGATGATCGTCTGCCCTGACGCCGCTATCCGCTACTTCCGCAACCCGGAAATTGTGCGCGAGGCCGGTATTGATGCTATCGAAGTCCATAATGCTGGCGCGTTCACACCCGGCAATAATCTGATGGCACGCCGGTTAGCAACTCGACTCAAGTTGCCCATCGTTGGCAATAGCGATGGGCATTCCCTCGCGGCCATTGGACGTGGTTCTACACAATTTGCGGGCCGGACAGCTGTTGACTTTCGGAGTGCGCTGTTACGCCGCGCGACGTTGGTGAAAGGCACCTCGTGGCCGATGGCTGACCGCATTGCCTTGTTCCCCAATTTAGTACGAGACAAATTGAGCAACCTGACCACGTCTCGTCCAGTACCTATCAGCAATCAAACAGTACCCTAGACTAAATTCAAGTCACATTAAGCGCACCTTGTGGTGCGTTTTTCAATTTCCTTAGCAGCACATTAGATCCTCCCATGCTATAGTCGTTCACTAGGATCAACATCAAGGACGCATAATGCGACAAATCATTGCTATGGGCGGGGGCGGCTTTTCCATGGAACCCGATAACCTCGCTCTGGATAAATACGTGATTGCCCAGTCGGGGAAAGATCATCCTAAAGTATGTTTCCTCGCGCAAGCCAGCGGCGAAAGCCTCGATTATATCGTGCGGTTCTACCACAGTTTTACGCAGCTTGGAGCTGTTCCAACGCACCTATCCCTGTTTCAGCCGCATACAGCCGACATTGGATCGTTTCTCCTCGGACAAGATATCATCTATGTCGGAGGCGGCAATACAAAAAGTATGCTTGCGCTGTGGCGGGAGTGGAAGCTGGATTCAATTCTGAAAAATGCGTGCGAAAATGGTGTGGTATTGGCTGGCTCTGGTGCCGGCGCCATCTGCTGGTTTGAGCAAGGCATGACCGACTCAATACCCGCCAATTAACCGTCCTGGCCCTGCTCTTTGGTTTTCTACCCGTAGTTGTGAATTCCCGCACTACGACGTGAAGCCCAACGTCGTCCATCACTCCAGCGCATGGTTATTCACAACGAAATCATGAACGGTTATGCATTTGACGATGGTGCGGCGGGACACTTTGTAGATGGCGTACTGGTGCACTGTGTGAGTTCTCGCCCACTTGCCAAAGCCTATCAGGTCGAACATCAAAGCGGAGCGATGCGCTGTACCCTTTCCCATGCATATTGTGAGTTGAATACGCCAGTGACAAATCACCCCGCAGCAAACGGTAATATTGTTGTTATCTGGCTTCGTCAGCGTCGCCATACCCACTGCTGCGGATCGCCAAAGTCTTGCCTCGCTTGACTTAATTAAGACTACGGGTATCGCAGCAGTATCCGGATTCAGCTTTCAAGACCCGCAGCATTCCCAGCCCAGCTTATCAGGCATCAAAACATCTGCAATGATTGCGAGGGATGCGGGTCGCCGCGCCACTTCCAATGCTTGCTGGGTGCTGGTCGTCGCCATGATCTTGTAGTGAGCCGCACCCAACGTGCTCTCCATTACTTCCAATGCAGTTGTACCACATTCACCAGAAACTTGGCGGCTCATCCCTGGTGTGGTCAGTGTCATGTCCCTGCTCTTCCGACTTGATTTCACCTGCTGGTGGTGTAACACCGAATTTACTGCCCTGTCCTAGGTCACTTTCCACCCAGATTGTGCCTTGGGTGTATCCTCAGCCTCAATTGCTGGGTGATTGCCAGCCCTAGACCCGAACCTTCAAACTTTCGCACGCTCGAACTGTCCACTTGGCGAAATGCTTCAAAGATGTAACCTTGATCTTCAGTATGTGAGCAATACCGATCTTAGTATCTTTCACCGAAAGTACCACCCAATTGCCATCCGTCACATCCACTTCCGGCGGGAATATGCGCCGTTGGTGGGCACGCCACTTTCAATGACTACAGACGCCACATCCACCGTCACACTGCCTTCAGCAGTAAACTTGACCGCGTTGTCTAGTAGGTTCACCACAATTTGGCGCACTCGTTGAGCATCCGCTTCGTCCAACGGCAGCCCGTTTCAAGGTTGACATTGAGTTTTAGCCCTTTGGCCTCAACCTGAGGTGTAACATCAGCTATCGGTCATATACGATGTCACTTACGGTCACTTTACCAGCGACAAATTCATTTGCCCGGCTTCAATGCGTGACAAATCCAGTACATCATTGATCATTTCTAACAGATGCTTGCCACCGCTGACCACACGAGCCACACGGTCATACTGTTTGGAATTCAGTTCCCCATAGATTTGGCTCATCAACATTTCACTGTAGCCGATGATGGCGTTTAGTGGGGTACGCAGTTCATGGCTCATATTTGCCAAGAACTCGCTCTTCAAGCGGCTGGCTTCCACCGACTTCTCATGCAGTCGGGCATTTTCTAATGCCACCGCCATTTGCCTTGCCAGTGCAAATGCAGTGCTGGCCTGTTCTTCGCTGTAAAAACCGGGTTCAACTTTTTCCAGAATAATCAACCCACTCACCCGCCCCTGACTCACCATTGGCAGCCCCATCCACGAACGTACCGGCAGCTCATCCTGACGTTGTGTTCGGTTGGGAGAACTAGGCAGCGCCTGTAGATCGCTGATGACTACTGGTTGTTGTGATAAAAATACATACCGTCCCGGATTATCGTCAGCCAACCGAATATCTTGTCCGATGGCATACACTTGCATCCCTTGACTGGCCGACACGACCATCTGCGTGCCATCGTTTACATCCACAGTGGGCACTATAATACTGGCGCGGTCGTAGCCGATAACCCGCTGCAGCTGTTCCAGAATCCGATCAAGCACGATGTCTGTATCAAGCGTTGAACCAATAACTTGACTGACTTCCATCAAAGTACTGGCGACACGTCGTCGTTCCTGTTCAGTTTGCAGAAGCCTTTGATTTTCAACAGCTTGCGCGATTTGTAACGCCACCAACGTCATGAGCGCCAAGTCGGGATCACCAAAATGATTGGGCAGATCGCTCTGCATACTCATCAAGCCGATAACTTCGTTCTGCCGGTTTCGCAGCGGCGCACCCAACCATGCTCGTGCACCTGCTCCCGGTTCCCTGTTATCCAGTTCGACACTCATGTCCGCTAAACGGTCTGTTTCTTGCGTAAGATCACGAAAAAGCAATGGGCTACCCTGCGTGATAACCGCCTTGCTAAGCCCCATCAACGGAATAGGCTCTTGCTCGACCTGCAGACCATCCTGCCATGCAACCGGAGTGTTCAATTGTCCGTCATCTGGCTGCCATAAACTGACATAAAAAGATGACGTATCAAACAACAATGGCAGTCGGTCATGAACCATTTCCCAGATACCTTCTACCGAATTCTGCTGGGTGAGCCCCTGATTAAAATCATTAAGTTTATCGACCAATGTACTCCAGCTCGCGTTGGCGTCGAGATAATGCAAACGTGCCGATAACATACCAACCACAAGAGTCACAATTTGTTCGTTTGTCGCTTGTACTTCTGCTGCCGGGCCAGACCTTTCAACCCACACCATGCCCCGTGTGCTGTGATCGTAATGTAACGGAATCATGAAGCCAGCTTGTTCGATCTGCAAGCCCGTGATGGGATTAGTCAAATCAACTTTCCGCATCGTTTCCCACCCCTGCCACGCCAGCCACGAGTCTGGTGAACGCATCCATTGGATAAGCATGTCAGGAACGGCGTAGCCACTACTATTTGATAGCGAAATGCTGCTGCTTTCTTGATTCAACAGCGCACACAGTGTGGGGCCATATGTAGTCCCCATCCATTGCACAAAGGTCGAGATGACTTCAGTTGTATCAATTGCACGGTTTAGCGTGGCAATGATGGATTGAACTTGGTCGTTAGCAATTACCATGAAAATCCCATACTTACTCTTCCGTCACATCTTGTAGTTGTGATTATTACATATAAAGTTTAGCGGGCGATAGGTGGCAACTCGTAATTTTAACCTCAGATTCAGGGGAATTTACACTTTTTGGCAGACAAAACCCTTCACTAGTCCATGCTTCACAGGGAAATTAACAACTTTTCCGTTAATCCCGCGTATATAGACTGTAGTTGTGTTCGGATAATACAAAGGGGAGATCATCATGTTTGATAAACAAAATGCTGACCGCGTTGGTGGGGGTGTTTTCCTCATAGGATTGGGCATCATAGCCATATTCAATTACTGGTGGCCCGGCATCATGTTCGCTATTGGCGCAATGCTCATCACCAAAGGGGTGGTGTCCGGCCAGCGGCTGGAAAACCTGACTGGGGCATTTGTGGTCATTGCCATCGGCGCCATCTTCGCCCTTCAAGATGTCATTGGCAACATTACGAATTTCTGGCCGATTATCTTAATCGCCGCCGGTCTATTCATGCTCTTCGGGCGTGATCTAGTGAACCGCGGCAAAACCAAAAATGATGTGATGTGAAAAAACTGTTCAGTTCGGATTGATTAACAAGGGGACGAGCTATGCCTCGTCCTCAACGATTTGCTTATCGTCGTTGTGGCTAATCTAAGAAGTAATCGCGCACCGCATTCGGTGCAAAAATGCCACGATCCGTACATATGGCACTGATGAGGTGCGGTGGCGTAATGTCGAAGGCCGGATAGTATCCTTCGATTCCGTGTATTGCCGTCCGCACCGTACCTTCTTCCCCTTTGGCGTAAAACACCTCATTAGCATCACGCCACTCAATCGGAATATCCTTGCCCGAAGGCGTGTTCGGGTCAGGCCCATCGTACCCCAGTACATAAAACGGCTTGCCGAAGTGATGAGCCGCTATCGCGTGTTGCAGCGTGCCGATCTTGTTGGTAATATGACCATCTAGTGTCACACGGTCGGCCGCGCAGATGAACTTATCCACCTTACCCACACTCATCAGATGGGCGCTCATGCCATCCGTAATGAGTTTGAATGGGATGCCTATTTCCTGCGCGCTGGCAGCCGTCAGCCGTGCGCCCTGAAAATAGGGACGGGTTTCACAGCCTATGAGCGTCACTTGCTTCCCCTCTTGTTTGGCCGTCCACAACATCCAGCACAGGGCAGCACCTGCGATGCAGTGCGTCAATATCTGGTCGCCATCGTTCACCAGCCGCGCGGCATACTGCCCACACTTACGACTGACCTCGTTGCCACGCCCGATCTCGCTGTTAACGTAATCCAATGCTGCTCGGAACGGGTCACGGTTTTCGAGCAGGGCGTCATGTGCCACAGCCAAAGTAGCTGGGATAATGTGATTCAAGTCATCGGCCGTAGGGCGGGTCGCAAGAAGCCGCTTCGCCACCTGTTCTAGATACACTGCTTGTCGCGTAGGTGACGCTTCCAAATTACGGGCAGCCATCGCCAATCCCAGTCCTGCAACATAGGCCAGCGGCGGTCCGCCCTGTACGGTCATGTTTTCAATAGCTAGCGCTACTTCTTCCACCGTCCGCAGCGTCACAAACTCGGTCTGAAAGGGGTACTTGCGGCGGTCGAGCACCACCACTGCCTGCTGTTCATGATCGTAATACAGTGTTTTGAAACGGTCAGCCAGCAGGGCGGGCGGGGCACTCAATATCGAATCTCCTGTCACGTTATAACCTCATACGGATATACATTTGACTTAACTGGTTGCTTTACGGCGGTTATTGTAGATCAGCAGTCCCACGCCAGCTATGACGCAAATCGCCCCGATAATCGTCCACTCAGAGGTATCACTCATAAAGCTTCCCTGTATCACGCCGATACCTTGAAAGAACCATACTACCCCCACCAAAGCCACCAATCCGCCAAAGATATTCAGTCCTATTTTCATTGCCGTTTTCCTCTATATCCCAATACCCAACGTAACAATAATAACCCCTGTTCATCTAACCAGCAGAACAAGGCAATTGCACCAGAATTACTTTCGTGAGCCGCCACATAGGATGAACCGTTTGACAGCCTCATAATTTGTGGCACACTCTCAGGCAGTTGTGAAAATGTCCGTTGGGAGGGGCAAAACTCATGAGTCGTCGCCCGGTTTTCATTATTCTAGGACTAGGGTTATGTGTGCTGGTGGCAAGTTGGATGCCTATAAGCGCTCAGGATGTGCCCAATGCCTTCGTCACTAATACACCGGTTGTGCGTCAAGCCGCCTTTGCGACTAATACACCCGCCTCTGCCATGTCCGAACCCCAACCGACTCTTGACTTTGGCCCATTGGTGCTGGCGACCAACACCCCGCAGCCCGCCATGATGAATCCCGCCCCGGATGCTTCGGCAGACCGTTACGCCCTGCGCCGCTGGGACGATGCCGGCTTAGCACGGGAATGGATTGATCTGGTGCAGCACCTTACAGCCGAAGACGATGCCCGCATTCTAGGTTTGCAATTGTTCCAGAAAGAAATCGAACAGCGTTTCGCCGGCACACCCCGCAATCCCGCTTTGCGGGAACAATTATTATTCGCGATGCTGGCCGCCCCGCCAGATACGCTGGACATTCGTCCCGTCATCCGTCCCTATATAGAAGATATACTCAATACGCTGCAACCAGACCTGGGTGTGCCGAACGAGTTAACAATTGGGGATTTTAAGCTTTCGATTGTTCCAGCCAATTTGGATGGACGTGTCGGCAAAGGGGCAGCGGTTTATATTCGTTATCTCCGTGACACCAACAATTCAGAGCGAGATGCAGCACTGGCGGTCATTGATGAAAACGGTGTGTATCATGTACCGCAGTTTCAATCGCCCTATCCTGTGGTAGGCATGCATATTTTAAGTTCGCCCGCACCGACTGACTGGAACGGGGATGGCTTGGATGAGATGGCTGTAACCGTAGTCAAACCGGGAGCAGTCAATGGTGAATTGTACATCTACGGCTGGCGCGGCGGTGGGGTTGTAAACCTGATTGAGCCGGGCAAACGCGCCCTATATCTTGGCACACCGAGTCTATCGCAAGATCGCAGCGGATTCGCGCTCACAGAATACCGCGAAGAAATACCTGCTTGGCAGTGCTTTGGCGAACGCACCGTAACATGGCACTGGCTCAACAATTTCTTCCGTCCCCAGCCAGCGGATGATTTTATGCCGCGTGACACGCTTGCCTGCCGTTTAGCGGCTGCGGAACCCTTGTTTGAACTGCCGCCCGACGAAGCCATCAGCACCATCGATGCCGCGCTCCCCAGCGCGACTCCAGACGATGCTTACGCTGCTGGACGTGCCGCCATGACAAAAGTCATGCTCCATCTTCTCAATAATGAAACCGATGTAGCCCTGGGTGAAATTGACCAGTTATCAACGGGCGCACAACCGGGCACGTGGCTGGGTGAGCAAGTAGCGGCCTTCCAGAGCATCATCAACAAGCCCAACCTGACCCCTGTGCAGATATGTGCCACGCTCGAAGCCGCGAGCGCCTATGGCGCATGTGATGTAAACGCCGTGCTGGCGCGCCTCTTCAGTGAATTTCCGTTGAACCGTGAAGAAGAAATCGATCTACAAACTGCTCGTCTCGGTCTGGAAGTGGCAGACACCGCCACCATAAAAGAGGTAGGTAAACTAGATCGTCAAGCCATCCGCTTTATTCAAACCGGCGACCAGTGGTGGGCGTTTGCACCACTCGGCAAAGACAGCTACACTGCCGAGCGCATTGATACCCCAATCGGGCGCGAGCCAATCTCTGCGGTAAGACCTGATTTTCTAGCAATCCCCGACACAGCCCTAGAAGCCATGTTCGTTCGCAGCGACCCCGAGGAAGTGTTGAACATTTTAGATAATGCCGCCCGCACCAACCCTGGCATCCCGATGGGCAACGCAGCCCGTTTCTTGCAGGCGCTCAGCTACGATTTGGTGGGCAGTCGCGCTCGTGCCCAAAGCGGATATTACTCACTTTGGAGCGAGGCATCCGATTCACCGTGGGGACAATTGGCCGCCGCTCATCTCGAAAGACGTTAAGGGCAATGAGTTTCGACACACTACTTTGATGTATAGAGGCTTGGTCACCGCCAAGCCTCTACTTTTTCTCTTTCTTCTGTCCGCCTACTACTTTGGCAGCTCCAGCTCCGGTACTCTCGCTGCCGCTGCTTACAGTCTTCGAGCTTTTTTGCTGCCCGCTGTTACCGATCTTTTCCGTTGTTTTTTTATCATCGGCCATGCTTGTTTCCCTTTCCGCTCCGGATGCGTCATTGTAACGCGCTTACGCCCTTGCCGCATTGGTCACAAATGTTTTGCCATGCTTTTTAGTTATGCGGTACACTTCAACGGTTCACGAATCCCTGTTCTGGATTAGAATATGATTATGTGTGTTTGGGCGGGCGGTGTCGTCCGCGTTTGTTTTGATAGGCGAGGTAACGAATGGCAGCCTTGAAAAAAGAAACCCTTCTGGAATGGTATCGCCAGATGGTTTTGATTCGATTGTTTGAAACCCGTTGTGACGACCTCTATCATCAGAAGAAAATCACCGGCGTTTATTTACATCTCTACAGCGGTCACGAAGCCAGCGGCGTCGGCGCACTTTCTGCCCTCCGTCCGCAGGATCATGTGATTACTGCTTACCGCGATCATGGTATCGCCCTCATCCGCGGTGTTGACCCGAAACCCATCATGGCCGAGATGATGGGCAAAAAGACTGGAACGAGCGGTGGTAAAGGTGGCTCGATGCACCTAGCCTCCCGCGAACACAACTTCTGGGGCGGCTACGCCATCGTTGGCGGACATCTACCGCTGGCGACAGGCCTCGCGCTTGGCTGTCGCTACAACAACACTGATGAAGTCGTCATTTCCTTCATCGGCGATGGCGCGACCAACAACGGTTATTTCCACGAAGCCCTCAACATGAGTCAGATTTGGGACTTACCCGTCGTCTGGATCATAGAGAACAATTTAGTCGGCATGGGTACGCGTATTGAAGACTCCAGTGGTCAAGTCGAACTGCACAAACGCGCTATGGCCTTCGGCATGAAGGATGGCGGACGCGTGGACGGACAGGACGTGATTAAAGTTCACGAAGTCGTTAGCGAAGCAGTGGACTACGCCCGCAAGACCGGACCGGTACTCATCGAGTCACTCACCTACCGCTACAAAGGTCACGGCGTTTCGGATAAGTCCTATGACAAGCGGCTGGCTGATGAACTGAAAGAATGGACGGAAAAGAAAGACCCCATCAAACTGTTACACAAGGTTTTGGTCACCAAGTACAAAGGTATCCAAAACGAGTTGGATGCCATTGAACAGCAGGCACTGGCGCAGGTTGATGAAGCGACTGAATATGCGCTTAACAGCCCTGACCCGACCTACGAAGACTTGATTAGCAACGTATACGTATCCTAGCACTTGGCGATGAGTAGGGGACGCCCCGTGTGTCGTCCCGCGCACTCGACGAAGGAAGAACAATGGCCGAACGAAATAGACCAATGCGTGAGGCGCTCCGTATGGCCCTCCGCGAAGAAATGCTCCGTGATGAACGCGTCTTTGTCATGGGTGAAGAAGTCGGAATCTGGCAAGGCACGCACCGCGTCACACAGGGTTTAATGGAGGAATTTGGCGCGCGCCGTGTTCGCGATACTCCCATCAGCGAGATGGCGATTGCGGGCGCTGCTGTGGGTGCGGCCATGTACGGCCTGCGTCCGGTGGCCGAGATGATGACCATTAACTTCGCCTTTCTGGCGCTGGATGCCATCGTCAACCATGCTGCCAAGATTCACTATATGTTCGACGGCCAGCTCAAAGTGCCGTTGGTCATCCGTGCCGCTTCCGGCTGGGGCGATCAGGCCACTGCCACCCACTCGCACACACCGGAACCGATCTTCGCACATTTCCCCGGCATCTACGTTGGCTGCCCGTCAACGCCCCGTGACGCTAAGGGGATGCTCAAAGCGTCCATCCGCGACGAAAACCCGGTGCTCTTCACCGAGTTCATTGGCCTCTATTCTAAACCGGGCCCTGTGCCGGATGACGAGGATTTTGTGCTGCCCATTGGCAAGGCCGATGTCAAGCGCGAAGGTCGCCACGTCACCATCGTGTCATACGGACGCGGGGTAGATTGGTCACTGCACGCCGCCGAGGAACTATCTAAAGAAGGTGTGGAGTGCGAAGTCGTGGATATGCGCTGGCTGCGGCCTCTGGACATGGATACCGTCTACCAGAGCTTCATGAAAACCAACCGCTGTGTGGTGGTCGAAGAAAGCCTGCCACACTACAGCTTTGGCAGCGAAATCGCCGCCCAGATTCAGGATAACATGTTTGATTATATGGACGCGCCCGTCAAGCGCGTCAGTGCGCTGGATGTGCCACTGCCCTATGCCCGTGATATTGAACTGATGGCACTGCCCGATACCCAGAAAGTAATTGCAGCCGTGAGAGAGGTGCTGTGATGGCACAAATTACTGTAACAATGGATGGAACCCTGCTCAATTGGTTGAAGAACGTCGGTGACAACGTCAACAAAGGCGAAATCGTGGCCGAAATTGAGGCCGACAAAGCCACTGTCGAGGTTGAAGCGCCCGAAAGTGGAACGCTTAGCGCCCTCAACGCCAACGCGGGAGACACACTGACCACCGGGCAGGTCATTGGCACGATAGGGGAAGGTGCTGCTGCGCCTGCGCCCGCCGCTGCCCCGGCTGCCCAACCCATTATCAAAGCTGCTGAAGCCGCCGCACCAGCCGGACAGGCCGCCCGCACCAATGGCGCTCCACCCCCGGCTCCATCTGCGCCTGCTGCCACCAATGGTCACGTCAAAGCCTCGCCGCTGGCGAAGCGCTTGGCGGAAGAACGCGGAATTGATCTGGCGCAGGTATCCGGTACAGGCCCCGGCGGTCGCATCGTCAAAGAAGACATCGAAGGCTTCACACCCGGTACTGCGCCTGCCGCCGCTCCTTCTGCCCCCGCGCCCGCTGCTGGCCTAGCCGCCCCGGCTGCCCGTAAACTGCCGGAAGGGGATGATGTTGAATACATTGACCTGACCACCATGCGGAAGCGTATCGCGCAGGTCACGGTGGAAAGCAAGCAGTGGACACCGCACTTCTACGTCACTACCGAGATTGATGTCGAGCCGATGCTGGCGCTCCGCAAGCAGATCAACGAAGGGCTAAGCGACGAAGAAAAGGTCAGCGTCAACGATCTGATTGTCAAGGCTGCCGCCCTCACCCTGCGCCGCTTCCCTAACCTGAACTCGCATTATTACGGTGACAAGATCGTGCGCCACAAGCGCATCAACATCGGTATCGCCGTCGCGCTGCCCAATGGTGGGCTGCTCAATGTGGTCGCGCCGGAGGCCGATAAGACCTCGCTCACAGCGATGGCCCAGCACAACAAAGAGATGTTCGCCCGCGCCCGCGAAGGCAAGGTCAAGCCGGACGATATTACCGGCGCGACCTTCACCGTCAGCAACCTCGGCCCGTACAACGTCGAGCACTTTTTGGCGATCATCAACCCGCCCGAAGCCGGTATTCTGGCTGTCGGAACCGCCATGAAAGTGCCGGTGGTTTTAGCCGATGGCACGCTGGGGGTGGGCAACCGCATGAAGGTGACGATTAGCGTGGATCACCGCGTCAGCGACGGCGCGGAGGGCGCTCAATTCTTGCAGGCCTTCAAGGGCTTGCTGGAAATCCCGATGCGGATGTTGATTTAGCGGGTAGTCTATAGTCAACAGTCTATAGCTGATAGCCGATAGCATTTCACTGTAGGTTATCAGCTTTTGCCTTAATCCCCATCTATTACAACTTATTACTGAATTGGTTTTATGTCGGCGAAGTCGTCGTCGTCGCCGCCGACATAACCGATTCTTCAAATTCTTCAGATTCAGTGGTGAAGAAGATGCAATTTCCGCACTATTTAATTGTGGCGGCGGCGGCAATAAAATTTTCGGCGGCGACAGCGGCGACTACGGCAATACTCGGTTTAGCAAATTTGGCAGCAATTTCGGAAATGGCAATCGGCAATTATGTAGCAACGTTTTGCAGCAGGTGTTACCAGATACCGGGTTCCAGTTGTCAGTTAGTGTGTGTAATGGGTATAGGCATCTATAGTGAGTATAGTAGCACAAGTGTTCCAAAATGTCAATTGGGATGCGGGTAGAAAATGGTTAGAAGTTTCAAACCATAGCCCTTTCAAATGGGTTTTCATGAAGAAGTTGCGAACTGCGGACAAGTGGGTTGATTATTGGTAATGCCATACTGTTGGCGCTCTTCGGTGGTGAGATCGCGGAAGACACGAGTGCAAGCGTAGGCGATGAAATCGTGGTAATCGGTGTCCCAGATGCGAGCTGTGCTATCTCCACTTGCAGTGACAATTCTCTTCCCATTAGGGCTAAATTCCGCATCAAGCACTTCTCGCGTGTGCCCCATTAGAACTTGTAGTACCTCGCCTGTCTTCGCATCCCACAGTCGTGCTGTATGGTCATCACTTGCCGTCAGAACTTTCTCCCTATCAGGACTAAAGGTTGCCTTTAGTACATGCCCAGAGTGACCTGCCAAAATCTGCAATTGTTTTCCGCTAATTGCATCCCATATGCGGGCAGTTCCATCATAACTTGCGGTGACGACAACTTTCCCATCAGAACTGAATGTTGCAGAATTGACAAGCGATTCATGACCTACTAAAACATGCAATAGTTGACCGCTATCCACATCCCATATTCGTGATGTTCCGTCTTGACTAGCCGAGACGATGCTTTTTCCATCCGGACTGAAAGTCGCTTGTGAAACCCACCCTAAATGACCTGATAGGGTATAAAGTAGTTTTCCAGTTTCAACGTCCCATATTCGTGCGGTGGCATCGTGACTCGCGGTAACAGCCAAGCGGCCATCCGGGCTTAATGCTACTGAATTAATATACTCGCTATGCCCACTTAAAATATTCAATATTCGTCCATCATCTGCATTCCATATTTGAACATCTTTTTCACCACATTGACTTGTAATCAGTCTCTTTCCAAACAGGTCAAATTCCGCCGAAATTACAATTCCCTCATCACCTGTTAGCCGCCACAAAACTGATCCGCTTTGAACATCCCACATACTCGCTCTACCGTTACTATCTAGTGCCATAATTTTTGTACTGTCAGGGCTGAAACGAGCTATGCTAACACCACATTCCCCTACATCCATCCCGTCAAGAATGTGTAAAACGTGTCCGTTTCGTGCATCCCAAATACGTACACTTCCGTCATAACTACTTGTAGCGATTTTGTTGCCATCGGGACTATAGCTAGCATTGGCGACTATCCATTTATGACCGATGAGGGTACGGGTGGCTCGTTGAATATCAATATTCCAGACACGAATTGACCCATCGACACTAATAGTCAATACCTGTTTACCATCAGGGCTAAATGAAGAATCAATTACCGATTCTAAATGTCCGCTTAGAGTTGCAATCCTCTCCCCACTTTCTGCATCCCAAACAATAGCTGTTTTGTCAAGGCTGGTACTGACGACATACTTACCATCGGGACTAAACACGGCACTATTTATATTATCAAAATGTCCACGTAATTCGTGCAGAAGGTGTCCATTATCTGCATTCAATAGGCGAACGGCATTATCGTCAACCTCTAGAATCTTAGCTCCATCAGGACTATATGTAACACTTAACGGATATGCTATTCCATTTGTGCTTTTGGATATTACGTTACCGTGCCCTTCTGAAACATCCCAAGTTCTTGTGGTTCCATCAAGGCTCAAAGTCACAAGTTTTCGCCCATCCGTGCTCAAGGCCAGATCAAGAATCCGATTTGTATGCCCAATTAACTCCAAGAGGACTTGACCTGTGGGTATATCAAATATCCGGATAACCCCGTCATCACCTCCTGTTACAAGTTTGTTACCATCTGGAGTTATTGCCATATCATTTATCTGACCAGATTGATCTCGAATCTCAAAAATAAACTGACCATTTTTTGCGTTCAACTCTCTTACAATTCCGTCCATACTAAGCGTAATAAGCTTTTCCTTATCGGGGCTCAAAATGAGTCTGTTAATCCAAGAACTGTTGTTAATTTCTAGATCGACCACTATATTTGTATTGACGTTTCGGAGTTGAAATACCCCTACAGAATTAAGAGTAACAAAAAATTGTCCGTCAGGAGTGAACGAAGCCACACGATTATTGGTTTCCTTATCACCCTGTAGTATAACAAATTTATCTGTAGCCAAATCCCATAGCAATCCTTTGTTATCCCATGTCGTAAGAGCGATTTTACCTCCATCGTTCAAGAAAACAGCATTTCGTATATTAAATAATGCAGATTGAAAAGTTGTATAAATATGATCCAATGAATCGCGCAAAGCTAATTCAGCTTGAGGACTATATGCAACTCTTAAGCCCCGTAAGGCAAGAAGTGCTGCGGTTTCAACATTACCCCCGTTAGTCTGCAAAAGGCTATTTGAGACGGTAGCGAGACGCAGGCTTTCATTGTCAGCGGCTCTTTGGTTGGCAACAGCTTGTTGTATCGAGCGATTATTTGCTTCATTGATGAACAAAACACCTAAGATCATGACAATCAAAGCCGCAATTGATACTGCTGATACAATGACCCGACGACGTGCCTTCTCCGCTTGCTGACTTGCCAGTACATACGCAAGGTGCAAATCTGTCGGCTGTGGGTTTTTCGCCGTCGCACTTGAGAACCAAGTTTCCGCCCCTCTTAAATCCTGTCCATGCAGAACAAAACTTGTGTTACGTTTCTCAGCGTCCCATTCAATCGCCCGAACCAGCAGGCGAGTATGTATGCGCACATATTCCAGATCAGTTCGAAGCGCATTTACTAATTGTTCGACCGCCCCATCGAAATCGTCCGTCTCACGGACGTAAACCCAATTTCTGTCACCTAAGAGACTGGGTAAAGCCTTCTGATCTTCAGGAAGAAGAAGTGGCCTATGCAGAACAGGTACAAGGCGTTTATTTTTGCTAAGTGCATATTCAAACTCGCGGGCGCACACGTCCGACCTGACAAAATCGGGGCTAATAATAGCAGTATAGTTGTTTGCTGCCTCAATACCCGCTTCAATCTCATTCCACCACTTGGAACTCTTGGGAATATCATCGTTGTCGAACCATACATCTAAACCTTTTGCTTCAAGTGCTTTGACCAAACGTGTTATGAAACCATCGACATTATCACGACGGGAATAAGAGATGAAGACATCAGTCATAATAGGAGTTTATTGTTCATAGTTTATTGTTTGTGGAATTATAAGAGGTGAATAAAAAAGTCGCAAAAAGAGTGATAGGAGATACAAAACGAGATGATACGTCCTCAGAGTACGCCTCGCACTGGGTTATCCCTTACGATACGCAACTAAGATTATTGATTAGTGGGCGTATTTACCCCGTTGTTTTCATGCCTGCCGCGATGCCATTGACGGTGGCGAGGACGTTCCGCATGGTCAGGCGGTAATCGCTGGCGTCGGGAGTCATGGCGCGCAGGCGCTGCAGCAAGTCCACCTGAATGAAGTTGAGCGGGTCAACATAGGGGTTGCGCCGCTCGATGGAACGCTCCATCACAGGCGAACCTTCCAGCAGCTTGGACTGCCCCAACACCTGACAGACCATCGCGCAGGAGCGGGCATACTCGCTCTTCATCTGGCTAAAAATGCTGTCGCGCAGGTCGGTATCGGTGACGAGGGCGGAGTAGAGTTCGGCGATGCCCATATCGGCCTTCGCCAAGTCCAATTGGGCGTTGTCCATGAGGGCTTTGAAGAACGGCCACTGTTTGTACATGTCTTGCAGCAGGCGCAGCCCGTCGGGGTTGGCGGTGCAGTACTGCTCCAGCGCCGTGCCGACACCGTACCAACTGGGGATGATGGCGCGGCTTTGCATCCAGCTAAAGACCCACGGAATGGCGCGGACATCACCAAAGCCCCCACCTGACTTGCGCTTGGCAGGGCGCGAGCTGATGGGCAGGTTGGCAAGTTCGTTGATGGGCGTGGCCTGCTGCCAGTATTGCAGGAAGCCATCGGTTTCGTAGACGAACTTGCGGTAGACGGTGCGCCCGGCTTCGGCAAGGGTATCCATCGCTTCGCGCCATGCCGGGTTGACTTCGCTGGCAGGCGGCGCACCCAGCACCACCAGCACGGCGTTGATGACGTGGTTCATGTGGCGGCGGGCGATGTCGGAATTGCTGTAGCGGTAGGCGATGACTTCACCCTGCTCGGTGATCTTAATCGCGCCCTGCATGGACATAGGCGGCTGGCTGAGGATGGCCTGATTGGTCGGCCCGCCCCCGCGCCCGATGCTCCCCCCGCGCCCGTGAAACAGTTCCAGCGAGATGCCGTGCTGCTGGCAGGTTTCGGCCAGCGTTTGCTGGGCAGTGTACAAATTCCAGTTGGAGGAGATGTAACCACCGTCCTTGCCGCTGTCGGAGTAGCCGATCATGATTTGCTGGCGGTTGCTGCGGGCAGTGAGGTGCTTGCGGTATTCGGGGTTGGCGAACAACTTGCTAACGACGGCAGGCGCGTGCTGCAGGTCATCAATGGTTTCAAAGAGCGGCACAAGATCAATATCATCGGCGATGCCCACCTCACGTGCCAGCAGCAGCATCGCCAGTGTGTCGCTGGGCTGCTGGCTCATGCTGGCAATGAAGGTATCTATGGACTGCTTGCCATGCTGCTTGTGAGCCTGCGCCACCATACGCCATGTGGCGATAATGCGGTTGGTGGCATCGGAAAAACGCGGCTCGATGGGGAAGAAGGGGCGCGGGTTGGCGACCTCCATCGTGAGCAGTATTTGCTTATCGGCCTCGCTCAGACCTTTGTAGCTGTCGGTGCGGCCATAGTGGCGGAACATTTCGTCGAGCGCGTTGGCGTGCAGGCGGGCATCTTCGCGCACATCCAGCGGCGCGAGGTGCAGCCCGAACAAGCGCACCTTTTCCATCAGGCGGCGCAGTTGGCCTCCGGCGGTGTGGCGGGCCTTGTTGCGGCGCAGGCTGCTTTCGGCCAGCGCAAGATCGTCGTAGAGTTCAATCCATGTCTGGTACTCGTCGCGTTCCAGCCGCCCGTTAATGAGGTTCATCTGCTGGCGGTAGAACTCGCTGGGGAAGCGCTCGTCCAAGCCGGCGTTGGTCACGGCCTCCTTTAGCTCGTCGGAAACACCTACTTCGTCCTCAGATTGGGTCAGGTGCTCACTCAAGAAGCGCACTTCGTCCATGTAAGCGCGGACAGCCGCTTGCTGCTGGGTGCGGAGGGTTTGCAGCGTGACTTCCGGCGTGACGTTGGGGTTACCGTCTCTATCGCCCCCGATCCACGAGGCATAGCGCAGCAGCGGTGGTAAATCCGTCCAGTCGGCTTCGGGGTAGAAAGTTTGGAGGCTGTCGCGCAGATCGTCATAGACATCCACCACCGTGTCCATGATCGAAGACGTGATGAAGTACATGCCGAAGTCCACTTCGTCGGCAACGGTGGCGCGTGAGGCGCGGGTGGGACGAGTTTGCCACAGTTCTTCAATCTCCCCCATCACCTCCGCTTCCAGGGCCTGCTGTTCGCGGGGAAGTAACTGCTGACGGTCGCGCTCGGCCATTAGGTGGGCGATGTGGCGCAGCTTAATGAGCACTTCTTTGCGCTTGGCTTCTGACGGATGGGCGGTCAGCACGAGGCGAATAGAAATCCTGCTGAGGATATCACGCAGTTGGCTGGCGCTCACACCGGCTTTTTTGAGGTCTTCGATGGCTGCGCCAATAGATTCTTCCTGACGGCCGCGGCTTTCACGCTGGCGCAAAGTGCGGATGCGCTGCAAATCTTCGGCGATATTGATGAGCTGGAAGTAATTACTAAAAGCTTTAATCAGAATTCGTGCCTGCTCAAGATCAATGGTACTGATCACCGCGGTCAATTCTTCTGCGGCCTGGGGGTCATCGTTACGGCGGGCTTTGGCGGCGGCACGCACCTTTTCAACCAGATCATACGCCGCGCTGCCATGCTGTTCGTGGATGATGGCACCGAGCAGATTGCCAAGCAGGCGGATGTCATTGCTGAGCGGGTTGGCACTCTCACGGGTGGAAAGTTTTTCTGGAATGGCTTGAGTAGTCATAGGGCGTCCCTATTCGTCAAACAGTGGACTGGAATAGGGACGCAAGTTTAACACATTTTAAGGAGGGTCAGCATCAGCAAAAATGCTGAAGATTCGTCGTTTAAATTACCAACATTATCCTGCCTCAGTCGGTATGCGGCTTAATTCACAGGCTCAACAAAATAATCGGCATTCACGCCCTCTGCCGTCCAACCAATGTCGCCATTGTAAATGACCTGCCACCAAATGATGCCGCTGGCGCAAAATGGCCCATCATGGACATCAAAAACGCCTAGTTCAGGTATTGTGCCGACCTGTACCCCGTCAGTGCTGGGGGCGGCACGCATCCGGTTTGACCCACCACCGGCAGTAACCTGCCCACGCCCGCCGACGGTCAACCGAGGTGGCAGTTGGGAACCGGGGCAGTCGAAAGCAGGTGGCGTCGGCACGCCTTCTGAATCAATGCCGACTGCTTCATCAATCTGCCATTGGTGCGGCCCCCACAGCACTGACAAGATGGAGTGCTTACCCTGTGGCAGGTGAATAAGTGTTAAGCCTGCGTTACGCCAGATGGCAGCGAAAGTAACAGGAGCAGGGTCATCCGCATAATAATCCATATAGACAAACGCGCTGCCATCAGGTGACATGGCAAAAAATTGCTCAAGATCGTTATAGGTTTCGTCGAGCGGGCCGCCCACCGGTTCCCGTTCCGAACTGGTGACATTGTAAATGTTGATGGGCATAGAAGCCCCTACCCACAACCGCTGAGAAATATCTGGCGAAAGGCTGCTGACCATTTGTATCTCATTGCCGGGAACCGGTTGTTCCTCGCCCGTACTCAGGTTGTATAGTTTCCAGGCCCCCTTGTTGTAGGCCACCACCAAAAATTCCTGTCCATCGCTAGTACGCAGCGCGAGCGCCGCGCCAAACGGGAATTCGGCGTCGGTAAAGGGCGGTTGGAATATTTGAAAGTCCTGTCCTTTGAGCGGGTAGAGGGAGTAGCTGGTCGCGCCGATATTTTCATTCACGTTGAAGTTGTCGGGGTTCACATAGGGAAGAATGTTTTCGACGATAAGACCACTTCTGCCCCACATTAGGCGCACTGGATTAGGCACACTGAATATAGGGAACGGTACTGTAGTCGAACTTTCTGATGTACCACTGGTAATATCATAAATGACCAGTGCTTGTTCTTCACCTTTTTCATCATATTCCGCCCATGCCAGTTGGCTGCTGTCAGGTGACCACGCGGGTGTGCCGCGCACAATATACTTGTTTTCGACACCCTCAGACATTAGGGCTGCGTCTTCAGGTTGTACGGCGATGACAGTTTCCTGCCGGCTAGCAACATCTAGCAAATGAATGTCGGTTGGGAGTTCTCCCCCAGCAATGCCGCCCACCCTTTGCATAGCTTCTATCGCCACAGGCGCGACCGTCGCGAAGGCTAGTGTTCGACCATCCGGTGAAAGGACAGGCAGACGGTTGTTGCCATCCGAGTTGGTTATGGCATTTAGCTGCCCGGAAGCCACATCATAGGCAAAGTAATCACCATCAATGTCGAGGATGACAGGAGCATTGCCACCTTGTGCAAAAGCAATCGTGGTAGAAAGCATTAAGAAAACAGATAGAAAGGCAATCAGGCGTATCATAAAGGCCACTCCTCTTTTTAGGCGCGAATGCCTCCTACATTATGTCGTCATGCAGACATTTTTCGACATTAAGATAGGTTAGGCAAACCGCACCACGACCTTGCCAGCACTCTGCCCGCTGTGGAGGTATTCAACGGCATCTGCGACCTGCTCGACACCTTTGAACTCGCGGGGATCAACAGCCGCTTGCAACTTACCGGCTTGATACAGGTCCAGCAGATTACGCATATGCTCCGGCACAAGTTTGATAAAGTGCAGCAGGAACATGCTCCGCAGCGAGGCCGACTTGCCCAACAGTTTATAGTAAATACGCGGACTGCTGACAACCTCCGGGTTTGATAGATATTCAGTAATGTAGCCAATGATGACCAAGCGTCCGCGATTGGCGAGGTTGTCCACGCAGGTATCGAACATGGCACGCCCTACCGACTCATAGACGAGATCTATGCCGCGTGGAAACTCCTGCTTGAGGACAGTTCCCAAATCTTCTTTCTTGTAATTCACCACCCGGTCACATCCCAGCGATTTGAGCAGTTGAGCTTTGTCATCTGAACCGCAGGTACCGATAACCGTGTTGCCCGCCAGTTTAGCCAATTGCACAGCAAACTGCCCCGTACCACCAGCAGCGGCTGTCACCAACACCGTTTCACCACTTTTCATGTCACCTGTGACATTCAAGCCCAACGACGCAGTCACACCGCTGGCGACCAGCGCCAAGATTTCCGGGCTGGGCTGCGGCACGGGAATGGCGAAGCGGGCGCGGGTGATATTGTATTCGGCGTAACCGCCCAAGTTGGTGGTCACAACCCAATCGCCTACTTTTAGGTCTGTCACTTTTTCACCCACAGCCACTACATCACCCACTATTTCCGCGCCCAAATCAATGGGTGGGGTAGCGCCCGGTGTATAAATTCCGGCGCTGATATTGACATCGGTAGCATTCACGCCCGCAAAATGATTGTGAACGACTATTTCATGCGCGCCGGGCGGCCTCATTTCAACCTCGACAATTTCGGCTGCCTCACGGAAGTTTTTATTGAACGAAGTAGCAATCACTTTGCGGTAACGGGTTGGGAGCATAACTATTCCTTACTTGTTGAAAGACATCGACGATGAGAATAACACAAGGACGGGATTTTGGTTTCGGCTTAGATACGCGCTGTAAGCAATCACCGGTTTCGCTTGCGCACAAATTTAAATGAATCTAAAACGACAGGGCGCACCCTGTCGTTACATTAAATCGATTGATATAGCAACTAAAATTTGTGTACAGACCGCCTATTCTCGGCTGTACTTCATGAACGTTTTACTTGCTCAACATGGGTTCAGGGCGCTGCGTTCTCTTTAGTTTTGTAGAAGTTGGCGGCGCGCGGTGAAATGTATCCGAGCCAACCAGCGTAGATGTCCAATCATTGGTCGGGTCGGTTTCGCGCGTTAGCAGCCATGTGGCGGTGAGCACTTCTTCGCTGTCGATCACCTGATATTGTCCAGACCATACGGTTACGGAATGCTGGTTCACATGATCGTTATTCCACGACACGACGAGTCCAAAACAGCGACTCCCATTCAGAGCAAGATTATCCACCATGCCAGTGATTCTGAATGCACCCTGTGTACCTCCCACTGCTGAATAGTACATTCCTTCGATCAGCCCGTCATTTTTAACGATAATTTCTAAGCGGGATCCCAATTCACTAAACCAGGTTCCTGAGAGACTCTTCATTATGACCTCCACAGCATGGTCGCTAGAAACACATGCTTCAGAGTCTATTGTAAGTCTGATGAGCGGGGAGAGCCGATGACAAATAACATGACTCAAAATATCGAAACATCACCATCCCAGCACGCGGCGCATCAATTCGGCGCGACGAACACTTTCGCGTGTCCATTCAGGCATGTCGGGGTTGGTCAAGACTTCATTAGCCGTCATCCAAAATATGGCAGCCACTTCGGCAGGGTCAGCGGCAAACTCTGTTCCACCACTTTGACGGCATACAAATACAACATCTATTACGGGCTGGTTGTCATCCGCGATAAAAGCGGTACTGTGGACATATACTAAATCGTCAACTTCAAGATTAACTTCCTCACGAATTTCGCGGCGGAGGGTATCTTCCAGAATGTTAGGCACAGCCTCTGCACCTTCCACTTTTCCGCCCACCAAACTAAGTAACCCGGCAGCGTGCGCTTCGCCCGCACCGCGTAGAACCAGCAAATAACGTGCGTCACGGACTATTGCACCTTCTACGTTGACAATATACTGAATATCAGACATCAGACCTCCCCAGCCTACGATCACGCTCAAGGCTCAATCGGGCATGCCATCAAACCGAAACCCCGCTCTATAAAACCCGCCTTAGCATAGTAGCGAATGGCTAATTCGTTTTCCGGACCGACCTCCAAATACACAACGTGAACGCCATGAATGCGGCAGGCTTCTATCATTATCTTCATCGCTTGCGTGCCAATGCCCTGCCCTCGAAAAGACGGGCGCAAGTAGAGTTCGTCAATAAACGCATCGCGCCCGCCGGATTCCAAGCCATAACCAAAGCAAACAACCATATAACCCGCAACTGCGTTATCAACCCTAATTATCCATGCCAACCCGTAACGTGCGTCGGCCAGCAGGCCGCCCATCGCGCGGCGGGCTTTGGCATCATCAAACACAATTCCTTCAAAATTGTAGTATTCGCCCATCAACGGCAGCAGGATTTCAAGATCCGTCGGTGAAGCGAGTTGAAAATTCGGGGACACGGGAGAAGCCTTCATCAAAGTTAGAGACTGCGTGCCAAGCGAAAGCCGATATTGCTGGCACGAGAACCGGGTAGAAAGCGTGCGCGATTGGCGGGGTTTGATTCTTGGATTCCATCAAACCATGAGCCGCCGCGAATAATGCGGGCATGGCTGCCCGTTATGTCCTCACGTCCGTCTCCAGCATGATAGGGGTAACGATAGTCCTGGGTTTGCCAGTTACGTCCCCAACGGGTGCTGCACCACTCCCAGACATTGCCGCACATATCTAAGGCACCGCACCACGAACGGTTGCCCGCTTCGGTCACAGCCCACGTATGCCCCAAGCGCCGCTCAGCGGTGTTATAGTTGCGGGGACGTGGGGCGTCGCCCTCCGGGCCGCGGGCAGCGGCTTCCCATTCGGCTTCAGTCGGCAAACGCCAGTTCAGAGAAGTTACGGTTGCTAGCCAGCGGGCGAAGGCATCCGCTTCGTACCAACTGACACCCACTACCGGCTGGTCAGGTGCATTGAAATTTGCGTCATCGACAAAAGCTGGGCGGGAAAGCGACTTGCCCTCCTGCCAATGCCAGCCCATCTCACTCCAGTAAGCTGAGTTGCTATATCCACCAGCCTCAATAAATCCTAGAAATTGAAGGTTAGTGACAGACGTTTCGCCCATAGCGAAAGCCCCCAACTCGACAGTGTGGGCAGCGCGGCTAACAGACATACTGTTATCGCCAATGGGATAAACTCCAGCTTGCACTTCACATATCGAAAATTCCATCGTCAGATTTTCACTCTTCATTCAAATTATGATAAACGTAAATTTTTGTACTCTACCTTCCTATTTACATTTCCTCAAGTATTGATGCCAACTATTGACACGATAATGAGAAGACATCGGCACATAAACGGATTCATAAGGGTTTATTCACATGGCTGTTACCGTCGACTGGAAAAACGACGAACATACCATCCTCAGTTATACCCTCGACGGACACTGGACATGGAATGAATTGTTCTTAGCTGCTGAGCGTGGCGTTGCGTTAAATCAAGATGTTCGGAAGGACGTAGTTGCCGTACTCGACCTACGAAATAGTCTCGGCATGCCATCCGGGGGGGTCACTCAGCTAACCAGCCTCGCCGAAATTCCGCGCCCCAATACACGCCTCGTGATCGTGGTAGGCGGCGGCCCACTTACTGCTTCCGTAGTTTCCATCTACAATCGTATTCGCTTTACTTCGTCAACGAAGGTGAGATGGGTTGCCAACATGGAAGAGGCTGACATCACAATAAGCCGCTTCCGCCTAGAAACACCGCGAAAAATCTTAGCATAAGCAACTGTTGCTTGACTTTATTCAAGATCATATCGGCAATGGCAATTTCAAGCTGAATTCGCTACGCTTGTGCTATTGTCGTTGCACTAAGTTTTGTCCACCATGCACGTTGAACACCTGTCGCTCACGAACTTCCGCAATTACGCCCGTTTGGAAATAAGCTTGCCCGCTAACCGCCCTGTGATTCTGCATGGCGATAACGCGCAGGGAAAAACCAGCCTGCTGGAAGCCATCTACTACCTTACCGCCTCGCGTTCACCGCATACCACCAGTGACCGGCAGCTCATTCACTGGCGTGTTGAAGATGATCCGCTGCCTTTCGCCCATCTGGCGGCAGAAATAGAGGGCAAAGGGGGTAGTTTCAACCGGGTCGAAATGGCGCTGGTACTGGAACGTACACCTGACGGCGGGCAACGCTTTAAGAAGACCATCCGCGTTAACGGTGCTGAAAGACGAGTGATGGATTTGGTAGGGTTAGTGGCTGTGGTGTTATTCCTGCCGCAAGACCTATTACTGGTGGAAGGTAGTCCATCGGATAGGCGACATTTCATGGACAGCACCCTGTCGCAGGTGGACGGTAATTATGTACAAGCCCTTAATACATACGAAAAAATTCTGCCACAGCGCAACGCTTTGCTGAAGCGAATTGCAGAGGGTCATGCTAGCACGGAAGAACTTCCTTACTGGGATGACCAATTAGTAACCGCAGGCAGTGTATTGATCGCGGCGCGGCAGCGATTTTTACGCGATCTCGAAAACAGCGCCCAGCAGACGCATCTTGAATTAACCGGACGGGATGAGGTGCTAACACTTAATTACCAACCGGGCTTCCGACCCACCGCCGAAGGGGATGGGCAACTTTCTTTCGACATGCTGGGACTGGACTTGCACCGTGACCTCACACCGGAACAGATCGCACCGCAATTTGCCGAACAGCTTGAAAATGAGCGGCAAGTCTCCATAGACCGGGGCATTACCCTGTGCGGCCCGCACCGCGACGAACTCCGTCTGCTCATCAACAACAGGGACGCCGGACTATATGGCAGCCGTGGACAGGCGCGTACCACTGTGTTGGCGCTCAAACTAGCCGAGTTGGAATGGATGCGGGGGCGAATTGGCGAATGGCCGATTTTGCTGCTGGACGAGGTGGTGGCAGAACTTGATTCCCGGCGGCGCAAATATCTTCTCGACCGTATTGGTGGAGCCACACAGACGCTACTGACTACCGCAGAATTGGAAGTTTTTCCCGCTTCTTTCTTGCAGCGAGCGACCATCTGGGAAGTGACTGACGGGCAAATCAAGGTAGACACGTCCAAAGGGAATGGTGAAAGATAATGGACATCCGAAAATAAACTCGGAGGATTTATGTGGGAGGATATACGCGCTGACGCGCTAATCCTCCCCTACAAAAATCATTTGAGGCTTAATCCGTTACTCCACAAGTTCAAGGGACTAACTCCATTCCATATGCCTGTGCTCGTAAGCCGCATCGCAGTTCTATTATTAGCCTTAACACTGCTGTTTGCGGGTGGCGCATTCGCACTTGGCCGGTCGCTGCCTGAACCACAACAACTCACATACACAGCATTTTTCTCGCGCCCCGGTCATAATGCCATGGACATTTACAGTTTGGATGTCAGTCATTGGTTAGTCGCGCGACTGACAGCGGCAAACGGCATCTATGAGGATTCCATGTGGTCACCCGATGGTCAGCGCATGGCATATATACAAGAAAACAGCAGCGAGCAACGCCTATATGTCTTGAATGCCAATACCCATACAATTAGGGGTTTCGGCGGACATGTTTACACGTCGCTCATCGGGTGGTCGCCCGACAGCCGCTATATTTCATTCCAAACAGTAGATTACAGTGGAGCAAACCTTAATTTGGCGGATGTGGTCGAACCGGATGTGTTTGCGGTGAATGTGCCTAACAACACCAACGCGCGCATCTTTTGGACCCCGGACAGTACTCATTTGTTTTATTTAGTAAAGAACGGCAACCAAGCCGAAACTTTATATGGACTTGAACCAACGTGCTTACCTGCAGGAACGGAATGCGGTGGCTACGATATCGCAACTCTGCCATTCAGTTATTTAGGGCCAGCACGCGCCTTATACGAATGGTCACCAGACGGCAATACCCTCATATTGAGCGGAGCAGCGGAGTACCAACTTGATCTGTACAGCCTTCAACTAAACTGCCCAGCGCAATCACGCTGTACAGCCGGAGTTGAGCGACTGACGGACACTGTTGACGATGAAACCGCCCCGACATGGTCACCGCATGGTGATGAAATCGCCTATGTTGCTGACCATAGCAATGTCGGCATTTTTGACGCGGCGACTGGCGCGCACCGGCGTATCTATGAGGGCGATAGAGCCATCCGCTGGCTGGAATATTCTCCCGATGGGCATTGGATTTCGGTATGGAGTACTGATAAGAGAACAGAATACATCACTTACATTGATTTGGTTGATGTACAAACAGGGGCCATATACCCGTTGTCGGATGGCGGCCTTTCGCATTGGTTCCCGGCATGGAAGCCGTTAGCAAGCGAGCAATAATCGGCCACGCCTTACGAACACCAGCGCGGTTCGAAGTTGTGCTTGTGTCTTAGCCCACTAGCTGTAGAATTTCTACCCGATTGCCAAAAGGATCGCGAAATTCAAAGCGGTCAATTCCGGGGATGGGAATTTGTTCTTCAACCTTGACACCATATTCCGTCAGCACATTACGCCAATGCTGAAGGTCATCCACCTGATAGGCCACATGTCCTTTGGTCGTCAGGCGGTCGAAACCGTCTTCCGTGCCCACATGAAGCTGGCGATCGCCAACCTGCACCCAGAAACCGCCACGCCCTTTTAGACTGTCAGGCTTTTCAATTTCCGGCAAACCCAACACGCCACAATAAAAGGCACGGCCTTCTGCCTCCGACCCTTTGGGGATCGTAATTTGAACGTGATGTATGCCAATAATCATGACTATTCGACCCATTCGCGTTTTAGGATGCCGTAAAGATACATGTCAAAGCGCTGTCCATCACGCTCCAGATGCTCGCGAAAAACGCCTTCACGGTGGAAACCCAATTTTTCATACAGGCGGATCGCGGCTTCATTGTAGCTGAACACAGTTAGTTGGATGCGGTGAAGATTAAGTTCACGGAAGACGAAATCCAGCGTCAACGACATCGCCTCATAACCATACCCTCGGCCACGATAGTCGCGTTCGCCAATGGCAATTGCCAACCACGCATTGCGATGTGTCCACATCACCTCGCCGAGTTCAACAAAACCAATCAGATCATCGTTTGCCGTCACGCGAATGCCAAAGAGAAAGTTATCACGCCCACGCTGACCTTCACGCAGCCAATCGGCAATCTGCGACTCATTCTTGGGGTAAGCTGGATTCGCATCGAGCAGGCGCAGGTATTCACTATCGAGCTGCCAGCGGGCGATTGTCGGCACGTCACTATTGCTCAAGGGGGTCAAGTGTAGTCGAGTGCCTTCAAGAAGTGTGGAAAGACTCATAGAGCTACTTATTGATTTCCTTTATCGCCTAGTAAACGCTTTTTGCGTTCTTCAAGCGCCGCTTTGGGGTCGTAAGCAGCGGCTTTTTGACTGACTTCCGCTTCCAAGCGCCTCGCTTCCGCTTCAACCTCATCCGGTGTTTTGATTTCAAAGTCGGGATCGAGCAGTTCGATGTTTTTTACTTCGGGCGTTGCTGGTTTTGGCACCGGTTTTTCAGCAGCGGGCGCAGGGGGTGCTGCTTTGCTCGTAACCGTCGCAGGGGGTTTTTCTTCGACTATTTTTGAGGCGGCAGCCATAACAGTACTGCTGGCGTTTTGCGCGCTGCGGAATAGCTGCCCCATACTGCGATTAGCTGTGGCACGGCCTGCAAAAAAGCCAACGATGCCCGTAATGATTATCGGGATGATAGCACCTACGAATGTACTCAAGACATTCATGCCCAGAATGACTGCCAAAATGGCTACAATAACCAGTAAGATATTGCGAATATTAATATTGTTCATGCTATTCCCCTTTTCCCGTGTTTCATTATACGCTGTAGGCGACGTAGTTTGTATATGAATAAACAAAAAGCCAGCCCGCCTAAAGCGCAACTGGCTTTCAACATCTATAGCTGCCGGCTGAACAATTACCCGCAGGTAACTGACCAACCAATGGCGCGAATGAGATCGCCCAATAGAGGGATACGATCCCACAAGCACAACGTATCAATGAGGAAGAAACCGGCAATGGTTCCGCAGCAGCACAGCAGTGATATACCCGCACAACCGATCAAAATCCAACGTGTCATGCTCCGTGGTTCTTCTTCACGGGCTGCATAAGGATCGTATTCATATCCACCAGCCGGTGGAGGGGGAGCGTTATAGCCCTGTTGAGGCTGCTGCGCCTGCTGCCCATATGGCTGCTGAGAGGATTGAGAATATGATGGGGACTGAGGTTGTTGAGATTGGGGGCTATAAGGACTATAGGGCGCAGCCTGCGGCTGTGGCTGAGGTGTTGGGGGGCGAACGGGATTTGCTGCCGTTTGCTGCATCCCTTCCGGACTGCCCGCAGCAGCCGAGGCTGGCATTCCCCGTACCAGTTCATAACCCAACGTAACGGTTTCGCCCAGCCCCAGCAAATCGCCATTGTTTAGCGGTTTTGCACCAGCGAGGCGTTGTCCATTAACGAATGTGCCATTGGTCGAACCTAAATCTTCAAGCGTGAAACCACCTGCGCCCCGCGTGAAGCGTAAATGATGACGGCTGACTTCCGGGTCATTGATGGTGATGTCGTTGGTAATATCGCGCCCAATGGTAATGATGTCTTTGTTTAGATCATAAACCTGATTGGGCTGCGGCCCCCGGCGGACAACCAGACGATAATTGTCGCTGCCCTGCATGATTGGCGTGCCTCCACGAAGCGAATTTGGTGTAATAATCAATTGATTATATCAGTGTAAATCATTAATCAGCAAGCAAGCGTTGCAGCGGCGGCGGGCAGACGTGGGTGAATGGTCAGACAATCTGCTATTTTCACTCCAAAATATGTGATTTTGAGCATTCATTGAGCGTCGCCTCATCTCGGACTCAAGATGAGGCCGCAATAATTGGTATATGTATTTTACTAAACTGGGGGAAACGATCATGAAGCGCACGGGGCGCTGGTTCTTTCTAGGCGTATTTGTTTTGGGCATGATTGTGGGGGGGATGGCAGTACTGGGAACCAACTTGCGCCCAACTGCCGTGACTGCTCAGGACGTACCCGCAATACTGGCTACGCCTACCGCACTGCCAGAGACGGTTTATGCTCAACTAGACCTCATGGAACAGGTCACTACCAATTTGTACGAGCGTGTAAGTCCGTCAGTAGTTCATATCACCAGCCGCCAGAATGTCACCGATTTCTTCTATGGGACGACACCACGCGAAGGCACAGGTTCCGGTTTCATCTATGATGATCAGGGACATATCATTACCAACAATCACGTTGTAGAAGGCGCGCAAGAGTTAGAGGTTTTGTTGTCAACAGGTCAGAGTTTACCCGCGACAGTAGTCGGCACAGACCCGTATTATGATCTGGCGGTCGTGAAGGTTGATCTGCCTACATCAACTGTTTCATCATTGGAGCTGGGTGATTCGTCCAGCCTGAAAGTTGGGCAAACGGTTATTGCCATCGGCAATCCTTTCGGGTTAGACCGCACGCTAACTACTGGTGTTATTAGCGCACTTGGGCGGCGCATTGAAACCAGTTCGAACACGGCCATCGGTCAAGCTATCCAAACCGACGCTGCGATCAATCCGGGTAATTCCGGTGGGCCGCTGCTCGATAGCCGGGGGCGTGTGGTGGGCATCAATACAGCTATCAATTCACCGAGCGGTGGATCAGTCGGCATTGGTTTTGCAGTACCGGTTAATATTGTCAAGCAAGTTGTGCCAAGTCTGATAACTGATGGTCATTACGCCCATCCATCATTAGGCGTGCAAGTGGCGGAGTTGGGTACAGAGGTTACAACTGGCAGCAGTGGCGTTAATCGCGGATTGTTGATCGTGCAAATAGATGCTGGCAGCCCTGCCGAACAAGGCGGCTTGCAGGCAGCTACCGTTACGGTTCAACGCCGCCGTTACGTGTTTTCTGGGGGCGACATTATCATCGCCATTGGTGGTAAACCCGTTGCTACCCGTAATGACATGCTGCTGGCGCTGGAAGAGGGGTATCGTCCCGGTGACACCGCCGAAATCACAGTTGTACGCGATGGAAAAACCATCAGTCAGACAGTTACATTGGGAACGCAGTAGCACTTGCGTGCTGACCAGCGGCTATAGAAAAACCATCTGAAGTGCTGTAGAGTAATTTCAAGTCAGGAGGGGATGTTGACGAAACACCCCTCTTGTCTTTATTCATTCCCGCCGGTCAAGTATTACAGGTAACGGCTGCGTGGTACGGTTGGACACTTACAAAGCAGGTGCGTATCTGGTGTGGCAGCTGAAGCACGCCGGGGCCATTATCCACGAAGATGGCGGGGATATTATTCACGTTGGACTGCCGACGGGTGAAGAAATTAGTATCCACATCATCGAAAGTTCAATTCCCGCTTACGAAATCAAGAACATCATCAAGTATGACAACGCTAACGGGGTACACACGCTGTTCATTCTATGGTGTGATATGCTGCTGCCTCCCGAAGGGCACGTGGTGGAAGTGGAAGAATGGGAATGGCCGCTGCTAGCACTTTATGGCAATAAGGTATGGGCATATGACATATTTGGCGGCGAACTGTTTATATTTCCGGTCTATTATGACCGGGTAGGTCCATACCGGGAAATCCGTTATGGCACGACCGTCAATATGCGCCATCTGGTGGCTGGTATGGTGGAAACTACTGCGCCATCCATCCGCGGTAAATGGCGCGTTGCATGGTTCGCCGAACGGGCACGGCAGCAACATCATCAAGCGACAGACCAAAATAATGAACATCAATCTTCTCCAATGCCGGAATCTTTGGCGGCCTGTTTTATTGTGCTTGGTATAGCGTTGGATGCTGACGCTGAAGATGTGAAGACGGCGTACCGCAAACTTGCACGCAAAATTCACCCCGATATCAACAAAGCTACTAATGCTACCGCTCAAATGCAGGCACTTAACGAAGCCTATAGGCGGATTATGCAAGAATTTGAGGATGAGTAATGCGATTACCAACTAACCGTTTGTTCTGGGCTGTCAGCTTTGGTCATATGACCAACGACATGATTATGAGTATGCGTACTGTGGTACTCACCTTTATGAGCGCCTATGTATTGCCCATGACCGGTCAGCAAATTGGTATCGCCGTAAGTGCTATTGAACTCAGCGGCGCGCTCAGCCAGCCGTTTTTCGGTCAGAGGGCGGATCGAACAGGAGGTCGTTGGCTGGGAGCAGGTGGCATATTGTGGACTGCCACACTGATGATGACGGGGTTGGTGGTAGCCACGGTTACGGGAAATTACTTGCTCATGCTCGTGCCTATGGCATTGGCGGGACTGGGGAGCGCTGCCTTTCACCCGGTCGGTTCGATGCACGCCACCGATGTTGACCCAATGCGGGCGGGGCGAAATGCGGCACTATTCTTCATGTGCGGGCAGCTTGGATTGGCGATCAGCCCTGCGCTGACCGGATTACTCCTCAACAACGCACATTCCAACCTGCATGAATATTTCGGCAGCGCGTTAGGCGGGGCTGCACCGATTTGGATTGAACGCGGGACAGTCTTGCCGGTCTTTATATTAGGGCTGTTCGTCATCCCACCTGCCATCTGGATGGCAACAACCCTTCCCCGACTCAAAGGCCATAAGGTGGCGCAGGCTACGGCAGTTACAACTTCAGAAAACACTGGCAAAAGTACAACACCTTCACGTCGCGTATTTCTCGTATTGGGGATGGCCATTGCTTTTCGCAGTCTTGCCCATCTTTCAACAGTGAATTTCCTACCATACATTTTCCAGCAAAAAGGCTGGTTGCCCGCCGAGTATGGTTTTATCACTGGAATCTTTTGGGTAGCTTCAGCGATTGCAGGAATTTGGTTCGGTCATCTGGGTGATCGATATGACATACGGCGGGTTGTATTGCTCAGTCTGCTGGTAGCTGTGCCGCCTATTTTCTTGTTGCCCGACCTTAATGGCATTTTTGCCATTCTAGCAGCACTGCTCATAGGTGCCAGCAGTGGCGCACACAGTATCATTGTGGTTTTGGCGCAAAACCTGCTGCCGGGTCGCAAAGGCTTTGCATCCGGGGCAGTTTTAGGCTTTATCTTTGGCAGCGGCGCAGTGGGTAACCTGATCGTAGGCAGCCTGATTGATCGCTTCGACCCGGCCACTACCTACCATATCATCGCGCTCGTTACGTTGCTGACATGTGGACTGTGGTTGCTACTGCCCGTAATGAATCAAAAATCTCATCGTCCTAACCCAAATTCGGAAACCTTTTTGGATACGCTCCCAGAAACAGCAGGCTAATTCTTGTATAGCCGGGGTTTCAAAGAATTTTGAAGCCCCGACATGGGAAATTGAATACGAATCCTCAGCGGTACTCGACAGTCATCAGTACCGCATCCATGACTGGAATGAATGATTCGGATTCTCCGGCAGCGTTATAACCAAATATCAGCATCAGCCCATCGTTACCTAAATCAAGCAGGGTAATCGTGAGTTCGTTGCTGCCATCCGTGCCAATCACACGACTACCTTGATATTTTCCAGACACAACTGTGGAACTGGGCCCCACTTCAAATGCGGTATCACGCGATTTGAAGAAATCGACAAAATTCTGTAGAACTTCATCAGTTGCCGCAGCACTGTCTACGCCCAAATCATTTCGTGTGGCTATGAGGACATCTATTTCGTACTGTCCTGCGCGCAGTGCATTTCCACCGCGATCAAACAATGCAGAATCGTTCACAATTGACACAAAGTCTGTATCCACTTCACGGGCGAACCATCCGCGTGGATATTGAAGACTAACCTTGCCGCTGTTGGTTTCAAAAGTATTGGTTAACGACGGCACTGTATCCGTGCTACTTACTTCTGTTGGTTCAGGTGGCACAGTCGGGCTTGGAGCGGGTACGTCGGTAGGCACGGGCGTAGGTGTCGCACTACTTACGGCGACTTGTGCGGTCGCGAGACTGTTACGGGTCTCCGCCTGCTGTGTGGCTAAGTCCCATAGCTGTTCCAACGCTCTGGCGCGATCTGATTCCGCCGCCTGCCGCGCAAAATCTGCCAAATCAACTTGAGAAGTGGCGGTGGCAAGCTGGTTTGCCGTATCGGCTTGTAATGTTGCCTGAGCATCGAAATCGGCCTGAGCAGTACCCATTGCGGAAGTGCTCTGTGCTTGAACAGAGGCCAACAAATCAGCTTCAGATGTCGCTGTAGACTGAAACGATTCACTCCCTGCCGTGCTGCTGGCGATAATTTGCGCGCTGCGGGTAGCAGCCTGTTGGGCTTGGCTTTCGGCACGGGCAGCAGTCGCCTGTGCAGCGGACTGGGCTGTGCTTGCCATCGCCGCTTCAGCACGAGCAGTTGCCTGCCCGATTTCAGCCTGCACTTGAGTACCTGCCGCTTCTTGGGCCATCGCTACAGCCGTTATCCGGTCGTGGTCAGCGGCGGTCGCTTCAAAGGCTGCTAACTGTGCTTGATCTACTGCCTGCTGCTGGCTGACAAAAGCATATATTGCAACGACAACAGCGACCATGAAGCCAATGACAACCAGTCGTGTGGAATTCATACACTACTCCTCAGTAGGGCTGATTGCCGTTGGCCGTCGTGGGGTGCCAGTTAGTAGAAGGCAAGAAGGCTTTCAGCAAACCATAAAGATATTGGGATATTTACCATTACACCACAAAACAAGTTCACTTGGGTTAATGATGGCATAGAATTGTGCCCTCAGCAAAAGCACTGAAGGCAATTTGCCTTTCAGTAGGTCATCTGCCATCATTTTAGGGTCTGTGAATAGAATGGGTGTGAATGGCATGAACTTACTTGATTTCTGGAACAGCATTGATGTAGAACTCCGCAATAATATTGTGCGCGGGGTATTGGCGGCGGTTGCCTTGCTGCTTGTGTGGTTGCTGCGGCGGGTGCTGGCGACACTGGTTGTTGCGCCCTTGCGGCGTCTCGCAAAACGCACCAATACCACATGGGACGACATCTTGCTGGATGCCATCATCATTCCAGCCCGGCTGATTATTATGGCGCTGGGTTTAGCATTAGGCGCCCAAATCCTACAGGTTGACATTCAAACTAGTTTATTCGTCCAGCACTTCATCCGCACTCTGCTGATTATTGCGCTTTTCATGGCAGCTTTCCGGGCCATAAATATTCTTGCTCCGAGCAGCAATCGTCTTTTCCGCCTGACTGGTCTGACAGTCAACGAGCGGCTGCTACCTTTTGTGAGAACAGCAGCCAAATTGATACTGGCAGCGTTGGCCTTAGTCATCATTATTCAAGAATGGGGATATGACGTCAGCGGGTTGGTGGCGGGATTGGGTCTAGGCGGCTTGGCCTTTTCGCTGGCGGCACAGGACACGGTTGAGAATATCTTCGGTTTCACCACTATCGTCGGCGACCAACCACTGATGGTAGGAGAGTACATTAAAACTACCGATGTCGAAGGTACAGTCGAACACGTCGGGCTGCGGTCTACCCGCATCCGGCAGCCTGACCAAGCCTATGTCACCGTTCCGAATAGCAAGCTGGCGTCCGCACCAGTACTCAATTGGTCACGCCTTTCCAAACGCTGGTATAACACAACGCTACGGGTAACGTATGATGCGCGTCACAATGACTTAACAACATTGATGGAGCAGATACGTACCATTCTACAGGAACGTGAATTGGTAGACTCCAGCTCGATCATCGTTAATTTGGTCAATTTTGGTGATTACGGTTATGAAATTTTGGTACGCTGCTATATCAACTTAGCCGATTGGCGGGCATTTACAGAGGAGAAAGAAGTTATCCATCTGAAGATTATTGAGGTCTTCGAGGAACTGGGTCTAAAAATCGCGGTTCCTATACCACGATTGCCATGAGAATCGCGTGTTAGGTAGTTATGGATTGTCAGCGGTGGCTTCAAGTGGAAGTAAAATCGTAAAAGTTGTTCCCTGCCCTTCTTGGCTTTCCACACTAACCGTGCCCCCATGTTGTTCGACAATAAGTCGAACGATACTCAGCCCTAATCCCGTACCTTCAGCGGCCTTAATATGACTTTTGACGCGGTAGAAACGGTCAAATACAAAGGGGATTTCATCGGCAGGAATGCCAATCCCATTATCAATCATCTGTATCTGCAAATTCGAATCTTGCTGAGACGCATTGAGCCGCACCGTACCGTTTTCCATCGTATATTTAATAGCATTTGATATTAAGTTTTCAAGTGCTTGGCCGAGGCGTTGTTGATCACATTTGAGGGAAAGATCCGGCGGTTGAACATTCATGACCAACGTGATGTGCTTTTGTTCAGCAAGGATGTTGAAATTGTTCAGGATAACTTCAAACCACTGATTCAGCCTAATCTTAGATGTTCCAAGAATCGGAGCGGCTTCCAAGCGAGACAAATCAAGCATACCGGTAACCAGTTGCAGAATTTTCTGAACACTGTCACTAATCATCATGAGATACTGGTTACCTTTTGAATCATCATCTCCGATGCGTGTACGTAACATCGACATAGCAATATTGATCACGGCTAATGGATTTTTGATGTCGTGGGTAGCATTGTGCAGAAAATCCTCTTTGATTTTTGATAATCGTTCATAGTTTTGCCGATCCTGCTCACGCAACTGCTTCTGCCGTTCATTTTCTGCAACAATCCGTTGTGTTTCATGAATTATATGCAGGTTATTTATGTGTCGGGTATTCGCCTCATTGAGTAATTTCTCCCGCAAGTCTATATACTTTTTAAGGTGATCCAACGCAGCAGCTAAATTGCTCTTTTCCTCATAAATTTGTGACAAAAATTGGTGGCTACGCATGCTGAAATGCCGCAAATTCTGTTTGTCGGCATGGGCCAATACTGATAGAATTTGGTCCAGCGCTTGTTTTGAGTTTCCAATATGTAAATAAGACTGCCCTAAGTTAAGCCGAGTTTCCAGTGACTCGGGCGAAACAAGGTCTGGATGGCGTTTTTTTAGTAAGGTAAGAGCGTGCTCCAATCGCTCCACTGCAACTGCATATTCTGCCTTTGCGAGCGCTACTTCGCCTAAGCTACTTGTGGCAACCCCTGCCCCATATTCATCACCGATTTCTAAGAAAAGTTGGGCTGCGGTTTCACCACTAGATTGAGCAAGTGCATATTCTCCGAGCTTAGTATAGTCAACACAGCAGCTGTTGAGCGCTACAGCCTGCATGTGTTTGTTACCTAATATGGTATAAAGATCGTAACTGCGGCGAAAATTAGTGATAGCTAATTGGGAATTACCAGCCATGCTATGGGTAACACCAATGTTTGTAAATGTTCTAGCCTGACCAGAACGGTCATCCAGTATCTCAAACATCTCGAGCGATTTGAGATGAGCCTCCAATCCCTTAACGTAGTCGCCCATGTCCGAATAGATAAAGCCAAACAGCCACAATAGTTTTGCCTGTTCCTGTTGATCATTTAGTGCTTCCAACAACTGTAAGCTCTTTGTAGCAGCATGCAGTGCAGCAGCATAGTCACCAAGGAATAAATTGCCTTGTGCTTGCAAAGTAAGGGCAGTGGATTGACCTGCTGCATACCCGATAGCGACGGCTAAATCTTCAGCCGATCTGGCTAATTCAAGGCTGCGCGACGTATCTGTGTTTTGCGTCTCCCTTGACTCCGCGATTAAAGCGTCAACTTGTGCAATTTGTGGATCAACGCTGTCCAGGTTGATACCGTGGTCTAGTGTTTTGTGAAGCATAAAATGGAGGATGAAATGTTAGTAATCGTCGATTAAGGGATGAAACACATTTCCAATTTGGAGAATTAGAACATGAAATAGGAACATAAATTATGTTTTCACGTTACAGCACTTTGAGATGATGGTCAATTAAAATTCGTGAAATTCTCAGAAAGGAAAACGAAAATAGCGCATTTATGTAGCCGGACGCATCATTCCTCGGTTGCCAACTGCAATTCTGTAGCGCCAATAAGCCGCAGCAATTCATCGTGCACATCAGGATCGGCCACAATGGTTACTAGATCGCCCGTCTTAATTTCGGTTTTTCCGTGCGGGATTAGCAACTTTCCGCCGCGCATAATAGAAGCAATTACACTTTCAGACGGCCAGTGAATATCTGAAATGTGTTGACCAGCAATTGTAGTCTCCGGGCCGATTCGGAATTCAAATACCTGCCCACCAGCCAACGTATTCAAGCGAATACGCTGCGCCAAGCGATGATCGTGGGACTTACGCGATATTGCCATTTGATAGGCACGCATGACACCATGCCGTCCAATAAAACCAACTAACTGGCGTGTGCCGGGTTTGACCACAGGCAACCGTCCCACATCATGGGCACTCATAATACGTATTGCCATCCACATGTCGTCATCTGGTGAAACGGTAGCAGGATGACGGGAACATATATCCCCTACGGTAAGTGGCTTTTCAGACGAGGTTTGAGTCTGGTAAGCCCGTTGTAAATCCGATAGGGTGATGACTCCCGCTAATAGATCATCATGATCAAGGACGCACAGTGAGTTGCTTCGATAGGCACGTAGAGCATCTCGAAGTTCCACCAACGAAGCGTCTTCATAGATGACAGGAGGCGACTTGAGCATAGCTTCAGCTACGGTAATCCCTTGCATCAAGTCGGTTTCACGGCCGGGAGTAAGATGGACACCCTTCCGCACTAAACCCATCACATAAATACCATATGGCATGAGACGTTCGCTGGCAAATACACAAACAACAGTTGCCATCATAATTGGCAAGATAAGGCGGTAATCGTTGGTCAGTTCGAACACAATCATAATGGACGTTATCGGCGAACGGACAACCCCAGCCATAACAGCTGCCATCCCAGCAATGGCATAAACCTGTGAATTCCCCAATGCATTTCCAAACAGACGTTCAATAATTTGCCCGTAAAGGCTTCCTGCCACCGTACCCACAAATAGCGCAGGCGCAAAGATACCACCGACAAATCCACCCGCCATACTGACAGAGGTCATGGCCATCTTGGCCACCGCCAGCGCGAGTAACATGAAGAGGGTGAAGTTACTTTCTCCACTCAGAATTGCGTTCATGGTTTCGCGACCGGCACCCATGATTTGTGGCAGAAAAATCGCCACAATGCCTACCAACGCCCCAGCGAAAGCAGTGCGAACCGGGCGCGGCCAATGAACATGATGATGCCAATAATCATGCTGCCAGTATACGAGACGCACAAAGGCTACCGATACTAACGCCAGTATGATCCCTAAGGGAAAAAACAGAGCAATTTCAAGGGGATTTCCAAGGGCATAATTGAAGGGCCCCATCTCGGCCGCCGGGGTAACAGCTTGGGTAAACGCGGAAGATAGTACCGACGCTAAAACAACTACGCCAAATGAACGGGTTTCAAATTCTCCATTTAAGACCACTTCGAGCGCAAAAAATACACCGGCAATTGGGGCTTTGAAAGCTGCGGCGATAGCGCTCGCACCACCTGCAGCAACCAGCAAGCGTACCCGTTCTTCATCAAGTTCTAAACGCTGCCCAAACCATGAGCCTAAATTGGCACCAATCTGCACACTTGGGTCTTCTGGGCCAACTGACGCACCGGCGCCCAATGACAAGGCTGAGGCCAATGCTTTGAAGGGTATTTTGACATATGGCAACCTTCCACCTGCTAAAGCCACCGACTCGATGATTCCGGCAACTCCATGATGTCGTTCTTCACCAACAAAGCGATCCATCAGAGCGCCGACAATTGCCCCAGCAATGGTCAGGCTGACAATTATCGCCAGTGCGCCGATAACCGGACTTAGAACCTCATTGGCTAGTAACTTAATGAACAGCTCGTTGAACCATTCGATGCCCAGTCGAAAAATCCATACCCCCAATCCGGTTGCGAGACCAAGTGCGACAGCAACCAGCAATAGAGTATTGCTTTCGTGTTTCGTATGCAGACGTTCGGTGAACAATTGAAAAGGATTTGTAATCATCAGTAGTGTGTATTGTGTAACCTATTAACCCGACCCCAGACACTAACGCTTAATCAAACCATTGTCACCAATTTGCACAAACGTTAATTAAATCTAAAGTCAACATCTATGTTTGCTTGCATCAACAAAACAGCAGCAATTGACGAGTCCCCACCTCACACTATGTCATTTCGGCCATGATCGCATAGTACCGATGGATGGGAGAGTCACAAAGAGTCTTGATTGTTTCAATTCAATATCAGCCAAATAATTAGAAATAGATATCTTACAGACCAAATGGACAGATAACGCCATGAATTTCAGTTTTATGAACTCGATGGGATCAACCATCAGCATTCTAGTTGGGTTACCGTTTCTGCTGGTTGCGATGGTGCTGTTTGTGATGGCACTTCGCGGACGGCGCAAAGCAGCCGTAACCCGTCAGTGGCCTTCAACAAACGGCAGAGTTATTTCTTCTGATATTGAAATGCGTTATTCAAGTGGGTCAAACCATTCTGGTTATTCTCCGTATCCGGTAGTGGTGTACGAATATGAAGTGGCCGGAAAACGCTTTATGAATAACAAGATTGGTTCCGGCACACAGGTTGGCGGATCATTGATCGCGCAACCTACGGTCAACCGCTATCCAGTGGGAATGAAAGTACCGGTTTATTACAACCCGGAAAATCCGATAGACTCGGTTCTGGAACCGGGTAAATCTACATCGAGCACAATTTTGTTGTGGGTATCTGTTCTCATTATTGTGATATTAGCGGTCACATTTGCTTTCACATTCGGCTTGACCAACCAAATTTCACAACTAATCCCTCAAGTATCGCGCTAAACTGTCGTGACCCTTCCAGAACTCATGCTTGACAGATAGGGCCAAGTTGTATTACAGTTTGTTCATCGTCCAATGAGAGAAAAGGAGGTGATCGTTTGAAGTACGAGACTATGGTGGGGGTGCAACCCTAGCCAGTACTCACCTCTAGGGATGTACAGCCATGCAGGTTGTACCTCCACCCTCTAGGTCTGAGAAACACAATTGGCGGCCCCGGTCTTCCGGTGGCCGCCAGTGTTTTTTTATTCCTCGTCTTGCTCAACCTCGCGGGCCATTACTGGCTTGCGCGAACTACCGATAGGCTTGTAGTCCCAGTCTTTGCCAAATTCCTTGCGGGCCTCAGCGCGGGAAAGTACTCTCAGTTCAGCATTGTCATAATTGAAAACACCCGTAAATCCGCGACGCCTTTCGAGTTCGGCCTGTGCTCCCTCACGGGTATCGTGCTTGCTGACGGCGCGCCAGACGGGTTCATAATCGCGACGCACCCACAGGCAGTAATATTCAGCTTTGGACTTGACGCTTTTCTGTTTGACCGGCATTGTTGCCTCCTTCTGTAAGACGCCAGCATTAGGCTAAAACAAAACAGTGCAAGAGTACCCCCCTGCACTGCTCGTTTTTACATGAATGTGAACCGTCCGGGTGAATTAATAACGATCCCGTCCACCACCGCGGTTATCACGCCGTCCACCACCAAATCCGCCACCCGAACGCTCTTCACGCGGGCGGGCTTCATTCACAGTAAGAGGACGGTTATCCAACGTATAACCATTGAAACGTTTGATAGCTTCCTGCGCCGCTTCTTCTGTTGCCATTTCAACAAAGCCAAAGCCCTTGGGACGGCCAGTGTTGCGGTCAGTAATCAATGCGACTTCACTCACTTCACCAGCTTGCGAGAACAGTTCGCGAACTGTTGATTCTGAGGTGCTGTAGGCCAGGTTGCCGACATACAATTTCTTTGCCATTTCTTATTCTCCAAATTCGTAACACAACCTAAAGTGAATTCAGCAGGTAATTAATCGGGACAAATGTCGCAGAAGCGGCTGATGTGTTACAAACAGGAACGCAAGATGCAGCTTTGGCCTAAATGAATCACTCCCTGCTATAGTTAAGTATCCCATGTTTTCCTAATATTGCAAAGGGGGAAGTTAATCCAAAGGAAGTGAAATTTATCACTTATTCGATGCTAGATTTTCACAAACCTGAAGTGAGTAAGGTCATGGTGTTATCAAAGTGAAAAACGTTATCATTGAGAAGTTAGACGCAGCACATGCACGCTATCGCATCCACCACCACGTCCCAGTCCGCACTGTTGCCGATAGCTTAGAAAAATTACCGTTCCCACTTGAAAATTACCTCACAAGCGTCGTATTCCAAATCAAAAATGGCGCATGGATACTGGTTGGCCGTCGTGGAACTGACAGAATAGATTACAAAAAACTGGCATCAGTCTTGGGCGCTAGGCGCGAGCAAGTTTCTACACCATCGCCTGACGAAGTACATGCTGCGTTAGGAATTGAAGTGGGTACGATTAGTCCCATACCCACTATTGAAGGAATACATGTCTTATTAGACAGCCATCTGCCACCGGGAGTGGGTTTATTCGCAGGATCAGGATTGGCGGGACGCACACTGGAAATCACCTTAGAGGAGGTCATACGGGTGACAGGCGGAAAGATTGTCGATATTGCAAAATGAACAACGTTTGCCGCCTTAGAACATATATGCGATGGAAGATAGGTACAGCAGAACGGTAGTGAAACTGCATAATGCGACATCAGAAGGTTTGTGTTATGCTACAGTTTGAAACGAAAATATTACCTTCGCGTTCATTGGAATAATTCAGATGATCGGACGCAAACTCAAGGATAGATACGAGATCCAAGAACATCTCGGCGATGGTTCAACTGCCACCGTTTATAAGGCTATTGATACGCGCCTTAACCGCGTCGTTGCACTCAAGATATTGTTGCCACATGTAAGGGAAACTACCCGCAAGCGATTCTTCCAGGAAGCGACAGCTGCCGCCCAATTAAATCATCATAATATTATGGCGATTTATGATATTGGCGAAGATGAAGACTATCATTTCCTGGTTGTCGAATATGTGGAAGGCGACCCGTTAAGCAATTACATTCCGTCGGATGCTGAAACTGTTATCAAGCTGGGCGTGCAAATGGCGAAGGCTCTATCATACGCCCACGCACGGTACATAATCCACCGAGACATCAAACCAGCCAATATTAAAGTTACGCCTGACGGAACCGTAAAAATTATGGATTTGGGCTTGGCACTACCCAGAGAAGCCAAGCGGGTCACTGCTGAAGGCATGGTCATCGGCACACCGGCCTATCTCTCGCCTGAGCAGGCACAGGGGCACACGCTCGACCACCGTACGGATATTTATTCGCTGGGTGTAGTGCTATATGAAATGGCAACCGGGCATCTCCCGTTCGATGCTGACGAAATCCCAGCATTACTATTGCAGCAGGTACGCCAACCACCGCCACCTCCGCGTTTAATCAAACCCGATCTTCCTGTCGAGTTAGAACGGGTCATTTTGCGAACGCTGGAGAAAAATCCGGCACGGCGTTTTACTTCCGGAGATGCGCTGGCGCAGGCGCTGGAAAGTGTGCTGGTCGCACCAAAGCGGCAGACAGACGCAACACTCCCAGTGCGGCCCGGCGATGACGCTTCCCCCGATACCAGACATGTGCGTCGAGATAAACCCATTATCCGGGTACTGCTGGCAGATGATCATGTGATGATCCGCCGCATGTTAGCGAGTTTCCTTGAGTCGCATGACGAATTTGTTGTTGTTGGAGAAGCATCCGATGGCGACAGTGCCTTGCGTGAAACGTTAGCTATGCTGCCTGACGTGCTGCTTTTAGATTTGAATATGCCGGGCAAGGGCGGCCTAGAAATACTACCTTCCATTCGTGCCGAAGCACCTAATGTCAAAGTATTGGTGTTGACCGGGCGTGACGAGGACTGGTACATCATGCGGGCCATGCGGGCAGGCGCGCACGGTTATGTATTGAAGTCTGGCGACGAAGCCGAACTCATGGACAGCATTACCAAAGTGACGCAGGGTCATATGGTACTCGGTCAAGGGGTGGCCGAACGTATCGTCACAGGCATGATGGGTGGTGAAACCAACGGGCTGAATGTGACCGAGCGACAGGTGCTGCTGTATGTCGCAGCCGGATTTGAAAACACGGAAATCGCCCAACATTTACAATTGAGCCAGCCGGTTGTCATCGAGACACTGGCACAAGGCATGAATAAGCTCGGTGCGACAGATCGACACGCCGCAGCCTTGACAGCATTGCGGCAGGGTCTAATTAACCTAGACGAACTGCACGATTTGTAAGACAACTATTGAGTACCCGCTGATATGGATACTGCATAGTATCCCTTTTTATTTTGACGCACCCATCGTTGTAGTCTGCCCTCCCGTAACAACCAACACTAGATTGTATTCATCAGCTTCACGAACCTGTTGGGTCACAAGTCCATGCCGCATCTCGTCTTATTTCATGTAGAGTGAAAATTAATTAGATTTCACGTTGATGCTCCACTACATTGATGAGGTCTGAACGATGGATGCGTTCGAGCAATGCCGCCCACTGTTGTTTTCAATCGCCTACCGGATGCTGGGAAGTGCGCGCGAGGCGGAGGATATGGTGCAGGAGGCTTACCTGCGCGGGCAAGCGGCGGACAAAGTCATACACTCTCCCAAAGCTTATTTCAGCACTATCGTCACACGGTTATGTCTGGATTACTTGAAATCAGCGCAATCACGACGAGAGACATATATAGGGCCGTGGCTGCCAGAGCCGTTTATTACGGCTGATACGACGCTTCCCGAACCGATGAAACGGGTCGAAGACCTCGATTCGATTTCGATGGCTTTTCTGGTGCTGCTGGAGCACCTGACACCTGCGGAACGCGCGGTTTTCCTGCTACGTGAAGTCTTTGACTACGACTACAGCGAAATCGCGACCATGCTGGACAAAGACGAAGCCGCCTGCCGCCAGTTATTCAGCCGGGCGCGCAAACACATCCATGACAACCGCCCACGTTACAAGAGTTCAACAGAAGAGCATGCAGCCCTGTTTTTCCAATTCATACAAGCCTGCCAAGCGGGAGACCTGGACGGACTAACACAACTGCTGGCAGAAGATGCAGTCGCTTACTCGGATGGCGGAGGCAAGGTACAAGCAGCTACCCGCCCGGTTTATGGCCGTGAGCGTGTGGCGAAGTTGATGGTTGGAATTAGCAAGCACACACCCCAGCGAGCCGCCTATGAAGTACAGATCGTCAATAGCGAACCGGGGCTGATAATCCGGATAGACGATCATATTAACGCTGTGATGCTGATCGAAACGGGAGATAGCTACATTCGCAATATCCGGATCATTCGCAACCCGGATAAGTTCAGTCATTTATGAGTGTTTTGGAAGGAGTGTTTTTGATGTCAAGAATTCTCATTACAGGAGGCAGCGGCACGCTGGGACAGGAGATTGTCCAGCAATTGGAAACCACGTCAAACACGGTACGTATCATGAGCCGCAAGGCCGCCCCACCTGATGTTAAAATCGAGTGGGCGCAAGCTGATCTGGAGACTGGTGAGGGTATCACTGAGGCGCTGCGCGATGTGGACATCATTATCAATTCCGCTTCCCAAGCCCTCAAAGCAAACAAAGTGGATATTGAGGGCACACGACAGATGCTGGCACAGGCTCGTAGCTGCGGTGTGAAGCATATTATCCACATTTCGATTGTGGGCATTGACCGTCTTTCTAGTTATCCCTATTACCAAAGCAAACTCGAAGCGGAAAAAGTCATCATGGAGTCGGGTATGCCGTACTCCATTGCGCGGATTACACAATTCCATACGCTGCTGGATACATTCCTAAGTCCACTGCGTAAACTGCCGTGGACGCCGCTGTTTTCTCTGCCGCCGACTTCATTGTTTCAACTGATTGATCCGAGTGAAGCTGCCGAATATCTCATGCCGTTCATCAGCGAAGTACCAACGGGACGAATTCCAGACGTAGGGGGACCAGAGGTACTTGCACTGGATGAAATCGCCAAATTGTGGCTGAAGGCACAGAACATGTGGCGACCACACTTCCATTTGCCGATTATGCTGCGAGAAACGGGCGAAGGGCTGCGACACGGTTACAACACCGTCCCAGAAAATAAATACGGACAGATCACGTGGGCTGACTATCTAGAAACCCGTTATGGGCACATGCAGTCGGCCAAAGAACAGGACGGGACAGCATGAACCGCAATCAGACCGTTTCCCCAGCGGTAGGCAGCCGCTTCAACGTGCGCTTGAGTTTTGAGCAGGCGAAACACCCCGCAAGGAGGCTTTGCACTGCTTCGCCCCTACAATATCCGATAATTACTATTTGTGGCTAAATTCATCACTTAACATATGACCATCACCCAACATATAACAGAACAAGTTGCCGTATTAGTAAATATAATTTCAGACAGAAGTTGGCATGAAAATGGTTAATAGGCCAAGTTCATCAACCAATTGGCACACGCGATTCGGGTTTGCCAGCCTGGCAACCTAAATATATCCATAAGGTGCAAAAACCTTTTCGGTATGCCAGGCAAGGGGTATACTCGGTGTATGAAAACTGTAACCCTGCCGCTGGCACTCCAGCCCCCAAACCCTACTGTTCCGCTCCGCGCTGTGCATTTGACAGACGCTGAATCGCTGCGGACGTACTGCTGGCCGAACCGCAGTCTGATCACCGTTCACAATTTGATTAAACGTGCCCACCGCAACCAAAAAGACCGGCGCGGTCTGGGCTTGGTGCTCATTGACCAACATGACCGTGCATTAGGATATGGGCAGTTCACCGTATGGCCAACCTGTGCAGAAATAAGCGATTTGGTGATTGCGGAGCCGCTGCGGGGGCATGGCCTCGGCACAACATTGATACAGGCACTGGTGCAGCAAGCCGGTCATTACGGCAAGACCACATTTGAGATCGGGGTGGAAGTTGCCAACACGCGAGCCGCCAAACTATACAAACACCTAGGTTTCGTTTACAGCCACAGTATTACCGTAGACATGGATCATAAGCCATCCAAAGTATTATTCATGCGGCTGGAACACCCGGTTAGCCAATCGCTTTCATAGGATAGGTGTTTGCAAGCCGGCGCTGGTTATGCTGTGCGTAACATCGTGCCCAGCACGGCTATAAGGCCCGTTGGGATTTTACAACCACCAGAGGATATTATTCTGATCATGAATGACGATAAGACACAGGTGCTGACGCCCATTCAGCCGTCAACGATTATTGAAGATGTCTATTTTGTGCCGATCAAAGTTTTCGAAGATGATCGTGGGCGGTTTATGGAAACTTTCCGCCGGGAGTGGTTCCCGGATGTGAATTGGGACCGTATCCAGTGCAACCGTTCCGACAGCCGCGCCGGAGTGCTGCGCGGTTTACATTATCATCACCATCAGATTGATTACTGGTATGTACCACGCGGATTGGTGCGGGTTGGCATGGTTGACCTGCGTCCGAATTCACGCACGTTTATGGCAACGCAGGTTATGGAAGTAGGCGAAAAGCATAACGTGGGGGTTTTCATTCCAATCGGTGTGGCACATGGGTTTTATGCTGTCACCGACGCCACATTGATGTATATGGTCAACAATTACTATCACGATGGCCGGGATGAAAACGGTGTGGCGTGGAACGACCCGGACATCAAGCTGGATTGGAAATTAGGGGGTGTTGCACCTCTGCTTTCGGGACGCGACCAGAAAAATCTTTTCTGGCGTGATATTCCGGCCGCAGATCGCCCCAAGTAGACAACTGAATACGGTTCATGAAGTTAGGAACGCTTGCACAGTTGTGTCTGTGTCCAAAAAGTGATTTACCGATTTGTTCAATACATCGAGATAAGGTCTTATGAGTCAAGCAATCACCGGCATTTTCAATATATTGGCAACCCCGTTTACGACAGATTATGCGCTCGACATTACCAGCCTTAAGCGCTTAGTTAATTTCCAGCTTGATTTGGGAGCTTACGGCCTAACGATTCTCGGTGTGCTGGGAGAAGCGGCCAAGCTAAGCGTGGACGAACGCAAACAGGTAGTAGACTGTGTGATCGAAACTGTCGGCGGGCGTGTGCCGGTGGTGGTGGGTACGAGCCATGATGACCTCAACACCTGCATCGCATTGAGCCAAGCGGCCTTTGCCGCCGGAGCAGCAGGGGTGATGATCGCCCCGCCGCGCATGAACAAACCGACTGACGAACAGATCATCGGCCTGTACAGCCAAATCGCAGAACAAATTGACCAGCCGATTGTGGTGCAAGATTTCCCCCCTGTAAACGGCGTTATTATGACGGCGGATATGCTGGCGGAACTGGCGGAGCGGATTCCCAATGCGCGCACACTCAAGTTGGAGGACCCGCCTCTTATGGAAAAAATCGGCGCCATCCGTGCACGAACAGACAAGTTTGAGATATTCGGCGGGTTGGGCGGCATGTTTCTGCTGGAAGAACTGCGGCGTGGAGCATCCGGCACGATGACCGGATTCGCTTTCACCGAGATTTTGGTGGCGGTATTCAAAGCGTTCAAAGCGGGACGGCACGCAGAAGCGGAAAAGATTTTTGACCAATACCTGCCCCTGATCCGCTATGAAAACCAACCCGTAATTAACTTGACTATCCGTAAGGAACTACTTTACCGGCGCGGGGCGATTGCCTGCGCCACGCCACGCCAGCCATTCGCGCCTATTGACAATGGGACGCACGATGAGATTGGCTGGATATTGAAGCGGGTTGGCATTGAAGATGCAACGAAGAAACTTATACTCTAGCGAATTTGGCAGGTATTTTGGAGGAAGTACATTATGGATCTCGGACTAAAGGGGAAAGTGGCACTGGTGGCCGCTGCCAGCAAGGGATTGGGTTATGGTGTGGCCCGGGCATTGGCAGCCGACGGCGCGAAGGTTTCGATTTGCAGCCGGGATGCGGCAGGGGTTGAAGCAGCGGCAGAGAAGCTGCGGACGGAAACAGGAGCAGAAGTGCTGGCGACGGCCTGTGATGTGACCGATGCGGCATCAATTGAGGCGTGGGTAGATAAGACGGCAGCAAAGTGGCAGGTCATTGATGCGCTGCTGGTAAATGCAGGCGGCCCGCCTACTGGCTTGATGCTGGATATGACCGACGCGCAATGGCAAGCAGCCTTTGAGCTAACGTTGATGAGCACAGTACGAATGATAAGGGCTGCTGTGCCCTACATGACTGGCGGCGGCGCAATCCTCACAATCACCTCATCGTCCATCAAAGAGCCGATTGAACGACTGGGACTTTCAACGGTGATGCGCTCCGGGGTGGCCGGTCTGGTCAAGACACTAGCGGATGAATTGGCGGGCAAGCAAATACGGGTCAACAACTTGATACCGGGACGCATAGACACGGATAGAGTAGAAGCACTCGACCAAACGACTGCCAAACGGATGGGCATCAGCTTCGAGGAAGCGCGTGCCAATAGCCTGGTCAAAATTCCCCTTAAGCGGCTGGGGACGATCCATGAGTTCGGGGCAGCCGGGGCTTTCTTGCTGTCACCCGCCGCACAGTACATAACAGGCGCAACACTACAGGTGGACGGCGGGGCGATGCGGTCGATTTAGTAGAAGACCATGCCGGTATAAGTCACGGCGGACCTATACGACCAGGCGGGTTACAAGCTAGAATGGCGTTGTAATCCTACATCGAAAGCAAAATTCTATATGACGTCCGCCGAGCCGCTGCCCGCTGCCTCACCATCTACTCAGTCGAAATTGTCCGGGACTGCTCTCCCGCCCTGGTCGTGGGTGGTCATCGCCGTAATTTCGGTACAAGTCGGAGCGGCCATAGCCAAGTCGTTATTTGATGTGGCAGGCACAAGTGGCGTTGTGTTTATTCGCACGCTACTGGCAGCGGTGCTCTTCAACCTGATATGGCGTCCGGCTTTGCGTGGACACAGCCGCAAAGCGTACGGCTTTGTATTGCTCTATGGGGCGACCATCGCCTTAAATATGCTGGTGTTTTACGCCACAATTGTTCGCATTCCTCTGGGAATCGCCGTTGCTATCGCGTTTGCTGGCCCTTTGGGGATTGCAGTTTTAGGGTCACGCAAACTCGTCGATGTGGTATGGGTCGTGGTGGCGGCAGCCGGCATCATATTACTTTCCCCGCTAACGGACAAAACACTTGATCCGGTAGGGGTTGGGCTGGCCGCAGTCACTGCACTTCTTTGGGCTACATACATCGTTATCACTAAACGAGCCAGCAGTGTGCTTGATGGAAATACAATACTGCCATTATCAATGCTGGTAGCAACCGTAATTTCGCTGCCCTTTGGCATACAGGGTGCATCGCAAGTCCTAACGAACCCTAATCTTATTTTGACGGGGTTGCTAGCAGGCTTGCTATCGTCAGCTATCCCCTTTTGGCTCGAATTCAAGGCATTAAGCCGCCTCAGTTCACGAGTCTTCGGACTCCTGGTTAGCCTTGAGCCAGTGGCGGCGGCAGTAGCGGGTTTTATATTGTTGCACGAAGATTTAAGCCTGCAAAAGATAGTAGGAATCGGTTTGGTGACTATCGCCGCCGCCGCAACAACCCGCGCCGGATGATCCAAGTTTACGGATAATTATTCACATTTGCTAAGAAGTTATCAAATCATATGTGGATTCAGTAATATATTGGATTATTTTTTGCTCTTACAAATTTAAGAGGAAACTATTTACAAGTACGCCAAATCCCCATATAATTCAGACACTAGCTTTATGATTTTCACAATTTGTTCTAAAAGGGTCGATCGAGGTGTAATTCAACTATAGATAGGATGAGGTGGACATAATGTTTTCGTCGATACCGTCTCGCAATGAATTCCTTAACTTACCTTCTGAAGACATCCACGATCTGATTTATGATCGACAAATAAGTATTTCACTTCTCCTCAATGGAACCAGACGCTGGTATCTTGCCAGTCACTATGACGCACCGCCCAGCGATACCAGTTATTTCCCACATTACTTAGAAATGGTATTGTTGAAGCTGTCCGAACTGCTGACGATGCTGGCAGAGCATGGTGTTTATCGGGTATTCATCCCAGTATATTCATGGTATCAACCTAGCCGAAACCCAGAAGCGCACAAGTTTCTTCTGCGTGGTATTCAATCTCTAGTTTCATATCCGGGGTTGGTGGAGGCATATACACGCTCCAAATGGGGAATCCGCTTTTATGGGGATACGAGCCATTTCCCGGACGAATTGGCGACGCTGCTCCGCACTCCCCCACCATATATGAACTATGAACCACAAGGTTATATCTACTACGGTGTGGATGTGAGTAACCCATATAATCACACGCTGCGACTGGCGCATGAATTCAGCCAGACTCGTGGAATTGCCGCAAAATGGGAAGATATGTTAGAAGCCTATTATGGAGATCGAAGATTAAAACCGCTTGATATCCTTATCGGCTTTAATCGCATCTACTCCAAGATGGGTATTCCGCATTTGCTCGAAGGTTGGGAAATCATTTATGTAACGGTGGTCACGCCGTTGGTTCTCAGCGAATTTTCATTGCGAACGATTTTGCACGATTTCTTGCAGAACCGGCATGACATTGGACGTGATTATAAGGATATTCATCCCAATGAAATACAACGCCTCAAGCAATTTTACGCGGCAAATGCGAATACTATTCTGGGATTAACACAGAAGTATGAAGATCTGGTTTATCCACTTCCAACTATTCAGTGGCCCGATATGATGAACAATTCCGAAAAGGAAGATTAACTACAGGGATAGCACCGAAGGACAGGTACAAAACCTCTATCTGGAACGATTTCGGAGCAGCAAAAGACCTACGATTGTAGGTCTACAATAATGAACTAGTCGAGTGAGAGGCCCACAGTTTCTCGCTTATTCGGGCTGTTGGGCCGTCACTGTCGGCACACCTAGCGACTTGTAAGCTTCATCCAGCGTTGAAGCAAAAGCATAGCCGTTTACATCAAAGTTGCGCCCATAGAGCTTCTTGAAGATATCAAACATGCCCCGGATAAGTCCGTTAGCTCCCACAATCATGACGGTTCCTTGATTGTGGTGCTTTCCGCGATTGGCGGCGCTGCGCCCTTGCGAAATGACGCCGTTTGGCAAAATCTTGGATTCGGTCACATCAATAATAATGTGAACCTTGTGATCGACATTATCCATCATGCCGACAGATTGTTCATTCGCGGCAAAATAATCCGTTAGAGTCCAGCTTCCATCATATTTGAATCGAATGACCGTTTTCTCAGGGTTATCCCAGTCCACCGTGATACTCATTAGAGTTGCCTTTCAATAAATCTCTATCCATAATTACACTTTACAATACGTTCTGGTCGCATGAGCATTAATTTATTGAAATTATTGTTACAATTAAGAAAGGAACTACGAATTATATTATCCCATAGGGAAGAGGAAGTACTAATATGCTTTACCAGAAGTGTTAAGGAACGGAAGCAAAGACGTTCGGTAAACTTGTAATTTAACATCCGTTCAACTGGAATAGATCAGATGAAATAATATGAATAAAATATTCCAGATATAAGGTTCTAGACAATATTATGTTTAGGAGAAGTATGGATACGCGGCGATATCAATTAGTAAACAAGAGGAGTGCCCTCTTGTTTACTATCATGACAGCATGTGCAAGTAAGAGGCTAGGGGGTTGAAAACAGACTCCAGTCGTTGGTGTGGCCGTTTTCCTCAGCATGTAAATTTACGCCATCCAACGTCCAAACCTGATTGCCTAGATACGTCCATAAGCCATTTTTCGACTCGTCGTTGGAAGGTGTGACTGATGCCCAGCCTTCATATCTTTCCATATCGTCGAAATGATCGTCAAATTCAAACACTTTCAGTCCTCTCGAAATTCACCACTCGCTTGAGAAAAAGTCATACTATGTTTATCCTAACGCCAACTAGCCAATTATTCCCATTGATTATTGATTAATTCATGTTTTTTTCACACATGTGAAATTGTAAATTATGAGGCAATAATTTCTATGAAGCAAAGGTGTATCAATTTTGTAACATCTAACGCCGCAAAAGCGACCATGCTTGGGCAACTGCTGGAGCCATTTGGGTTCGAAGTACTACAACTAGATACGTCCTTGATCGAACCACAAGCCAATACAGTTGAAGCTGTAGCAATTAACAAAGCTGAACAAGCCTTGAAATTAGCACAAACGGCAGTAGTGGTTGAAGACAGCGGCTTTTATATAGACGAACTGTCGGGTTTCCCCAGCGCCTATACCCGTTATGCCCTCGAAACGATTGGCGTGGGCGGACTGCTGCGGTTGGCGCAAGGCCTGACCACCCGAAGCTGCCGCTTTGTGAGTACAATGGTCTATATGACACCCGATGGTACAGCGCAGGTTTTCAATGATGCGCGGGGAGCCGGTGTGCTGGCACAATCTGTGGATGAAACACCCTGCCCCGAAGCATGGTCAGACCTGTGGCGCATCGTTATTCCAGATGGACAGGACAAGCCGCTGACCGCTCTAACCGCTGACGAGCGAAAACAAGTTATCAAGCAGTGGCAGGCGCAGTCAGTATACGGGCAATTTGCGAACTGGTTGAGTACACAGTAAATCATTGGGGTTCGCCCTTTTCGTTTTTGAACCATCAAGTCGCCTGCGATAAAGGTTTGGGCTATCATCTGAGGCAATTCTTTGCACAACAAGGCAAGCAATCATGACAGTTTCAGTGTGGCAAGCAGACGATTCGCAACCCGTGCGTGAAGTAGATTTCTTGGTGGTCGGGGCGGGATTAGTAGGCTGTACTGCGGCCTATTTCGCGGCACAGGCCGGACGGCAGGTGGTCATCACCGAAATGCGCGATCTGGCGTTAGGGGCCAGCAGCCGCAACGCCGGGTTCATGATTACTGGACTGGACACCTATTACCACCATTCGATTGACCGCTACGGGATAGATGTCACCCGCGAAATGTGGGATTTATCGGCTGCGACGCACCGCCATTGGCGCAACTTTGCCAGCCGGGGATCGGTGCGGATGGAACAGTGTGGTTCGATGCTGCTGGCCGAAAGCGAAGCAGAAGCCCACGATCTGGAATTGGCAGCACGGGCGCTGGAAGCGGATAAGCGCGAGTTTGAATATATGAGCTATGACCCACTGGGGCGTGGATACTGCGGCGCTATCCGCCAGCCGGGGGACGGTGCAGTGCAGCCCTACGAACTGGTGCATACCATATTTGAACAAAGTGGCGCGGAGCTTATCAAAAACAACGAACTCTACCGCATTGAGCAAAACAAGCCAGAACTAGTGACAGTTTACACCCGCCAATATGTGTTCAAAGCGCGTTACGTCATGCTGTGTACCAATGCATATTCCGTTTATGTCGATCCATATTTTGTGGGTAAAGTCATCCCAACCCGCGCCCAGTGCATCGCCACTGCCCCACTGAGCAACGGGCCGCTCCTGAACACCTGCGGCTACAGCGATTATGGCTTCATGTACTACCGCGATACATTCGACGGACGGCTGCTAATCGGCGGCGGACGCAAACAGAACAAGATGCTGGAGCATGACACCACCGATGACCGTGTGACCGACCCGGTGCAGCGCATTCTAGAAGACTATCTACGGACACGCTTCCCTGAAGTGAAGGCACCGATTGAAAGGCGCTGGTCTGGCATCATGGGATTCAGTGTGGACGGACTGCCACTAGTGGGGCGGCTGCCAGACAAGCCGAATGTGGGTTTCGCGGTGGCGTTCACGGGCCATGGACTAGCGCTGGGGGCAGGCACAGCAGAACGGGCAGTGGACATGCTGCTGAACGGGGCGAGTGTGGGATGTCTGGATGCGCGGCGGGTAGATTAATCAAACTTCGAAGGGGGAACGATGGGCAACAAACGCATATTAGTTACTGGCGCAACGGGCAAGGTGGGACAGGCATTTCTCAAGCGGGCATTGAATGAACCCAAGTTGAAGGAATACCACTTCCGCGCCCTGCTCCACAACCGCGCGCTGGAAACTCATGAACGGCTGGATACGGTACGCGGTTCCATTAAAGATTTGGAAGTGGTGGAACAGGCGTTGGATGGTGTAACCCATGTGCTGCATCTGGCGACGGTTAAAGAGACGCCGCTGGACATCATGGATGTTGCCATCAAAGGGATGTTCTGGCTGCTAGAAACCAGCCGCAGCAGCTCCACTTTTGAGCAGTTCATCTTGATCGGCGGCGACGCGGGTATGGGGCATTTCGTGTATCCGCACCCGATACCGGTCACAGAAACCCAGAAGCACAGCGCCTACCCCGGCTGCTATGCCCTCTCCAAAGTGCTGGAAGAAGTCATGCTGGAGCAATATTACATCCAATACGATTTGAATGGCTGCTGCCTGCGTGCCCCGTGGATCATGGAAAAAGATGACTTTAAGTACCAACTTTCATTTGGCGACGATGTATTCGGTGGCCCGAAATGGCGTGATCTGGTGGGAGCGACACAGGCAGATGAGTATATTCAACAGGGTACAGTACCCGTAATGCTCGACCCGGACGGGAAGCCTGTCCAGCGCAACTTCGTGCATGTGGAGGATTTGGTGAGCGCCATCATAAGCGCCATTGACCACCCCAAAGCGCGGCAGCAGACCTTCAATATTTGTATGGACGAGCCGGTAGACTACCGTGCGCTGGGTGATTACCTGCACACCACGCGCGGCCTGCCAACAGTGGACATCAAAACGCCCTTCTACGCGACATGGTTGGACAACAGCAAAGCCAAATTCCTGCTGGGCTGGCGGCCTGAATACGATCTACACAAAATGACGGATGCCGCCTTCGATTACCAGCGAGCGACGGACGACCCGCGCGTCGTGTGGTATCCGGGGTAGTGCTGCGTCTCACTATTACCCACATGGACGCGGCTCGGTTGAAATTTGATCCGGGCGGGCACGCAGGGTTACAGGCAGTTCAAATGTTTGGTCGCCGCGCACCGTGAGTACTGTTACCGTATCACCGGGGTGGGTATTGACGACCAGATAGGACATCAACTCATCCATACTGGCGATATAGACGCCGTTGATCGCAACAATAATGTCGCCACCGGCACATACTGGCTGCCCACGCACACGGGTGGAACGGTTGCCACCCAGTAATCCAGCCTCGTCCGCGGGAGAATCCGGCGTCACTTCGTCAATCAATACTCCCTGCTTGACGGGCAGTTGAAGTGGCTCGGCTAAAGCAGCCACACCCAAGCCATCTTCGGCAGACATCGTGCTGATGCCCAGCCATGAATACTCCACTTTGCCCTTCTCGATAAGTTCTGGGACCACGCGCAGCACGGTATTAGCGGGCACAGAGAAGCCAACGCCTTCAAAGACGCCGCTTTCAGTGCGGATGGCCGTATTGACGCCGATCACTTCGCCGCGTGAATTGAGGAGCGGACCGCCGCTGTTGCCGGGGTTAATATCAGCATCGACCTGAATGATGGAGGGGTTGTTGAAATTGGGTGTGACGTCGTTGCTAATCATTTCAGCAGAAGGTAACTGCCGTCCTAAACCGCTCACGATACCTACCGTCATGGAACTGGCGAGGCCGAAAGGGTTGCCGATGGCGATGGCGCGCTGCCCAACATGAATTTGATCCGAGTCAGCAAAAGTCACCGGATACAAACGTGCGGCATCTACGTCAATTTTGAGGACAGCCAAATCACTAAAAAGATCAACTCCGACCACGCTGGCTTCAGCAACGTATCCGTCGTAAAAGGTTACGGTTACACTGATAGTATCGTTGGCTACATGGGCGTTGGTAATGACATGCCCGTTATCATCATAAATGAAACCAGAACCGCGCGCAGCATCATGAAAACCTGTAGCGCTGGGGGAGGTGAGTACCTCGACGTTCACCACTGATGGCAGCAAGCGTTCATAGACGTTGGTCAGCAAAATGTACTCAGCATCCGCCTCATCTATCACAGATTGTGGAACGGCGGTGGGCTGCGTCTGCTCGGCTGGACTGCGCGAAGAAGCATTGACCGGCAGATCGGCAACCGGTGTGGAGAGAATTGATTGTGGTGGGGGCGTGGCCTGCTGCGTCAGGTTACAAGCAGCGAGGACAATTAGTGCCGAAAGCGATAGAAGCTTCATGACGAGATACATGGCAAATGCCTGTCAAAAATATTTTACATGTACACCTTCTATTCTACACATAATCGCGACATAATTTTACGATCAAATCCTTATGGTGCGGCATTAGCACCTACCTTCTTACCAAATAATATGCCGGGTTTGATAAGCATGATCAGTTCCTTCAACTCACGAGTTCGCGCACGGAAGCAATATTACCGTACTTGGCGCAAAAGTCTGGAAATACCCAACTTAACCATTTGAATTGAGCCCTGAATCCTTTGAAATAGCCCTTTTATTCCCAATTCATGAACCAAAATTTACAAACATATATCAATCAATGCTTTGACATAAGATTTGTTGTTATAATGATCTTACTTAATAGATTTTATCAGGACAGGACTAATAAGGCACTGCGATTTGAGTCTTATAAAGAATTTTTTCACTATCCCCCTAAGCAGTAGTGAGAGCCTCTCGATACAAACTGCCACCCTACGGATAATTGTTACATTAACAATTTTTCTGAATGGCTTCAATCTCATCACGCTCATTGTGACATCAGGTTCGAACCAACGTACGGTCATCGCTATCGTTATGCTCTGCGTCCAAGGTGGAGTGCTGTATCTGTTGCGCCGTCAAGCCATTACGATGGCAACGTTCATATTTGTGACGGCTGTTTGGCTAAGTTTTCAAATCTCGGTGTCGCAGAACAGCGGTATTTTCGATCCGGTATTTTCGGCATCTGCGTTTTCCATCATTGTCGCGACATTATTAATCAGTGAACACGCGGGTCTCCTGTTCGCTTCTCTTACCATCATCAGCGGTGGGATATGGGTCCTAGCGGCGCAAATTGGCTCGATTCAACCTCCGAATCTCGGATACATTACAGCATTTCAGGCGTGGACAAATCATACAGTCTTTTTCATCGCTGTCTACTTTGTCATTGTCTATTCCGTCCGTACCATCAAGCACGCTCTGGAACGAGCGTGGCAAGGGGAAATGGAATTACGAGAAAAGAACAGTCAATATGAATATGAGCTGACCGAACGACAGCGACTTTTGAGCCGGTTGGAAGATAGTGAAAACCGCTGGCGGTACGCTTTGGAAGGCAGCGGTGACGGCGTTTGGGATTTGGATATTCTGAGAAACACCGTATTCCGTTCACGCCGTTACAAAGAGCTGCTGGGTATACAAGAAACTGACACCGCCTTCATAGTTGATGATTGGGCTTCGCGTATCCATCCCGAGGACTCAGCCCGCGTAACCGATTGTTTCAGTCGCTATCTTGCGGGCGAAATCCCCTCATATGAAGTTGAATACCGCCTACGACACCAGGATGGGACATACGGTTGGTTCCTTTCGCGGGGGCAAATCACAAACTGCGCCGTTGACGGCAGCCCCCTGCGAGTCGTGGGCACACTAGCCAATGTCACACAGCGAAAAGAAATGGAAGAAAGTCTCCGTCTTTCGGAGAGTGCCTACCGCCAGATGTTTGAAGACAATCCCAATCCGATGTGGGTCTATGACGCAGACACAACCTATTTTCTGGCCGTCAATGACGCCGCTATTGAGCATTTCGGTTATTCGCGCGAAGAATTTTTAGGAATGACCATCAAACAAATTCGGGTGCCGGAAGAACATGACCGATTATCTGAATTCATGAAACAAAAGAAGGTCTATCTTAAGTCAAATAATTGGCACTATATCAAGAAGAATGGTGACATTGTTGATGTAGAATTGGCTGCACACGAACTCAATTTCCGCGGTAGACGGGCGCGTCTGGTACTTGTTGTGGACGTCACAGAACGTTACCGTACACAAAGGGCGCTTGCTAACAGTGAGAAATTATTCTCGCAGATATTTCAGGCCGTACCAATCGCCTTAAGTATCATCAATCGCAAGGATAACACATTCATTAAGGTCAATGATGCCTTTGTCGAACTCACAGGATATGACTTCAATGAACTGGTCGATAAACGCCCGACTGATCTATACCACTGGCATAATCTCAAAGATAGAGAGTTATATGCTCAGACCATGGGCGAGATGGGTTATGCAAGAGGATTTGAAGGCACTATTGTCCAAAAAAATGGCACCCGCGTAGATGTTTTGCTCTTTGCAGATACTATTGAGGTCGATGGACAACCCTGCACACTAGGAATCGCTGTTGACATCAGTGAGCATAAGGAATCGGAAAGGCGTTTGCTAGAGGCGGAAAAGTTGCAACTGGAGGCACAGTCCGAGCGTGAATTAGCCGAATTAAAGGAACGCTTCATTTCAAGCGTGTCGCATGAATTTCGCAATCCACTAACCGTCATCCTAAGTACCATTAGCACACTCAAACTTCATTATTACAGCTTCACCTATGAGCAACAGCAAGAACGCTTTGGTAGGGTTGAAAAGCATACCCGATATTTGAGCGCTCTGCTGGACGATGTGCTAACAGTTTCGCAAGCCAGAGCAGGCAAGCTCACCTGCAGCAGAACGTCGTTCGAATTGGTTGCCTTTTGTCGAGAAATATTCGATGAGATACAGCTCACAGACACCACTACACACCGTTTTCGTTTCGCTGCAGACGATCAGCTTGGAATAGCTTCCATGGACACCAAGCTGCTGCAACACATTCTGATCAACTTGATCTCAAATGCCATTAAATATTCGCCGACTGATGCAGAAGTGAGCCTATCACTTCTGCGAGATGGTGACGCAGTCATCATCAAAATAACCGACCAAGGCATGGGTATTTCGCAAGAAGATCAGAAGCAGCTTTTCGTTCCATTCTTCCGCAGTGACAGTGCCAGAAAGATTAAGGGAACCGGATTAGGATTAACCATCGTGCAAGAAAGTGTCGCGGCGCACGGTGGTACAATTACGTTTGAAAGCGAACCGGGTAAGGGGACAACATTTACGGTTTCGCTGCCCGCGCACTTTTCCGTCAACTAAAGCTTCCACTGGCTCAACGGCCTTCAAAAAACTGAAACACGAGTTCGCCTATCTTCAGCAGGCTTTGTTCATCTACATTCTCACCTAAAGGCAGATTGATGATGGTCGCACCCAATGTGTCTGCACCGGGAGCCTCAGGCTGCACAACCGCAGGAGCGAGCACCCGCGCCATGGGGCGCAGGGGAGGATACCATCTGGTGGCTTCGTGAATGCCAGCATCCCACAATCGTGTCAGTAACTCATCGCGACTTTCTGGTGGAACGAGCAGTGGATATTTCCACAAGATACTGCCCTGAGGTCGTTCTAGTGTAGTGATAGGATAGGTAGTCAGTCCATTTAGCAGCACTTCATCATATGCAAGCACCTGTTGTGCCCGCCGCGCCGAATTCTCCGGCAACGCGCGCAGCAAAGCAGGCAGTTCTGACCATTCATCCTGCGATAGTCTGTAAACCGCAATTTCTCCATACAGCTCATAAAGTTGTTGATAGAGCGGAAGTAACTGAGGAGTGGACATTTCATATTGATGCAGCGGCCAGTACAGGCCATGCCACTGGTTACTCAGGCACAATAAGCGATCATCCCATATCGGCGCGGCAGACAGCAGTCTATCGACCTCACGTGCTAACACTGAATCGTTTGTGACGACTGCCCCACCTACCTGATGGTCTATAACCTTACCCAGCCCGAAACTAAATACCGCGGCATCCCCCCACGCGCCAGCGGGTTGGCCTTCAATCATTGCACCAATTGCCAGCGCAGAGTCTTCGATTACCTTTATATCTTGTGACCGTGCCCAGTCGCAGATAGAAGACATAGGCGCAGCCAATCCGTACATATGGCAGGGAATGATGGTAGCAGGAAAACTGGACTGAGTAACAGCCCTCAGCGCTGAGAGGTCAATATTGGCAGTTCGGGGATCAATATCTACGAGCAGCGGACGATTGCCACTTTTAAGCACTGCCCACAATACGATGTAGCAAGTGTTAGCGGGCAGAAGAATATCCCGATCATGGAAGTCCCATGCCCGCAGCAGCGCCCAGATGCCAGCCGCTGCCCGGCCTGTCAAACATACATGCTGACGGGCAGTCAAATCGCGCAAAAAACGCTGGGAAAGCGCCGCCGCCACTGTTCGAACACGCACCACGTTAACGAACAGCTAACCGGGGTGGTTCAAAAGCAATTGATTGACAACTGGCGGCGTATCTGTACCTGCCAACCGCTTAAATTCACGCAGGTCTGCCAGCATGGCTTCGTAATTGCCGAGCAGTCCGTATGTATTGGCCCGTGACCAGTAATAATCAGCCGATTGATTATCTAAGGCAATGGCAGCGGTAAAGTCGCGGATAGCTGCTTCATAGTCGCCAAGCATACGATTTGCGTATCCTCGATTGTTCAGGGCAACGACAGCTTGCGGATTCAGTTCTAGTACAGCCGAGTAGTCTTCAAGTGCTCGTTTGAAATCGCCAAGAGTGGCATATGAATAGGCACGTCCAAATAAGGCGCTGACGTTGGGCTGCGACTGATCTAGGACGCGGTCAAAATCCTTAATCGCATCCTGAAATTCACCCTCCGAGATATGTAAATAACCACGACTGCTTAGGGCATCTCGATTATTAGGGTCTAGCGCCAAGGCTTGATTATAGTCATCCAGCGCGTGGGCGTTATCTTGTAATCGGGTATACAAATCACCACGATAGACGAACGCCAATACATTGTCCGGAGCAAGCTCGACTGCGCGATTGTAATCACTCAGCGCAGCATTCGTATCACCGTTCGAAATGTTGGCCAATCCGCGATATAGATAAGCATCCGGCGCATTGGGGAACGTTTGAATCGAAAGACTCAGGTCTTGAATCGCTGACTCAGCATTGCCAAGCAAGTAGTAGGTCAGGCCGCGCCCATTCAAAGACTCTTGATCTTGTGGCAAAAGATCCAAAGCGTGATTGTAATCATCTAAAGCCTGACGAAGATTTCCTTGCAAGCGCCATAGATCAGCCCGGTAACGATACGCCAGCACATTGTTGGGGTCAAGATCAATGGCTCGCGTGTAATCCACCTGTGCTTGGTCGAACTGACCGGTAGCAAAGTAGCTGTTACCACGATAAACATATACTTCAGCCACATCGGGACTAATTTTCAACGCCAGATTGTAATCGGCGATTGCAGCAGTATGATCGCCCTGTATATTTGCCCGAAATTGACCGCGATACATCAACGGCAGCGGTTCATCAGGTAGTAGCTCTACCGCTTTGTTGTAATCTTCCAGTGCCGACTCCGCCGGGCCAATGGCTTCATAAACATAAGCGCGATAGAGATATGCTTCACCGTTTTTGGCATCTAACCGGATGGCCTGCGCCAGGTCACTGAGAGCAGCCTCGTTGAAGCCCAGGGCGAAATTGCTGTAACCACGACCTGCGAATAGGTCAGAACCGCTGGCACCCAACTCAACTGCCTGATTGTAGTCATCCAGTGCCGCGCCAAAATCGCCTGTTGCACGGAACACATCCGCGCGGGTGATGAATAGTTCAGGATCATCTTTAATGGACTGTAATGCACGGTTGAGATCATCTAGCGCCGCAGTGTTGTTGCCCAGTTCAAAATGAGCTTTGCCGCGCCCACCATAAGCTTCGGTCAAATTAGCATTCAGGGCAAGTGCCGCATTAAAATCCTTGAGGGCCTTCTCGTACTGAGAATTTTTGGTAAGGACATTACCACGCGCTAAATGCAAATTCGCATCATTCCCGCGTAAGGAAATGGCCTTATCGAGATCCTCCAGCCCCCGTGCAATGTCACCACTGGCAGCATAGGCCACACCACGGAATTGATATGCCATGACATTGTCCGGGTCTTGTTCCAGCGCGATATTCAATTCATCTAACGCACCCTGAACATCACCCTGCAAATAGTAGATACGTCCCCGTCCGGCGTGTGCATCAGCATTTGACGCGACAACCAACTTAAGGCTCTGGTCAAAGTCGTCTAGCGCTGCATCTATGTTATCCGTTTCTAAGCGAGCTAGACCGCGCCCATTCAGAGCTAGATAAGCATTGGGATCCATACGAAGTGCCGCAGTGTAGTCGGTAATAGCCGATTGGAAGTTGCCTAATGCACGTTGGGCATCACCCCGACGCCGGAGTGTGTCCGGGTCATCCGGATACATATCGAGTGAGGCTGTGAAATCATCCACCGCCCCCTGAAATCTGCCGGTTTCATAGTAAGCAATGCCACGCCCATAAAATGCCCACGCATTGGTGTCATCCAATTGAATGGCAGTGGAATAGTCGCCTATTGCCCTATCGTAGAGTCCTTTTTTGCGGTATTCGTCGCCACGGAAAGCGTATGTATATGAATAAGATGGGTCTAGCCTAATTGCCTGATTGTAATCTCCCAACGCCTTTTCAGGATCGCCAAGTGCTGCATATGCCTGCCCTCGCACGCTGTAAGCATAACTTTCGTCGCCTTTGAGCGCGATAGATTGATCGAGTGCATCAATCGCAGCTTGATAACGCTCTAATTCATAAAGAATGTAACCCTGTACAAGGTAGGCTTCGTAATTGTTGGAGTCAAGGCGGACAGATTCGTTAATGTCATCCAGCGCGAGAAGATATTCCGACTGTAAATAATAGACGTAGCTGCGTTCAAGATAGGGAGCGGCGAAATTCGGATCAGCCGCGATAGATTGACCGAAAAACTCTATCGCATCATCGTACAGATTGCGCTCTTCGTAATCGAGCCCACGCTCATAGAATTTTTGAGCCTCCGCAATAGGCGAACTGGGCGTAGGCTGTGGTGTTTGTGCCTGAGCATGAACCGCTGTGGTAGTTAAGGCTAGCCCAAGTACAAGTATGAATATGAGTCGTCGCTTCATGATCATTTACCAGTAAAATCGAAAATATTATCTTCATCTTAACGCAAAACCCGTTCAGCGCGTGAACGGGTTTGAAAATTCAGACCAATTCCAACCTATTCTTTATGTCCGTTGTCACTCGGTTTACCGCCGCCAGTCATCGTGGCGCTAAACTGCTGGGCGAGACTCACCAATTCCATCGGCAGCACAAACTTGGTAGAAGGACTCGCTCCTACTTTGTTCAGCGCGTCCAGATATTGCAACATCATAGTGTTGTTATCTACGCCCTTGGCCTGCTCGGATATCGCTTGCAGCGAGGCCGCGAAACCCTGCGCCCGCAGCAACTGTGCCTGTCGTTCACCTTCAGCCTCTAGCACTTTAGATTGGCGCAAACCTTCCGAGCGCAAAATAGCGGCCTGCTTCTCACCTTCGGCCACTGCGATGGAGGCTTCACGTTCACCACTGGCGCGGGTCACGGTGGCGCGACGTTCACGTTCGGCGGTCATCTGGCGGTTCATGGCTTCCTGCACGTCACGCGGGGGTTTAATCTCACGAATTTCTACAGTCGTGATTTTCATGCCCCACCGCTCGGTAATCTCGTCCAATTTGATACGCAGCGTATCATTGATCTGCTCGCGCTTCGCCAGCACATCATCCAAGCTGATATCACCGATGACGGCGCGCAAGGTAGTGGTAGCGATATTGACCGCTGCACTGACCACATTATCCACCTGCAAAATTGCCAACTTGGGGTCAACAACACGGTAATACACCAAGAAGTCAATGTCAATCGGCGCATTGTCTTTGGTGATAGCGGTCTGGGACGGGATATCCAAAAACCGTTCACGCACATCAACCTTACGCGCCTGCTCAATAAACGGGATTACGATTACGATACCCGGCCCTCGTGTACCTGCGTAACGACCCAGCGACAGTACCACTAAACGCTCGGTTTCCGGCACGATGCGAATAAGACGTGTGATCAGCCAAATGAGCACCAGTATGACAACCAGCAAAAGAACGGCTGATCCTTGATTGCCAATAAGTTGATCCAGACTCATATCAATCCCTCCATAAAGTGATGCAACGGTAATATTGAAATTCTTTGAACGACAATAATTACAGAGTTAGCCTTGCTTGTGCTTTACACCTTCTACATACAGCTGTAATCCATCTCGTTCTAGTACCACCACTTCTTCGCCCGGTTTCAGCGGGTAATCGCTGGTGGCTGTCCACTGCTCGCCTTTCACGTTGATGGAGCCGATGTGAGTAGTGCCGACCTTTTCAGAGGCCTTGACCACCCGTCCCACTGTGCCAACCAATTGCGCGTCATCATCAATGACAACGGCTTGCTTGCGCGCCCGCTCTAGCACAGGCAGGAGTACTAGCCGATGGTAAGCAACCGAAATGGCAATCGTTACCACTATCAACAACCATGACACTTGCAGCCCGTGAAACAATGTCGCCGCACCGATGACTTGCAGCACCAGCCCTAATTCCGCCACACGAGCCCAGCGTTGATTGAGGAACGGAATGAGCAAAAAGGCTACGCCACCAATTACCATTACTAGCACACCTGCCCAGTTGGTAGGCATATTGACCAGTATTAAGACACCGGCCACCAGCGCCGCCATTGCCAGCCCTTCGATCAGGCCAGTGCCGGGCACATAAGCTGCAGTGACAGTAACCCATAGACCGAATACCAAAACCACGTAAACAATATTGGGATCAATCATCGTTTCCATCCTCAGCCTAATTGGACTGATTGATGTTATTCAAACTGTATATGCACTTTAATTATATGACAATTCAGGTTCAATCTTCGCCCCCAGTGGTTAGGGGTTCGCCACTTGGGGGCGAGTTAGTTATCATTACAAAGTCACACAAGTCCCTATCGTAAAGAATACACACAACGAGAAATAACGTAATGCGACTATTGAAACAACTCTTCGACAATAACCGCAAATGGGCGGCGCGAATGACCGAGCGCGATCCGGAGTTTTTCAAGAAATTGGCCGCTCAACAAAACCCTACGTACTTATGGATCGGCTGTGCCGACAGCCGTGTTCCCGCTAATGAAATCATCGGTCTAATGCCGGGTGAGGTTTTTGTGCACCGCAATGTTGCCAATGTGGTGGTACATACTGACTTAAACTGCCTGTCTGTCATCCAATATGCGGTGGAAGTATTGCACGTTAAGCACATCATTGTATGCGGACATTACGGCTGTGGTGGTGTCAACACTGCCATGCAAAATCGCGAATTCGGTCTGATTGATAACTGGCTACGGCATTTGAAGGATTTATATCAGAAGCATGAGCATGAACTGATGGAGTTAGAAGATGAGCGTACACGGGCTAACCGCTTCTGCGAACTCAACATCATTGAACAGGTGCATAACGTCTGCCACACCACCATCGTGCAAGGGGCATGGCGGCGCGGACAGGAACTAGCCGTGCACGGTTGGGTCTATGGCTTGGCAGACGGCTTGCTGCAAGATTTGAATGTAACCATCACCAGCACAGCCGAACTGAATGAGTTGTACCGGATGGTGGCGGGGCGATAGTTCGCCCGTCGCAAATTTGGCGGGGTTCACAGTCCCTATTACAATATATGTTTCATTATAAAATATTGAAAGAGGCTAATAATGTCTCAAATCTTTATTAGCTATAGTAGCAAGAGCAAAGACGTCGTTGCCAGTCTGGCGCAGGATATTGAATCCGCCGGTCATCAAATCTGGTTTGACCACAAGTTAACAGGTGGGCAAGCGTGGTGGGATCAAATTCTGGAGAGTATCCGCAAATGTGATCTATTTGTTTTTGCGCTTACCCCAGAAGCACTTGACTCTTATCCTTGCCAATTGGAATACACTTATGCTTATCAGTTGGGAAAGAACATTCTGCCAATTCTGGTGGCTAATGGGGTCTCGATCAATCTGCTGCCACCTGAACTTACAACCATTCAGTTTGTTGATTATCGCACACCTGACCGGCAGGCTGCGTTCCGCCTGATGTCGGCTTTTACCAATGTGCCTCCGCCCAAGTCGTTACCTGATCCATTACCCACGCCACCGCCTGTCCCAATTTCATATATTGGCAACCTCAAGGAACAGATTGACTCCAGCAAAGGGTTGAGTTTTGACGAACAAGCGTCATTGGTGCTCAAGCTGAAAGAGCATCTACGGAATGATGACAACAGACCTGACGCTGTAACTCTGCTTGAACGCCTGAAGCGTCGCGATGATTTATTTGCCAAGATTGAGAAAGAAATTGATGCGGTGCTCACAGACGCCGGTGTTTCATCCGTGCCGCACAAGCCTGCGCAGCCCACCCCTAGAGCAGTGCCTCCTAAGTTCAACAAGATTGAACAACACCAGAGCAGCGAACAGATAGTAGTGCCGCGCATTTCCCTCTGGCTTATCTTACAGGTTGCCTTACCCGTTGCTATGATATGGGGTCTTGCATTCGGCTTAATTCACAACCACCTCAATTGGTATGGTTATAGTTCGCTGGATAAAGACACTATTTTGGTTGGTGTTTTGGCTTATATTATTAGCGGCATTATTGTCGGCTTAGTCTTGCGACGTGTCGAAAATCCACCCCGTTCTCATATCACAGTTGGTTGGATTCTGAGTACAGTGCTCATGGGTGGGCCACTTAATGCGCTTTTCTTGCGGCGCGTAGTTCCCAACACTGACTGGCGATGGATTTTACTCGGCATTTTGGGTGGCATAATTGGATGGGGTGTTAGTTGGATTGCGGCATCGCTGATTATGGGCGTCAGTGATGTCCGTTACAGTACGGACGAGGGTACTTTTCTGTGGGGCATACTCACGGGCGCGCTAGGAACACTGCCCCTATTTGCCATTCTTGCTTGGATGCGTCGCGCCAAATAATTTTTACTCCCGCACCACTGGCGATAGTCCTTCCGGCCCCTTATAGCGAATAGGCAGTGGCGCATAGAAGGCGATGCACTGCACCACATACTTGGCAACTGCCAGTGTGACATTGGGCAGGATGGCTTCGCTGCGCCCGAAATAAATGCCGACATGATAGCGGTCCTCAGCATGGACAAAATAGCGCACAAACAATCCTGCTGGGCCAGCCGCGCGCGGCGAAAGTGCCACTTCCACCTCATCAATTTCCGTCCACTCAATCACTTCACCGTTGACCACCACTTCGCGGCTGCCGGGGTCAAACATCTCACGCACATAGCGACTTTCGGCAGCTGAAAGCGATTCAGGGTTGGGTTGATTCTTGATGCGTTGCAGGAAAATTAGAGAATCCACCTTTATACCTCTACAAACTACAGCATTACCACTTAAGGGGTTGGCCGTCACGAAAGAAGCCGCCCGTTGGGCCGTTATCCGGCAGCATGACCGCCCATAGAATGCTGGCCGCCCCATCTGCCACAGGACGGCCACCACGCCCGCCCATATCCGTTGCTACCCAACCGGGGCACACTGAATTAACGAGGATACGGCTGCCGCGCAGTTCCGCCGCCAGCATACAGGTTAGGGCATTGAGAGCAGCTTTGCTCATACTGTAAGCTGGCGTGCCTCCGCCCATGCTCGCCAATGATCCGGCCTCACTGCTCACATTCACTATTCGTCCGTGTTGGCTTTTTCTCAGCAGCGGCAAGAAAGCTTGTACCATGCGCCACGGACCATAAAGATTGGTTTCCACTGCTTCTTGAACAACAGTAAGGTCAGCATCTAGTGCCCGCTGCCATGTATCGTAGTGGATAGCGGCGTTGTTGACCAACACATCAACGACACCGTATTCGGCTTCCAAGATCCCGCGCAGTTGCTCAATGCTATCAGGATCGCTCACATCCAATTGATGGGCGATAATATGTGGATTGTTGAGATGCGCCACAGCCTGCCGTCCTCTTGCCAGATCTCGCGAGCCAAGGATGACCGTGAAATCCAAATCGGTAAACTGGCGACAAATTTCTAGGCCAATACCGCGATTGCCGCCTGTAACGAGCGCAATACCTGACATGATAGATTACTCAACCATTGGCTGAAAAATGAAAGTGGACAGCCTATACTTTAGGAATCCGTCCTGTATCCGACTTCACCGCCTGCATACTGCCAGTGGTGCGGCGCGTATCCTCAGATACGGGACGGCGGCGACCTAACGTCATCATATAGACGATGAGTCCCAATACCAACATGCCGATTACGACTACCAACGTAGCCAGTGCCGCGACCAAGACCCGCACTATCTGCGCTTGCTCATCGTTCAACGCGGTTGCAGTGCTGTTGGCAGGAGCAGCCGTCGGGCCAAGATCAATCACCTGTGCGCCAAACTCCATCACAGTGGGTTGACCGCTATCAATCACCGTGGTAGTCATCGAGGTAGGCGTAGTCGCTTTGTATTCAGCACTACTAATGCTCATCGTATATTGTCCCGCGGGCAGGAATTGGAAACACACCACGCCCTGCGCCGCTGTTGGTGATTGGTCGAGCAAGGCGCTGGCAATGGTAACATTACTGGCATCGAGCAAATTGACGCTCAGACCATGTGTCAGCAAATTCTCGCCCGCGTCCAACCGTTGGTTGGCATTGGCGTCTTCAAACGCCCGCACGCAAAACTGCCCGCCACTTTGTGCGTTGACGCTGAACATTCCCGTGAGCAGCACTACCGCAATGATCGCAAGTCGCCGCATAATCGTATCCTCTGTTACTCTCTTAACGCCGCCGCAGCACAATGGCTAGCCCTAACCCGCCGACCAGCACCAATGCTGCCAAACCAAAAACGACCAGACCACTGATAGAGAGCAGTTGGTCGGTTAGCGGTTGCGCTACTTCCTCAACTGGCGTCGGAACGACCACTGCGCCTGCGTCAGCTGTTGGCGGTTGCACAGCCTGAACACCTTGCGCTGCACCGAAGGTCAGGTTAATTGTCGCGCCGGGGTTAAGCTGCACCCGCAATTGGTCGGGTGTAGTCAAGCCGTAGCCAGAAGGCGCGCTGGCCGCAGCAACATAATCACCAGCCGCTAACCCCTCAAAGCAGTGCGGTTCGCCAGCACCGTCAGTGGTATAAGTGCCGGCCTGTTCAGCCCCTTTGAGCAACGCAATGTCACCACCGCCGAGCAAACCCTCGCCAGCTTCTTGCAAGCGATTCTGGTTGGCATCTTCAAAGAGCAGCACACAGACCTGTGCAGTAGTGGCCGCCGGGTTCAATTCTGCCGCATTCGCGACCACAACCGGCGCAGTGGGCGGTGGGGTCGTCGGTTCAGGCGGTGTAGTGGGTTGCGCCTCGGTAGGTTGCTCTACCGGCTGTTCGGCGGTTGGTGGTGGAGCTGTTGGCTGAACTTCAGTAGCCGGCACATTGGTTGGCACAGATGCAACCTGCTCCGAAGCAACGGTAGCTTCTTCTGTACTTTGTGGAGGGGTGTTTTCACCACCCGCTTCGTCTGTAGCCTCACTGGCTGCAGCAGCTTGAGTAGGTGGCTTAACGATCAACTTCTGACCAGGGAAAATAAAATTCGCAGATTGCAAGTTGTTAAGCTGCATCAACTCCGTGCGGGTGATACCATAGGCATAAGCGATGCTATCCAGTGTGTCCCCTTGTTGAATCGTATGAACAATGGAGCCGTCCGGTTGCTCGCCCTGTGGCACTACGAACGCCACATAGGGCGGCGCAGTTGGAGCCAAGGTTGCTGTCGGAGCGCCGGGCGTCTGTGCTGCTCCCGCCGCCACAATCGCCCCGCTCATCACAACGGCATCCCAGTAAGTTTTGTTGAGGTCAGCAATATTGCCCTGCGTCGAATAGAGGAAAACCGTCACAGTGCTGCCCGTGGCTGTTACGCTCACGCTCTGCTGCAACCATTGGTCGTGCGGTGTCACCCATGCCGACCAGACAACAGCCGGATTGTTAGGATCAGCGCCGCCCGTAGGATCAAGACCGATACGAGTTTGTGCGCCGGATGCCGGGGATGAGCCGCAGCTTGTGCCGCCGCCCAGATTACAGGCTTTGACCTGCGACCACGCCGATGCGCCAATATTCGAACCTGCCTGAATATTGCCGACCTGCTGATAAATAGCAGTGGTGCAGGTGAAATAACCGCAGCTAATGTTCAAGGCACGTTGGCCTTCGTAGGGTGATGGGCCGGGGCCGGGGTGGGGCTGGATGCTGGTGCGGGAACCATTGTTAATTCGATCACCGCTGGGCGCGGCAAACCAGTAATTCCACCCGCCGGGCAGGTAAATCGGGAACTCACCGCCGCGCCGTCCAGTGTATTGACCAAACGAACCTTCTTCCAGACCACCGTTCACCAGCGGACTGTCTTGCGCTTGTACTACCATGCTGCTAACAAAGACGATCAACACCAGCAGGGCCAACGCGCGAATACTCATCTTTCCCATGCCTCACCCCAATCGCTCACCTGTCACGCTTTGCGGCAGGTGATATTCATTTTCAAATACGCCGTGAGACAAGTCCGGACAGCGCAAACTATCCTTCAAGCCTCGCGCGGCATTATAGCATGGGGGGGAAAGCTGTCAACAGATGTAGCCGCCGCTTACCCCACGTTCGAGGCCGAGGTTAGCCTATGAATCTTGGGGCGACTTGCTTACAATGACCACCCTCTGAAAGCCATAATCTATGAAGTACGAGAGAACGAATATGATGCTAAAAGTTCGACAATTAACGTCGGTTCTTGCGTTGACTGGAACTGTATTTGCAGCCGCAGCCTGTGGTGGAAATGCTAACCCTGCCGCCAGCGGGCAAGCACAAATTACACCGGTCATCACCTCTCAGAAAGCGTCTACCTGTGTTCAGGTAACCGATCCTGAGGTACAAATGCCTGTCGATGCCAACAAGCAGCAGTTTTCGGCGCCGGAACAGGTGGTTGATCCTACCCATAGCTACTGCGCTATCTTTCAGGTGGAACATGGGCGTTTTGTCATTCAGCTTTATCCACAGAACGCACCTAAAAATGTCAACAACTTTGTATTTTTAGCCTCACGGGGCTTTTATGATGGCGTACCTTTCCACCGTGTCATTCCCGGCTTCATGGCGCAGACCGGCGACCCAACTGGTACAGGCGCAGGCGGCCCCGGCTATGACAACATCCCATTAGAGGCCAGCGGCCCGCTGAAATATGACAAGCCGGGTGTGGTTGGCGTAGCACGAACCAGTGTTCCTGACTCAGCAGGCAGCCAATTTTTTATCACCTTCGATCCAGCCCCATTCCTCGACAACCAATACACCATTATTGGACAAGTCGTGTTGGGTATGGAAGTCGTCAACCAGATCAAAATACGGAATACGGACAATGATCCGAACGCCGCATCCATCACACCGGAAAAATTGCTGTCGGTGCGAATTGTAGATATTGGAGCACAATAGAAGCAGCTACATTCCTAGGGCCGCACCTGCTTGCTGACATAGACGCTGACCACCAGCCGCCAGCCATTCATTAAGCCGCTCACTGCTGGCTTGATGTTGGCTGGCAGCCTCGTAAATGCCACTGCCCCAGTAGTAATAGCGTTGGGTTTGGTCACTCCACGCCGCGTAGGGTTGGGTCAATACGGACTGCCCACCGTTATAACAGGCCATCGCCAGCCCCGCATCACCCCCGGCAGCCGCCAGACAGACCTTCAGAAAGTCTGCGCCGCGCCGCGCGTTGGTGTTGGGGTCAAGTTGATTTTCATCCATACTAAAGTGAAACGGCATCACTTGAAATAGACCCTGCGCCCCGGCATAACTGCTCACCGTTGGATGTCCACAGGATTCGATCTGCATAACAGTCGCCAGCAAATTAGGATCTAGGTTATTGTCGGCTGCCCAGCGCCCGATGTCATGTCCCCAATGCTGTACTTCCGGGCTGAATAACGGCGCAATCGGACTGCTGCTATACAACAGGTTGCTGGCCCACTCGGTGAAACTCGAAAATATCCGCCCGCCTGCATCCAAAGTGACACGGGTTACGTTCGGCAGCAAAATGACCATGACAGCCGCCAACGCCATCCACGCCGGTAGATGGCGGCGAATGAGGTTGTTTTGTATAGCATTCTTTTTCGGGTTTTTGCGACGCGGAGCGGGACGCGGCATAGACCGCTCATGAGTTTTGACTGCCATGCGGACTCCATGAACACTCAGATTGAATTTATTGTACGGGTAGCTTGCTAAATATGTTGCAGCAGAATGGTTGGCTCAACCAATCTGTAATCTTCTTCTCATTTGACTGTGTAAAGGACTTACAAGCTATGGGAAATGGGTAATCTACTTCTTCATTAACATAATCCATTTTAGAACAAATGTTATACATAGTCAAGCGTCAAAAGTTCGAATTTTCAAACCATATAGTTAAGCGTTGAATTGTAGGAATAAGATTAATCTAGACCTGAGTTTTGGACGCAAAAATGAACACTACACCCCAATCAGAACAATATTCGCGTGTCGTAGAATTTGAAACGCCGCTCACCCCGGCGGAATGCTGCACGCGGCTGAACAAACTGCCCAAGAAAATGGCTTATTTGAAGGCTAAGTCCCAGTTTGGAGCGCCCGGTAAAGTAGGTATCCGTGGTGAAATGGTCAGCGCTGACCGTTGCGATATTGTTCGCTTTTTCCGCAATGATGTCACATACATAGGCCATATAGAATCTGGCAATCCTCTATCTCGTGTATATATTGAGTCAAGACCAAAACTAAGCAGGCCACTGCGCAAGATAAATACTCTTGGGGTAATTTTCTTAATCGGGCTTTATGTCGTGTTCTTCATATCTATACTGGTCACCGAATGGCGTGTTTGTCTGTGTTTTGCTGCAGCCTCTACCCCTTTTCTTGTTGGTCTGATAACCCAACGAGGTAAGCAGTCACCTGCGTTTGAAAATCTTTTGCAAATCGTTTTGACGGAATCTGACGAATATAACCTATGAACTAGGACTTCCTCGCTCTATGCCGTCTGTTTTGGGCATTCATACGTAGCGCACATTTTTCATCTCACCTATACAAGGCCAAAATGAGCATTGGAGTGTTGAAGCATGCCTCAACCGCTGAACTTTAGTCCAATCATATTGGTTTATCAGAATGTCAATTCGTTACCATCTGCATACAATTAACTAAGGTTCGAACATTAGGGAAATAAATGAACACCCAACCCCAATCAGAACAATATTCGCGTGTCGTTGAATTTGAAACGCCGCTCACCCCGGCGGAATGCTGCGCGCGGCTAAACAAACTGCCCAAGAAAATGAGCTATCTGAAAGCAAAAGGCAGGCTCGAACTGGCTAATGCTAATTTTGCAGGTGATTTACGCGCCGAAATGGTCGCGCAGGATCGCTGCCAATTCATAATTGAAGCCAACGTACCAGATGACCCATATCAATACAGTAAGTGGAAACTTATCACAACACATTCCGGATTCATTCAATCCACAGGCGCAGGTACACACGTAGAACTAAGAGCGCATGTGAACACCAACAGTAGCCTGACCAAATTTTTCACACCCAAATTGACGATTTCATTAATTGTCATTCTGTGGATTATTGCTGCTGTTGTTTTCCCCCAAAATCAGCCCGGCGCCATTTGCGTAGCAGGCGCTGTCACACTATTCGCCTTCCTAAACGCCCTTTCGCGAAACGATTACAACAGTCTCACTGAACTCCTGCGTATCGTGCTGAGTGAAGCGGAAGAGGACAATCTCTAGTAATTGAAGTGTATAGTTACTGTTTCAGGTAATCCAGCACACCCGGCTTACCCTGCATGCCAATTTCCTCAATAACCGGCGTGCCGTCCTTTTCCACCCACACGCCGCACCGCTGCCCATCTGGACTTTCCGGCACTTCAACCGGGGAACCGTCCATGCGTAGAACCGGGTGGTAAAAACTGGCAACCTGCTCGGCGTTGCCCTCGATGTAATGTCCGATGAGTGATCGGCGGAAACGGTCACTGCTCGAATTAGGGAAGCTGCCATGCACAACTGCGCCGTTGAAGAACAGGACATCCCCCGCCTCCATAATCATCGGCTCGACTGGTGTACCATCAGGAATAGGTACGGTTACATCGGTGAAACTGACCGTCGTATCTGCCTTAACGGCGCACAGCATGGGCCAGTTCTGGCTGCCGGGTACAACTTGCAGACAGCCGTTCGCTTCATCGCAGTCATCCAACGCCAGCCACGCTGCGATACACGTTCCCGGCTGTGCCCGCAGGTAATAATTATCCTGATGCAGCGCCTGCCCGCGCGCTCCCGGCGGTTTGAAATACAGCATAGTTTGCACAGCCAGCGGTTCACGTCCCGTCAACCCCGTCAAAATGCTGTTAAGACGCGGATCAATCAGCCAATCTAGGCTGACCTTATCCCAGCGGTGCATGTGAATGAGACGCGGATATTTCTTGAGCGGGTCATTGCTTGTCAGGTCAACACCGGAAAAGTCTCCCGGATGGCTCCCGCCGCACGCACCGCCATGTAGTGCTCACGGTAGAACGCGACTTCCTCCGCCGAAAACAAAACAACCTTTAACCAGTAAATATCCACGATCAGTGAAAAATTCCCGTTGTTCTTTGTGGAGCATACGCGCCGCCTCTCCAAGAAAACTTTCACGTCATTATAGCGTAAGCGCAGATGAGCAGAAAGCATGCTGCCCTACTGATATAAATGCTTTCAGACCATGACCATTCACCTCCTGCGCAGTAAAACAAAAACGGGCAAGGGAACCTGTCACCTACCCGTTTTGCTACATGTTTAGAATCTGTCTATTCTTTCTGATAACCTCTGCCCCGCCCATATAAGGTCGTAGCACCTCAGGGATGACCACGCTGCCATCCGCCTGCTGGTAATTCTCCAGAATCGCGATGACGACCCGTGGCGTAGCTAAACCTGAGCCATTTAGTGTGTGCACAAATTGTGACTTCTTGCTATCCGTTGGGCGATATTTGACGTTCGCCCGCCGCGCTTGAAAGGCTTCCGTGTTGCTGCATGAGCTGACTTCCAGCCACTCGCCGCAGCCCGGTGACCACACTTCAATATCGTACTTCTTTGAGGCGCTGAAACCCAAGTCACCCGTCACGATTTCCAGCCGCCGGAAGTAAAAGCCCAGGGCGCGACAGATGTCGCTAGCTGCTTCTGTCAGCGATTCCAGCTCTTCATAGCTGGTTTCCGGTGAGGTGAATTTGTACATCTCCACCTTCTCGAATTGGTGCACCCGCTTGATGCCGCGCACATCTCGCCCCGCGCTGGTCTTCTCACGCCGGAAGCAAGGGGTATGCGCCACATAATAGAGCGGCAGTTGTTCCTCATCCAGAATTTCGTCACGATGCAAATTAGTTACCGCGACTTCCGCCGTCGGCAGCATGTACACGTCAGCGTCCGCATCGTAGTAGACGACATCACGGAACTTGGGGAACTGTCCCGCGCCGTACATCATCGGTTCGTTGACGAAGTACGGTACATATAACTCGGTGAATCCCTTCTCACGCGCTTTATCGAGGAACAGGCTGATGAGCGCCCGTTGCAAACGCGCACCCCACCCCTTCAGCACATAGGCCCGTGAACCCGCCAGTTTGACACCGCGCTCAAAGTCAATAATGTCCAGCGCCGGCCCTAGATCCCAATGCGGCTTGGGCTCGAAGTCAAATTCGGGCTTCTGGCCTTCTGGTGTCCACGGGATATTATGCTCGTCGCTGTCGAACACTGGTACGCTTTCGTGCGGCAGGTTCGGCAGCCACAACATGTTGTCTTGCAGCACATCTTCCACATCTTTAATTTCCATGTTGATGGCTTCCACGCGCTCGCCCATTCCCTTCAGGGCGTTCATCATGTCTTCCATCGCCGCGTCCACATTGTCGTCCTTGGTCGGGGCATTGACGCTGCCGCTGCCTTCCATAACATGCAGAGCCTCGTCAAATTCCCCCGCGCGCACGGCTGCCGCCACGTGCCGCGCCATCGCGGCCCGCATCCCGTCAGGCGTCTTCTTGTCACCACGTATCCGGCCTACGTTTTTGTTCAGTTTGTTACGGGCTGCCTGAATGGTCTCACTTTCCATAAGTAGACCACGACGGCGTTTGTCGAGGTCAACAATGGTTGCGATACGGGCAGCCGCCGCCGGGTCGTTCAGTTTAGCGATCTGTTCTTTGACCCACTCCGGTTTTTCGCGGATCAAGGTAATGTCGAGCATTTTTACATCTCCGTTTTGCGCGGATACCAATCGGGCATCCATCTAATTTACTGTGTAGGGCGGGTAGGGCGGGTTGGTTGCGTATGTCCTCGTCAGGCGCACTGGCAACGGACGGGTAAAATCCTGCCGCAGCCGTCGCGCAGCCGCCACCAAACCGATCACAATCACGATAATGATGAGTGTATCAAAGACCTCACGGGTCATAAATTGCATAGGTAACTACCAGTCTCCGGTTGCCAGTCCCCACATCGTACCAGCAATTTGCATTTTCTGGTAACCCTTAGCTGGCGACTGGACACTTCCAATAAAAAACGCCTACCCTGACCGATGGCAGAGAGGCGTTGAATACGAGCGCGTACTCTATGACAGGCGGCGGGCGTGCGAGGCTATGTATCGCTAGAACTAGAACTGAGCGAAGGCTGGGTGACGTCGTCGCGCCATAGTGGCAGCTTGAAGCTGGTGTCGTTCCGACTCCTTCTTCGCTTTCGAACCAGACTTTGCCGTTCATGGCCTCAACCTCCTGTTTGCACAGGTACAAACTCAGCCCGTAGCCAAACTCACCGATAATCTGCGGCTGGCGGGCACGCTCGAAAGGCATAAACACCCGTTCAAACTCTTTAGCACGGACGCCATAACCTTCGTCCACCACATCAATCTGGGCACTCACATTTCCCGTGGAAGTGTGCGCCATAATCATGATGGGGGTCGCTTTCATACTGTACATATTAATTTACGTAGCAGGTCATGCAAGGTGTCGTCGAGCGGCTTGGTGCAGCATAAACCACTAGATCATCCGGGATGCTGCTGGTGATGCGCGCCCGGTAATCTTTGCTGCTCCGTTTCCGGGTCAATCAGGGTGACTTCCGGCAATATTTCGAGAAAATCTTAGGCGAAATCCGCCAACTGTATCTTGCGCCGTTCATTTGCGAACCGTTCAGCCAGTTTCCCCGTTCGGATAGCTTCTAAACGGGCGAATAACTTCATCAAGCGTTCTTGCCGGTGCATATGGGTGGTGATGAGTGTGACGAACCCCGCCACACGCTTGCAAGCTGCTCGGTCGTTCGCCCTTCTTAGGAGATTTGAGCGTCTGTGTAACCAGCTTGGTATGCCCCCGTGGTGGCACTGGCGGCGCATGCTCCACTTCATCTTTGAAGTGTTCATCAGGTCGCTGAGCGCAGTCCAGTCCGGTTGTTCAATTGTTATCATGGTGAAGATATCGCCGCCGGTGCTGTGGACAGCCGACGCCCAGCACGGCACGTATTCACCGGAACGATAAATGCGGAAGCGGATGGGGCGAGCTGATTCCACCGCCTTTTTGCGGGCAAGGTCTACCGTATCTGTAGCGGTAGTACGGGTGTTGAAAAGTGCAGCGGCAGCAGTCCAGCCGCTGGCGCGAATGAGCTTAAGATCACTGCCCAACAGCGAACGGGCGGCAAGGTTATCCATCACGAGACGATCTTCATGGTCGAAGATCAGGATAGCCTGTCCCATCCCATCCAGTACTGACTGATAGTTGAGCTGCGTATCAAAAACCATGCGCGCATCCAATCCGGGTAACGTTACTATGTAATGACATTCTATCCGTTTTTCGGGATTGCGCTAAATAAGAAATGTTACAATTTCGCAGTCTTGCCACAGTCCACACAACAGATTTGAGGGTGTCAATTACTGCTCCAGCACCGCAGCGCCCAGCCTCGCCAACACAATGTCATCCTCCTCTGGCAAGCCGCTAACCCCCACCGCACCTACAACCTGCCCCTGATAGCGCAGAGGGACACCGCCACCCCACGCCGTATAGCGTAGGTCGCCAAAGTTGGTCATCGGCCACCCTTTTTCCTTTGACGAATTGCCGATGGCTTTGGAGTCTTTGCCTTCGCGTGAGGAGGTGAACGCTTTATGTATAGCGTTGTTAATCGAAGCTAACGGACAGCCATCAGTACGCAGGAAAGCCATCAGTTCGCCGTGCGCGTCGGTGACCGCAATGGCCGCCCTTTTGCCTGTTTCTCCAATTCAGCTTGAATGGCCGCCACCACTTTGGCAGCATCAGCATGAAAGGTGATGAATTTGATGCATCGCAAACTCCATTTTCAGAATTAATCATCAAAACTTATTTAATTACGCCATTGAGTTGAATTGTCGTTAGACTCTAGTAAAGTCTCCATCATCTTCGGTTTATATTCCGTATCTGGATCAATCGGCTGATCAACATCCGTCACTCTATCCATAGCCTTAGTCTTGCGTCGTACAGGTTTGCCCCCAATTGCATACCATCAGCAGCACTCCACAGAACCAAAGCAACAATAGTCAGGTTGGCATAACCAGCGTGATAGACAGCAGTGCGCCGGGCAAGAAGAAAAAGAAATATTGCACCACACGCAAAAAATATGAGAACGCCTACTCGTATTTTTCTTTCAGCCAAACCCGTTGCCTTCTTTACTTCCGGTTGCTGTACTCCGCTGGAGCAAAAAACACCAGTATCTTCAAATCCTCGGTGATACTGTGAAAACGGTGTTCGACATGTGCCGCCACGTACAAGATGCTGCCCGCCTGCACCGGCACATTCTCTCCGGCGTGGAAGAACATGCCGCGCCCACTGACCACATAATATACCTCATCTTCAGTGTGTGGCGACTGGCCGTCCGTGCCGCCAGCGGGCAGCACATATAACCCCATGCTGAGGGCATCTTCTTTCAAAAATTCCAGATAAGACTTCGTACCTGCTGCCTGCTGGGCGATTAAGTCAGCTGTCTCAAACGCTTTCATTTCGCTATCTCCTGTGGTGATATAAGTCAATTACTTTCGCACATACCGCCAGTGGGCGGGCTAGGTTCAAATATGAATTTTTAGCTAAAATTTAACATAACACTCATGCAAAAAGTTTGGAATTGCCAACCATAACCAGTGAGTCGGGGTTGTGCTTTTATACCCTAATTGAACCCTTTTGACCCTTTAATAACCTATTTTCTCTGCTACAATAGGTCTTAACCGAACGGTCTTTAAGCGAAGGGAAAGCGATATGTAAGCGGCTGGTGTTACAATTGTCAAGGGTGGTACAAGAGTGCTAAAATGGGACTAATGAGTAATATCACTATTCACTATCTCTCTCACATCTATTGCAGCCTGCGAACCTCATGGTCCCAACCGGTTGCCGTAGTACCGTCCGCAGCCTCCTCACAGCAGCATTCGTTGATTCGTTGGTCACACAAGGGGAATTATGCCAAAAGGTGATACGGCAGAAACCCGTGCTGTGACTCTAGTGGATGTACCGCTGGTCAAACGCCTGAGCGAAAATGGCATGGTGCTGGACAGTGAGCTGCGCTACACACAAGATGCCACTGGAGCGCACAGCGCCAGCTTAATCACGCTGCTCCTGCCCTATCGCGGTGTGTATACCTTAATAACACGGGCAGAGTCACAGCAGGTGGTCGGGCAGTTCCGGCTGCGCCATGATGACGCCTACGCCCAGATTGCCTATGTCGCGCCTGCTCCAGCCGACGGTGAGGACGATACGGCTTGGCTTCATGTGCTGGATGCGATGGCAATTGAAGCCGGACGGCGGGGTGCGCATCTGTTGACGGCTGAAGTTGAAGAAAACATGGTCCTGTTCAGAACGATGCGTACAGCCAATTACGCCATCTATGCCCGGCAGGAAATATGGTGTCGTGTACCGGACTGCACCATCACGCACCAACCGCGTCACGCGGTAGAACTCACGTCGATTGACGACGATGACGTAAACGGAATCGCCCTCTTGTATGGCAACATCGTTCCCAAGTTGGTGCAGCCGGTCACCGAATTACCGGGTGTTGACGAAGGATTTGTATACCGCAAAGATGACCGTGTTGAGGGCTGTATTGGGATGGTAGAAGGACGTACCGGCATTTATGACACCCCATTTGCACCCGGATGTTTTCAGTGAAGCACCGGATATCATCGCGGCAGCCGTCGCACAGGTTGCCCGCCGCAGTAAAGTTCCGGTGTACCTTCGTGTCCGACGCTATCAAGACTGGCTGGACAGTGCGCTAGGATCAGGTTTTGAGATTTGCGCCCGGCAGGCCGTGATGGTCAAGCACATCGCAGCCGGGGTGCGTTCGGCGGCCTACACCCCGCTGCATGAAAAATTGAGGCTGTACCCGCGCCCATGAATCCCCCCAGTGGGATCAGTGAGCGCCGTAAGTGAGAGGTCTCCCGAATTGGGAGAGAAATCCCGCATTTGCATGAGCGTGGCGATAGGCGTCACGATCCGCTGCAAACAGATATACAGGAGTGTTCTACCATATTTATGGAACGCCGTATTACAGATAACATTAACGAATTGCGCCGTGTACTACCCCCGCATCTCAATACCGCACTTGACCACATCGGGAATACCGAAGAGTTGTTGGAAATTGTCCTCGATCTAGGACGGATGCCAACAGCCCGTTACGTCGAGGGCGAAGTCGTGCTGCTGGAAGACGAAGTTAACCGCGAAGATCTTGATGCTATCGTCGCCAATATCGGCATGTTTGACAATGACAATCGTGCTGGTTTAGAGCGTACCCTGCATCGTATCTCTGCCATCCGCAACCGTCGTGGCGACGTGGTCGGCTTGACATGCCGTGTTGGGCGTGCCGTCTATGGCACAATTGACATCATTCAGGACTTAATCGAGTCTGGGCAGAGCGTGCTTATCATGGGGCCGCCCGGCGTAGGCAAGACTACCATGCTGCGCGAAGCTGCCCGTGTGCTGGCCGAACGCAAGCGCGTGGTGATCGTGGACACCTCCAATGAAATTGGTGGCGATGGTGATGTCCCGCATCCTGCCATCGGCAAAGCGCGCCGCATGCAGGTGTCGCAGCCCGAACGGCAGCATGAAGTCATGATCGAAGCCGTTGAAAACCACAACCCCGAAGTCATCGTCATTGATGAAATCGGGCGCGAATTAGAAGCGATGGCCGCCCGCACTATCGCCGAGCGAGGTGTGCAGCTCATCGGTACAGCCCACGGTAACGCGCTGGAAAATTTGATGCTCAATCCCACCCTTTCCGATCTGGTAGGTGGTATCGAGTCGGTCACGCTTTCGGACGAAGAGGCCCGGCGACGCGGCACACAAAAATCGGTATTGGAACGCCGCGCGCCTCCCACCTTCGATGTGCTAATCGAACTGCAAACCCGTGACCGGCTGGCAGTGCATGAAGATGTCGCTGCCGCCGTTGATGGACAGCTACGGGGGCGACCATTGCCGATTGAACTCCGTTCGCGTAACGCACATGGCGAAATTGAAATCGAAACCATCGTACCGGAATCACACTCTACAAACGAGCGTGCTGGACGGAACGGCAAAGATCACGACAGTGGCCTAACCAATGGCAACGGCAAGAATGGGCGGCGTGGGCGTATCGCGCAGGAGCGTGAGAACGAACGCGCCAGCAACAGCAACGGGAATGGAAACGGCAACGGTCATGGCAATGGAAACGGAAGCAACCTGCAACCACTGCGCCTGTACGCCTATGGCGTCGCACGCAACCGCCTAGCGCAATCTGCGCGGCGGCTTCATGTGCCGGTCACACTGGTGGACGACTTTTCGCAGACCGATGCCATCGTCACCATCAAAAATGACTACCGCCGCCGTCCCAAATTGATTGTAGATGCCGAACGGCGCGGCACACCCATTTATGTGCTGCGCGCCAACACCGTATCCCAGATCGAGAATTTCTTGATCGATCTGTACGGACTGGAGGACATCGTCCGCCCGGACGACCCTTTTGGGATAGCGATGGAGGAGGCTAAGGCTGCCATTTTGCGCGTGCGTAACGGAGCAGAATTTGTTGACCTGCACCCACAGGATGCCGACATCCGCCGCCGCCAGCACGATCTAGCCCGCCAAGCGCGGCTCTTTTCCGAAAGCTACGGCGACGAACCGGATCGCCGCGTACGCATTCTGCGCGCGAATTAGGATAGCCCAACTGCCCGTTGGGACTACAGTACGATACCTTACTTGAAAAACCGCCGTTGAAGCGGTTTTTCATTTCATCCCCCCTTTGATCCTGTAGGTGTCTCTTATTCACCCTCCACCAAACTGGGGCAAGTCCACTGCCGTCGGGGGGAAGTTTGGAGGACACAGGGAAACTAGCTGAAGATTCGATTCAAGGGGGAATAACACGTTCATTTTCTGGGCGAGAACAAAAACTGGCAGATTACATAAAGCAGACGGATGATGTTGATTTAGAAGCTCTGCCTGAGCCACACACGGCAGTCCGTACACCCGACGCATACTATCCTAGGGTTGGAAAGGTGGAATTAAAGGGTCTTGACCCAGGTGGCGATAGCAACACTGTGCGAAATGCTGTAAATAACTCAATTAAGAGAGGGGGTCAAGCAAGAATCATTGTCATAGATGCTAGAGGAAGTGGTTTAACACTAGAAGAAGCTGAACGTAGTCTCCGAAGAGTTGCAGGTATTCAACAAGGTCGTCTAGACTCTTTGCGTATTGTCGGTGATGGGTTTGACATAAAAGTGGATTTTTAGCATTCAGGAGATGACTATATGTCGCGCAACATAAACATATTTGTTCAAACCGACGAAGATGAAAATGTTTTTGTGTCCAAACTTGAAGGTGAACTTGGTATTCAATTTGAGGTCAAACACAACAGTTTCGGCACATTGTACAGCTTCTTTGATAGCAATTACCGATGGTGTGAAGTTGGCAAACACAGCTTAGTAAATGATCGTAATATGCTGTTTGAGAATTATCAATATCAAATTGAAATTGGGGTATCAAACTCTGGATCCGCCACGGAGAGAGAGCAAGCATTATTGGAATATGCAAAAACTATCTTCGATAGGCTGCGCGCAACTCGCCTTTACCGCATTATGCTTGTTGAGGATGTCCAGATAAAAATTGATGAATATGACCCTGCATCCGGTTAAGATATTTAGTTCTAGTCAAAAGTAATCAACTGAAAGGGTACAAATGCCAACCACATGGACAATCGCAATTGACTGGGATCGCAACAGCAGCTACACCGATACCTATGACAATGTGACCAGCCGCATCATCTCGGCCAACTGGTTTCTGGGGATGCGGAAAGCGTGGCAGGAAACGGGGACAACAGCGACCAACGCTACTCGCCGGAATACGTCAGCAGCCCTCTCACCGGCAAGGTCAGACCGTTCAAGCCCGTCCGCATTCAGTCGAATGATGGCACGACGACTCGTACCCATTGGGTAGGGTGGATTGACGCCATTCAGCCCGCTGTGGGGCGCTTCAGTTCTTCCGGGCAACGGAAACCAGCATCAAGTTGCAGGAAAACAAACGCACCGACGAAATCAACAACGAACTTATCAGCAGTGTCCCAGTGCTGAAGACGACTTGGTATCTGGAAATTGCGCCCACCACCTATCCTTGGAAGCTGGGGGCAATGGATCACTCGGAATTGGGTCTGGCTACCCGCGCGGCGTACTAACCGTCTCTTTTTTTGCGACCTACAGGGAACAGATATTCTCTGTAGGTTAATTGAGGCGAACAAGTTGTGACAGCGCCAAGTATTATTTACTGTCTTCATGACCACTACGAAGTAGTAGTCATATGGTAAGTTATGCAATTGTCGTTTCATACATAATGTGAACGGATTTGTAGGGACGAGGCATGCCTCGTCCGCATCTGTTCCATAAATCCACCACTTACTTTGTAATCACTATCTACTACTTTATCGGCTATTTGTTCTTCATCTTTATTATCTGGTGCACTCGTTGTGGAGAAATACCAATCTCACGCGCAAGGTCAGATAGTCGTTCGCCGTTGGAATGACGTTCTCGAATTTGTTGATCCCGCTGCTCAGTAGTCAGTATAGATGCATAATCTCGCTCGTAATAAGTGGCAAATAGCAAAATCTGGGTTGCGTAAACCATTCCATTGTCAGGTATCGCGCTAAGTGCCTGCGCCCTGTTGAACACATAAGGGATGAGGTTTACCTCGTCCCTTTTCGATTCATCCGCACAGTGGCACAATGTTAGCCATGACACCACAACAAGAACGCACGAATTTCTGGACAGCACAATCTCTCAACACGCCTGTTGAAGCGCTGACCGCCACCTATATCACCCACTCCTTCAGCCGCCACACCCACGAAGGCTTTGCCATCGGCGTTATCGAACGGGGCGCAGAGACGTTCTATTATCGTGGGGATATTCATGTCGCCCCTGCCGGCAGTGTTGTTGTCATCAATCCCGCCGAGCTGCACACCGGGCAGGCTGTCAGCCATGCCGGGTGGAGCTATCGCATGTTCTATCCCGAAGCCTCCCTTCTGGCACGGGTGGCATCTCAAATGAAAGGGCATTCTTGCGGTATTCCCTTTTTCCCCCGACCGGTCATAGAAGACTCTGTGCTTTTTCACGCCCTACAAACAGCACATGTCAGCTTGGAGCAATCACCAGACAGCCTTGAAAGGGATACTCGCTTCATCACAGCATTATCGCTGATGATACGCCACCACGCGGACGATATACCGCCCATTCAAACGCAAGATACCCCCAGCCATCCCGTTACTCACGCTCAGGATTACATCCACAGCCATTATGACGACGACATATCGCTGGAGCAGTTGGCACAAACGGTACACCTCAGCCCCTACCACCTCACCCGTTTGTTCCGCCAACAGCTTGGTCTGCCGCCCCATGCCTACCTCAATCAGGTGCGGGTACACCATGCCAAGAAATTACTGAGCATCGGTACACCGATTGCAGAAGTGGCGCAGATTACCGGCTTTTCCGACCAGAGCCATCTCAACAAAGCCTTTAAGCGGATCGTCGGTGTCAGCCCCGGTCAGTACAGCAAGATTCGACAAGACAGCCAGCTATAAAGTCAATAATCTAGAACTACTTGTTATTGAGAATATCTCTCTATTTGTCTCTTACTTGATCAACCATGAACCATTCATTCTCCCGACGCAGCGAATTCTTAGCGGGTATACGCGACACCTTCCCGCTGGTGGTTGGGGCTATTCCCTTCGGCATCATCTTCGGCGCATTAGCCGTCAACAGTGGCATCAGTCCGGCAGGCACAATGGGTTTATCACTGTTTGTGTTCGCCGGATCGTCGCAGTTCATAGCCGCTAATTTAGTGAAGCAAGGTCTGGCTGTAGGGCTAATCATCTTCACTACCTTCATCGTTAATGTGCGCCATGCCCTCTACAGCGCCACCTTAGCGCCGCACATGAAAGGATTAGGGCAGAAATGGCTGCTGCCGTTGGGATTTTGGCTGACAGATGAAACCTTCGTAGTCGTTATTAGTCGCTATAACCGCGACGACGCTTCGCCCTATAAACATTGGTATCATCTCGGCTCGTCGGTCATCATGTACCTTAATTGGAACCTCTGCACCGCCGTTGGCCTCATCGCCGGGCAGACTATTCCCGACCTGCGCCAGTGGGGGCTCAATTTTGCGATGGACGTGACATTCATCGGCATGATTATGCCCCAGCTACAATCGCGCCCGATGCTGCTAACGGCAATCGTGGCGGCTGTCAGCGCCTTGCTTTTTCACGGCCTCCCGAATCAGGCCGGGTTAATCGTCGCGGCGCTGTTAGGCATCGGCGCGGGCGTAATAGCGGAGCATCTGTATCCAGATGTTAAGACAGCAGCCCCTTCTCATCATGTGACGCCGGAAATCTAAGACAGTGTCAGGGAGTTTCGCTATGCGCCTCTTGGTAACAGTTATTTTTCTGGCCTTGTTCACACATCAGGCGACAGCAGACGAACCGCTGCAGCTTGCCTATGGTGATACGATAGTGGCAAGCATAAACGATGCAACACCCGGCGGCATCTATCAGTTCACAGGCAAAGCAGGTGATCTGGTTAGCATTGATGCCTTAGCCATAAGCCCAACGCTCGACTTAAGCGTCGGCATCTTGGGTGAAATGCAAACCAACCTTGCTAGCCAAACCGTATCAAATATTCTGACGCCGCACGATGCGGCTGTAGATGTCCTTTTGCCAGAAGATGGCCGCTATACCATCTTGGTACACAGCGAAAATGGGACCCAAGGTGACTATGTTCTGCGTTTAGGCGGTTTGGCAACAAGCGAAGGTGGAACACTTTCCACCCAGCCATTAACAGCCTTGATCGCTACTTCACCAGCCCTGCGCTTTCAACTGACACCAAACGAACAAGCCGCCATTCCTATCGTTTTTCACAGCGATCTCTATACTGAATTTCGCGTGCAGGTGGTAGATGAGTCAGGCAGCGAACTCGCGCAAGCAACTGGCAGCAATACAGTGGCACTGACTGCTCCACCCTATCCCAATCCAATGTGGCTGGTAGTCACCCGGTTGAGCGAAGGGCCTGAAGTTTCTATTGCGCTTCAAATCAATGGGAATCTGACTGAAGGTAGATAAAGTAGTTATGAACGAATTCATCATGATTGCTGGCATGATGCTGGCGACCTTTACCCCACGTTATGGTGTATTGGCACTGCTGGGCCGTGTCGAGATGCCCAGGCCCCTGTTCAAGGCACTGCGTTTTGTGCCGGTGGCCGTGCTTTCCGCTATCATCGCGCCCGACCTGCTCCTCAAAGATGACAACCTGTATATCGCACCGCAGAACAGCTTTTTGGTGGCGGGCATCATCGGGGCGTTGGTGGCATGGCGCACCAAAAATCTCCTACTGACCATCGTTGTAGGCATGGCATCCTTCCTCTTGTGGCGGGCTGTAGCGGGGGGATAAACCCCATTTGCCCCCCGCAATCCACTCCGTTATACTCGCCCTTCGCTTTATGAGCAGCAGGGCAACCGCATGTCGCACGTCTTCATCAGTTATAGCACCCAGAACAGCCAGTATGCCAAGCTGCTTGCCGATAAACTGCGGCAGGAAGGCTTTGATGTCTGGATAGACAACAGCAAACTGCGTTCCAGCGACAACTGGTGGGAAAGCATCGTGCGGGCCCTGCGGGACTGCGCGGCGGTGGTAGTCATCATGACCCCCGAAGCCAAAGCTTCGAAATGGGTGCAGCGCGAAGTGACGCTGGCCGACATCTGGCAGAAGCCCACTTTCCCTGTGCTGCTGGCGGGCGACAACTGGGAAATTTTCGTCCTGACGCAATTTGAGAATGTCAAACTGGCTGATGCGGGCCAGCCGACGCAATACCGAGGACGGCTGCCGGGTGCGGAGTTTTACGATGCGCTGGCCGAATATTCCCCGCGCAAAGCCCAGCCGGGCGTGGACGTGGTGCGGCAAACAGCCACGCAACCTGTAGTGCGTGATGACGGTGATGACGACGATGAGATCAAGAGCGAAATCGCCAACCCGCCGCCCATGGACATGGGCGCTGTTCCAGTTGCGCCCGCACCCCTCGTGAGCAAAACTGTTGCCGCCAACCCGCCCGCTGGCACTGTTCAGGCTGCCTCTGAACCGCTCGTGAGCAAAACTGTCGCCGTCAATCCACCGCGCTCCAACCGTTTGCTCATTGGGGGATTGGTCGGCATTGTCGTTGCGTTATTGGCGTTGGCTGCCCTGTTAAGCCGCCCCAATCAATTAGAGGAACAGGTCAAAACTCTCACCATCGGCACCGCCACCATGCAGCAGCAGATCGTAGATCTTGCGGGACAGTTGACAGAGCAAGCCCAGCAGCCGAATGCTGAACCGACAGCGCAAGGCGGCGGGAGTGGGCAAATTCTGTTCGCTTCAGAACGCGATGGCGATCAAGAGATTTATGTAGTGGATGTCGATGGCAGCAATCTCCGAATGCTTACGAACAACACTTCCACGGACACCGACCCCAGCTGGTCGCCAGACGGGAAACAGATCGCGTTTGCCTCGGATCGCACTGATGGCACATCGCAGATTTATGTAATGGATGCTGATGGCAGCAATATTCGGCAAATCACGAGTGGTGAGTCTGTCGCCACGTCGCCGGTTTGGTCGCCGGATGGTCAGCGCATGGCCTTTGCCGCAGATGTGGACAGCATACAGCAGATTCTTGTGATGAATGCCGATGGCACTGACATCCTACAACTGACCAATCACTCCGAAACGGGCTTCCTACCGCGCTGGTCACCGGACGGCGACCAGATTGCCTTTACCGCGCTTAATAAAGGCGCTTGCTGTGTGGTGCTCGTTATGGATGCCGACGGCAAGAACATCAAAGAGTTTCTGCCGGGCATTGGGCGCAGCATATTTTCGCTCTCCTGGTCGCCAGATGGTCAGCAAATCGTGTTTGACTCTCAGGGCATACTCTATCTCATGGCGGTTGATACAGGCAATTTGCAGGTATTGTCACGCAATGGCCTGCCAGAGTTTCCATCTTTACCTTCCTGGTCGCCGGATGGACAGCAGATTATCTTTATAACGGACACCGATCAGCTTCAAGTCGTGAACGCGGACGGCAGCAACCCGCGCGACATCACCCATGACACGGGCGCGTATCACGCCCCCAGCTGGCGGCCAATAGTCCTTGGCGAGGATTTACTGGCGAACGTGGGGGTGGTGACGTCAGATGGTTCAGCCATCACCCGCAACTCCGACTGGATGCCACAATTCCAGACCATTGACGGTGTTGAAATGGCGCTCGTGCCTGTAGGTTGTTTCATGATGGGCAGCGTAGATGGTGAAAGTGATGAACAACCTGTTGAGCGCCAGTGCCTTGACCGCCCCTTCTGGATTGACCGTTATGAAGTGACCAATGAACAATTTGACCGCCTGAGTGGGACGGCGGAGAATTCTGCTAACTTTCCTGACCCCCAACATCCCCGCGAAATGGTCACCTGGTACGAAGCCCTCGCTTTCTGCCAACAGCGCGGGGCCCGTTTACCGACTGAGTTGGAATGGGAATACGCCGCCCGCGGGCCGGATGATCTCATCTACCCCTGGGGCAATGAGTTCGTAGAAGATTACGCCGTCCACCAGAGCAACTCGAACGGTGAAACCGTAGATGTTGGCAGTCAGCCTGATAATGCCTCGTGGGTCGGCCCGCTGGATATGAGCGGCAATGTCTGGGAGTGGGTCAGCACCATCTATGATACCGACGAGCGTGCCAATGCTTTTCCATACCCCTATCGTGCCGACGACGGACGCGAGGACATGGAAAGAACAGATGTAGTGCGGGTGCTGCGCGGCGGGGGCTGGCGCGATAACAATACCAATCTGCGCGCGGCGGCCCGTTTCCGCGATGACAGTGTGATAAACCCTACCTTCGTTCACATCGACATCGGCTTTCGCTGCGCCCGCGACGACTAATTCAAATCTCCAAATTTTCTTATCTTCTGAGCCTTGACTCGGGTAGTGGTCATAAAGTAAGTGATGAACGCATCCGCAAATTATGTTCGAGAATAAACCAGCGAGTGATGAGATCATGGTAGCGATCTTCTTTGGAAAAGGATAAGGTGCGCCGGGTGTAGCGACTATTCCATTGACGAAGAGTGTTGTACCAACGTTCTTGATGGTTGGTCAGTCCACTCCCTTTGTTGACGGGATGATGTTGTTCGGGTGGCAAAACGAGTTCATAAGCCTGCCAGTGATCGGTGAACAGGGAGAATGAACGATAACCGCTGGGAATGGCTTGCCACAGCAATCGGCAAGTGTCTTGCGAACGGTCACCGATGGCGTAAGCCACAATCTGACGAGTGCGCCGACATTGCGCCGTCCACAACCAACGCTTGAACCATTTCTCGCTCACAAAACTGACCATTTCGTCCAATTCCAGTACATCATCTGCTTGAGCAGGCAAAAGTGTTTCGACGAGGCTCGGTAACTGTGCCACCCAAGCCTCTAACCAGCGCAGCACCGTTTTGCGCCACACCCCGAACACTCTTTGGATGCCGCGCAAGCTCATCCGTTCCCGATAGGCTCGGAGTATGGTCGCTTTGCTTTCTGCACTGTATTTCTCGTGTGGTCGTATCACGCGGTAGGCTCCACAATCTTTGCAATGGTACTGCTCAGTGCCGCATTTATTCCGTCCATTGCGTATAATATTGCGACTCCCGCATGATCGACATGAGTAGGTGATAGTCTCTTCGATCATGCGGGAGATTATTTCTATCCACCACTTACTTTGCAACCACTACCTTGACTCGTAAAGGACATTTGTTCTGCAAAATGGAACTTGCATGGCAGTCAAAACTCATGAGCGGCAGATGTCGAGTCCTGCCCCTCGCCGCAAATCAAAAGCCGACCTGACCAGCGTTGCACGGGTCGCGCTGGATGCCGGTGGCCGTGCTTTCCGCTATCATCGCGCCCGACCTGCTCCTCAAAGATGACAACCTGTATATCGCACCGCAGAACAGCTTTTGGTGGCCGGCATTATCGGGGGACTGGTGGCATGGCGCACCAAAAATCTCCTACTGACCATCGTTGTAGGCATGGCATCCTTCCTCTTGTGGCGGGCTGTAGTAGGCGCTTAAGCCATCTTGCCGGTGCTGCCACCTTGCTTTGCAACTGATTTTTTACTCCACATGGACCGAATTGTCTCATTTAAGCTAGCCCGCTAAATCATTGAGTGCGGATTGTTCATTTCCACCTCGCACAAGCCTCCATTTGGTATAACCTAAATTGACGTATTACAATCAATTACACCGTGTTTTGTAATTACTTAATCACAGTTGAATTAAGGGGGAACGATGAAAAAAGCATTACTACTGGCGCTCATGCTGGTGGTCATTTCGGTACTGCCAGCTTATGCACAACAAGATGATTTTTCGGTGGTGAAATCAGTACAGTCTGCCCATGCTGTACGTCAAAATGCGCTCAGCACCAACCCTGATATTGTTTGGTCACCAGATGGGGCACGACTGGCACTGATAGACGCTAAAGACAACAAGCTGTACATAGTAGACGCTCAAACTGGCAGGGACGTAGCATCTCTAGATACACCAGATATCGCCGCACTCGCCTTCAATCACGATGGATCGCTGCTAGCAGTAGCTACAGGAAACGGCGTTTCCTACGTCTTTAATTCCGACGCATTGGTGCAATTCGGGCCAATAACCGGTCAAAATGCGTTTAGCGCTCTACAAAATAATGTTTTCCGCAATTTCCTTCAATCCAATACCGGATCAAACCAGTGGGTGTCGCTTACCTTTAGCGGCGACTCATCATTCATCTTGGGGACAACACTCGCCAAAATCGTGGCGTGGGATGTGCGTGAGGCAGGCGATTTTGGTCCTATGCTCAAATCCGGCAAGGGGGGCGATGCGCCCTTCAATGCCGAATTAACCGTAAATGACAAGCCTGCCTTTTGGCCGAATCAATTGTATCCATACAAAGACGGTATACGCGGTTTGGTTTTTGATGGACGTAACCGGAGTATGAAATTTTCAACGGTGACCCTAAATGCCGACTTCAAAAAAGGCACTGTGCAAATCACCGATTCCACCGATACACAGTTAGAAGTAGCGGGTGGAGTAATTAACGTGGCCGCCGCTTACCTGAGCGCCGATACAAGCACCATTCTGGTCGCTACACAGGACGAAATGCTGCGGGTAGATAGCAACGGCAAACAGCTTACGATTCCCTACCCCGATGGCTCACTCAAGGGCTTTGCCATGCAAATCAATCCTGACGGTCGGCTGCTGGTGGGACGCTGGCAAGATGGTACTGTTGCCATTCTCGACCTTGATACCGACGATCAAGTGTACTCCGGTCAAGCCATCCAGCAGCGGCTTTCCAACCGCCTATTAAACTCAATTTACTACAGTCCCGACAACACCAAAGTGCTTTTCATTGGCGACTCCGGCGTCGAAATTTGGCACTTGGACGGCAAGTTAGCAGCGCCACGAGAAATAGTATCTAGTGCCGCCAGTGGTGATGTGATCTGCTCGGTTGATCTGACCGACACGATTACCCTGCTCCAGCAGGCGCAGGAGACAACCGACGTGGATGAATTTGTCAAGCTGATGACGCAAGCCCGCCAACAGCTTGAAGGCTATGAGGCCGAGTGCAGCAGCTAATAACCGGGTTGGGTTTAAGGGGATGCAAGTGCCTTGACTGCATCCCCTATACTGCTCATTTATGGAAGTGAGGCAGCACTTCTTTTGCTAATAGTTCCAACCCATCCAGATCCGTCTGGTCGCGCATCATGAGCATGATACGTTCAATCCGTGCCTCGCTGTACTGGCCGATCCGCTCCACCACATAGGATGGTGTGCCAACGATATTGCCTCTGGTCGGATCATCAAAAGTGAGCGACAGGTGGCGTTTGTCCGCCAAATCCGCCTCATCCCTGCCGATGATACATTGCAGCATCAATGACCGTTTGACATCCGTTACTTGGCGGCCTTCATTCGCCAGCAGTTCATCCAGCAGCATATTGCCTTCCCGGCAGTTGTCGGGCATAGCGTGAACAGCATTCCATTCGTCAGCATATTTTGCGACCATCGGCAGGGTCTTTTTGCGGCCATTTCCACCGATCAGAATCGGCGGGCCATTCTTACGCTGTGGGCGTGGCAGCAATATTGCTTCGTCCAGCGAATAGTGCTTGCCGCTGTAACTGACAGGCGAATCACTTTGGAACAGCCGCGTCGTCACCTCCAACGCGTCGTGCAGCATCTCAATGCGCGTAGGAACATCATAAAACGGAATGCCGAATTGCTTGTGTTCACGCTCATGCCAGCCCGTCCCTAGGCCCAGCACAAACCGTCCGCCGCTCAAGTCATCAATGGCAGCCGCCATCCGGGCTGTCAGTGCGGGATGGCGGAACGTGGTGGGCGCGACCAATGGGCCAAACTCAATACGGGTCGTAAAGCTGGCGGCAAAGGTCAGCGACACAAACGTTTCCAATGAATCGTCATCCGGCGGGCCGATGGTGTAATGATCTGAACGAAAAACGCATTGAAAACCGTAATCTTCGGCAAGTTTGAGGAGATGACACCAACGCGCCCACGTCAAGCCCCACTGCCCTTCCAACATGAGCCCTATCTGCATCACAAGCCCCTTATCATTTATCACGGACAAATGTGGTTGATACAAAAAGCCATTTGTGAATAATAGTGTTGCCGCACGATTGTAACGAATGAATAGCGAGGATGCCCTACGTGCCTCAAACCAATTACTACCTGCTTCTGCCACATCCCACCGAACCACGCCTCCTGCTGCTGACACACGCCGATAGCTGTGTACTGCCTCATTTCACAGCCGACGATACGCACTTCTGGCAATCAGTGGCGCATATCAACCAGAGGGTCAACCAACTATGGGGCATCACCGTCACAACGCTGCGCTGTATGCGTACCGAATGGCTGGAGGACAAGCGCAACCGTTACTATGCTCTGGAAAACCATAGTCCTGATTGGGAAATGCCTGCTGCTGCACGATGGGCTACCCGCGAAGAACTGGACGGCCTAACATTGGCAGAACCCGACCAACGTGCCACTATCGAAGACTGGTTCACCTTTTACAGCAATCTGGATACCATCCAGACTCCATGGTACACACCCGGTTGGTACGGCGAAATGCGCGCATGGCTCGACGGTCAATTGGAAGAACGCGGCATTACGCCTACTGCACCTGTGGAACAGTTGCGTTCATGGGAACGCTCAACTATCTTGCGGTCACAAACCGAACAGGGAGCAATCTATTTCAAGGCGCTGCCGCCCATGTTCCGTCACGAACCCCTGCTGGTAAAGTGGCTCTCACATCATTTCCCTCAGGAGTTCCCAAAACCGCTCATGGTTGATGGCTGGCGCGGTTGGCTTCTCATGCCGGATTACGGCAGCAAAACACTGGATGCCGTCCCTGACACCGAACGCTGGGTAGCGGCGCTCCGCGCTTTTGCCCAATTACAAGCCAGGCTTTCGGTGCGCGGCAATGAACTCATCGGGCTAGGCTGTCCAGATAGACGGCTTTACACGTTAGAACAGCAAATCGAAGCGTTGTTGAATACACCCGCTTCCCAACTTTCCGGCGACAGCCTGAAATTAAACGACGATGAAATGGAAACGCTGCGGGCACGTATACCGGAGTTCAAAGAGAAGTGTAAGGCGCTTGCTTCCTACAGTATTCCGGCCTCACTGGAACATGGCGACTTTTGGGCGGGGCAAGTAGTGGTCAACGAAGACCAATTTGTGTTCATTGATTGGTCGGATAGTTCGATTAGTCATCCGTTTTTCAGCATGTATTTCTTGATGGACGATGACCTAGCGCAGCCCCGCGATCAACTGCGGGACGCTTACTTGCGCGAGTGGATTGCTTATGAGCCATTCGAGACTTTACTACAGGCTTTTGAGATTGCCATGCAGCTCGCGCCGCTGCATCACGCGCTGATCTACCAGCAGCACATCCTGCCGCAGATGCAGATCAAATGGGAAATGCAGAACATGATCCCCTTTTACCTGCGGAGGCTGTTACCCTAGCGAATTAGGTGTCTGGCGTCGAGGTTGCCACCTGAATGATGCCGGGCAAAACTAAGCGCAAAAATTGGTCAGCCATCTGTTCAGGGGACGTCTCGACCTCATTTTTGAGCCACCACTTGATCATGCCGATATACGCACCGCTGAGAACACTCACCATTAATTCGGGAGAAACAGAAAGATGCGTGCCGTTATGGTGGCGGACGGAACGGGCAAACCAGCGTAAACCGATGTCTTCTACGTAGGCTTGGATACGAGCCGCATATGCCGCAGTGCTGTCCGCACCCAACATAATCCGGTAGAAATCCGCGTTATTGGCGACATGCTGAAATAATCCAACGAAGAACGCGCCAATGCGTTCCGGTTCCGGCGCGCTAGGATTGGTAGGCGACACTGGCATCGGCAGCGTCGTCAATTCGTCCAGCACATCATTGAGCGTTTGCAACAGCAGATCATCTTTATCGGTGTAGTGCAAGTAGAAGGTCGCCCGGTTTAGAGTGGCGCGCTCCGTTATGTCCTGCACATTTACGGCTTCTAAACCGCGTTCATGAATGAGTTGAAGCAGTGCAGTCCGCAGCAGTTGACGGGTGCGGACGATGCGGGGATCAAGCCTCTTTTTCGACATTTCTTACTTTTTTGTTGATTAAGCGACAGGCGTGAAAAACTCAACAATCTATTTTGAGAAATTTCCACTAGTCTAACTCTATGAGTGATATCGCTGTAAATCAATAATGAAATGTGGACAACCAGTATTATGAGTAAACCCCTTCCCCCGCGCCTTCAAGGCCAGCCTATCATCGGTAACACGCTGGAATTTATGCGTGACCGTAACGGTATCATGCGCCGTGGCTTTCAGGAGCTCGGTCCGATTTTCAGCCTGAAGATTGCCGGCAAGAATATGGTCATCATCGGCAGTAATGAAGCGCAGGAAACTTTCTTCACCAAAACCGATGACGCCCTGCGGATGGACAAAGCCTACCAACCACTGCGCGCCATGTTCGGGGACATCGCCTTCACCGCCTCGCCGCAGGTGTACGATGCCCAGCGCCATATCCTGCACGCGCCGTTCAAGGGCGGCAAGATGCCCGGCTATGTGAAAATCATGCAGCTCGAAATCCAGCAGTGGTTGGATTCGCTGGGCGAAAGCGGCGAAATTGATCTGGCGCTGGCGCTGGCTCCCATCGTCCAGAATGTGGCCGGACACGCCATCATGGGTCGTGAATTCCGCCAGCGCATGGGGCGCGAGTTCTGGGATTTGTACGCCGACCTGAACAAAGGCATGGATATGATCTTCCCGCCCAATTGGCCGCTGCCCAAGTTCCGCAAGCGCGACGAAGCCAAAGCCAAGATGCGCGAAATCCTCAAGCCGATTATTCAAGAACGGCGAACCAGCACCGTCGAGCATGACGATATGCTACAGGACTTCGCCACCGCCACCTACAAGGACGGCACAGCGGTTGATGACGAAACCATCATCGGCCTGATCACGGCGCTGATGTTCGCCGGGCATGAAACCACCGTCGGGCAGGCGGCGTGGACCGTAGTGGAACTGCTGCGCCATCCCGACTACCAGCAGCGGGTTCAGGCTGAAATCACGCAGCACCTGCCGTTTGGCAAACCGATTGATGTCCAGACACTGGCCGCTTTGGAGCACGTGCGCTGGGCGGTGGATGAAACCACCCGTCTGCATCCTTCAGCGGATATGCTGGCGCGCTACGTAGAGAAGGAAATCGAGGTTGACGGCTACCGCATTCCCGCGGGCTGGGTGGCCTTCCTGACCAGCGCCATTGCCCACCATCTGCCGGAGGTGTTCGACCAACCGGAAGCCTATGACCCGCTGCGTTTTTCGCCGGAGCGGGCGGAAGACCAGAAGCACCGCTTCACCATCATGGGCTTCGGCGGGGGCAAGCACAAGTGCACGGGTATGAACTTCGCCAACAACGAAATGATGGTTATCACCTCCCTGCTGATGCAGCAGTTCGAGCTGGAACTGGCGAACCCCAACCCGGTGACCACCTACAGCATTGGGGCCAGCCGCCCGGAGAAGGCCATCATCCGTTACAAACGCAAGGCTAATCTGGAGGTCATTCCGGCGGAGGTGGTGGCGCAGGCCGTCGCGGCAGGCTGCCCGCACTTCACGAAAGCGCCGGAAGCAGTCAATTAAGCCGGGCCTGATGGACATTACGGAAGATTACGAAATTAGCACAACGGGCGGCAAAAGCGGCAATTCAGAGGGTCAATTTGTGCCGGTTGTGCAATTTATGGCGGCGATGTCGTCGTCGTCGTCCCTAAAGAGAGGCTTCGCAACGACGACACAAGGTAAATTTAAACCTAAAGGTATTGCTTCGCTGATCGGAAATGGCGTCAGAGTCGTCAATGTCGGACAGATTAATTTTGACATTTTATTTGCAGCGGCGGAGGAGAGGTCTGCCGCTGCACTGTTTGCTGCAAAGGGGCTGGTTTTCAACACAGGTATTGAAACTCACATTACCTTAGTGATTTCCATTTTAGAACAAATGTATAAATATGTCAGCCCCTAATTGTTGGGGGTGATGCCGCAGGATAAACCCTGCGGCAAGTTTAATAAACCCGGCTGAAGCCGGATCGGGTAAACCAGATGTGTCAGCGTTGCTGGATGAAAAACCATCCGGCTCATGCAATGAACCCGAGGCCACCGCAGGATAAACCCTGCGGCAAATTCAATAAACCCGGCTGAAGCCGGATAGCAAATGCAGACATTGGCGATCATAGCACCTCGCCTTAGCGCCGGATGATAAACCATCCGGCAAATTCAATAAACCTAGCTCAAGCCGGATAGGTTTAGCCACCTCCGTTTCGGGCTTTATCGCACATGTGGTTCATCCGGCAGGGTCATCTTCATCCATTGTTTCCAGCCGGTCATCGGTTGTGCCCTGTTGATGGTGTTGGCGCTGGTTGGCGATATATTTTTCCACATAGGGGAATTGTTTCTCCCCAAATGTGACGACGCCATATCCGTCCTGCCATCTAAAAGTTGTTTCCAGTGCGGGTGCATTGCCATTCACCGCATAAGTCGCCAACCCTTTGGCATCGCCGACCCAACGGGCAATAGCAATAGCGGGTGGGAGGCTCACGGCAACATGAATATGATCGTCAACGCTGTTGATCGCCAACACCCGTCCGCGCATCTGTTCCGTTTTTTGCTGGATAGCGGCATAAATGATGGGTTGTAAGGCCGAGGTCATGGTGGGCTGGCGGTATTTGGTCGCCCAGACCACATGATAGAAACAGCGCCAATAGGGCACGAAAGACTCCTTGTGACTGTCGCCGCTGGGTTTATCCTGCCGCAAGCATCGCCGCGGGATAAACCCGGTTGAAGCCAGATAGCGATCGCCGGATGATAAACCATCCGGCTATTTTAATAAACCCGGCTAAAGCCGGATAAGCTAACTCACCGATGCCAGCCTTAGCCAACGCCGGATACCGAGAGCCAAAGCCTGTGCCCCATGCGCCGGATATAGGTCAGCCAGCAGCTTTTCCAAACGCCGGATGATGGATGCGGACAATGGCGATGACAGCGCCAGATGATAAACCATCCGGTTCATTTAATAAACCCGGCTGAAGCCGGATAGCGAGCGCCGGATGATAAACCATCCGGCTATTTTAATAAACCCGGCTGAAGCCGGATGGGATAACCCGGCCACCGCATTTCCCAGCCCGGTTTATCGGGCTTTATGGCCTTTTGCCGCAGGGTTTATCCTGCGGCCACCCCATCATCCCCCGGCGTCGGCAATCCAGCGCAGCATCAAATCAGCCTGATCGGTAACGCCCATCAAACGATAACAGGTTTCGGCCTCCCGCCAGCGAGCAATTGCACCCGGTAAATCATCCAGATCGCGCTGAGCGTTACCGTAATTCCATTGTGTCTGAGCATAATCCAGCGGCGCGGCCTGCGCGGTGCGGTAGACCAGCGCCGCCTCATAGGCCGCCACCGCCTTGTGCAAATTCGCCTCGCGCTCTCCGATCTGCGCCAGATCGCTGTAGGCAACCCCCAGATTGTTCTGCGTCATGGCATAATCCAGCGGCGCGGCCTGCGCGGTATAATGTTCCAGCGCCGCCTCGTAAGCTGCCAGCGCCTTGCTCAAATTCGCCTCGCGCTCTCCGATCTGCGCCAGAGCGCGGTAGGCAATCCCCAGATTGTTCTGCGTCATGGCATAATCCAGCGGCGCGGCCTGCGCGGTGAAATGCACTAGCGCCGCCTCATAGGCCGCTACCGCTTTGTGCAAATTCGCCTCGCGCTCTCCGAGCTGCGCCAGATCGCGGTAGGCAATCCCTAGATTGTTCTGCGTCATGGCATAAGCCAGCGGCGCGGCCTGCGGGGTGTAATGTTGCAGCGCCGCCTGATAGGCCGCCACCGCCTTGTTCAAATTCGCCTCGCGCTCTCCGATCTGCGCCAGATCAGCGTAAGCAAGCCCCAGATTGTTCTGCGTAGCTGCATAAGCCAGCGGCGCGGCCTGCGGGGTGAAATGCACCAGCGCCGCCTCATAGGCCAACAGCGCTCGTTTGAGGTTGTCATGGCGATCACCAAGAGGATGTTCTTGATAGATATTAGCGAGACTGTTCTGACTATTCGCCCGCAGTTGCTCGTCAGGATGCTGAGACAGTTTTTCTGCAACTCGCTCAAACCAAGTTAATCCCTGTTCAAATCGCCCCCGATTTTGCAGGAATATCCCACATGCATTTGCCAGCCATAACGCATCTTCGCCATCCCCTGCCGCCAGCGCCCACTCGTAGGCGGCTTCCAGATTGGCGCTTTCGGGGTCGATGCCGAGGTAATCCTGCCGCTCGTCATGCTGCCACGCCAGAGCGTGGTAGTAGTCGTAGTGGGATTGGTGGGTAGCCGCGTCTTCGCCAACAGCGGCGATGACCAGCGGGTCGAGGGTGTAGCGGGTGTGGTCGTTGGCGACAGTGGGGCGGACGAACTGCCAGCGGGCGAGGGTGTGGAGGAGGGCGTCGAGGGTGTCGGTGTTGAGGGTGGTGGGAACGGCAGGCGCGGTTTCGGCCACATAGTCTTCAGCGGTCATGCCCAGTGTTTCATGCTGAAGGAGGTAGCCAGCGGCGTGGTAGGTGAAGCCGCCACGACAGACGGCGAGGCGGCGCAGGGCGGCTGCGGCGTCCGGGCCGTGCGCTTCGATCATCTGGCGGACGGTCTGGGTAATCATTTCGTCCAGCGCGTCCTGCACGTCACGGCTCTTTAGATCGGTCAGTTCGCGGATGACCTTGTCGGGAGCAAAGAGAGTCAATTTGCCGACGCCCCATTCGATGAGGCGCGGGTGGTAGCGGGCGGCTTGCGCCAGCGCGTCGGCGTGGGGGTTCATATCATAACCGGTGATACCAAACTGCCCTGCCATATCCAGCACAATCTGGCGGCAGGCGGGGGCGGCGGGGTGTTCGAGCTGATGCAGCTTGACCCTGCCGGGTTTGAAGTCCGGCCACGCGCTGCGGCTGGTGAGCAGCACCTGCTGGTTGGCGGCGTGGAGTTCGTCCACCAGTTTGACATAATCCTTGCGGCGGTCAGGGTCGTCATCCACTGACTCGGCGTTATCCAGCACCACCAGCAGATGCTCGGCACGCAGGCGTTTGAGCAGGTCGCGGCGTTCGGTGGCGGGGTCGAGGCCGAGGTGATCGCGCAGGAGTTCCAGCACATTTTCGGCGGTGCTGAATTCATCGCAGACATGCCAGACTGCGCCGCTGATGGCTTCCTGCGTCAGCACCAGTTCGGCGGCCAGCCGCGATTTGCCGAGTCCACCCACGCCGAGGATGAGGGTGGGCAGTTGGGCGAGCAGGCCGCGCACGGCGGTAAGGTCGGCCTCGCGCCCGCTGATGGGAATGCTGACCAGACGGCGATCCATGAGGCCGGTGACGGGCCAGCGGGCGAAGTCGTCCGGGGTGGCCGTCCCACTCTCGGCGCGGGTGATGGCATCGGCCAGCAGTTGGATGCCGCCATCCCAATTTTTGTGCAGATCAACGGCGGTGATAATCCTCAGGCGCGAGGGGATGCTTTCCAGCGGCAGATCGTCAATGATGACGGGCAGCAGCGGCTTTTTACGCAGGAGGGCATCGCGCCATTCGGCGGTGACTTCGGGGCTGGTGACGGAATGGCGGGAGAGGATGACCAGCATGTGGGTGAGCTTGCCGAGCGCGGCATCAATGGCGGGCTGCCATTCCGTGCCGGGTGTGGTCAGGTCGCGGTGATCTACCCAGACATCCTGTTTGGTGATGTCTTCAATCTGGTCGTGAATGCGGGTGACGGTGGCATCATCTTTGCTGCTGTGGCTGAGGAAGACGAAAGCGGGCATGGGCGTTCATCCTGTGGCGCGTGGGTAGATATACGTAGAGCATAACATATTTATTAGCGGCACGGGCTGAAAAGGGGTTCGAATCAAGTACATCTTAGCAGTGCATGAGTATTCCGGTTACGACATCGTAACCACCCCGCAACCCGGTTGAAATCTGCTCAGCCGAGGATTAGCATGGCGCATCAGTGCCAGCTATCAATTTAGACTTCTATGAGCATGAAAAGGATTTAGGCGATGCAGGTACGCAAACGAGGTTTATTAGCCGGACTGCTGGCGGTCATGCTGCTGCTGGTGGTTGCCCCGGCTGCGGCACAGGATGAAACCGTGCTGCAAGTGGCGCTGCCGGAATTTTTCCGCGGTACCATGAACGACACCGTATTCCAACAATTTGAAGCCGATCACCCCGGCACACGGGTCGAAATTGTCTACACGGGCTTTGACACCCTATCACTGCCGCGGCCAGCCGATGACCTGACCGGATTTCTGGATGATCTGGCATCCTATGCGGCAACGGCAGACGTGCTGACCGTGCAAAACGGCAATATTGATGTGGAAGGCACACGCGCCGGTTATTTCCTCGACCTCGCACCGCTGACCAACGCCGACACAACACTGAATGTGGATGACTTTGTGCCCTCGATCTGGCAGTCGTTCCAATGGGACAACGGCATCTGGGCACTGCCTGTTTCCACCGACGTGGTGGTGGTGGTTTATAACCCGCAGGTCTTTGACGAAAAAGGACTAGCGTACCCGAATGAAAATTGGTCGCTGGAAGACTATGCCAACGCTGCCGATGCGCTGAGCGAACGTGACGCTTCCGGCAAGGTCACCACGCCGGGACTGGTGACATTTCAGAACGACCCGTTTTTATTTTACAGCCTAACCAGCACAGGATTTTATGATGCCAGCGCCTTCCCGGATGCACCGGCATTTGATACACCGGCGCTGGAAGATGTGCTAACACGCTGGAACGAACTGGTGGCCGACGGCACGGTGTCGTCATCGTTTAGTGGTGACATTAACGACGCTCCCTTCAAGATCATCAACAGCATCGGCCTGACTTCGTTTGGCAGAGGTGGTGGAAACAATCAAAACCCGGCTATGGGTGCACTGCTGCCCGGTGGCACGGCAGGCATCGAAGCGCAGGGCTTCGCGGTCAGCAGCGGCACCAAGTACCCGGAACTGGCCTATGAACTGGCGGCTTATATGACCAACAGCCCGAACTTCGCCAGCAATCCCTTTGGCGTAGCGCCGGCGCGCTACAGCTTAATCGGTGTGCAGGCGGACACAGGCAACGGCAATGGGCCGGGTGGTGGCGGTTTCGGACGGCGGCGTAATTTCTCTGCGGAAAATCAGGCCGTCATTGACGCAGCAATACAAAACGGCATCCCGATGTCGGAGATGCGTTATTACAGCTATGTCGTCAACGCCAGCAGCGGCATGAGCAACGACGGGCTGGACGCCAAAGCGGCACTGCAAGAGGCGGAGGCAACGGCGGTTGCTAACCTGCAAACGGCGGAAGACCGCAAGACGACAACCGTCGTGCTGGTGGCAACGCCTGTCCCACAGATCGTATTGCAGTCGGGTGAAATTGCCTTGAATTTCGGTATCCAATCATTTATCCAGCCAATGCCAAACTTGAATGAGTGGAAGCAGTTGGTCAACGACTTTGTGGCGGCTGACCCGCAGGTTGGTGAGATTAATCTGGATACGGACGGCGGCTTTGGACGCGGTGGTGGCGGCGCTGGCGGCTTCGCGCAGCGCGACGACTGTTTCTATCTGCCGTACAATGCGGTGCCGAATGCCGATCTTTCGACGATTGTGCCGCTTGACCCGTATCTGGATGCCGACCCCGATTTTGACCGCTCGGATGTAGTCGGCAATGCGCTGGAACTGGTGCAAAAAGACGGACAGACGTGGGGACTGCCAGTGGTCATTCAGCCGGATGTGCTGTGGTACAACAGCGTGCTGTTTGATCGCAACCGCATCGACGCACCTGTCAACGGCTGGATGATTGACCAGTTTTCAGATGCGCTCAAGCAGTTGAAGATTAATCCAGAAGATCCGACCCCATTTGTACCACGCGGCGCCAGCGCGAACTACATCTTGATGCTGGCGGCTGCTTACGGCGGTATTCCGCTCGACCAGCGCACCAGCCCGCCGACGGTGAACTACACCGACGCCAACGCGGTGAATGCGCTGCGGCAGGTGCTCGATCTGGCGAAGGCAGGTTACATCGACTATCAGGAACAGGCACGCGGAAATTTCATCATCAACATTGACGGTAACGTAGAGCCCGCGCCGGTTTACACCGAGTCGCTCAATGGTTTCAGTGTACGGTTCATCGCAGGCGGCAGAAGCGAAGATCCGCAATCGGGATATGGCTTGACGACTTATCCCAACGGCAACCAGTACAACGCGGTATCGTACGATGTAGGCAGTGCATATATCAGCGCTACCAGCCAGAATCCGGATGCCTGCTACCGCTTCATCGCCGAAGTGGCAAAGCATCCCGAATTGTTCTCGGCCATGCCTGCACGACGTTCGCTCATCAACGGCTCGACCTACGCTGCCAGCACCAGTGCAGACACGATTACACTGTATAACCGCTTCGACCAGTTGATGACTGACCCGAATACCATCAATTTCCAGTCGCCATTCGGCGGTGGCACAAACCCGACCAACTTCATCGTCGAATTCTGGCTGTACCGGGCATTTGATAACTACGTACTAAACGGCGCAGATTTGGACACGGAACTGTCAACCGCGCAGAGTAACGCGGTGGCGTATCAGGAATGCGCGGCGAGCATCCCTGCGCGCTCACCCGACCAAAATAACCGTGAGTATTCACAGCAGTTCCTAGACTGTGCAGCCAAGATAGATCCCAATCTGGGTGGCTTGTTCGGCGGGCCGGGGGGATAACACCGACGCATATTGTGACACTGTAAGGGCAGGTTTGACACCTGCCCTTTTTGTTTTGTCGGGCAGGCAGGTGGTACACTTCATCTTTGGAAGCCCATTGGATTTTTCTGATCGCATCAACTAGAAGACGACAGACAAGGCATGAGCGACTCGCATTTCCCAATATATGCGACACCTTTTGTTGGCAGAGCGGAAGAACTGCAGAAGATTACTTCCCTTCTGCGCGACTCTGCCTGTCGTCTTTTAACGCTGACCGGACCCGGTGGCATCGGCAAGACGCGGCTGGCGATTGAAGCTGCGCACGTCCAGTCCGGGACATTCGCGGATGGTCGTTTCTTTGTCCCACTGCAACCGCTGAGTTCGTCCGATCATATTGTGACTGCCATTGCCGAAGCAGTTGAGTTTCAGTTTTATCAAGGTGCTGAACCGCAACAGCAGTTGCTCAATTATTTACGTGAAAAATCAGTGCTGTTGGTGCTGGATAACTTTGAGCATCTACTCGAAGGTGTAGAGCTTCTCTCAATCATCTTGACACAGGCTGCCAATGTCAAAATTGTGGTGACATCGCGGGAAACACTCAATTTGCATGAGGAGTGGTTGTACCACGTCCAAGGAATGCGCTTTCCCGCAACTGAACACGCGGATGGCGTTGAAACCTACAGCGCCGTACAACTTTTCACCCAGAGTGCCCGCCGGGTGCGGAACGATTTCTCCCCGCTTGACGAACGACAAGCTGTCATCCGAATTTGTCAACTGGTCGAAGGGACACCGTTAGCGTTAGAACTGGCGGCGGCGTGGTTGAAGCGCTTGCCCTGCCGAGAAATCGTGACAGAGATCGAACGAGGACTGGACTTCCTCGAAAATCCGGTTCGCAATGTGCCTGCCCGCCACCGGAGTATGCGGGCAGTGCTGGAACATTCGTGGAACGCGCTAGCAAAGACTGAGCGTGAGGTACTGGAAAAACTATCGGTGTTTCGTGGCGGTTTCCAACGGGAGGCAGCCGAGCAGATTGCAGGTGCAACACTTGGCACGCTGTCGGCGCTGGTGGACAAATCCATGCTGCGGGTGGATGTTGATGGGCGATATGATGTCCATGAACTCATGCGACAATTCGCCGAGGAAAAGTTGAATGAAAGCGCTAGTGAGCGAACACAGGTGCAAGATCGTCACAGCCTATATTATGCCCAATTCATGAAGCAGCGGGAAGCTGACGTGAAGGGACGGCGGCAACTGGCGGCACTCAAAGAAATGGAAACCGATTTTGAAAATATCCGGGCAAGCTGGAATTGGGCGGTTGAGCGCAAAATATACGATGCCATTAACCAGTCGCTGGAGAGTCTGCGGCTGTTTTGCCATATGCAGGGCCGCTTCCAAGACGGTGTGGACTTGTTGGAACGGGCGCGGCCTCAGTTGGAGACTGAAACTAACCCTGAAGCGCGCTTGCTTTGGGGGAAGGTACTAACCCGCGGCATCTGGCTGTTAGAGCATCAACGTGTTATTACAGAGCGTCGAGAAATGATCAAGACTCAAGTGCAAACCAGTCAAACAATTGCACAAGAACTTGGCGACCAACACGAGGTGGCTTTCTGCCTGTGGTTGCTGGGACTTGACTCTCTCAGTCACGATATTGCCGCTGGTATTACCTATTACGAGCAAAGCCTAGCCATTTTTAGCGACCTAAATGACCACTTTTATATGGCATGGGCCGCTGATTTTTTAGGATTTGCTCACTCACTCTTAGGAAGAGTTGATGAACAGGTCAAGTTTTCACAACAAAGCCTTGACCTGAGGCGCGCATTGGGCGACCAATTCGGTATTGCTGGGTCGCTTTTGAACCTGGCAGACACAGCCATAACGATAGGCCAGTACAGGGAGGCTGAAGGTTACCTCCACGAAATGGAAACCATCTACCGGGAGATCGGAAGCCGGGCATGGATGGTGCGCATCCATAACTATCTGGCACTCCTCGCTTTCCAACAAGCCGATTTTCACGGCGCTCAAATACAAGCCGAAGAAGCCATTGCAATCGTGATACATATGGGTGCTCCAGCCTACATGAGAGAATGGGTCGCGCCAGTCATCTTAAGTTTGCTGGCGGCTATGAATGAAAACTACACCCAAAGCTGGCAATTCTGCGAACAGGCCGTTCAATCCAGCCGTGTCCAGATTGGCGCTTCCCACGAAGGATTCGCCATTGCAGCTTGTGGGTTGGGCGAATATGCAGCGGCTAAACAGCATTTGTTAGCAGCCTTGAAAATGGAGTTGGCGATTCATCATTTGCGGGGTTTGACGCTGCTCCTGCCAGTGGCAGCAATCCTCCTATCAGATGAAGGGCAGCCAGCACAAGCTGCCGACCTGCTCGGACTTGCCTTCGCACATCCGGCCAGTGCCAAAGCATGGATGGAGCAGTGGCCGCTGCTCACCCGCTTGCGCGCCAGTTTGGAAACAGAGCTCGGCGTAGAACTGTATGCCGCCGCGTGGGAACGGGGAAAGACCAACGACCTGGAAACCGTCGCTGCCAGCCTGTTGCAGCACTTCGGAGCAACCGCTGCCCTCCCGACCAGCGATGAGGTTGCCCAAACTGCTTTAGCCGATCCTCTCAGCGAACGGGAACTAGAGGTGCTGCGGCTGATTGCCGAGGGGTTGTCCAACGCTGAGATTGCTGAAAAGTTATTTTTGTCGGTGGGCACAGTGAAGGTGCATACCCGCAATATTTACAGCAAGTTCAATGTCAACAGCCGTATTCAGGCGGTTGCACAGGCCAGAGCGTTGAAGCTGCTTTAGATCGTCGTGGTAATGGGCATACGTCAATATAGAGTGAGGTTGACGATTGGCTGAAGGTTTTGGTTTCTACCAGTCGATGCCGTTCATTGGCAGAGTTGATGAACTGAGGGAGATCAGCACGCTTCTGGGGAACCCGGCCTGCCGCTTGCTCACGCTGGTCGGGCCGGGCGGTATCGGCAAGACGCGCCTCGCTCTTGAAATTGCGATGCGGATTCAAGCCGAGCTCGACATTTTTTATTTCGTCCCGTTACAACCCTTGAGTTCACCCGATCACATTGTTTCGGCGATTGCGGAAGCCGTAGGGTTTCAGTTTTATCAAGGCGGTGAACCACGGCAGCAGCTTCTGGACTATTTCCGCGACAAGGCGTTACTTCTGATCCTTGATAATTTTGAGCATTTACTCGACGGCGTGGAAATCGCCTCAGAAATTCTCGCCCAAACCTCGAAAGTCAAAATACTGGTTACGTCGCGGGAAACACTCAACCTTCAAGAAGAATGGTTGTATCAGGTAGGCGGGATGCACTTTCCTGAACACAATCCTACGGACAGTATCGAAAACTACAGTGCCGTACAACTTTTTTCCCAGTGTGCGCGGCGAGTGCGGCATGATTTCTCCACGACTGACGAACGAGATGCGATTATCAGCATTTGCCAACTGGTGGAAGGGCTGCCACTGGCGCTGGAAATGACAGCAGCATGGCTCAAGCGGATGCCCTGCCGCGAAATCGCCGCCGAGATCAAGCACGGAATAGGTATTTTGGAAAACCCAACCCGCAACGTGTCACCCCGGCACCGTAGCATACGCGCGGTTTTTGAAGAGTCGTGGAGTTCACTTGCAGAAGTGGAAGGCGATGCACTCAAAAAAATGTCGGTGTTTCGGGGCGGTTTCCAACGGGAAGCAGCCGAGCAGGTTACGGATGCAACGTTAACCATGCTCTCGGCGCTGGTGGATAAATCCATGCTCCGGGTAGACAGCAGCGGACGATACGATATTCATGAACTGCTGCGGCAGTTCGCCGAAGAAAAGTTGGACGGAATTCCGGACGAGCGGACTCAAGCACGTGACCGCCACGCGGCTTATTACGCCACTTTCATGGAGCAACGCCAAGAGGAATTGAAAGGACGGCGGCAGTTAGGGGCGCTCAATGAAATCGAAGCTGATTTTGAGAACGTGCGCGCTGCTTGGAACTGGGCAATAGATCACCAGCTTTACAACATAATTGATCAATCTCTAGAAAGTCTATGGCTTTTCTGCGTAATGCGTGGTCGCTTTCAAGATGGGGCGGACTTACTGGGTCGAGCGCGAACCAAAGCGGAGATTGATAGTAATTATGAAATGAACTTGCTCGCGGCGCAACTTTTGTCGCGCAGCACCTGGTTACAGGGCCTCTATCGGGGTCATTGGGGACATTCCGAAGCCCTGCGATCACAGCTTAATACCGGTCTGAAGTCAATTGAACAATATGGGAACCAACGAGAGTTGGCCTTTTATCTATGGGTGATGGGCGCATGGAATCGTTTTGCAAAAACCGATAATACTATAAGTGCCACCCTACTTGAGAAGAGCCTAGCTATGTTTCAACAGATAGGAGATGATTATTATGCTGCGCTTGTGGCCGACTGGTTAGGTGCATCTTACGGATGGAGTGGTGACATCTACAACTTCGTCAGACTTTCGCAACAGAGTCTGGATCTCAGACGCCGATTGGGCGATCAATTTGGCATCGCCTCATCGCTCATGAATCTAATCCAGGCGGCCGTTGATTCGGGCGACTATGCGCAAGCGGCATTACGTATCGAAGAACAATACTCCATATATGATCAATTGGGAAGCCAGCGCTATAAAACGCGCCACAGTGGCTTTCTGGCAATTATTGCTTTTCATCAAGGCGCATTCGAGAAGGCACGAGCCTTGTCTGAGCAGGTACTCGTTTTGGCAAAAGAGAATGATCCGATTTCTTTGGAGGGCGAGAATTATGCGCGGGTCATTCTGGCACTGCTGGCTGTACTGGAGGAGGATTACGCATTAGGCTGGGAGGTCTGCAACAATTCCCTTACAACTGTAAACTGGGACATCCCCATTAATGATGGGCTAGCAATAGTAAGCTGCGGATTAGGTGATGATGCCAGAATTAAGCAGCATCTATGGCCGGCACTTCAAACATTTAGTACTCGTCATAATTTAAGAGGCATGACCCTGCTTCTGCCAGTGGCGGCGATCCTCATGTCACATGAAGGACAGCCAGAACGAGCGGTCGAGATATTAGGTTTGGTATTCCACCACCCGGCCAGCGCGAAAGCGTGGATGGAACAGTGGCCGCTGCTCACCCGCCTGCGCGCCAGTCTACAAGAACAGCTTGGCGCAGAGGTGTATGCCGCCGCATGGGAACGCGGCAAAGTCAGTGATTTAGAAACGGTTGCGGCAGACTTGCCAAAACACTTCGGGCCGGCAGATGATCATCCGGTTGGTGCTGAAGACTCTCAAACTGCTGTCGCTGACCCCCTCAGCGAACGGGAACTGGAAGTGCTACGCTTGATTGCAGAGGGGTTATCGAACGCTGAAATTGCTGAGAAGTTGTTTTTGTCGGTGGGCACGGTGAAGGTGCATACGCGCAATATTTACAGTAAATTCAATGTCAGCAGCCGCACGCAGGCTATTGCTCAGGCCAGAGCCTTGAAGCTGCTGTAGTCACAATCAATACCCCTCAAGATACCACCATTACTCCCCGCAAATACCACTTTTGGTAGATTACACTACCACCGCCTGCCTGATATGTTGGACTCAAGTTAGTCACAACCAGAAAGGCAGCGAAATGTACAACTACAATTCCAAATCAGCACTGTTGGTTGAAGAAGTACGGTTGAGTGAAATCCGCAACGAGATAGACGCACAACGGTTGGGGGATGTGATAGGCAATAATACGTCAACAATGGCAATTTTTTCTGTGGGGCGCTGGATAGCGAGCATATGGTCATTAGTAGCTACGCGAAATTCAAAGCGACATCAAGCAGCACCTATAATTGAGCAAATAGGTTGAAAAGAGATTATCATCTGACCTCGCAAAGTCATTTAGAGCTCGGTTTTGTAGTCAGGAGATGCCATGATCAAGAGGCATCTCCTGATATTGGCCTCGAACAATTTCGCGGGTTTCTTTGTAGGGGCGGGTCTGATGTCGTTGCTGCCAGTGCGTGCCCGAATAGAGTAACCTTGAGAATTTGCATCAGTTCCTGGACTGCGAATCCATGATTGAACCCAACCTGGGCGGATCACCGTAACCAAACTAGCGGCAAGTATCACTAGCCGGTTTCCCGATGATGTGACCATGAAGGGCACTTTCTGCCTTTCCTTGCTTCGAGGTAATCGTTCCGTTAATCCTTGTGACTTTTGTCACATTGACAGTTTGGTCACTACCTGATAAAATCCGATAAGTTTCACATTATATAACATTATCTAACATTCTTGGTTTTTAGCTAGTGATGCTGAAGCCATTCATGACAAAGAATGGAATGACATCAGACGTCATTATTTTCACGCGACTTATTCGGGGGAGAAATTCAAATGAATGTCCGTAGCGGTCTGTTGGTTCTGTTTTCGCTTTGTGCGTTAGGCCTTAGCAGTGTGGTCTTTGCACAAGACCATTCCGCCCACCAAGGCATGAATATGAATATGGATATGGGCAGTGGTAATACGACTATCCGCTTTTCAGCCCGTGTTGGTGACAGCGATGTGTCGTGCGGCATCATGTACGAAAGTCTAGGTTCGCACAACAGTGAAGTAGAGTTGACAGATTTTCGGCTATACATATCAAATGTGCGTCTTATCAATGCAGAGGGTGAAGAAGTACCGCTTGAGCTGACACAAGACGAAATGTGGCAGCATGACAATGTGGCTCTTTTGGACTTTGAAGACGGTTCAGCCGGTTGTGCCGACAGCGGCAACGCGATGTTGAACACAAAAATAGTCGGCAGTTCCCCCGACGGGGAATACACCGGATTGGTGTTTGACCTGGGTGTTCCGGATGAAATGAACCACATGGATACCACTACTGCCCCAACACCGTTGAACATTGCTGCTATGTGGTGGGGTTGGCAGGGAGGGTACAAATTCCTTCGGGTTGACATGATGGCCGACGGGAAGCCGTGGTTCATTCACCTCGGCAGCACGGGCTGCGAGTCTCCAAATGAAGCTACTGCGCCAGAATCCCCCTGTTCTTCCCCTAACCGTGTAGAAGTACGTATGGGCTCGTTCAACGCAGCACACAATTTTGTGGTTGTGAATCTGGACAGCCTCGTGAGCGACATTGACCTAAGCACCAGTGTGCCGGAGCCACCGGGCTGCATGTCCTTCTCTGGTGACCCGGACTGTGCACCGATTTTCAAGAACCTCGGTTTGGCACTGGATAACGGCACACCATTACCGGATGTTGTGCAGACATTATTCAGTACGCAGTAAAACCTCTTAACTTCGATTATTCCCTCATTCTCCTATGGGGGGAGGCTGAAACTCAGGCAGCCTTCTCCCTATAGTCTTTGGTAGCCATTATGAAACACCCAATTGCAACTATCTTGTTTTTCTGCGGCCTCGGTTTCGTCGGATTAGGCGCAGTCTACAGTGCAATGGCACAGAACAAGCCTGATGCCTATGACTGGCAATTACCAGCCGGTTTCCCCGAACCACGTGTCCCAGAAGATAATCCCATGACTACCGAAAAGGTGGAACTGGGTCGCTACCTATTTTACGACACACGCCTTTCCGGCAATGACAGCACCTCATGTTCATCCTGCCACTTGCAAGCGTTGGCATTCAGCGATGGCAGAGCGGTTTCGCCGGGGTCCACCGGGCAGTTGACACATCGCAATGCCATGTCGCTCACCAATTCAGCCTACAGCGCCACACTGACGTGGAGCAACCCAACTTTGAACACTATTGAACGGCAGGTGATTGTGCCCATGTTTGGCGAGTTCCCGGTGGAACTGGGAATTACGGGTCATGATGACGAGGTATTAGCGCATTTTCAAGAGGACAACCGCTATCAAGTCTTATTTGCAGCGGCATTCCCAGATCAGCTTGATCCCATCAGCTTCAACGGCATTGTTAAGGCGTTGGCTTCGTTCACGCGCACACTGATTTCCGGGAATTCGATATTCGACCAATATCGCTGGAAAGACCCTAACGTGATGTCCGAATCGGCACAGCGCGGTATGAACCTCTTTTTAGGCGAAACATTGGAGTGCCATCACTGCCACACCGGGTTTAACTTCTCGCTTTCGACTGCACATATCAACACAACATTTGAGGAACGAGCGTTCTTCAATACTGGGCTGTATAACGTTGACGGAAACGGGGCTTATCCCACACCCAACGTCGGCATTTATGAGATCACCGGCAACCCGCGTGATATGGGTAAGTTCCGCCCACCCTCACTGCGAAATGTCGCGCTGACTGCGCCCTATATGCACGATGGCAGCATCGCAACATTGGAAGAAGTCATCCAATTTTACGAGGACGGCGGACGGGTCATCAGCGAGGGTGAGTATGCAGGAGACGGACGTTCCAACCCTTTGAAGAACGGGTTGGTCTCTGGTTTCAGCCTGACGCCGCAGGAACGCGAAGATTTACTCAATTTTCTCAAAAGCTTGACTGATGAGTCGTTCATACGCGACCCACGCTTTAGCAATCCATTCGCGGACAATTGAGATAAGAAACGCTACAACTTCATATCTGCCAGTCTAGTGCAATCACCGATGGGCGCGCTTTCTCATTTAGTTTTAAGCCCGTGATGGGTATGATTGTGCAGCATGAATTGGCTTTTTCTTAGATTCAATCTTTACGGGCAGGACGGAAATGATGCGGCGCGTATTAGTAGTTTTAGGAATTATGGTCATGGCGCTAGTCGGTTACGGCCTGGTGATGGCTCACGCCAACTTGCAGCGAGCCGAGCCGCCGCCAAATTCGATTTTGGACAGCGCGCCTGCCGAAATCCGCCTGTGGTTTACCGAACCGTTGGAACCGCAGTTCAGCAAGATCAACTTGCGCGACTCCGATGGCAACATCCTGAATACACCGCCCAGCCAAATTGATCCTAATGACAGCCAACAAATGGTGCTCGTGCCGGGCGACTTGCCCCGTGGCCTGTACACAGTGGTGTGGCGGGCACTTTCCTCGGCAGATGGGCATCCATCTACGGGAAGTTATCCTTTAGTCATCGGTGACGCGTCGCTTTTGAGTGGGACAACCAACGAAACAATTGACATCGTTCCAGCGAGCGGGGCATTTATCCGCTGGTTTAATTTGTTCAGTCTGGCACTGGGTGTGGGTGGGCTAAGCTTTTTGCTGTTTGTATGGAAGCCCGCCGCGCCTGATGGTCACCCGGTGGTTGAAAGTTATCTGGAAGTGGGAACGTGGGTCGGCTGGCTACTGATCGGCGTCAGCGGATTTCTGCTGCTTTTACTGCAATATTCGCTGGCGACAGGCAACCCGCTGCTGGTCGATATTAACGGCGATTCGCTAAACGGCGTGGTCGCCAATACCCGCTTTGGGCATCTGTGGCTGGCGCGTATGGCGTTGTGGGCGGGGATGGGCGGAGCACTATGGTTTGCCCGAAGCGACAAGTGGTTTCAGCCAGTAGCATTGGTCATCGGCGGGGCAATCTTGGCGATCAGCAGCGTTTTCAGCCACGCCAACGCTGCCTACGACGTGACCGCATCGGTAGCGGCAGACTGGCTGCACCTGACGGCTATGGCGCTGTGGGTGGGGGGACTCATTCATTTTGTGGTGGTCATCGGTGCGGTGCGTATGGTGTACAAGCCCGCCGCCAGTATCTTAAGTGCGCTGGTGGGACGCTTCACCAACTTCGCGCGGGTTTCGGTGGCGGTGCTGATTATCACTGGCTTGTACTCCACATGGCTGCAAGTCGGTTCACTTGATGCGCTGCTGAATACGACGTACGGGCAGGCGCTGCTGATTAAGCTGATTTTGATTGTTCCAGTGTTGGGCATAGCCTTTGTCAACATGCGCTTTACCCAACACGCCCTCAAAGCTGGCAATGAATCGTGGGGACGCAGACTGCGCGGGTTGGTGGGAGCGGAGGTGGTGCTGACGCTGGGGATGCTGGCGGCAGTGGGCGTGATGACTTACACCATCCCTGCCCGCAACAACATGGCACTGCGCGCCGCTAACCCACCCGCGCCCGAACCACTACCGATCAAAGATGTGCAGACGGTCAACGGCATGGTAATCGAAACAACGATTTCGCCCGGCTGGGTAGGAGAAAATACCTTCACGCTTAAACTGGTGGATGAAAACGGCGCTCCGGTCAATGATGCCGACTTGATTCGTATGAAGTTTGACAGCCAGAGCGCCAATTTGGGGCAAAGCGAGCTGCGTCCCGTGCTGACCGCGGAGGGTGTTTACAGCGTGTCCGGCGCGAACCTGAGCGTAGGGGGCGAGTGGCGTATCCGCACGACCATCCGGCGACCCAATGTGTTCGATACGCTGGTGGATATTAATCCCACTGTTCCAGCCGCGCCCCCATTCCCACGCCGGAGCGACTGCCCAATTCCAGCGACCGCTGCCCAACCGCGTACTGGTACTCATTGTGGCAGGCGTGGCGGCGCTGGGCGTTGGTGGATATTTTCTGGGCGAAAACAGAACTCGCATGCTGCAAGCCTCGTCACTGCTGGCATTGGGTTTACTGATGCTGGGCGGATTATTTTTGTTCAGTGCAGTGCAGAGTGTGGGGACAGCTAGTGCCAAAGACATACCATACACGCCGCTGGCAGAGACTCCAGTTCGGATGGCAGTCAACAGCAACCAATCGCTGCCCTATTTGGTGACAGAGGGGGGCAGCATTTTGAAGCCAAATGCAAGCGGTGTCTGGGCCGCGCTGCCTTTGGATGCCCATGTGAATGATATTTATGTAGATATGCAGAAGGTGGTGTGGGCCGCGACGGATAAAGGATTTTATGATCTCAAAGAGGGGGGGTGGGAACAACTAAGCGATAAACCCGCTGACCGTGTGGTGCTGACGCACGGCTTTTACTTTGCATTGGGCGAAGGCAACATCACGCGCGTGCCAGCGGGCGGCGGCATCGAAGCCGACACCGTGCGTGAGTTGGATATACCAGAGATGGACAAAGCCGCCGACGAATTCGTAATGCTGGGCAACCACAGCCACATACTGGATAACGCAGGGCAGCTCTATCATAGCTACGATTTGGGCTTGAGCTGGGAAGCTGTGGATAGCCCCCAAGGGGTAGATTCTATTTCCGTTGACGCGGACGGTAATCTCATCGCCACCACGAACAGTGCCCTGCTGCTGTGGGACAGCAGCCGCCAGACGTGGGGTAAGGCGCTGGCGCTGCCCGGTGATGACACCAAGCCCATCCTTGTACCCTTTGCCGACAAGTTATACGCAGTGGGCAGCGGAGAATTGTTTGTATTAGATGGTGAGTTGTGGAATGTCATCAACTTGCCAAACTCTGAAGGCGCACATTTGACAGCCCTAGCCTACCAATATCCCAATACACTGTGGGTGCTGGACGCCGCCGGCGCACGCTTGTGGTCGAGCGAGGATGGCGTGACGTGGGCAGGTGTGGGGATTAAGCGCGAAAAATAGTTTCAGTCCGCAATATATTGGATGACTAGAAGTTCTTTCCCTCTCATTTGGATTTGTGTTCCAAACCCCACTCCGCCTCGAACTCACGCAGAAATTCGAGCATAAACGCATGGCGGCGCTCGGCCATTGCACGGGCGGTGGGGGTGTTCAGGCGATCTTTGAGCAGCAGCAGCTTTTCATGAAAGTGGTTGATGGTTGTGCCGGTGTTGGCCTTGTACTGCTCGAATGTGGCGTGCATGGTCGGTGCTGCGTCCGGGTCATGCATCTGCCGCCCTTTTGAACCGCCGTAGGCAAAGGCGCGGGCAATGCCAATCGCTCCAATAGCATCGAGGCGGTCTGCGTCCTGCACCACCTGTCCTTCAAGGGACAGCGTAGGTACTTCCACCCCTGCGCCTTTGAAGGACAGATTAGCAATGATGTCGCAGACGTGCGCGATGGTGACCTCATCCACCTGCTGACCTTCCAGCCACTGGCGGGCAAGGCGTGGGCCAGCAGTCTCATCACCATCATGGAATTTCCAGTCGCCGATGTCGTGCAGCAGCGCCGCCAATTGGACGACGGTGGTATCCACTACTTCGTGCCCGGCGATGGCGAGAGCGTTGTGCCACACGCGGTGGATGTGCCACCAATCATGACCACTGCTATCACCGCTCATTAAACTGCGGACGTGGGCAGCGGTCTGTTCGATAAGAGACACCCAGAATTAACCCGCTGCTACCAATTTAAGGATGCTGCCGCCTTGATTGACGAGATACAGTTCGCCGGTATGGTCCTGACCGAAGGAACTGATGCTGTATTGCGTATCGTCGAAGGGTGTGGTTTGCCATGTGCCGTCGGGTTTGCGGAAGCTGTCCCAGATGATACCGGAGCAATAATCACCGAAAAAGTAGATACCTTGCAGCGCGGGTAGGGACTCACCACGGTAGACATAACCACCTGTAACTGAACACCCGCCTTCGTTGTGTGTGTAGTCAAAGATGGGAGCTCTTAGGCCATCGGGTACGGGTTCGCCGGAATAACGGTGCTTACCTTCCATGATGTTCCAACCGTAGTTAATGCCACCAGCGCCTGCGGGCTGGAAGTTGACCTCTTCGTATATGTTTTGCCCCACATCAGCGATATATAAGTCGCCTGTGAGCTGGTCAAAGCTGAAGCGCCACGGGTTGCGTAAGCCCATCGCCCAAATTTCGGGCAGGAAAACGCCAACGGAAGCATAGGGATTATCGGCTGGAATGCCATACGGCGTGCCGTTATCAACATCAATACGCAAGATTTTGCCCAGCAGCGAATTGCCATTCTGGGCATTACGCTGTGGGTCGCCCTGTGAACCGCCATCGCCTAAGCCAATATACAGATAGCCATCCGGCCCGAAAGCAATATGACCGCCGTTGTGATTCGGATAGGGTTGATCGGCCCCCAGCAGGAACAGCGCGCTTTGCGGGTCAGCCAGGTTGGGGTCGGATGAGGACACGCTGTAGCGAGCGACAACAGTGTTGCCGCGCACATCGGTATAGTCCACAAAGAATAAGCCGTTTTCGGCGTAGTTGGGGTGGAACGCCAGTCCTAATAAGCCGCGTTCATTGGCATCGCGCGATACGAGTTTGGAAATATCCAGAAATGGCGCTGGCAGCGTCGCGCCGTCGGCCACAATCCATATTTGCCCCTCCTGACTGACCACGAACAAGCGGTTTGTGCCATCGTTGGGATCGGTCAGGAATAGAGGACGGGAAAAGCCGCTGGCGACTTCCTGCCATTGATATTGGTTACCAAGCGGGACGCTGGGTACGGCAGTATCTTGAGCCGAAACAGCTGTCGCACCAACCAAGATTACAATCAACAAAAGTAATTTACGCATGGAGGCAGTCTCCTGACTATAACAAGCCAAACGAAACCCTAGTTTACGCGCAAATTGCACAATGTGGGTTAACGTTTCTTTAGAAGCTGTAGCCCACTGGCTCAATGTTTACCATCGAGGTAATGATCTTCGATGGGGCTGTCATCTTCGGGGTCGCCGTTGTAATTCATGAACAATTCTTCGCCCGGCTCAATGCGGCGCAGTGCCCGGAAGACGATCTCTTTGGTACGGTGATTGAACACGTAATAGACATTGGGTGCATAGGAATGGTTATACAGACTGCCGTAGCCCAGCACCAGCGCGCTGTGACTCTTCGTCCATTCGTAACAATAACGGTTGAGAATGGTGCGCTCAAAGGCTGAGTCGTCACGGTGGTCAACCATAACGATGGGACAGCGTTCCAGCACTTCCCATTTCTTGATGGCGCGGGTAGCGATAAGACCACGGATATTGAGTGTGGGTGAGATACCGACTTTAAATGGGAGTTCCATGTGTTGTCTATTGTGTGGTTTGGATAAGTTAATATGATGTTCAACTCTAGCGTTAGTCGTGCATCGTGACAAGGGGATAAAGCGAGCATAATAAAAAGTGACTAACCGGACGACCGGATAGTCACTTTTTGACTCCTAATGGCGTCAGACTGTTACCTGTCTCCCCGTCTGCCTTTGCCCTTTCCTCTACCTTTGTCGCCGCTATCATCGCGCTCTTTTGTTGGTGACGCCGGCTTTTCCACAACCGGACGGCGGCGGTTGATGGTGTATGTTTGGCGCACTTTGTCGCTTCCGCCAGGTCGTTCCGGTTTCGCCAGTTCGACCTGTATGCGGGCGGCTTGCGTCAAATTGAACACAACCGACTGTCCTGCCATGATTTGCGCGGATTTGGGGGTGAACCCATCTTTCCCCAGTTCGACCACAGTAGGGCGATCCGGGCGGTACTTTTCACCGCCGGGCGCACCGACGCGGATTTCCCCAACAAAGCGCGCCTTGCCCGCTGTAGCCGTCACGCTGTATGTTCCAGCGTGCACCAGCGTGACCGCGAAGAGATCACCTGCTGGTAGATAGCCGGTGCTGTCCAGATGGGTGACTTTACGCTTGTTCCTGTCATCCGACTGCGACACGGAAACCGAGTAAGCACCGACGCCCTGCGACGCGTAAAAGCTGACTACGCCGCCAGCTTTCAACGTGAGCGTGTTATCAGAACCACAGCCGCAGCCTTCCGCCAGATTACTCGCGGACGACATTTCGAAGTTGAGTTGGCTGGGCGCGTTGTCACTGACGACCTGAACGCGGGTGCGGTGCACATTTTGCCCGTCACGGCTTACGAACACTTCATAGTCGCCCACTTCGGGGAAGCGGTGAAACAGCGTTCCAAGTACGGTGAGCGCGCCGCTGTCGAAGGGACGTTTGCTGAAGACTGCCCGGTTGAGTACCATTTTCTTGAGTGTCTTTTCCATCGTCTTACGCTCCTACATCGGCCTGAACGACCATTTCAACATCGGTCACATGGACATCCAGATTGCGGATCGGGATACGCACCGGTATCAATCCGTTGGATGCTTCCATTATTTGGAACGGATCATCAAACTCGTAAATCGGGTTCTCGCTGGCGAAATAATCCAAAATGAGCGTGCCGATGAAGTCCAGCAATCCGAAGCTCACATTGAACAGATCACTCAGCCATTCCTGAATGTCGTCCGGTATGTCCAGAATATCACGGATCAGATCAGAAACGCCGCCAATGATGGCGATGATGAGATCGCGTACTGGCCCACCGGGGATCAATGCCGTAATCAGATCGGTCAGCGCATCCTCAATCAGATTACCGACAATATCCGGGAAATCGAACAGATCAACATCAATCGTCTGTGGGTCAATGAAGATTTGCCACTTGTTTGATTCGCCGGGTGTGGTCGATACGTGATACTGCGCTAATAGACTGCCGGTGAAGCTGACTTCCTGCGCCACAAACGCCGCCAGATCAGGTTCAATAGAAATATCTGGATCATCACTGAATATACACACTCTAGGCAAGCACAGGTCAGGCAGCGGCCACGGCAGATCAATACAACCACCGCCAACGCAAATTTCCGGAATATCAATACCGAGGATGAACTTGAGGCGATCCCAACGGAGATCCAGTTCTTTAAGCTGGATGGTGTTATCCGCACGCAAATCTACTGTGCCACCTTCGAGGTGCGCTTTCACATCGTAACCGGCGGTGAAAGCACCAAAGCTGGTCTGGTCGGCCTTCTCGAACGAAAGATTGCGGACTAAGGCATCAACCGACTTTTGAAATGTTCCTTCTGATACTGCAACTGTTAGATGTGCCATGAGTTATGCGCTCCTCACGATCAGATTGGCGAACACTTTGACCAGATCATTTTCGATGGCCGGGTTATGGGGAACACCGGCGGGTACTGGCGCGGGTTCGATGGTGACTTCGTCGCCAAAGGCTATCCCCTGATCGCGAATGATCTTGGTGATGTCCAACACCATCTTCTCCAACTTGATACTCAAGCGCGGCAGTACACCCAACCGCAGAACCAGCTTGAGATAGCATTCGATCATGTCTTCCATCGGCGTTGGTTGCAAATCAACGATTTCGATACCGTCCAGCCGCGTCTTGAGCCACTGCTGCGGCGAACTTCCGATGGTGCCCCATTCAAAATGGGCTACGGCGAACAATTCCAGACAGAAGCAGTTGATCTGCCGTGTTGGCAATACAATAATGCCGTCGTCTGTCCCGCGTCCAGGATCAAGAACGCCGCCCGTCGGGGGCAAAAATATGTCACCCCGCACCAAACCCCGCGACGCCCGCACGTCACTGGCGGCCAAAGCGCGAGTTGCCACGAGTCCACCGGTCGCGAGCATGTTTGTGCCGAACAGCGGTTTGTCCTCAGCAGTTGCCAGCACTTCCATACGCGGAAGGATGTCAGCAATGACACTATCCGATGGACAATCCATCCCCACACAGGCACGGATGCGGAGCGCCAAGCGCTGCTGAGCCAGCGGGGACAGTTCGGGCGGCAGTTGAATGGTGTTGGCAGGATGAAAATCAATCTGAAAATCGGTGAGCTGCACGCAGAAGTTCAGGCCGACTGGTGTGGGGGTTCCCAGTACAGGCAGGGGCTTCTCTACGGTGAAAATCGGATTCTGCGCCTGAATGACCTCAGCAGCCACATCAATCTTTTCACAGAATAGATCAGGCCTTTGAGCGAAAATTTGCGTAGCATAGTTGAAGAGTGACGGACGCTGGCGCATGATATGCCTGACGACACGGTTGATGCCGTCTTCATGAACTGCGCCATAAATATCACTGTGATCTGTAAAAGCCATACACTTGCTCCTTTCAACCAATTCATGAGCGAAAGTGACCTACCGGGAAAGCCATGTTCCCGCCGCGATGCGCTTTTACGCGAAAGCACCTCCTTCTGTCCCGCTGTCATAGCCTGATGGTTCATGACCGGGGGCGCTACATAGGATGTAATGTGCAGACAGGGCGATATTTCGACAAAGCAGGCGTCGGACAAGCAGTGGGTATGCGGATACCGCGCCACTTCATATTCGTTTATCATGGCGACGGATTTATCAACGAAGAAAGGTGCGAGCATGACTCGATTGGCGATACTTTCCGATATTCACAGCAACTTACCCGCGCTCGAAGCGGTCTTTGCGGATATGGCTCAGTTTGAGATTGACCAGATTGTGGTGGCCGGGGATGTAGTAAATTGGGGACCATTTTCACAGCAGGTGATGGATTTCCTAGCGGACAAGCGCTGCGCTTTTATCCGTGGCAATAACGAGTTGTATCTAACTGACTGGAACACCCCGCGCGCCCCGCAGCACTGGCGGCACTTCACCTTGCCACCTTACACCATCGTCCAACTCGGCCCCGTGTGGATGAATGTCATATGCTCATGGCCGGACGCGCTCACGCTGCGTTTTCGTGATGCGCCTTCAGTGCGGGTCGTGCATGGCTCGCCGCGCAGCCATTTTGAAGCCATCCTGCCCACCTCGACGGATGCCGAGATCATGGATATGCTGGCAGGCGTGGAGGAAACCACCCTTATTGCTGCCCACTCGCATCTGCCACTGGATCGGCAGGTTGATCGCTGGCACGTCCTCAATCCCGGCACAGTGGGTAATCCATTGGATGGCAACCCCACTGCTTCTTATATGATTGTCGAAAGCAACAGCAGTGGCTGGCACGGAACGCAGCGCCGCGTAGCATTCGATGTCCAGCGGGTACTGGCGGAATTTGAGCGCACACACTTTGTGGAACAGTGCGGTGTGGTGGGACATTTGATCGTCGAAGAATACCGGTCAGCGCGGCTGGAGGTGCTGCCGTTCCTCGAATGGTGGCGTGCCACCTGCCCGGACGAACCACAAACGATGGCATTGCTCGAACCCTATTCACAGGTCAACAAGCAGGATTACATGCCCATGGCCTATCGATGATGAATAGGTATCAGTTATCGGTCATCAGTTATCAGTGACTGGCGCGATAATGGAGTCTGCGTCTAATGCCGCTTCAGGCGTTGAATGGGTTTCGGATAGGGGCGATGCAACCGCCATTTTCCGCAAGCCGGGAATGAAGAATACGCTAATACCGACCAGCGAATAACCACCCGTGAGAATGATGAGTGCGGGAACTAAGCCCGCCCCTTCAATCAGTGCCCCCGTAACCAGCATTCCAATGGGCAAGCTGGCAGTCTGAACAGCGAACCGTGCTCCAAACACCCGCCCGCGCAGGTGGGCGGGTGTCCTTTCCTGAAACACATTGGCTGTCAAAACCGATACCGGGGCAAGGAACAAACCCATGACCGCTAACAGCACTACCGCAACCGGCAAACTCGGCAGGGCGATTAAACCCAATGATGGCAGCGTCGCGCCTAACATACCCACTACCAATGTGGGATAGCGTGGAAAGCGATGCCCCACCGCGCCATATAATATTGTCCCCACCAACATGCCGCCACCAAATGCCGCCAACATGCCACCGAAATCTGCCGCGCTGCCAAACACATGCTCGGCATACACCGGCACGACTACTCCTAACAGTGCGTTGGCAACCAAATCAACCAACGACACCAATATCAACATCGCCATCATCGGCACATCTTGCCACAAGAAGCGCAGCCCCCCCACCAGATTATCCCGCATCGATACGGGCGGGTGGTCAGTCGCTTGGGACATGATGCGCGGCGCAAAACGGGCTATCAGTAGTGCCGAAACCAAGAACGTCATAGCATCAATCCACAGCACGTCAGTGGCGGCATAACGCGCTGTGAGCAAACCGCCCAGCAGCGGGCCAAAAAGTATCGAAAATCGAAAGACCGCCTGATAAGCCGCATTCGCCCGTTCTGGTTTGACCCGCGCCTGCTCGATAACATCCGGTAGCAAACTATGGCGCGCCGTCGTGCCGGGTGCGTCCAAAATTGCACCTAGAAAAATGAGTATCAATAGCACTGGGTAACTCAGTACATTCAGGCCAAACAGCAGCGGAATAGCGGCGACAGTCAGCCCACTCATGATGTCAGCAATGATGCTCATGCGCTTAGAACCAAAACGGTCAATCAGACTGCCACCGAGGAAAGCTGCGAGGAACAATGGCGCGGTATTGACGAAAGAGCTGATGCCCACCTGCAAGGCGCTCCCCGTTGTTTGCAGCACGAACCACGGTATGGCAACCGTCGTCATCATATTACCCACTTGCGATATGGTATTGGCGAGCAGCAAGGCGTATAACGGTTGGCGGGAAGGTCGTATCGGTTGTTCGGGCATGAGTAGACTTCCACTGTATTATGCGGACATTATGCCCACTACAACGGTCATCTCACTTATTTTGTTCAATACTGCTGAAATGGATTACGCGCTAAGATTTCTTGAGTTCTGATGGTGGGCGCTGCAATTCAAAGAAGTCATTCACCCGGCTGTAGCGCGTGCCGGACAGGCGGCCAATCGGTTGGAATGCGCTCACATCCACATAGTTCCCCTCACGATATACCGAATCATCAAAGTGCATGTGGACAATAGTGCCGATGACGATGTTACCGCCGCCCGGCTGGTCACTGATCGTCACAATCTGGTTCAATTTGCATTCGAAGTGTATCGGGCTGGCAGCCACGCGCGGCACATTAACAACCGTTCCCATTTCAGCCACCAGTTCCGCACGCTCGAACTCATTCACATCGGGCGGCGCTTCGACAGCGGTGATGTTCATGGCTTCCGCCAGCGGTTCGCTGACAAAGTTGATGATGTATTCGCCCGTTTCCAGAATGTTGGTCAACGTGTCCTTTTGCGAAAGGCTGATGTCACGGGTGCTCACACAAAATAACACGGTAGGCGGCGCAGAACACACGGCAGTGAAAAAACTGAACGGCGCCAGATTGGGGATGCCATCTGTGCTGCGGGTACTGACCCACGCGATAGGCCGGGGAACGATGCTGCCACTCATCAATTTATGTACCTCATGATGCCGCAGGTCGGCAGGATTGATGTCCATGTAAGCTCCTGATGCAATGTATTTCAACTGGACGCTGGTAACTGCTTATTCAATTCACCAAATAAGGTTCAACGTAATAGCTGGTCAAGTCACCTTCTGCGATCCATCCATCCGACTCGCGGTAACTAATGCGATACCAGCTGTAATTCTCGCCGCATACCGGCCCTTCCAGCACGGTAAAAATGGCATTGATGGGCATCTGCGTCAGGATGTCACTGTCTGTGCCCGGCTCAGCTCGCACATTTACCGATCGAGGGTCATCCGGCAGCACCCGCCCACGTTCCCCCAGCACCAGCCGTTCGCGGGGTGCGCCGGGACAGGTGGCCGTTGGCGACGGTGGCGGCGTGGGCATAACAAAGGTAGTAGGTGTTGGGGCGCTAGTTACCACCCGCAGGGGGGTCTGCGTCAGCGAAGGTGCGGCAGACGGACGTGCACCACAAGCCGCCAGCAGGAGAGTAGATAGGGCTACAATAATCAATGGCTTCATCGCACCTATTGTAGCCCATAATGAGCGAGATTTCCTCGCTTAAGCAGGCGCGTTAATCAGCCCCGCCGAACTAAACACCACACCAAAGGGTACACAGTAAATAACCACGCTCTGGTACTGGCTCAGGTCAACCTCAGCCGGAATATCGTAATTCTGATTGCCGATATTCCCTTTGAGCTTGCCCAGATCAATCATATCGTCACCCACCCCGCCGAACGTGTCAGTGGGCGTTATTTTGCTGAGGATGACGTGCAAATCCGGGCCATTGGTGACGCTGAAATTCTCGAAGCGCAGCACCTGCTGGCCGTCCACATCATAGATGGTGGCGCTGCCCTCAGCTTTATGCACAGCATCAATCGCAATAAACGACCCTTGCGACACGACAGCAGGCTCGGCAGGCATTTCCGGCATAGCCTCATCCATCGCGGTATCGGCTTCCATCATGGCGGAAACGGTGTCCGCTGCCATCTGGGCATTGTCTTTGCTCATCGCCATCAGCACGTCTTGCTGGTCTCGCGGCATATTCCGCACCGCGTCGCGCTGTTCGGCGCTCAAGCTGGGGAAGGCTTCGTCCACCACATCATTGCGGAACAGCGGACTCCACAACGGAAAAGTAAGTACGACGAGCACAACCAGACCAACAGCGCCAAATAAGATCAAACGATTCCGGGACATAACAACTCCTCATAACAGTATCAATCTATCCTTTGGTCTAACGAGGCGACCAAAACGTAACATCTCAATCTTGATTGCTATTTATTACGGGGATATGAACAACGAGTTTTAAGACATCATTACATTTCTCGTATTGTCTCAGACTCCGGCTTGTCGTACCATGACAGTGAGGCACATATCACAAAAATTATGGAACAGGCATGGCAAAAAAGGTCTTTATCAGCAGCACCAGCCTTGATTTGAAACGCTATCGTAAAGCCGCGATTGAAGTCTGTAAAACACTGGGCTTTGAACCGATTGCGATGGAGAACTTCGAAGCGATGGGCGTAGGTGCAACTGAAGGCAGCAAGCGCAAGCTTAAAGAGGCTGATTTATTTGTGGGCATCGTGGCCCATCGCTATGGCTATATCGAAGCTGGACATAAAGCCAGCGTGACCGAAAGCGAATATGACTATGCCGGTGAACGCGGCCTTGACCGCCTGTGTTTCATTGTCGAGCCGGATTACGACTGGCCGAAACGCTGGATCGAGAAACGCAATGCCGAACGGGTGGCGGCCTTCAAAGCGAAGATCGAAAAATCAGTCATCCGCAATCTGTTCACTACCGTAGATGATTTCAGCAGTAAATTGACGATGGCGCTGGTCAACTGGCAGGAATGGCGCACCGCCCGCAGCGGCGAACTGGACGCTATCTACGCCACCGACCCCGACGATGTGCCGGGCAACCCCGAACATTTGGTGGGACGCGATTCGTTAGTCGCCGACATTAACAGTCTGCTCGACAAGGGCAAGCGGGTGCTGCTGCAAGGTTTTGGTGGCATGGGCAAGACCGCGCTGGCCGCCCACGTCGCAGCTGAACGTATCGCCGCTGGTAAAGGCGCGGCAGTCTGGCTGCGGGCTGGCACCGAAGACCGTGATGGCCTGTTAGTGGCACTGGCACGCCCTTTCGATGCACAGCAAACTGTCATCAAGGAGACAGGCATCGCCAACCAAGCACGGGTGGTGCGTCTATTGTTGGCTGAACATGATGTGAAACTGATTGTATTAGACGATGTCTGGAACGCCCGCGCACTAACGCAGCTATTGAACGTTAATGCCGTACCCAGCGGCGTCCCCATCCTGGTCACATCCCGCAGCCGCTTCACCGGCTTGACGCGCCTCGATGTGGGACGATTGGAACGGCAGGCTTCGCTGGAACTGCTGGCGCATTACGGCGACGAAGCATGGATAGAGGACAAAGACGCCAATACCCTGTGCGAGAAGTTAGGCGATCACACCTACGCCGTAAAGGTGGCCGCACTCACGTTGTCGTTAGACGGCCTCAATCCGCGCCAACTGCTAGAACGCATCGCCGCTGCGCCGTGGAAGCTGACCGCTCCGGAGGGTTCGGAAGAAGAAGGCCGTACCAGCATCGAAGAACTGCTGACAACCAGTCTGCATGGATTAGATGCTGAAGCGCGCCAATTGTTTCTGGCCTTCGGCGCTTTTTTCACTTCCAGTGCCACGCCGGAAATGCTGGCTGGTTATCTTGGTTCTCAGATTCCGGCGGTAGAAGATGCTCTCAACCGTTTACAGCGGCGCGGATTGGCGGAGCGTCTGACTGAAACCGATGATCGCGCTATGGAATTCCGCATCCATGATTTGGCCTACAGTTATGTACGGGCACAGGCCAGCAATGATGACCATCACCGCGCACTGGATGCCTGCTTGCGCTATCTCGAACGCTACCGTGAACCGAAGCCGGAAAACTTTGCCGCCCTGCGTACCGAACTCGACAATTTCATCGGTGCGGCGGGTTGGGCGATGAGTGTCGAACGCTATGGCGATGTCCAGCGTTTCGCCAACTGGCTTTACCGCAATTTCGATACCGATACTACAGAAGGCTTTTTGCACTTACAGGGTTATGCGGGCATCGCCACCACCCTGCTCGAACAAGCCGCCAATGCCAGCGAAATGCTGAAAGATGTAGCCGGACAGGCTGCCTATTTGGGCAGTTTAGGCAGCGCCTACCGCGATCTGGGGCAGATCAAAACAGGCATGAAATATTACCGTCAAGCCCTTAAACTCTACCGCGATCTAGGTGATGTGACCGGCGAAGGTTTGACACTGGGGCGCATCGGAATCGCCCACCGTCTGCTTGGTCAAGCACAGTCCGCCATTGAGCATTTGGAGCAGGCACTAGCCATCGCCCGTCAGGTGGAAAATAAACAATCTGAAGGCATCAATCTCGCCAATTTGGGCATCGCCTACCGCCTCATCGGGCAGTTGGACAAAGCCATCGAGCATTTGGAGCAGGCATTGACGATGGCGCAGGCACGCGGTGACAAACGCGGCGAGGCTATCAACCTCGGCAACATCGGCGACATCTACCGCGAACAGGATAAATTGTCGCAGGCTATTGCGACCTACGAACTGGCACTGGCACTGGTGCAGGATATGGGTGATCGGCGCGGCGGCGGTATCAATCTCGGACGCTTGGGGGATGCTTATCGCGGATTGGGACAGTACGCACGGGCGGCGGAATATCTGGGTCAGGCGCTCACCATCGCCCGCGAAACCGGTGACAAACGCGGCGAGGCTATCAACTTGGGACGCTTGGGCGATACCTTCCGCGATCAAGGCCAGCTCGATACAGCCATCCAGCACCACGAACGGGGGCTAAACATTGCCCGCCAGATGGAAGATAAGCGCGGGGAAGGCTACAGTCTGGCCGACCTTGCCACCGACTACCAGATGAAGAAAGAACTCGACAAAGCCCTCGCACACTTCCGCGAAGCCCGTGAAATATTCGATGGTTTGGGCATGAAGCACCGCGTTGCCTACATTGATGGGTGCATCCAGGACGCCGTGGGAGAACAAAACGAGATCAAACCGGCCTAAGTAAGTCCCGGCAGCTTCGAGATTTATTCCTCCAATACCAAAGTCAATTGGTTAAATGTTCCGGTCACTTGAACCGTGCCGCCCGCTTCCAACGCGCCTTTGAACGCAAAACTGCCTGTCATCGGGTCTACTGATTGCAGCGTAAGAGTCCCTTCGCTGACCGTAGAATAGACGTCAATGCTGCTGCCATCTGCTGAAATACTGCTAAAGCTGGCTCCCACACTCGTGATTTTGTTGGCCTCGCTGTCTACCGCATCGAAATAGGATTTCAACGCATGAACACCGGGCGCAATACCTTCGGGCATCACGATTGAAACGGCAGCCCCCGCAATCCCTTCCACACCGCTCACGTTCAGCAGAAAACCGCCGTTGACGGCCCGAATGTAGCTGCCCGACCCGCTAAATTCGCCGTTGACCGCTCCACCTACCGTTGCCTTGAATGTACCTGCCGCCAGATCACCAACATTTACGGTCGGCACAGGCGCTCTGGTCGCCAATTGGCTCGTGTTGCCACCGCAGGCTGCTGTCATAAACACGAGGAGCAAACCCAATATATAGATTCTCATGGGCAACATCCTAAATCCACCACACCGTAACCTTAACTGCCTCTGACTTACGGACAAATCATATGTAGGAGCGGCAAGCCTCGCCCGCATCGAAAATTAGTAGCAGTTAATTTGGTTTGTCCATTATCCAGCATCAGCATGCGCCTTGAATTGGCGCAGGACATCCAAATGCTGGTCAAGGGCTGTAAAATCTGCCCCCATTGTATTGAGCGACACATGGGTGACGTCAAGTCCGCGAAGTTCAGCCAATTCCTGTCCCCACTGTGTCGGAGGGGTACGGTTGTAATTAATGCGAACATCAATGCCGTACTGCGACGGGTCGCGCCCTTCGTCCCGCACATATCCGCGAATTTGCCCCAGCATGGTTTTCAAGGAATCCATCGGCATGTAGTTGGGCATCCAACCGTCGCCTAGGCGCGCCGCGCGCCGCAGCAGGGCGTCCGCCCCCCCACCAAACCAGATAGGAATCGGTTGGGTTGGCAGCGGGTTGAGTCCGGCATCCGGGATGGTATGGAACTCACCTTCATGTTGACCAGTGGTTTGGTCCACAGCTCCCGCAGTAGCTCCACCTGCTCTTCCTCCCGTTTCCCGCGCGTGTGAAAATCCTCACCCAATGACTCGTATTCGACGATATTCCAGCCAACGCCGACACCCAGTCGCAGCCGTCCACCAGCCAGCACACTGACTTGCGCCGCCTGCTTGGCAACCAGCGCCGTCTGCCGCTGCGGCAAAATCAATATGCCCGTTGCAAATTCTAAGCGCTGGGTCAGCGCCGCCATCCAGCCGAACAACACAAACGGTTCGTGGAACTGTTCGCGGAAGGTGTACGGGCCGCGCCAGCCACCGGGGCGTTCGGGGTTCGCGCCCAGCACATGGTCATAAATCAACAGATAGTCAAAACCCAACCGTTCAACCGTTTGCACGTAATCCCGCAAATCTGCCGGATTCGCGCCAATTTCAGTCTGGGGGAACACTGCACCAATTTTCATGTTCTGCACCGTGGAAATAAGTAGTATGACGGGTGATATACCCTACTAGAATACCTGAGTATTCACCACACCGCACACTAAATTGTTCTGCATGGTATAAGTCTGTTGTACGTTGGCGCTGGTTCCCGTCAGAAATGCGACTGTCATCTGGCACGTTACCAGATTTGTGCCCGTCACATTGCACACCGTTTGCGACAATAATCCAGTGACACCAGCGTTGGCGTAATCGGCCACCACTGCAAAAGCCAATGTACCGCGAAGACTGTCACAGGTGTATTGGTCGGCCAGCGTGGTATTTCCGCTTAACACGGCGGCGGCGAAATCGGCTGCATTTTGCGCCGGGTTGCCTACCGGCACATTTACATTGTTATTGTTGGTATTTACGGGAACAAACGGATCTGATAGTTGGTTATCAATGTTGCTGATGACCGCCACCAACGCCACAATCACACAGATGGCGCCGATTGCCAGACCGACTGCAACCAAAAAACAACCTCTGGTGGATTTGGTTAGACTTCCTAGACTTTCCCGCAAACCCCGCAGCGGATCAAATGGTTTTTTGAGCGGCGTCCCCAACTGACGGCTCATGTGCTCGTAGTAGCTCTCCTGTGGAAGATGCCCATTCCGCACATCCGCGAATTGCAGGTCTATCAAAATGGCGAACTCTTTGCCACGCAGCAGCACGGGATAGAGAGCTTTCTTTTCCCGCATCGCCAGTAGTATTTCCTTTCGGCACCAGTCCGAATTCTCGGCCTCCGGCGACATCACTACCACCACCGCATCCGCATGATAGATGGCCTGCTGAATCTCATCAAACCAATCCGAGCCGTGTTCAATGCGCTTGTCAATCCATACGCTAAATCCATGAGCGGTGAGGTCATCGGCCAGCCGGTAGGCATAGTCTTTGTCGGCGCGGCTGTACGAAACAAATATCTTTTTCATAAATGTTCCCCCATCATCTAAGCCCACGAACCGTAGATTCTTGACCAACACAAACTGCGGGTCGAAGTAAAGCTACCCGCAGATTATCGTTTGTACAACAATGTCGCCAGATGACGATTTATCTACTCTAGAACTTTACAGGAGTTGCTGATTTTGCCGATACCCTCAATCGTGACATCTACCGTGTCCCCGTCTTTGAGGAATTTCTGCGGCTTCATGCCCATCCCTACACCAGACGGCGTACCCGTAATGATTAAGTCACCGGCCTCTAATGTAAACATCTTCGAGCAATAACTCACTAATGTCGGGATGTTGAAAATAAAGTCTTTGGTGTTGCCATCCTGCATGATGCGGTTGTTGACTTTGGTTTTGATACCCAACTTGTGCGGGTCGGGGATTTCATCAGCCGTCACAATCCACGGGCCAAGTGGGCAGAAAGTATCCAGACTCTTACCCCGCGTCCATTGCGCGTCAATCTTGATCTGTAAATCACGGGCACTCACATCGTTAGCAATGGTGTAGCCGAACACATAACTCAGGGCATCTTCCTCACTGACATTCCGGGTCTTTTTGCCAATCACCACCGCCAGCTCGCCTTCCCAATCCACCTCATCCGTTATGCTCTTACTCCATGTGATGGTTTCGCCCGTCGCAATGATGGCACTGGGGAGTTTGGCAAAAATGATGGGCGCTTTGGGGGGTTCGCTGCCCGTTTCTTTGGCGTGTTCGGCATAATTCTTGCCAATGGCGATAATTTTGCCCGGATGCAGCGGCGCTTCCAATTTGACTTCTTCCAACGACAGCGATTCATTACGCTTGACCGGCAGCAACCCTCGCCGGATCAAGTATTGCATTGACTCTGATTCGTTGGTGAGATGAATGCGCTCATCTTCCACCACACCCACACGGGTGCGGCCCTCGTACGTATATGTTGCAAGTTTCATGACTTCATCCTCTTGTGTCTTGGCGGTTCAAGCTGCCTAAGTGGGCATCATCATAACATGAACCATTATGTGCATGATTCCCGAATGGTCTGCGCCTACCTCTATGCATCGGTTACTATGACTAAACTCTACTTCACCCGCTTTATTCTGTCCATAAGTCCTCTCAACTTGGCTGCACTAGCTGTACATAGACCATAATTTCTGCTACGCTGCTGCCTGACAGTATCTTTATCAGGAACGCCGCCATGAACTCAAATCGTGTGCTGACACTCCGTGAACTCAACCGGGCAACTTTAGCCCGTCAAATGCTGCTGAATCGTGAAACACTCCCCGCCCCTACCGCTATCGAGCGGCTAGTGGGGATGCAGGCACAGATGGCACTCCCGCCTTTTGTCGGTCTATGGACACGCCTCACCGACTTCCAGCGTGAATATTTGGCAGCACCCATTGAACAGCACTCGGTTGTGAAGGCCACCCTGATGCGCGCGACGCTGCATCTCTTCACCGCTGGCGATTATGTGCGCTTCCGCAGCACCTTGCAACCTGCACTAAGCGGCGCATCAGAAGCGATTGTCAGCAAACGCGGCGCGATTGACACTGCAGCTATTTTGGATGCTGCACGGGAATTTATCAGTGAACAGCCACGCACCTTTGCCGAAATCAGCGACATGCTCAGCGCCCGCTGGCCGGACACCGATGTCGGTTCGATGCGATATACAGTGCGGACACACATCGCGCTGGTACAGGTTCCGATGAGCAGTGGTTGGAGCTATTCCAGCAAGCCCGCTTTTACCCTTGCCGAGTCGTGGCTGGGACAGTCCGTCTCCAGCGCCATCCACTTCAAGGAATTAGTATTCCGCTATCTGGCGGCTTTCGGCCCGGCCAGTGTGACCGATTTGCAAACATGGTCAGGACTCCCCAAATTGAAAGAGGCAGTTGAAGCACTCAAGCCTGATTTAGTGGTGTATCCAGACGACGGACGGCGCGAACTATTCGATATGCCTGACGCCGTTATTCCGGCTGCCGATACGCCCGCGCCGCCGCGCTTCTTGCCCGAATTCGATAACCTGCTACTGTCGCACAGCAAACGCACCCGCGTGATCGCCGACGAACACCGCTCCAAGGTGTACTTGCCGGGTTTGCGGGTAGCCGCCACCATTCTCATTGACGGCTTTGTGGCGGGTGTGTGGAAGGCAACCACAGCCAAGAAAGTCGCTACGTTGACGATAGAACCTTTCGCGCCGCTGCCAAAGGTTGAGCGGCAGGCCCTGATTGAAGAAGGCGAACGCTTGGTGCGGTTTATCGAAGCGGAAGCCAAAAGCTACGTAGTGCGCTTGCTTGACTGAGGCGGCACTTCATCCTCGAAGTCCTCCATATCCACATCATCGTCGTATTCATAATCCTCGTCATAGGCTTTGCCCTTGCGCTTCTGCTCCAACGACGCTTCCAGTGTGCTGCGTGCCGCCTCCGCTAGGGACTTGGCAAACGCCTCATGTTCCTTGATGGCAAAGGCGAAATCGGCCTCCTCCGCCCGGAAGCGCAGCAGTCCGTCCGCTTGAGGCGCATCCAGCCGCCGCAGCGCCTTGATGTCCTGAATATCTTCCAACTCCAGTTTCCGCATCACCCGTGAGCCATCCATGATGATGAGGTGGCGTGGCATGAGGTATAACGTAACTGCTTCGCCCAGCGTCCACGCCCCATGAATATCCTGCGAGGCGGGTTGGGCGGGCAGCGGTCCAGCGTGAACATACGGACGACGGCGGCGGTAAGCGGTTACCAATTCTGGCGTGGTCAGGGGCTTGATTGTCCGCACAAAATCCTGCATGACATAGCGGTGCATGATTAGCTTGAGCAGTAACCACCCCTGCTCAGTTTCGACATGCAGCCAGATGTCATTCATGCCGTCATGATACTTGACAGGTCGTCCGAACCAACGCAGATGATCTAGCGACAGGGTGAACAACGGATCAAGGCTGCCGTTTAAGGGATAGATGCTGAATTGACCCGGCGCGAGGGTGAAGACGCCTTTTCCAGCGATAAGGCGTTTGCCATTAATGACATCCACCTGAAAAGCGTTGTTCCACTCCTCAAAAATGACAAGGCCGGTTTCAGTTTTCTGCTTTTGAATCAGGTACTTGTGCAGCTTTTGGCGAATGCGAAAGCGGCGAATGCCGCGCCACATTAGAAAGCCGATGCCCAGCGCAAGGCCACCGATGATCGCCCAGCCCAGTATCACGCCCGGATCATTCACCGGTTCTCGCCATCATCCGTACGTTCAGGAAGGTTGTCCTAACGCGCATCACCCTTTTCCAGAAAATTATCTTGCAACCGCGCCCATTCCGTTTGGTTCACCATCCATGTTGGCGCGTTTATCATGCGTGTCACGCCTTCCGTTTTAACAAACAGGCGCGGCCCCACTACTGTAATGTCGTCCGGCGATTGAAACGGAATGCGCCGCTTGAAGGGGGCAAGCAGCGCATAAAGGGTAATCACGTTGTTTTCAATGCGAACATAGACACTCGACAGGGCAATAGCGCCTAACACAATGAATACAGCCCCTACAACTAGGCTAAGCGTATTGCTTGCGACCACGCCCATAACGACGTTCAACACACCCATGAACAGCGCGAAATAGCGATACAAGCGGCTGTAATGCACAACCATCAGGCTTAGTACCCCAACCCGCGTAGATAATCGCGGTTGCGCTTGGCGCTCTGCTTGGGGGCATCCAGATCATCCACCAGCACATCCTGTTCGACAATCGCCCAGCCGTCGTAGCCAAGCTGTGTCATGTGGGACAGTATGCCGGGGAAATCCACCGCGCCCTTGCCCAGTTCACAAAACACACCCTGCTTGGTTGACTCGAAGTAATTCAACTTCTGCTCGATGCAGCGCTGGCGAATCGCCGGATCACAGTCTTTGAGATGAAGGTAGCGCACCCGTTCGCCGTATGTCTTAACGGCTTCCAATGCGTCGCCGCCCGCAAACTGGTAATGTCCGGTGTCGAGGCACAACCCCACCAGATCATAATCGGCACGCTCCATCAAATTACGGGTTTCTTCCACCGTTTCCACATGCCCCGCGCAGTGGTGATGAAATACGATTTTCAGACCGCACTCGTCATGAACACGGCGGGCAATCCGGTTCACACCTGCCGCGAACACATCCCATTCGGCTGCTGAAAGAGACGACCCCGTGCGCTGCCCGGCCTGTGCCACCAATTGCGGGTCTGTACCGTTATCGTCCGCCAGCACAATCACCTGCGCACCGCAAGCCGCCAGCAGTCGGCCTACCTTAAGTGCATGCTCTTCACCTGCCGCGTGTGCGCTGGCATCTGCCAACTGCACCGGCACATAAGATGAAAGCAGTTGCAGGCCGCGCTTGTCGAGTTCCGGCTTGAGCACAGCCGGGTCAGTCGGCAGGTAGCCCCACGGTCCCAGTTCAAGGCCGGTGTGTCCGGTCTCTTTGATTTCATCAAGCACCCGCGTATACGGGTACTTAGGTTCAATATCTTTGAATTCGTAGATGCCCCAACTTACTGGAGCGTTTGCGATGCGAATAGCCATGATATTTCCTCAAAAAAGGTAATTCAATTTACCCCATCTACTGTGACCGATTTGCCGCATTCTGGCAAGGGGATGGTGTGTGGCGGAATGTACGAATCGAGTTCAATCAGGCGTATTTGAATGATCAAATCTTGTGACAGTTAGACCCCATTTTCTGGCACTGCATACCAATTTTTCGTGTCCATCCGCCATAGGTTATAATCTCTTCATAATTTAGGGTAGCAATCAGTGCTCTAGTCCCCTTGTCCTAACTGAAATTCAATAGAAAGGCATGTTCACGATGCAGACACGGCTACTCGGTAATTCAGATATGCGCATCACCCCCATTGGATTCGGCGCGTGGGCCATCGGCGGTGGTGACTGGCGCTTCGGCTGGGGCGATCAAGATGATGCCGAATCGATTGCGGCTATCCATGCAGCCCTCGATCACGGCATCAATTGGATCGACACTGCCGCCGTTTACGGGCTGGGTCGCTCCGAAGAAGTGGTTGGCAAAGCCCTCAAGGGTCGCGCGAACCGCCCCTACATCTTCACCAAATGCACCACCGTCTGGAATGAAAAGCGCGAAAACTACAACAGCATGAAGATGATCCGCCGTGAGATCGAAGACAGTTTGCGCCGTCTTCACGTAGATATTATTGACCTCTACCAGATTCACTGGCCCAAGCCTGATGAAGAGATCGAAGAGGGTTGGACAGTCATGGCGGATTTACAAAAGCAGGGCAAGGTGCGCTGGATTGGCGTATCCAACTTTGACGTCAGTCAATTGAAGCGGGCGCAGGCCATCGCGCCTGTCACATCCAACCAACCCCCTTACTCACTGGTCGCCCGTGAGGTCGAAGCGGAAGTTCTGCCTTACTGCGAACAGCAAAACATCGGCGTCATCAACTACTCGCCAATGGGCGCTGGTTTGCTTACCGGCGCGATGACACTGGAACGCGCCCGCAGCCTGCCCGCCAATGACTGGCGCAGCCGCGATGAACGCTTTCACGAGCCGCGTATCCTGCGTCATCTCAAGTTAGTTGATTTATTAACCGACATCGGCAGTCGTCATGGGCGTACACCCGGCGAAACCGCCATCGCCTGGACGCTGCGCCTGCCCGCCGTCACCGGCGCAATCGTCGGTGCGCGCAGTGCCAAGCAGATCGAAGGGGTTTTCGGCGCGCTCGATTTCCGCCTGAGCGAAAGTGAGATCAACGAAATCGAAACTTTCGTCCACAATAATCCGTAAAGCCCTATAATGAGAACTGATCGGGCGCGATCCAATTACAAATTGGCATTGCGCCAAAATCTGTAGTTGCATTTCTCATAATGATCTGCTATGATCTTTTTTGAACCTTTAATGACTATTCAAGTCTGTTCAGAATTTTCAGCCGTGTAAGCCCGACCTAGTCCACCCCCGATTGACATTCAGACGAAAGGCTGGTTACATAAATGATTGAGAATACAAACCACTAAAGCACAATTCCCGGTTCCGTAGATCGTCTGATTTTCCAATCTGAGTTCACGTGGGAATAACCCTCGACGAGCACAACCGTCGTGGGTTTTATCTGTCTGTGGAGGGTGAGGATGCTCCCGCCTAAACAAACTTATACGTATGATGTAAGAAACAGCTTATCTAAAAACATGGTGCGCGGCTTTTGGCGCATGATGACCGGATTCCGCCTCTATTATCTGGTGGCGGTCGTCGCGCTGGCGTTGTCAGCCTTGATGAATACCAGTTCATTTCTTCTGGTTCGTCACTTTATCGACAACGTATTGCCCAGCCCGAACGTGATGCAAATTGCGCCATTAATTGCTTTAGGCTTCGCGGTTCTGGCAGGCTTACAAGGTACATTCAGCGCTCTCAGCGGACGCTTCACCGCCAAGACTGCCGAAGGGCTGGCGTTGCGCCTGCGCGACGCCATGTACGATCACATCCAGCGGCTCTCGTTCCGCTATCATGACAAAATGCCGACGGGTGAACTGCTCTCGCGCGCCACCTCCGATCTGGATGCCATTCGCCGATTCTTTTCCGAGCAGGCTATTGGCGTGGGTCGCATCCTGCTGCTGTTCAGCATCAACTTTGTTGCGATACTGCTCCTGAACCCCGACTTGGCAGTTAAGTCCATCGTCGCCGTGCCTGTCGTAGCACTCGTGTCCTTTCTGTTCTTCGGGCGCATCGCCCGTGCTTACGAGCACTTGCAGGAACAGGAAGCCAAGCTCTCGACCACCCTGCAAGAGAACCTTAGCGGTGTGCGCGTGGTGAAGGCATTCGCTCGCCAGGATTACGAGCGCGACAAATTTGAAGTTGAGAATGCAGAACAATTCCGTCGCGGCAGACGCTTTCTAATCATGCATTCCGCCTTTTGGCCGCTGACCGACATCATCTGTTTCGCGCAAATTTTGTTCGGGTACTACTACGCCGCCACGCTGGTGATGAATGGCACGCTGACGCTCGGCAGCTATCTCGCTTATGCCGCGCTGCTGACTCAAATCATCAATCCCATGCGTAATTTGGGACGCTTGATTGTGGATATGTCCAGCGGTGTCGTCTCTTACAAGCGCATGATGCAGGTCATCGGCACAGAACAGGAATCGCTGGTCGCTGGCAACTTTCAGCCCGCCGCCGATCTGCGCGGTGATGTGGAATTCAAGCAAGTCAGCTTTGAGTATGATGCCGAAGCACCCGTCTTGCACGACATCAACCTGACAGTGAAAGCCGGACAAAGTGTGGCACTAATGGGGTCAACTGGCTCAGGTAAAACCTCATTGGTCGGTTTGCTGCCGCGCTTCTATGACTATACGGCAGGCAGCATCAAGCTGGATGGGGTTGAACTCAAGGATATGCCTCGTGGCTATCTCCGCCAGCAGATCGGCATAGTTGAGCAAGAACCGTTCTTGTTCTCGCGCACTATCCGCGAAAATATCGCTTTCAGCGTCGGACGCGAGGTGAGTGACGACGAAGTGATCGCCGCCGCCAAAGCCGCCGCCGTACACGATGTCATCCTGACCTTCCCCGACGGCTACAACACGCTGGTCGGCGAACGCGGCGTAACGCTCTCCGGCGGGCAAAAACAGCGTGTGGCACTGGCACGCACCTTGCTCAAGAATCCGCGCATCCTGATTTTGGATGACGCCACATCGTCGGTGGATAGTGAAACCGAAGATACAATCCGGCAGGCGCTGCTCAAGTTAATGAAGGGACGGACAACCTTCATCATCGCGCACCGCATCCAAACCGTGATGCACGCCAACCAGATTCTAGTATTCGACAAAGGCCGCATTGTCCAGCGCGGCACACACAGCGAACTCATGGATGAGCCGGGCATCTACCGCCGCATCTACGATTTGCAATCGCGCATTGAAGACGAAGTTGAAAGGGAGGTCGCCGATGTCATCGGACTTCCAGTTTGAAGAAGAACTGTTTACCAGTCAAGTCAATACCAGCACCCTCGTCCGTATTCTGGGTGCAGTGCGCCCTCACTGGAAGTGGGTAGCCGGTTTCATGGTCTCCATTGGTCTGGTGTCGGTTTTGGAGTCATTCTTCACCTATCTAGGCAAGCGGATTGTGGACGATGGCATCATCGCCCGCAACTCCGAAGCGTTGGTACAAACCTTGGCGCTGTACGGTGTATTGTCGCTCTTTTTCGCGGCGCTCGTATTTTCGTTCATTTATTTGGCGGGTGTTTTAGGCCAGCGGGTGCGTTATGACCTGCGCAAGAAAGTCTTTGACCACCTGCAAACCTTGTCGTTTTCCTACTTCGACAAAACACCTGTCGGCTGGATCATGTCGCGTGTCACCTCGGATACCGAGCGCATGGCCGATCTGGTCACATGGGGCATGCTAGACGTCACATGGGCAGCCATGAACATCGTATTCGCCTTGATTTTCATGCTGACCATCAACTGGCGGCTGGCGCTGGTCGTGTTGGTGATGATCCCTGTCCTGCTGCGGGTAGCCCTGTGGTTCAAAAACAAAATCTTGGTTGAGTACCGTGAGGTGCGGCGGCTGAATAGCAAGATCACTGGTGTCTACAACGAAAACATCACCGGTGTGCGCGTCGTCAAGGCCCTGCGCCGCGAAGAAGCCAACCGCCGCGAATTCGACGACCTTGCTGAACATATGTATCGCCGCGCCTTCCGTGCGGCATGGTTTAGCGCCCTGTTCCTCCCTGCCGTCCAGATCCTCAGCGCCCTCTCCATCGGCGCGATCATCTGGTACGGTGGTCTGCAGGTCAATACAGGTGATATGACCATCGGTGGTATTCAAGCCTTTATCGCCTATATCACCTTTATGTTATGGCCGGTGCAGGACTTAGCCCGCGTCTATTCCGAGATGCAGCAGGCAGTTGCCAGCGCCGAGCGTTTCTTCAGCCTGCTCGACTCGAAGGCCGATATTGTGAATAAGCCCGGCGCGATCAGTGTCGAAACTATGCGCGGCGATATTGAATTCAATAACGTGAACTTCTTCTACCAGCCGGAAAAACCGGTGTTGAAGAACTTCAATCTGACCGTGCGGCAGGGTGAAACCATTGCCCTAGTCGGCCCGACGGGCGGCGGCAAAAGCACCACCGTCAACCTCATCTGCCGCTTCTACGAGCCAAAGTCCGGCGCGATCAAGATCAACGGGCGTGACTACACCGACTACACACTGGAAAGCATCCATTCGCGCCTCGGTGTGGTGCTGCAAACCCCCCATCTCTTTAGCGGCACCATCCGCGAAAACCTGCGCTATGGGCGGCTGGATGCAACTGATGCCGAAATCGAAGAAGCCGCTAAACTTGCAGGCGCGCATGAATTTATCATGACGCTCGAAAAAGGTTATGATGAGCAGGTCGGCGAGAGTGGCGTGCTGCTCTCCACCGGGCAAAAACAGCTTATTAGCCTCGCCCGCGCCGTGCTGGCAAAGCCGGATATCTTCATCATGGACGAGGCCACCAGTTCAGTGGACACTTTGACTGAGGCACTCATCCAGCAAGGTATGGAAATTTTGATGAAGCGCAGCACCAGCTTCATCATCGCCCACCGCTTGTCCACCATTCGCCGCGCCGACCGTATTCTCGTAATCGAAAACGGTGGCATTAGCGAAATGGGCAGTCACAGCGAATTGATGCGGCAAAAAGGTCACTATTTCAATTTGTATATGCAGCAGTTCCGCGAGGAATTGGAAACGCAGTACGACCCATTCGCCACTGGCGAGCATCGCGCCGTCACCCCCAAGGATCAGTGGGTTCCGGGTCAGGTGACTGCCGCAGGGGACTAGTCAACAACATCAGAAGAACATGTATTTGAGGACGAGGCGCTGCTTCGTCCTTTTTTCATGCTCCTGTTACTGGATTCCGGTACACGCCGCAATATTAGTCATTTTCTAATCTGTATAGCAAGGCGCTTTGCGGCAAAAATCTTAGAACGCGCTACACTCATCTCGCTTCCCCATCATACAATTGAGCAGACGCCTTGTGCGCCAAAGGATAACGAGCATGTCTGTTGAAGGTCTTGTCTTCATCGTGTTGGTCGTTACGACAATATACAATCTTGGTGTTCAAGCCTACATCCATTTTGAGGCCTACCCGCTGCTAAGCTCAGTCGGGAAAACCGAATTCCCCGCCTACCTCAAAGCCTATGAAGACCACCTGACCATCCCGCTGCTCGCACCCTACGGCCTTACTCTCTTGAGCAATGTCATTCTGCTCTTTGGCCGCCCGTCTCACCTGACGGTACTTGAGGTTATCGCGGCATTGGTACTAAACCTTTCGGTTTCGCTCGTCACCCAATTTGTTGCATCCCCCGTCTACAACAAAGTGAAACAGAGTGGCGAAGCCAGCGGGCCGGATATGGCACGCCTCATGCAAATCAACATGTTGCGCCTGGTGCTCTCGCTGCTGGCGGTGGCCGTCATCGTGGTAATGCTCTGGACGGCCCTAAACCCGTAATCAATGCCGGGAGCAACCGTTAATAACGCTTGCAGGGAACATCTACGGATGCTTCTATCATCACGTCAGTTCCCTACCAAGTTGTATGCGCGCACATAAACCACCCGCTGCACCGCGTCGCTGCGGTCCACCAGCACCTCGGTGACTTTCTCGCCGTTGTTCCAGTACACCCCTGCGTAAGCAGTGGCGGCTGACGCCTGCCACCAACCGTAGCCCGCTTCTTGAGGATTGAGCGCAGGAAACGGTGTGAAGCCGTCTTGCAGCGGCGCATCAATTCCCGCCGCTTTTGTGTAATCCGTTAAAGCGCTGTCCGCCACTGTGAAACGCAGCCACACGATACGTGCGACCTTATCCTGTGTAGCGAAATGCACATCTGTTGCTCCGGCGGGCAGCGGCGCACCAACAAAACGTTCCACTTCTTGCACGCGCCATGCCCGCCACCCAAACACGTTCGTGACCCACAAAACACCGACGACAATGGCGCTGACCACCAGAATTGCCAACACTCCTAAGCCAAGCCGCACTTTAGAGCTAGGAAAATCATCCCTCTGTGTTTTCTCTGAGTCTCTGTGGTTCAAATGTATGTCTCTGCGTCTCTGCGGTTCAATACTATTTCCCGCCCGCCGCAATCCACGCCATCGTCTTATCAGCCAGCTTGTCCATCGCCTGCACGCTCAGTGCGATATGTTCCTCTTTGGTGTCCTCAATTTTGTTGTGCGAAATACCGTACAAGCTCTGCACGAACATCATAATAGTCGGCACATCCGCCCGCACCATCTCCGCCGCGTCGTGCAGCGGGCCGCTCGGTAAACGATGCGAAACACCACAGGTTTCCTTAATCGCTTCGTCGCAAAACTCGATCAACTGCGGGTGGAACGGCAGCGGCTGAATCTGCCACAACTTGCTCCACTCCACGCCAATATTTTCCTCAGCCGCCACCTTCTGGCTGTAATCCTTGGCTTCGTTGAGCATGGCCGCTAATTCATCCGGATCGAGATGCCGTTGGTCGAGCGTCATATAGGCATCCGCCACCACTGAAGTCACAATGCCGGGCTGAGTGACCACCCGCCCCACCGTGCCTACGCCCTTATGCCGCTTGGCGATTTCCCGCACTTCGAGGTGCAGCTTGGAAACACCGCCCAGCGCATCCTTCCGCTTGTCCATCGGCGTCGAGCCAGAATGTGCAGCCTGACCAGTGAAGCGAATGCCGTGCCGTTCCACGCCCACTGTCCCCAGCACCACACCCAGCGGCAGTTGCATACTTTCCAGCACCGGCCCCTGCTCAATATGTAGTTCCAGATACGCTTTGGCGTTCTTCAACTGGCGGTGCGACTGGTTTGCCATATCCAGATTGACATCAAAATTCGCCAGCGCATCCTCCAGCCGGATGCCGTCCTTATCCGTCAAATTACGCACTTCATCAGGGATGAGCGTGTTCGAACACGCGCTTGACCCTAATAAGCTGCGTCCGAAGCGCGCCCCCTCCTCATCTGCCCAGTCCACCAACCGCACCGTCACGGGTGGCGTGCCTTCGCTAGCGATGCGCCGCATCACTTCCAGCCCCGCCAGCACGTTCAAGCAGCCGTCCAGCCAACCGCCGTTCGGCACAGAGTCCATATGTCCGCCGATAATCATCACATCATCCGACTGCCCCTTGAGCGTCGTCCACACATTCCCTGCTTCGTCGGTTTCGATGCTGACGGGCATCTTTTCCATCTTTTCGCGCAGCCACGCCCTCGCCTTCGCCCATGTCTCCGTCCATGCCACGCGCTGTGCGCCGTCGTCGTTCTGCGTCAGTGCGCGCAGGTCTTTCAGTTCGTCAATCGTCCGTTGCGGATTAAGGGTGCTCATCAGCTTGTCCTTTCATTGATAGGACTTACACAATTAGCCAGTTTCGTAGGGACGAGGCGTTCCTCGTTCACTCAATGAAATGTAAGCCCGGCATAAACCAGTATTCAATGTCGCAGATTGTACCCCGTTTTTCTAAATCGCCTCCACCGCTATTGCCAAACACAAACTCGCCGCACCCATTGTGTTGACAATTTACCATTTGTGCGGGAAGTTAGGGGCAGCTTATCGAAAGGTTTAGAAATGGTTATGTTACAAACCGTCAAAGGCCCGGTAGCAGTTGACTCGCTTGGCTTGATCCTGCCCCACGAGCATTTATTTGTCGATCTGCGCGGCCCGCTCGCACCCGATTATGGCGAGGCTGATCCGCAAGCCGTTGCAGCCTTGATGAAACCCTATCTGGATGCCGCGCACGCAGCAGGCGTCACCGCCTTCGTAGACTGTGCCCCCGTTGGCGCAGGGCGCAGCATCGCCGTTTTGCGCCACCTCGCCGATTTGACACCTATCCACATCGTCGCCCCGACTGGCGTTTACAAACAGGGCTTCATCCCCACCGCGTGGCTCGATCTTAGCCCGGAAGCGCTCGCTGAAATCTGGATACGCGAACTCACAGAAGGTATAGGGGAAACCGACAGCAAAGCCGGTTTCATCAAAGTTGCGCTAGTAGATGAGGGTCCCACGTCCATCGAAGCCCGTAATCTACGCGCCGCCGCCCTCGCTAGTAAAGCCACCGGCGCGACCATCGGCAGCCACACCATTGGCGGCGTTGCCGCCCGTGCCGAAATGGACATCCTCGAAGCTGCCGGACAAGACTTGAGCCGCTTCATCTGGATACATGCCCACACCGAAGCGGATACTAACATTCACGTTGAAGCTGCCCGACGCGGCGCATGGGTGGAGTTTGATGCCATCGGCGCGCAAGAATGGTTTCCCGATCAGGATAAGCTGGTTGATTTCACTATGCGTCTTATGGAAGCCGGCTATACCGACCATATTCTGCTGTCACACGATGCGGGCTGGTATGAAGTCGGTTCACTAGGCGGCCTCCCTAAATCCGGTGTGCGCGGTTACACTGCCCTCACCGACTGGTTCATCCCCGCGCTGCGTTCGCGCGGCGTCAACGAAACCGAAATTCACCAGCTCACCGTCACCAACCCTGCCCGTGCCTATGCCTTGTAATCAAAATGCCGCTGTGCATAACCTGTATCAAATAAATTAATACAAACCTTCCGGTTAGAATTTGGTTTGTACGCCGCATGTCCCCAAAATAACAGGAAACACCACTCCCTCAAAAACGCTCGCTTCTCCTGTTCTGTTCCTGTTTTACAGGCACGGCAGCAATCGTTAGGATTTGCCCCCTCCATCTGGCCTCTGCGCTCTCTGCGTCTCTGCGGTTTAAATACCGTCTCTTGGCGTACTTGGCGTCTTGGCGGTTCAATTTGATTTTCCTTTTATCTACGTCGCCATGTCACCCCCACCGCAAAACCCTTTATAATAGGCAACTTGAGGAGATGATTTGTGCTGTCCACTACCCGTGTTCGCAACCTGTGGCTCATTGCCGCCATCCTGCTGCTGGCCGCTGCCATCCGCATCATCAACGTCAGCACATGGCCCGTCTGGACAGACGAAGGTTGGAGCATTTGGGCGACCACCGACCATCGTACCGAAGTCATTCTCGACACCCTCGCCCATGACCGCCACCCACCGCTGTATTTTCTCGCACTCAGCGCCTTCCGCTCCCTCGCTGGTGAGAGCCGCCTCGCACTGCGCTTTCTCAGCATCGCCGCTGGCCTGCTCACCGTCGCCGCTGCCTTCCGTCTCGGCGCAGATGGCTTCGGCAAACGTGCCGGGCTTTACGCCGCCCTTCTAATGGCTGCGCTGCCCTTAGCCGTATATTACAGTCAGGAAGTCCGTCACTACGGCTGGTTCACCCTGTTTGTCACCGTGTCGTGGCTGTGGTTTTTGCGCCTGTTGAAATCACCCCGCCGCACCATCTGGTTGGCCTATGTCGCCAGTCTCGCACTCGCACTCTATACTCTCTATTTCGCCGTGCTGCCTTTCGCCCTCCAAATCGTCATCACCTTGGCTGCTGCCCGCTTCTCCAATCACAAAATCAGCATCCGTTATTTGTTCTCAGCATGGTTGGCCGCCGTCGTCCTCTACATCCCGTGGCTGCTCGTCATTGTCGGCATCCAGTGGCCGACCCTCACCAGCGGCATTGGTGGCTTTCCCGGTACGCTTCCGGCCACGCTCGCCAACCTACCCGCACTGGCGCAACTGTTGCTAGGCACACAGGCTGCTTTGCCGTTAGCACTATTGGCACTTGGCACTTGGCATATTCTCCACCAGCCATCTCTGTCTCGCTGGACACTGCTGCTCGCCGGGCTTGGCTTGTTCATCCTGATGTTTCTCCTCAGCCTGCGCTTTGAATTGCTCTCAGGCCGCACACTGGTCTACCTCACTCCGCCCTTGGTAGTGGTCTGCGGCTATGGCTTGAGTCTGATGAACATCAGTTATGCTCAGAATGAAGCAGAAAAAGAGTCACCTCGCTCTGCACAATTTCTCCCCTTTCCTCGTATGCGGGGAAAGGGGTTGGGGGATAGGGGTTCTGCATTCACTCTCCTTCTCGCAGCCACTTATATCATTGTCACGTTGGCAGCACCTGCTATCATTCAACCCCGTATTGACAGCGATCAGGCCGCCGCTTTGCTGACCGCCGATTATTCGCCCGGTGATCTCGTGGTCCTGGAAACCGGCTGGGACGATAATGCCTTCGCTTATGAAATAGGCCGCCTCCTGCCGGATGCTGAAATCATCCGCACCATCACCCGCGCCGATATTTATTCGAATGAAAAAGACCTGCTGCCTGCTCTAGCTCTGCAGTTGCAATCCCACCGCCGTGTCTGGATTGTCCAATGGCTACAAGCCCCGCAAATCATGAACGCACTTGAGGCTGGCACAGAAAGTTTCCACCGCGTCCTCAGCCAAGATCTGGCCGTGAATGAGGACTATCGCCAGCGCTTTGGCGACTCCACCATTCACATCGTCCTCTACGAAAAGCCCGATCTGAGCCAGCAGGGCTGGCAGTTTGCGGATGTCTTCAACCTTCGCGACGCGCTTGCGCCTGCCGCAGCCCACCCCGGTGATACCCTTCACATTGACCTGTGGTGGTCGGCCCTCAAACCCCCGCCGCTCGATTACTCGGTTGGTGTATTCGTGCTGGATAGCAGCGGCGCAGTCCGCGCTGAACATAACGCCCCCCCCGCCGACCAACCCACCACCCACTGGCAGGTCAATGATCTACAGTTCGACCGCCACACAGTCACGCTTCCGGTTGACTTACCGTCAGGAAAATATCAATTGGTGGTCAATGTGTACTGGTACGGTGATAATCAACCGCTTCTCAGTGATGGTCAACCCTATGCCACTATTGGCGAAATTGAGGTGCAGTAGTGGAGTCTGCTTTTGAACGCCGTCCGTGGTTAGTTCCACTTGTACTGGCATTGCTGACCGTCATCTTCCTGCGCCCTGCGCTTCTGCCGCCCGACGGTGAAGTCCTCGCAGGTAATGACCTCCGCAGTTTTGTCTATCCGCTCTACACCTATACCAGTGAATTAGTCCGTTCCGGCGAACTACCGCTCTGGAATCCGCGCACCTTCATCGGCGTACCCTTGATCGGCAACCCACAGGCTGCCCTCTTTTATCCCGCTACATGGCTCATCTGGCTGCTCGGCGCAGATCGCAGCATCGGCCTTGTACTGGCCCTGCACATCTGGCTTGCCGCTTGGGGCATGGCACGGTTGGCTCGTTCTTTTGGCGCGACCCACAGTGCAAGCTTGGCTGCAGGCATTATCTACGCCATGAGCGAATGGGCTGGCGCACGTTTCTACGCTGGGCATTTTACCCTGCTGCTAGTCTTCGCCTGGATTCCGTGGGCCATTTCGGCGTATCACCACGCCCTCAAAACCGGAACATGGCGCTCAGCCCTGCCCGGCGCAGCCGTCATCGGCCTATCGCTGCTAGCCGGTCATCCGCCGCTCTCGTTCTACATGGCGCTTTGTCTGTTGGCGCTGCTCGGCTATCACACCGTAATGGCTGAGGACAGCTTAAAGGCATTGTGGCAGGGCGCACAGCTGCTCGTCTTCATGGGCATCATCGGCCTCATATTAGGCGCAGCACTCCTGCTGCCTGTTTTAGAATTCACCCGCCTCTCCGTCCGCGAAAGTACCGATCTCAACTTCATCAATTCCTTCGCGCTGCCCCCCGCCCAATTTCTGGGTCTCGCGCTGCCCGGTTTATTCGGCAATCCCACCCAGTCACCCGTTCACTACTGGGGCGCAGATTTTTACGAAGAATTCGCCGCCTATGCTGGCTTGCTACCGCTGCTTGCCCTGCCGCTGGCCTTTCGCAATTTCCGCCGTCAGCACGCCTATTTCGTCGGTCTTGTCGCCTTCGGTTTGGTAATGAGCATCGGCTTGGAAGGGGCGCTGCTGCCCGTGTTGGTACGCTGGCTGCCCGGCTTCTCTTTCTTCCGTTCGCCCGGTCGGGCATTGTTCTTCGTCGTGCTGGGACTCTCTGGACTATCGTCGCTGCTCATCACCCACTTGCAGCAGTCCGCACCCGAATCCCGCCGCGCGCTGCTTCAGCCCGTGTTGAAGTGGTGGCTGCCTGCCAGCATTGGATTGGCCTTTGCCGGTTCGGTTTTCTTTTCCGGATGGTATGCCAGCGCCAGCCACGTCGAACCCATGCCCACCCGTGCCTTCGTGGTCGCTGGTGCGCTGGCCCTCTCCGGCGTGGTGTTGTGCGGTCTGTGGGCAGCCCTCTGGCTGTGGACGCGCGGCGAGAACACAAGCCTGCGTTGGGCGCTGCCCGTCCTGTTAACAGTTCTCACCTTGGATGCATGGCGCGTGCCCTTACAGCTAATCACCACCATACCCGGCTGGCGCGATGCACTCTGGCAAGGGGCAGTGGTCAATGTGCCGACTGGCGCAGATGCCCGCGTAATCGAAATCCCCAACGACAGTCCCTACAACGGTTCATTCGCCAGCGGCCATCTGCATGTGCTCGGCTATGATCCCCTCATGCTGGCCACCTTTGACAAGCTGCAAAACATCAGCGACCCCCACGACCCCGTGGGCACGGCCAATACCCTTATGGGCGTCAAATATGCCCTTGCCAAAAAACCCTACGACCGCCCCAACTTTGAACTCATCGGCATCGCTGACGGTGGCATTTACTATCGCCGCACCGATCCCTTCCCCCGTGCATGGATCGCCAACAACGTGATTGTCGAGCCCAACGACGATGCCGTCCGCCAGTTGATCGCGCAAGATGTCGAGTCACTACGCTTCACCGCCATTATCGACCACCCTGTTGACTGTTCCTATGCTGGCCGTGCGACAAGTCAGATTACCGGCTATCACGCCAACATTGTTACGGTTGAAACCACAGGCGCAGGTGGTGTTCTGGTACTCAGCGATCAATACTATCCCGGCTGGGAAGCACAAGTTGACGGTCAATCTACCGAAATTGTGCGCGCCTTCACCGCCTTCCGTGCCGTCTGTGCTCCCCCCGGCGACCACACCATCACCTTTGCCTACAGGCCATTGTCCTTGCTGATCGGCGCAGCATTGTCGGGACTAGGCTGGCTTTTGATGGGCATCGTCGGAGTTGTAGCTTGGCAGCAAAAACGCACGCAACCAAATATCTTGCCCTAGGACCCACCTTGTTCGACAATCCACAGCACCAGACTCCATGTATTGGCAATAGCGCACAGTAGCAGCATCAGCACCGCCAGCCATACGCCCATAAAAGCCACTGTCCATTGATCGAACAAGAATCCCAGCCCCGCCAGCACAAGTAGACCATAGCTCACCAGCGGCAGAATCACCTGCCACAACCAGTCCCAGCGGCTGAAATCCTGATACTCGTTATTGACGCGGATGAGATCGCGCACATGCCCCGTCGTCCGCACCAAACCAACTGCGCCGCCTGCCGCCAGAACAATTCCGAGCACCAACGTCGTGAATGTCGGCACCAGCATCACCCCCGCTACCAGCAGCACCGATACAAAATAGATGATGCTCGGCGTGACAAACGCCGCGACATTGCTCGCGGTCTGGTCATTTACAAGATGCGTCCCCAGCGAAAGTGCCACAAACATCAGCCCCATCAACCCCGCCGACGCGCCACCAATCATGAAGTAGAAGTTCTGCCAGCTCCGTAGCGTTTCGATGAATGTCTCGTTCATGTCCGCCCCGCTTGTTTAACAACGGGCGGATTATACTACGTGGGTTAGCCTGTGCCTGTCACCGCCTCATACGTGGCCTGAAGCACATCCATCGTCGGAAAATCCCTTGATCGGATGAGTCCCACCACGTCTGACTCAATCAACGACTTGACCGCCTCTGTGCCACTCAACTCGATCCAGAGTTCCTCACTGACGATCATCTTGAACGTGAAGAAAGGGCAGCATAATCGCTCATTCGCCATCCACTGTCCCACCTTGTGAATCATGTCGCTGTTCAGTGGCAGTCGGAAACCATAGCCATCCACCAACTCTTTTGTTTCCAAAATTGTCGCTGCCGAAAATATCGCCATCGCCCCGCAAAAAATCCGTGAATTAGATGAACTACTGGTGGAAATACAGGCCCGCAAAGCCCTGCTGGAACAAACAACTGCCTGCCGCTGCCCATCGCTGGAGGATTGCGCGACCAACAGTCAACTTACAGAGGCGTGCCCGTAATCGTAGGGGCACTGCAGTGCGAAGCCTCCCTTTGGGATGCTGCGCCCCTTGAATTTTAATATCGACGGCTGAGGGATTGTTCTTACGTATTCACCCGTTCCGCGAACACAATATAGCGCTTGTCGTTCACCTTATACGGGTAACAGGAAATGAGTGTCGCTGTTGCACCCCCGCGCGGCCCCAGTACATCCACATCGGTCGGATTGACAATCTGTGAACCACTGATGCGATACGTGAATAACTGTGTGCGGGTGCGGATATTGAACTCGTCACCCGGCTTCAGCTCGTCAATGTGCCGGAATATTTCCCCGTACACATCGTTGTGCCCCGAAAGCACCAGATTACCGGCATCGTCACCGGGATTCACACCGTTGAGCAGTTGCCCAACCCCCAGCTTGAGCGCCTCCCAGTCCGTCCCCTGCACAATCGTCTGGTTGATCCCCAACGATGGTATATTGATCTCAATCGCCGTTTCACTCGTAGGTTGTGGACGGGCTGCGATTGGCACCAGAATTTGTTCTGACACCAATCCGCGCAGCGATTCAGGAATTTCGTTGATGGCAAACTGCACTTGCCCGTTAGCATCAAACACGTGCCCACCCGGCAGCACCACATCGCGCAGTTGGATTTGCGGCGTCGGCGCCAGTGTCGGCAAGCTCGTCGCCCGTTGTTGGTTGGCTAACGCTTGTGCGTTGGCCGTTTCCGTCTGAAGTTGGTTGGTGGCGGTTATCATCTGGTAACCCAGAAATAGCAGCCCTACCACCGCCAGCCCTTCCACCAGCAGCAGCGATTGGTTGACGAAACTGCGCCAGAAACGCGATCGTTCCGCCGCAGGCATCGTCCCTTGTTCGTCCTCGAACTCCGGTGCTGTACTGTAGGATGCTGCGGGCGCTGCTGCCGCCATTACGGGCTGTGGGCGCGGCATCTCCGGCACAGGCGGCACCGTCACGCCGGGAATTTGCGGAATAGGCGCGGTTGGCACAGGCGGCGCTTGTACTTCCGGGCTGACCACCCGCCCCGCCCGCTTCATCCGTTCCAGCCTCTTCTCCCGTTCCTCGCGCTTGCGGATCGCGAGCACCTTTTCCAGTTCTTCAATTGTCAATTCATCAACAGGTCGTTTATCACGCATTGTCTCAGTACCACTTGCCAATGTTTAGTTATCAATTAATTGCCCCAGCAGGCAATCAATATCAATGTCATTTCGTGTTATGACTTAGCTAACAGCCAAAAGCTAACCGCTAATAGCTGTCATTCCCTATGTGGCTATTATATGCAGAAATGAATGAATGCAAGGTTAAGCTGAGGACTGTGCCTGCCACTCCTCACGCAGCACACCCATTTGAACCAGATCAATATACTGACCGTTGCTCCACACCTGCGCCCGCAAACGCCCTTCTTCCACGAAGCCGCACGCCCGGTACGCGCCGATGCCGCGCTCATTGTTGCCGTTCACCTTCAGCCACACCTTCCGCAGGTTTCGCAGCCGGAACGCATAATCCAGCAGCAGGGTAATCGCTTCCCGCCCGTAACCCTTACCCCAATAGGCCTTGTCGCCAATCGTGATGCCCAGTTCAGCCGTATGCGCCACCTCATCAAAATTGAACAACGCGCACTGCCCGATAAATAGCCCATCCGCCTCAATGGCGAATGCCGCGCCGTCCCGTCCACCGCTTCCCACATTCTGGTCATATTCCGCTTGCAGTCGTGGTAATGATTGTGGCATCGGTGGATCGCCTCCACCTGCCAGCTCAACTTCGACATCATTGTTGAACTGCCACAATCGTTCCATATCATCGCGCGTCATCCCGCGCAGCGTCACCCGTTTGCCATGTAACATTCATTCTATCCTTTGGTACAGGCGTTGCTCCCTACCTCCACGCAATCAGGTAGTTAAGAATTAATACCAAACATGCCCGTCTGACGTAGGGGAACGGCGGTAACAAGCCCTACTAACCTACTCTCGCAACATACCCTATACTACTGTGAAGTGTTGCTACGCTTCTCCATTGAGAATCCCCAGCTCTAACAAACACCCAGTAATTGGTATGCAGTGGAAAAGTGTGAAGATGAAGATTAATATTATCAAAATTTTGAGAACACATTTAGAAGTAGCACTTCAACGTGGGCAATAGCACGATTTTCCCCAATAACTAGTGAATTGGGATGCCCGCAACCATTTCGAAGTTGCAAGCATTGTTTTAGTTCCGACTTCACATTACCACCTATCACCGCGATTTTTTCAATTACGTCCAAAAAATCATTCTCTTTCAAGTTTGACAACTCGTCAGTTGTAGTAGCATCGTTCCATTTAGGATTACGACGCTTTGCTTCAGAATTGAATTGTGCTAAGTTTTGGTTGAATACATGCTCATGCAAAATAGATACCGCGCCCATCCATGAGAACACGACTGCTGGCCGATAAAGCCCAAACTCTAGACAAGATATCGCTTCTTCGACAAAGCTTCGGGTTTGCTGATTCGTAATGCCAGCCGCATGATTACGCAAATCATTGAGCACATTTACTGCTGACAAGCGTTTTGTTTGAGGAATTAACTGCTTTGCCGTTAAGTACTCTCGTCCCTTCGCAGTGATGACATAGCCTTCAGTTACTTTGACGATGTAAGGCTTACAATTATTCAAATCCCTAGCAAAATTCCAGTTTGCAGCCTTTCTTATACCCGACGAAATAGCTAGTTTCCGAATATTGGTTGCCGATTTCGGCATAGCGTCATTAATCAATACAAGGAGCAAAAGAATTTCCGTGCGAGAAAGATTCTCTCCATGAACTAAGTCTCGCGCTAAATCAATTGTTAACAAGTATTTGTTCCATTATTGGTATTTGACTTGAATGAAGGGCATATTCGTTTTTATTACGTTCGTTAAGTTTTCCCGCTTGAGTCAGTTTTTTGAGACTATGTGACAGATTCTTTGAATCCGATTGCTTGAAATATGAGGTTGCATTTTTCATGTTTTCAAGAATCTCTTTCCTAGAAAAATATTCCTTTTTTAGAACAAAATGTAGGTGAACACAGGCTGCAAATGTTAGATCAGAACCTTTCGTAGCTCCTAATTTTATTGCCACAGTATTAACAGACAATTGAATATCGCGACTTGGATCTGTCACATCGGGGCTATGGTCAATATCTGGTGGATTTGGGGAAGGATATTGATCTAGTCCTTGCCTAAACGAAATCGGTAATTTACTAATGTGCTCAACTATTAACTCAAGCTTTCTTTCAAAAAATTCTTCGGGGCCGTCGTAGTCCAATTCCAATGAAGGCAGTTTTAGATGTAGTCTAATTTTTGCCATGCAATTACTTTCGTTAGTTTACATTTAATATTTCAATTTAATATTATTGGAGATTTTTTCGCTGATGTCAAATAAGTTACTACAAGGGCTATATTTTGGAAGATGGTGATATCGCCTCTAGCCTTATTTGGCTTATGCAGGAAGCAATTTCACATACTCGAGCAAAAGCAACGCAATAAGTTCTGCACATGCGTTCAGCCTATTCTAAATAGATTGCTGCCAGCTTCTGTGCAAAGCTTGCCTCTATACTGCGCTAGCTCAGGAAAATATGCCCTACAGAAATGCCTTGTACCTATGAAGGTCCCAGTCCCGTTCACGGGGCTTTATTCACTTAGCCGCAGGGTTTATCCTGCGGCGTGCGCTCCGTCTTGGCGTCTTGGCGGTTCAACTGTATGGACAAAGGTTTGCAAACCCCAACCAAAACACTATTGACAAATACAAATATTTGTTCTATAATGTGGTGTGTAATTGTATCAATCCAACCATATGTCGGAATTGTCGCTCATCCAATCGTCCGACGACGACGACTTCGCCGCCAATTCCGACATAACCCGCACAATCGGCACATAATTCTGTGTTGCATGTGCAGCTTTTGCCGCATTTTGTGCACAACACCGTAATCTTCTGTAATAAAACCAAAGGCCAATAGCCAACCGCTATTAGCCCTCGACCATAGACTAACAACCACTAACCATAAACTATGAACTATTAACCATCAACCACCAACCACCAACTAAATTCCCGTATTAATCACCACCATCTTCAGCGTCGTCAGTTCTTCAATCGCAAAGCGCGGGCCTTCCCGTCCTACCCCGCTGTCCTTGTTGCCCCCATACGGCATATTATCAATCCGCAGCGTCGGCACATCGTTGATAATCACACCGCCTACGTTCAACCGTTGTACCGCCCGCATCGCCTTGTTCAAATCACGGGTATACACGCCCGCTTGCAAACCAAAGCTCGACTCGTCAGCCGCGCTCAACGCATCTTCAAAATCATCATACGGAACGAGGCTCACCACCGGCCCAAACACCTCGGCGCACATCACCTGCATTCCCTCGTTCACGTTCTCCAGCACTGTTGGTTGGAACATGCGCCCCTCGCGCTTACCACCTGCCACAACCTTCGCCCCCTGCGTGACCGCCTCGCCCAGCCAGCTTTCCAGTCGTTCTCCGGCCACATCATTAATCAGTGGCCCGATGTCCGTCTGGTCGCTCAGCGGGTCACCCATCTTTAGCTTCTGGGTAGCTTCAAGGAATTTCTGCCTAAATTCATCATATCGCTTCCGGTGGATATAAATGCGCTGCACGCTAATGCACACCTGTCCGCTGTAAGAAAAGCTGCCCATCACCGTCCGGTTCACCGCCGCGTCTATATTAGCATCTTCTTCGACAATCGTAGCCGCGTTCCCGCCCAGTTCCAGCACCACCCGTCGCAGTCCTGCCGTCTTGGTGATATGGTGCGCCACCGCCGGGCTGCCCGTGAAGGAAATCAAGTTGATGCGCGGGTCAGTCGTCAGCCAGCCCCCCACGTCCGCCCCGCCCGTCACCACCTCAAACGCCCCCGCAGGTAGTCCCGCCTCTTGCATAATCTCCGCCAGCCGCAGCACCGTCATCGGCGTGGCCGGAGCGGGTTTCATCACCACCGTACACCCCGCCGCGATAGCCGGAGCCAGCTTATGTACCGAAAGATTCAGCGGGAAATTAAACGGTGTTATAGCTGCTACCACACCGACTGGCACACGCACGTAATAGCCGATCTTCCCCACGCCCCCGGCTGCTGCGTCCAGTGGGATAGTTTCCCCGTGCAGACGCCGTGCTTCATCCGCCGCGAAGTTGAAGGTATCTACCGCCCGCGCCGCTTCACCGCGCGAATACTTCATCGGCTTACCATTTTCTCGCGCCATAATCCGCGCCAGTTCGTCCACTTGCCCTGCAATGATGTCAGCCGCTTTGTTCAGGATTGCGCCCCGTTGGTGAGCAGACATCGCGGCCATCACTGGCGCGGCATCTGTCGCCCGTTGGATAGCGTCGCGCACGTCCTGTTCGCTGCTTTCGGGGACGTGCCCCACCACACTGCCGTCGTATGGGTTAATAACCGGTGTTTCGCGGGTTGAAGTAGCCATAATATGTTCCTCAAAATACCAACTTTTGCGCCCATTCTAGCGCACTAACATCGTATTGTCCCATTTATGGTATTCGCTAGAGAGCCAGCATGGATGAAGCCCCAACCACCATACCAAATGTAATGAATGAAATCGTCAATTCTGCCAGCGCCCCCACCACAAATGGACGCAGCCCCTGTCGCCGCATTTCCCGAAAATCAGTCTTCAGCCCTACACCCGCAAAGGTCAATAAGAATGCCCAGCGCGACAGGTTGCCGATGCTCGTAAGCTGCGCCCCGTTAAACATTCCGAGTGTCGCTAGAATAGATACAAACAGGAATCCCAGCACGAACTTCGGGAACTTCTTCCACAGAAATCCGGCCTTATTTTTGACCTCCTCAGCCTGCCCGCGCGACGCCCAATACAGCGCATAGCCCAGCACCACAAACCCGATCATAGCGTTGCGGGTCGTCTTGGTCAGCACCGCTACCTTGCCTGCCGCGTCGGAGTATATCGCGCCCGCTGCCGTCGCTTCAGCCGTATTATCTACTGCTAGACCTACCCACACCCCGTAAGCCTGATCGCTCATGTGAAACGCTCGCCCAATCGCAGGGTAGGCAAACAGCCCAAAAGCACCTAATGCTAGAATCGCCGCAATAGCAAAAGCCGCATCGTCATCATCAGCCCCAATCGCGCCTTTTCCGGCGATGATTGCCGAAACCCCACAGATTGAAGAACCTATGGCCAGCAGGCTGGTCAACTTGGGTTTCAATTTGAAGAACCGCCCGATAATTTGCATGACGACAATCGCCACTGCCAGTTCGAGCACGACCATCAACAAACTGACTCCTGCCAGCTTAACCACATCACCCAAAATGAAACGTGCTCCCAACAGAACAATCCCCAACTTAAGCCAGAACTCGTATGTAGCAACACCGGGTCGGAATATTTTAGGTACGCCAACCGTGTTGCTAATGATTAATCCGTATAGAATCGCCCAGAGGACATACTCGATATTCGGGAGCGACAGATTATTTGTCTTGCCGTAGTCCTTCAGCACCTGTTCCGTTAGTTTTCCGAGGTATCCAACGCCAAAAAGCAGCGCAATGCCGGGTAACAAGGTTAGAAGCCTGCTGGGAATAATTCCGCCCATCAATCGCGCACGATTAGGGGCCGATTCTGATGCCATATAAAACGTCCTTTTATGCAGTTAGATCAAAGCCAAATATCTATTACCACGGTACAGCAGTGATAATGCCCGACGCGACGAGGAAGACCAACGCCAGCGCCGTGATGACCGCCCACCAATCCAGCGATAGATTAATGCGAAATCCCCCCGTTCGTTTCTCAGGTTCGTTCGGGTTTTGTGTCATAGTTTTCCAGTGTCCATTTTTGAGACCCACATCTTCCGGGGTACAAGACAAAATCAGTCCATTGCCGGGGTTCGTTTCGAATAAGCCGTAATTGGTTTTCGAATGAATCGCACAAGCTGTGTGTTTAAGTTATCGTATATCAATATTCAACTGGTTTTTATTAAGGAGGCCGTCATGGCAACAGGACGTATCTGGTTCATCACGGGTGTCTCTACCGGTCTGGGTCGCACCCTCGCCGAAGCTGTTCTCGAAAATGGTGACTATGTAGCCGGAACGCTCCGTCAAGCAGAACAGATGGCTGCCTTCACCGCCCTGAATCCCGAGCGTGCCTTCGCAGTTCAAATGGATGTCACCCGCCCTGAACAGGTCGAGGCAGCAGTAAAACAGGTCGTTGACCACTTTGGTCGCATAGATGTGCTAGTAAATAACTCAGGTCATGGCATGATCGGCGCGATTGAGGAAACCAGCGACGCTGAAGCTCGCCACCTATTTGATGTCAATGTATTCGGAGTATTGACTGTTCTGCGCGCTGTCCTGCCGCACCTCCGCGCTCAAAAAAGGGGTTGGATCGTCAACTTGAGTTCGCAAGGCGGGATGAGGAGTTTCGCTGGTTCAGGTATTTACTGTGCCAGCAAACACGCGTTAGAAGCTTTTTCCGAGTCACTCTCACTTGAGCTAAGTCATCTGGGTATCAAGGTGCTCATCGTGGAACCCGGCCCCTTCCGTACAGATTTCTTAGGTCGGTCTATGGTGTTGACCGAAAATGTGATTGCTGACTACGCCAACACTTCCGGTCAGCGCCGAACCAATTTATCGTCATTAGATGGAAAACAAATCGGTGATCCAGTGCGTGCTGCGTCGGCAATCATTAAAGCGGTTGAATCCCCCACGCCACCACTGCGCTTGGCACTGGGCGAACCAGCTCTTACGGGAATGAGAGAAAAAGTTCAGGGCGTGCTTAAAGATTGGGCGGATTGGGAAGCCGAATCGTTAGCTGCCGACTACCCTCCGGACGAACGTTAGAAGAATCTTGCGTGGTGATCATCCCGCAAGTGCTTCCGTCAAACTGACATAGACAGGCAGTTCAAACCAGAATATGCTACCGCCGCTGGCTGGGGCTTCATAACCCAGCCGGCCACCGTGCAGCGTCACCAATTCTTTTACGATCCACAAACCCAAACCGGTACTGCTTTCGCCATCTGTGGGCTGAATACTGGTACGACCAAATGCCTCAAACAACATAGAGCGTTCGTCTTCTGGTATACCAGCGCCCTCATCGCTTACCGAAACATGTACGTAGTTTTCCTTCACACTTGAGGCGATGGTCACAAATCGGTTATGCGGGCTGTATTTGATGGCGTTGCTCACCAAATTGGTCATAATCTGTGCTAGTCGCTTGGAATCGGCCAGTGCTACTCCCTTTGTCTCGCCCATCAGCAACGTTATGTTCTTAGCGTTAGCAGATGGGCCATGGCGGAAGATAGCCTCCCAAATAGCGTCTTCCATGGTAATCGCTTCGAGATCGAGCTGTGTCTTCCCATTCTCCAATGATGACGATTCCAGAAAGTCCATTATCAGGTCGTTCATGCTGCTAATCGCTGTTTCAATAGAGTGTAAAGGTTCAGCCATTTCCGCGTTGTCTGCCAGACTCATTCGCATGAGATAGTGGGCCAATTTAATCGAATTGAGCGGATTCTTGAGATCGTGAGTGACAATATGCAAAAAACGATCCTTGCGTGCGCCAGATGATTTCAACTGATCCATAGCCTGTCGCTGAGCATCAAAACATTGTTTATTCGACACTAACAACCGGAGTCGTGCATGTAGAATGTCTTTATCAGCCGGCCACTTCAGATAGTCGCTTACACCCGCCTCTAGAGCCTGTAACATAGGTTCTTTATCATCAGTCGCACTCAGCATCATGATTGGCAAATACGCACCTGCTAAGAAGGCATGGATGTGCTTAAAAATCTCCACATCGTCCAGCACCAACACATCCCAGCATCCTTGCGTCAATTGTTTTAGATTATGCTCGCTATTCGGAAAAGTTGTCACACAGTATTTAGCTGCCAATTCAATTTCTAGGGCAGCCCGCATACCATTAGTTTTGCACAAAACAGCAATCTGTGGACGATTGGTCGAATTCGGCGTTTTCTTAAGATGGTCGAGCAGTTGACTCATAATTGGTAATTATGTGGAGTATGCCACCCTCCTTATGAGGTCACACAAACACTTTATACTTCGAGAACGTTAAACTAAGAGTTGTTCATATGTAAAATTATAAACATAATATCAACTCTAAGTCAATTATTTATGTCGACGGCGTGTTAATTATTTGGGAAATGTAATAGCAAGTATAGCCCACCGAATCTTCTGTACTAGGATTTTCATCCAGTATTTCTATCACTCCGTTTAGAGAATGTTTACTCAATTCTGATACTCTATACGTTATGCTAGCATGATGTGAATCCTTCACCGCTCTTTCCCCGCAGCGTCTTTCATAAGCAGGGTTAGGATTTTCAGCTACAATAGAAACAGTTTCGCATATGCTTCGCCAGATGATTAAGCGAGGATTAAAACAAGCACCAATGATGCGATTTGAACGTTTTACCGAGCGCGCACAGGATGCTGCCGCGCGTGCCTATGAAATTCTCCAGCGTTACGGTCACAATCAAGTTGATACCGAACACATCCTGCTGGCACTGTTAGAACAGCCAGATGGCGTGATTCCTCAAATTCTTGAAAAAATGAGTGTTGATGTAAGTGTGATGCGTGGTCGGCTAGATGAAATTTTGCGAGCCAGTCCCAAAGCGGATATCTACGGTGGTGGCACTGGACAGGTCTTCATCACGCCGCGGGTCAAGCGCATCATTGATCTAGCAAACGAAGAAGCTAACCGCCTCAAGGACGAATACATTTCCACTGAGCATATCTTTCTAGCTGTCATCAGCGAACGCAATACAGCCGTCAGCAAGATTATGTCTGATAACGGCATCACCCGTGACCGGGTTTATGACACCATCAAGGATATTCGTGGTGGACAGCGCGTGACTGATCCTCAGTCCGAAACCCGCTACCGCACATTGGAAAAGTACAGCCGTGATTTGACCCGTATGGCATTGGAAGGCAAGCTCGACCCTGTTATCGGGCGCGATACTGAAATTCTGCGTGTCATCCAAATTTTGAGCCGCCGCACAAAGAATAACCCGGTCCTAATCGGGGAAGCGGGCGTAGGCAAAACCGCCATCGTTGAAGGTTTGGCACAGAAGATTGCGAGCGGGGACGTGCCAGAAATTCTATTCGGCAAGAAAGTCGTATCGCTTGACCTTGCCGGAATGCTGGCAGGCAGTCGTTTCCGCGGCGAGTTTGAAGAACGTCTCAAAGCGACCATCGAAGAAGTACAGCGATCCGCCGGTGACATCATTTTGTTTATTGACGAACTACATCAAGTTGTTGGCGCGGGAGCCGCACAGGGTGCACTTGATGCAGGCAACATGATGAAACCCGCGCTGGCGCGTGGCGAATTGAACGCCATTGGCGCAACTACATTGGACGAATACCGCCAATACATCGAAAAAGACAGTGCCCTTGACCGCCGTTTCGCTCCTGTATTTGTAGAAGAACCGAGCGTCGAAGACACTATCGAGATGCTATACGGCCTTCGTGATCGCTACGAAGCTCACCACAAAGTCAACATTTCTGATCAAGCTATCGAAGCTGCTGTCCGTTTGTCGGCACGTTATATTAGTGACCGCAACTTGCCGGACAAAGCAATTGATCTGCTTGATGAGTCCGCTGCCAAACTACGTGTGGCGCTATATTCTATGCCACCACATCTCAAAGATATGAAAGAACAAATTGACCGTCTGGAGGCCGACGAAGAAGCTGCCGGCTTGGCGCGGGAATATGAACAAGCCGCCGAGTTCAAGATGGAACGACTGCGCTTGGAACAAGAATATGATCGCGAGCGCTACGTCTGGCAGCAAGAAAACACACTGGACGAAGTCGTCGATGAAGATGACATCGCCCAAGTGGTTGCCCAGTGGACAGGTATTCCGGTCAACCAAATGCTCGAAACTGAGAGCGAAAAATTGCTGCGTATGGAGGAAGTGCTTCACTCGCGCATTATCGGGCAATCAGCAGCCGTTACCGCCATTGCCGATGCCATTCGTCGCTCGCGCAGCGGTCTGAAAGATCCAAAGCGACCAATCGGTTCATTCATCTTCCTCGGTTCCAGTGGTGTCGGCAAGACTGAACTGGCAAAGGCGCTGGCTGAATTCATGTTCGACGATGAAGAAGCACTGGTACGCGTCGATATGAGTGAGTACCGTGAACAGCACACCGTCAGCCGCTTGTTCGGTGCTCCCCCCGGCTATGTGGGATATGAAGAAGGTGGGCAATTGACAGAGGCCGTTCGCCGCCGCCCCTACCGAGTAGTTTTGTTTGATGAAATCGAAAAGGCCCACCCTGACGTCTGGAATGCACTTCTCCAAATCTTAGAAGATGGACGTCTGACCGATGGTCAAGGACGGGTTGTGGATTTCCGTAACTGCGTCATCATTATGACCAGCAACCTCGGTACAGAGTTCGCCCGTAAAGGTGGCGTGCTCGGCTTCGTACAGGCTGGCGACCAGCAGGCAGTGGTCGATCACCAGAAAATCGAAAAGGCTATGCGCGATACGTTCCGGCCTGAGTTCCTCAACCGCATTGACGAAATCATCATCTTCGCGCCACTGAGTTTGGCAGAGGTTGAGCAAATCGTAGACCTACAAATGCGTGGGATCGTTGAACGCATGTCGGAATCTGGCATCCAGATTCACCTGACCGAACCAGCGCGCCGCTGGTTGGCAGAAAAAGGTTATGACCCGCAGTTCGGGGCGAGGCCTCTGCGCCGGGCATTACAGCGGTTCATTGAAAATCCGCTGAGTGTTGAACTACTAAAGGGTGCATTCCGCCCCGGAGACTTGGTGGTAATTGACGAAGCCGGTGGTCAACTGGTATTCCTGCGTAATCAGGATGCCAGCACCGATTATGTACAAATGCCACGTGACCAGTATGTAGATCACGGACGGCAGTAATCCAAGTCTAGAAACAAATTGTAGAGGGGCGATCCGTTGTGGGTCGCCCTTTTGATTCGGGCAGGTTACTATTGTCATTTACACCAGTTTACGTAGAGGAGCAACACTATGCGCGTCGTCATAGTCGGTGGAACAGGCAATATCAGCCTCAGCGTCACCAACTTGCTATTGCAACAGGGGCATGAAGTAACCTGCTTCAATCGCGGCAAACGTCACCCTGTACCCGACGGCGCAAAGCTACTGGTTGGAGATCGCAACGATTTCGCAGCCTATGAAGCTATCATGCAGGACATGCAGTTCGATGCCGCCATTGATATGATTTGCTTCAACCGCCAGCAAGCCGAAAGTAATGTCCGCGCCTTCAAAGGGGTGAAGCACTTTATCCAGACATCCACTGTCTGCACTTACGGTATTGATTATGACTGGCTGCCCGTTACCGAAGATCACCCGCTCCGCCCCATCACCAAATACGGGCGCGAAAAAGTAGAAGCCGACAACGTGTATCTGGACGCCTATTATCGTGATGGTTTCCCAGCGACAATCATCAAACCCTCCACCACACAGGGGCCGCAGCAGGGTTTGTTTCGCCAGATTGCACTGGAATATTCGTGGATTGACCGTATTCGCAAAGGCAAACCCATCCTGATTTGTGGAGATGGTAAAGCGCTCCATTCTTTCCTGCATGTCGATGATGCCGCACCTGCCTATGCCGGAATCTTAGGCCGTGAAAAGTGTATCGGACAGGTCTATAACATGGTCAAACGTGGTTTCGAGACGTGGGTAGATCACCATCGTACCGCTATGAAGGTTATCGGGCGTGAGGTGGAACTGGTGGGCATTTCGCTGGCCGACATCCGTGCTGTCGGTATCCCCAACTCCGCCATCTGCGAAGAAATCTTCGCCCACAATGTCATCTACAGCCCGGAAAAGTTATTCCGTGATGTGCCGGAATTCCAGCCAACGCGCACGCTGGAAGACCTTGTGCGTGATCTCATCACAGCGATGGATGCCACCGGACGCATCCCTAACTCGGACGATATCACATGGGAAGATGAGCTTATCGCGGCGCTGCGTGGCGTGCGGCAGGTGAAAATAAATTAGGAGCCATTTATCCGCCCGTCAGAATACTGTCCACCGCCCCGGCTAGCTCGCGTAGATTGCTTACTTTGTAAACTCCGTTAGATAGGGGCGCATATTGATGCATGTCACTGTCGCCCGTACCCCATTGGCTTTGTGGTTCAGGGCAAAACCACAGCAAACGGCGCGCATGACGCTGCATATCACTGGCTATGCCCAACTGCGGATTATTGTAGTTGTTTCGTCCATCACCCAGAATGATAACAGTGGTTTTGCTGCCAACCTTCCCCATATGGTCGCGTTGGAACGTCTTGAGGCTGTTCCCCAAATCCGTACTGTAATAACCCGGTGGATTTTCATGCAGAACCTGACTGACAGCCTCCTGCGGCTGTTTTTCCTCAAAAATCATACTGATGTCCACGAGGTCGCTGATGAATATGAAACTATCCGTCTTTGCCACCACATCCTGTAACTCATAGACCAGCGTAAGCAAAAATTCAGCGCAATAACGCATAGATGTACTGACATCACAAATCAATACCAAACGCGGCTTGACATGTCGTGTATGAAATTTGAGTTCTATCGGCACGCCGCCATAACGCATGTTGCGGCGCATCATACGGCGCGGGTCCATCTCGCCGGCACGTGCCCGTTTTTGACGTAGCGAAGCGCGGCTGCGGAGGCGTGCTGCCAGGCGGCGTATCTCGTCACGAATATCATCCACCTCATTTTGGCTTAATTGCGAAAACGGCACATCCATGAGATCAGACTTGGGATCTGGTTCATTTTCTGCCATCCGCTCCGCCAGCGAAGCGCCCGCATACTTGGAGATTTGCTCTGCTAAACCTTGTGCATTTTCTTGCAGCTGCTCCCTCAGTTCCTGCAGGGCTTGGTCACTCATCCCCATCTGTTCCAGTTCTTGTAGCAATTCTTCAATCATCTGTTGAAGCTGCTGCATCCCCGCCTGCCGGTTCATACGCCGTTCGAACCATTGGCGCTGGTACATCTGGTCACCTTGATTCAGCCCTGATTGCTGCCCCATTTGCTCAAGCTGTTCCTGGCTGAATGGCCGTCCCTCCAATAACTGCCGCAGCAGATCTTTTAGTGCCTGCATATTGCCCATCAGCGATTGCAGTGCGTCCTGCAACTTCTGTTGATCTTCGGGAGAAAGGTTGTCAGGAATGTTATTCATCGGAGGCTGATTGTTACCGAAGAAAAGTGGGAAGAAATAATCAAACGTCGCTTGATCGCGCGCTTCCTTCACCAGAGTCGCACGCAAAGTTGACCGGAAGAAATCCCGCTGCCCCGCTCCCACCGCCTCCACACCGTACATAGCATCCTGACTTTCGGCCAGTGAAATACGGATACCTGCGGCGCGTAGCGCACGGATGAACTGCACCATACGTTTTTCCATAATAGGAATACCTCATGTACTCAACCAGCGGTGGGCATTACTTCAGTGATTCTAGCGCAAAAAAGGCAATCAATGAAACTGGATGATCGGGTAGGACTTCGGCTGTAAGCAAAACACGCCCCATAATTTATGGAGCGTGCTACCGTCAAATTATTTACAACCACCCTATTGGTTAGTCTGTGCCGGGCGCACCTTCAGGCAGTGCACGCCCTTCAGGCCCTGGGAGAAGACTCACTTCCTTGCCCTCAATAAACGTCGTCGGATCAGGTGTTGTCAGGCCATACTGGTCGAAGAATGCGCGAACTTCGTCTGATAGCAGTTCTTCTTTCTGCATTAAAAGTTGAACCAATGCTTCGACAATGTGTCCATTCTGGCGCAGCGCTTCGCGTGTTTCTTTCAATATCTGCTGAAAGGTTTCTTCCATCGCAGCTGCCATTTCCGGCGTTGGCGAAACCAGATTATTGCTACCGGTCGCCATTGCGTCCTGCACACGGCCCACTGCACCGCCCAAAGGACCTAACATCCCCGCCAGTGCCATCGCGTTTAAACCATTGCGGATGCTGGCAAAATCGCCGCCTACACCTAGCGTTTGGTTATCCAACCCGCAAAATTCCATCTCTGCCGCTTTACCACCTACTGACACTTTCAAGCGGTTAAGGAACGATTTTTTGGTTTGCATACCCTGGTACGATTCACGCGCTGGATAGTGTGACACGTGCCCGAATGCTTGCCCCTGCCGGATAATCGTGATACGAGCAATCCGGTGATGCGGCATGAACAAGCGCACCGCCACCGCATGGCCCGCCTCATGATATGCTAACCGCTTTTTGGCTTCGGGCGAAATGTGCTTCAATGGCGAACGCAGACCCATTTCATGTTCTGGCTGAGCTAGACGAAAATCGTCATAAGTCATGTACGTACGTCCGTCAAACAGTGCGTAACGCAGCGCTTCGTTGAGGAGATATTTAATATCGGCGGGGGTGTAACCGGGGGTCTCAGTCGCCAGCACTGCTGGAAGCATACTATCATCATGCGCCATCTTTGAAAGATAGTAAGTGAACATGTCGATACGTCCCTGCATATCGGGCACGTCCACACGAATCTTCTTGTCGAAACGTCCCGGACGTAGCAGGGCTGGGTCAAGCGCCTGAATGCGATTCGTCGCGCCGATTACCAGCAAGCGCCGTTCTGGCTTCGGCGGTTCTCGTCGTAAGATTAAACGGTATATTCTGGCTTTCCAACGGGCAAAAAAACCATGACTGCCACGGAAACCATCCATCTGGATAAGCAATGTGCTCAACACCCCGCTCAGGTCACCACCCATACCACCCATACCGCCCATGCCCATTGGCCCACCGCTGCCAACCTGGCTCACGCCGCCACGGGAACCAACGGAGTCGATTTCATCAAGGAAAATAACCGCTGCGCCATATTCCTTTGCCTTTTTACGCGCTTTGCGGAACATACCCATTACTTTGAGGGCGCCGGTACCAACGAACATGCCCTGTAGGGATGATGTGTCAACGTAAAAAAATGGTACTCCAGCTTCTGTACTGATGGCCTTTGCCAACCACGTCTTGCCAGTGCCGGGCGGTCCTTCCAGCAGCAAACCCGATAGCGGTTCACCACCGGCGCGTTCAAACGTCTTCACACCGCGTAGCAGTGTGACGATCTGACGCGCCTGTTCCAGCAGTTCGGGCTGTCCTCGGTAGTCGCCGAAGCCCACACCTTCAGTCCCGGGCATGACTTCATAAGTTCGGGGTCGGCTGACAAACCACATAATGGCAACAAACTGCAAAATGCCGACCAATAGAAAAATCGCCAGTGGTAGGGCTGTCCCAATAAAGTCGACCAGGAACTGCATAAAATTCGCGTTAAACAAGGCGACGACGAAAATCGCGATAATCGCCTTCCACCACCACCCATTGCGAATAAAACGGCGGATGCGGTTGGGCAACCGGTTACTACGATCTACAAGCGTTTCTTCGTCTTCCCAGTTCCAGCGGCCCTTGGTATCCAGATATGGTTGATCGGGTGCATGTTTAACGGTAGTCATGCGGACATACCTCCGGCAATAGCTACAGGTTGTTTCTTTTTATATGGATTGAGGTCAACCTTCGGTGTGGCTACAAACCATATTGGTCAAAGAATTGTTCCACCTCATCGGCATAAAGTTCTTCTTTTTCCAACAGTAAGTTAATGAGCGCTTCGCCCATTTCACGATGCATCCGCAGAATAATACGGACTTCTTCCAATACGGTGCGGAAGGTATTCTCCATTGCTTCGCTCATTTCAGGAGTGTAATTTGTTCCGCGCAGATTAGCACCCAGCGGTCCGAACATACCAGCGTCGGCCATGCGGTAAAGTACTGCGCGTATTTGACCGAAATCACTGCCATCACCCCATCCAATGCCGACACCGAAACTCTGCGAATCTTCTCCCACATACTCCATTTCGGCAGCCTTTCCTGCCACCGAAACACGCAGTCGGTTGGTCAGAGTCTCAAAAGTGTCCATGAAGTCATACTCTTCCAATGCTGGATATGAGAGGACATAGCCGTGCGCCCCGCCCTGACGGATGATCGTTACGCGAGCAATTCGATAATCCGGACGGAATAGGCGGATTGCCATTGCGTGACCGGACTCATGCGCCGCTAGACGATACTTATCTTCAGGAGCCAGATTGCGAATGGGTTGGCGTAAACCAAATTCATGCTCCGGTTGGGCAAACCTCACATCACGAATTGAAACACGGTCGCGACCATCGAATAATGCATATCGCAGCGCTTCGTTCAGCAAGTGCTTGATGTCAGCAGGCGTATAATGCGGTGTCTCAGAAGCCAGAATAATTGGATCAAGCGTATCGTCATGCGATATCTTCGACATGTAATACTCAAAAATATCGCGTCGACCTTCCAAATCCGGTGCATCAACCCGTATCTTCTTATCAAAACGTCCTGCACGCAGCAGTGCGGGATCGAGTGAGGAAATCCGGTTAGTAGCACCGATTGTTAAAATGCGGCGCTGGGGCTTGGGCGGCCTTCGACGCAAAATATTCTTATATAGCCATGTCCGTTTGCGCGCCCACCAACCATGTTCCAGACTAAACCCATCCATTTCGACCAGAAGCGTACTCAGTAAACCGCCTTGTCCACCAGTACCGAAGAACATCGGCAGCCGATTAGGATTCAGTAATATCGCTTCCGCCCGTTCTCCTGTGGTCGCCACACCCGCCCGTGAACCAATCGCGTCAATCTCGTCGATGAATACAATAGCCGCACCGTAATCCTTAGCTGCGCTGCGAGCTTTACGATATAGATTCATAACCTTGAGCGGCGCAATACCAATGAACATCGAATTCATGGATGAGGCGTCAATCGAAAAGAACGGAATGCCCGCCTCAGTGCTGATGGCTTTTGCCAGCCATGTCTTGCCAGTACCTGGCGGGCCTTCCAGTAGCAATCCGTTGAGCGACTCCCCACCCGATTCCTCAAATATGCGTACGCCACGCAGTAACTTGACAATTTGCTGTGCTTGTTCTAGTAACTCGGGCTGGCCACGGTAATCTTTGAAACTTACCCCTTCGCTGGTCGTACCCGGCCAGATCGTTTCTGTGCGCGTCCGTCCGAGAAACCAGAAGATAAGCGCAAATTGTGAAATAGAGAATGTGACGATGAGCACCAAATTGAGTACGTAAGGAAGTGCATCCTGCAACAGCCAGCGCATGAAATCAGCATTCAGGAGAGCTGTGCCCACAAACACGAATATCACAAGTCGAGTTAGCGTAAATTGGCTCATTACGCGGTAATACCAACGTCCGCGTCGCTGAACTAGCGTTTCTTCGCTTTCCCATGCATAGCGCTTTTCTGTGGAAAGACTCCGGTTATCTTCACCCGTTTTCACAATACTCATGGTGTAAAGTCCTCAAATCTGCCTTGACAATAAAACTTCATCCTGCGCTTACTGCGATTGAGACTGCAACTGTGAAAGCATGAATACAGGGTGATTTGGTTGACCTTCATACAACTCAAGACTCTGAGGCTGGTCGAAGGTCATTTTGCCATCCGCTACCAGATTCACGAAGTCATTAACCGTATTGGGGCGGTGATTCAAATAAGCAGTTGCTTCTGTTCGGCTAATCTCAACATTAGCCGCAACGATACCTACGAAACTGGGACCCTTATCAATTGTGTCCAATTGCGTCGGCTGTAAGATAACAATCTTGATGATGTCCGAACCTTCGCTTTGGCGGATAGTACCCTGCCAGGTTAACTCAATTGCCCGCCGCAGTTCATTGGTCTGATCCGCTTGGGAGGTGGCGTTCGATGGAGCAAGCAATACATAAACTGTAAATACATCTGTATTCAAGTCTTTGCGAATTTCAATGATGTCGAGGTTCCCGCTTGCCGCTTCAATACGGTCTGCTGCTGCGGTCAGCGCTGGATCTGTATTGCCAGACTTGTCCGCCATCACAAATTCACTGTTTTCAACCAACTGGTTTGCAGCAGTTTCAGCCGTTTGCTCGCCTGAAAGAACCCGTAAGCCGGGCAAAGCACTGCACCCCGCGCCGATAAATACGGCCGCAACCAGAAATACACTAAACCGTACATCCAGCTTCATAATCTTGTACCACACTTTCGCGACCACTAATTACCCCATTATACCGCCGCCGCAGGCAAAACGTTCATCATAGTTGAGTTTCATTCTACTCTCGAAAACGCCCGGTTGTGCAATTTTGGATGCCCTATTCAGCAAACACTTATAATTGTTAAAGGTCAAATGTGAATTTCCAATCTGCATATCGTATGGCAATAACCTTTTTCCGGTATAGCACCGCACTCATACCTTTGGTTAGAATGACAGGATGTCATTACAAAAACCCTACAGGCTTAATCTGATAAGTACCAACCACCGCTGGCTAGTCGCCATATTGCTTTTGGCGCTAATTTTGCGCTTGGCTCATACCCTACCACAAGAACGTGCCACGATTTACACCGACAAAGGCGGTGATAGCTGGTGGTATCTTGAATATGGTCGGCTACTGGTGCGTGGACAAGAACCAGCACCCCCACCTTCTGGCCCGGTTTATCTAATCTTTGTCGGCCTTCCACAGTGGGTTGCCAGCCCGGAAACCGCTATATTGATAATCCGTGTGATACAGGCAGCACTAGGTAGTTTGACCTGTTATTTTGCCTATCGTTTGGCATGGCGTGTGAGCAACGATGAGCGAACTGGTTTGTTGGCATCCACCGTTCTAGCAGTCTCGCCAGTTTTTGTCATTGAACCGAATCAAATTTTGACCGAAACACTTTATCTATGTCTATTATCAGCGGGCATGTGGCTCTTTATCAAACTCATATCTACGCCTGATTCAGCGATCAGGTGGCACCATCCCGTTTTGCTGGGCTTGATACTAGGTCTAACAACGTTGACACGTGCGGTTTTATTGATGTTCCCGCTTATACTGGCACTTTATTTGCTGGTCATCTTGAACTGGCGCACTACACTTAAATATGCTTTGCTCATGCTGATTGTCTATGGCATCACAGTATCGACATGGACGGTTTATAACCGGGTTCGCTGGAATCAGTGGGTCATCGGGGCGCAGGGATTTGCCGCCTTCTTGTTTATCGGAGCCAGCGATCAAGGCTGGCAAGGCCCCCAGCAAACCGATGCAGCGTTAGCACAACAGGCGGGTGTGGATGGTGCGCTGCCGACAAATCCATCCGACCAACAGCAGCTCTATGGAAACGCCGCTCTCCAACAGATCATTGGCAACCTCGGTGGTTGGGTGTCACATCGCACAAGTGAATTAGCAGCCGCAGTCCTGCAACCTTATGGAACAGTCTACTACCCCGGCGAAAGTCTTAAAGACCTAACAGCAAATTGGTGGCGCTCAGATCGTACCCTGCAAGGACTTGTGAATTTAACCAAAGGCGATGCCTTTTGGGCCAAGCTGGTCATCTATATATTTCATTATGCCGGGCTTTTACTTGGCATAATTGGTATGTGGCTTGCACGCCGCAACTGGCGTATTACCCTGCCGCTGATTACGCTAATCTTCTACACATTAGTTGTGCATTTCGTGCTGGACGCCATCCCGCGCTATCTGTTCCCGCTGGATTTGTTTTTTTGGATTTTTGCGGTGCTGACCATTACCCGTTGGGTGGGGGGCTTTCGCATTACCAGCCAATCATCCCTTGCCTAACACAGGCTGGCGGCTGCTCAACCGCTGACGCACATCATTTAATGTCGTTAACGAACGATTTAGGATCGTATCCGGGTCATTCAACAATTCGCGGGGTCTCAAGCTCGGTGTGCTCAACAGCCAAACCAGTAGCGGAAAACTCAGTGCCAAGACTTTGGTAGCCGGGGTACTCAATCCTGTTTCTAAGATGAATGTCAAAGACCCCAACCACAGCACCACCTGCTTCCAACCGTTGACCCGACCAAAAATCGGCAGCAAAACAAGGTAATGGTATGGCATCATATAGGGGGAGATAAATGTACCAGCCGCCATGAGCCTCAACGGATCACGGTTGGTTACACACAGTAATCCGATACCAACAAATAAAAAGATGGGGCTTGTCGAACGCCAGCCCATGATAATAGGGTGTTGTTGAGCCACTTGTGTCAGTATAGACAATGGCCAGAATCCCCAAATCACAAGAGAAATTAGACCCCACGCCGCTGCCCATAGTATATCGCGTCGAGAACCCAACACCGCCCATAATCCCGTATGCAATTTACCTAGCACTAGAGGGACACCGAAAGGCAGCATTACCAGACCCAGCAAAACCGTTGTATCAACCTGCCCCAACCACATCATCATCCACGGCAATGGACTGAACAGAGCAAACAATACCCCCATATACGCCACGACCGGCGCGTTAGGCCATGCAAAGCGGGCATAACGAAACGTCAAGACAACAATGCAAGATATGGTCAGCGCATTCAGAATAGCCAAACCTACGAATGGGGATAGTTCCATTAACGGGCGCAATGTAACCGATAATACCCACGGTGGGTATGAAGGATTAGGATGTTGAGCAATCGATGGCGTGGCCTGCACCGCAAAATATGCCAGCCAATCATGTCCCAAAAAACCCATGCGGGATAGTGGCAGGTAATATAAAACCGTACCAGCGATGATCGCCAGAAGTGCTCGCCAATCAGGGGTGCGCGGAAAATTTGACTCCCGCGTATTACTTTGTGTCATTATTATGTTTACTTCTTTGTTTATCTGCTCAGTTTTTACTCTATCATGACCCGCCGCCTGAAGTACAATAAGGTTTATTTGAAGCAATCTAAACCCTGAGCGCATAGCATGACTTTTATCCTCGGTATCGAATCTTCCTGTGATGAAACGGCTGCCGCCGTTGTCAATGATGGGCGCACCATTCTTTCAAATGTTGTGGCCTCGCAAATTGATTTACACGCCCGATTCGGTGGCGTCTTTCCAGAGTTGGCTTCGCGCGCCCATGTCGAAGCCATTAATCCGGTAGTCGAACAAGCAATGGCTGATGCTGGCGTTGGCTACGATGAGTTGGATGCCATCGCGGTAACACGCGGGCCCGGTCTGGTCGGATCACTCTTAGTTGGTGTGAACTATGCCAAGGGGTTGGCGTTGGCATCCGGCAAGCCTCTGCTGGGCATTAATCATCTCGAAGGTCATGTCTATTCGCTTTGGCTCAGCGAGCAGCAGCGGGAAATTAATTTCCCTGTGCTTATCCTGATCGTTTCCGGCGGCCACAGCGAACTGCTCTTGATGAAAGATCACGGTATCTATCAGCGGCTAGGCGGCACATTAGATGACGCCGCGGGCGAAGCCTTCGACAAAGTTGGTCGTGTGCTGGGTTTGCCATTCCCCGGCGGCCCAAATATCGAACGGGCTGCCCAGCACGGCAATGCCGCTGCCTATAATTTTCCGCGTGCCAAACGCGACGAATCTTACGATTTCAGCTTCTCTGGCCTCAAAACCGCTGTCATGCGTGAAGTAACCGTCCCCCCTGTGGTCGAACCCGGCAAGAAACGCACACCTAACCGCCATCCTAAACTGCGCTCGGATGTGTCCGTAAACGATGTTGCCGCTAGTTTTCAAGAAGCGTTAGTCGGGGCACTTGTGGAAAAAACCGTGCGCGCGGCGAAAGCACATGATGTGACCGAAATATTCCTAGCAGGTGGAGTTAGTGCCAATCAAATGCTGCGCCAGAAACTGCGTGCCGAAAGCGCTCTCCCTGTGCGGTACCCTCCACTAAATCTTTGCACCGACAACGCTGCAATGATCGCCGCCGCAGGATACTTTCGCTATGAAGCAGGTTTGCGAAACGATCTTGATATGGATGTAACGCCCACGTGGCCGCTATCCAGCGAAAGCTACGGATAGGCAAAATATCTGGCACTGATCACCAGATGTTTCGGATTATCCCGCGCCCAAACTGTAGGCAGTAAATTACTTGAATCGCCATACGTAGTACAAATTAATTAGGTAACTGCATGGAACTTTACATCATTCGCCACGCCCAATCTACCAACAACGTCTCCATGATCTACAACTCCACTGACCGCGTGGCTGACCCACCCCTCACTGAACTGGGATTTCGCCAGGCTGAAACCGTAGCCCACTATCTCTCAACCACTCACGATATTGACCGCTGGGTTGACCAAATCCCTGAAAGTAACCAACTGCCGCATGGGTTCAATTTCACCAAGCTGTATTGCAGTCCAATGCTCCGCACCCTGCAAACCTGCTTGCCTATCAGCCGCAAGCTAAATATGGAAGCTGAAGTCTGGGTGGATTTACACGAACATGGTGGCATACATTTGGATTATGGCGACGTGCGAGGGGTAGTCGGATTTCCCGGTCTCGGACGAACCGCTATCCAAGATCAATTTACGGGCTTCCACGTTCCGCCACTCATCACCGATGACGGTTGGTATAACCCTGCCCACAAGGCCGAAGATATTGCTACTTGCATGGGTCGAGCTGTGCGTGTTGCCCATGCTATACGCCAGCACACTTCTACCAACGAAAGAATCGCATTAGTAACGCACGGTACATTTACCGATGTACTCTTAAAATCCCTGCTGAATATGCTCCCCAACCACACCATGCGCTTCAGTCATTACAACACTGCTATCACCCGGCTCGATTTCAGCCCAGATGGACATGTGAAGCTGCGCTACCTCAACCGGATAGCTCATTTGCCACCAGACATGGTGAGTTAAAATGCAGTTTCATTTGGAATTGTAAAGGGAATTCGGCTGCACAAAGAAATCAGCTTACTCGCTAGTCGCGGGGGGCTCAACATACTTGATGCCTGCTGCGGCGTACAAAGCGGTCTTCAATGCCGTACCATCTTCATATACAGCGTCACCCGGCATCAATATGCCGGTCATCAGTGAAATATATTCCACTTCTGGCTTGTGGTGTGTACTTTCGCGATCTCGTAGCGGGTAGAAATATTCAGTAGATTGGTTAACACGTACTTCAATACGCCGCCGCACTTTGTCCGCATTATCCGGTGCTGTAATAATCAAAAAGTCCTCTGGTGAAATATGTCCGATAAAATCATCAGGGCTGCCAAATTCCCGCACCGCATTTTTCACCATCAGCGTTACAGCACGCATCACATCATCGGCTGCCAGAAAACCATAGTTCGCGCGGAATTCTCCCATACCTTGCATTGAGGCCAACAGGAGTGCACGATTCCCATCTCCGGTCAGTACTTCGTCCAATTTTTCATCCGCAAGCTCGTTTTCGGGCAGTTCAGTAACGGGATTCGCACCGGTTTGTCGCGCCGCCCGGCTGATAGCGTTCCGTACCCGTAGCCGTAGTTCCTGCACATCAAACGGCTTAGTCAAGTAATCAACTACACCTAATTCAAGACCCTGTAACCTATCGCCCCGATCACGTTTGTCAGTCAGGAAAATCACCGGCACGTTTTGTGTGCGTCGCTGCTGGCGTAATTGGCGGCATACTTCATATCCGTCAAAATCAGGCAAACGGATATCTAACACCACCAGTGCTACTGGCGTATCGTTGGCGATATCTAAAGCCTCTTGTCCCCACGCCGCCGTTAGCACATCATAATTTTGTGCTGTGAAGTAGGCACTCAGCATTTCCGAAAGGTCAAGATCATCATCTACAACCAATATTGTAGTTTTATCAGACACGATCCAACTCCCTGCAACTTGAATCCAGCAACTGACTCATGGCACTACGGAGGATATACGCACTATATCACCCCATCGGGGTTTTATGGATTACAAAAATGCAATGTGGATCGCCACAGGCCGTACAAGCTGATTCATAAACATAATACTCTTGTCCATCGGAAGCCCAGCGCATACATTCTTGAATCATCCCGGCTAATGCATGACATACTGGCTTGTCAGACTGCCGTCCCCAAGCAACCGGACTATGATCAGCCATGAACCGAAAAGATTCAGCATCTTCTTCAAGGTGAGATCTTTGGTCACTGAATGTGTTAAATATATTCGCTAACGCTTGCAACCCCATTCTACCGGCCTCGTTTCGGGGTAATGCCCGGAATGCTGGGTGTTGCATCCCTGCCAGCGCACCGAATGTCTTCATCCCCTGCGAAAAGCTGGCCCGCCCAACCCGTAACGCCATACCGCGCCCACCGCGCGTCCCATAAGTAGCTTCCAACGCGATATTAAGTGCTGCCATGCTGGAGAAATCAAACTTTTTCTCTAGATTGTCAGGGGGATATTGACCAATATATTGTTCTAGTTTGGCTTGCTTAAGCAGCGTGTTCAATCCCACCTGACCCATGACATCGTCCATGGCGAGGAAGAAATAACGCGCAATACGATTAGGAAGAAATAAACCACTCGGTTGTAGCACAGGAGCACGACTTCTTGAATCCACTATACCAACTGGGACAAGGCATCGACTGTGCGATTGACATCCAAAAAGATAAGTCCCAATTTTGCCTCTTTACGCGCCAATACTGTCAGAACTGCTTCATCGCCAACGGCAGTGAGAATAACATATCCACTTTCGCCTTTGACCATTACTTGCTCAAGCATTCCCCGTCCCAATTCGGTTGAAATGCGTTCACCCAACGACAACATAGCAGCAGACATGGCACTTACCCGGTCTTCCTCTATGTGTCCCGGCAGAGATGAAGCCATGCTAAGACCGTCCACGCTAACGATAGCAGCCGCTTCAACATCACCTGAACTGGCCTGTAAATCGCGCAAACGCTCTAATAATTGTTCAGTACGGGATTTCGACACGAGTATATTCTCCTGCAACGCCAAAAGGCACTATGCACCATAATTTGGATTGTAGCATAGAATATGCGTTGACACAGCAAACAAAATTGACGATTTCATTGTCGTGACTTTTAGGTGATTTTCCGTCTTCGCTGTTATACTTTATACTTACAAACCACTGTTCAAAACAATTTATTGGGTTGAATATTTGTTATGCCTGCCAAAAATGACTGGTTATCTGTATCCCCAATTTCCGCGTCCGTCCTAGCTCTGATCATATTAGGGGCTGCCTTGTTTGCCACAATACTGGCAATGGGGGATATTGCAATAGAAGGGCAATTATTGGCTTTACTTCGCCTCTTATTTCTGACGCTGATTGTAGCATGTCTGTTTGTTATCCTTGCTATATACAATATACGACGCCTCAAACGGGAGCATATTGAGCAGGAAGCCGAACTCATTCGAACAAGTAAAAGCCTCAGCGAGCAGCTGAAAAATAATCTTTCAGAATTGAATGAAGAGCGTACCCAGAGCAAAACCATTCTACAAAGTATGTCCGAAGCAGTCCTTCTAATTGACCAGCGTCATATAAAGTACATGAATCGCGCATTGGGCCGTTTGACAGGATATAACAGCGAAGACTTAATCGGTAAACCATTAACAGGCGAGGACAGCATCCCGGTGGCGCGGCAACTCGCTGACCTTCAAAAAATGGTTGCGATTGCTATTGCACAAGGTGGCATGTGGCAGGGGCAATTCCAACTCATTAAGAAAGATTCTACAGAATTAGACGTTAATGTTATTGGTCTCCCGCTTGAGGAGTCTCCCTCTCACGCCGGGCAAATCCTGCTCCTCATCCGTGACAACAGCATGGAAAAAAAGTTGCAGGCACAAAAAACCAATTTTGTCACCAACGCCTCGCATGAACTCCGCACACCCTCGCTAGTATCAAGATGCGGTTGCACCTACTCCGCAAACAACCAGAAAAAGTCGAAGAACATCTACCTGTTATGGAAGAGATGACCAACCAAATGCAGCAGTTGATCGAAGAAATGCTCGATGTTGGCCGCTTCGAGCGCGGGCAAGTTATGCTTGACCGGGACAACACCGTGCTGCAAGAAGTGGTAACTGAAGCTGTAAATAGCTACCAACCGCGCGCATCACGCCGTTCCGTCACGCTCTCTACCGAACTCGCCGAACATCCCATCAAAGTGTTAGTTGACGAAAAAAGAATGGTGCAGGTTGTCACCAATCTCATCTCAAGCGCCGTCAACCACACACCGCAGGACGGGCGCGTTAACGTAAGTGTCAAAATCGACCCCAATTCCAATGGCAAAAAATCCGCTTTGGTTCAAGTGCAGGACAGTGGGGTTGGCATATCACAAGATATGCTATCACAAGTCTTTCAACCATTTGCCACCGCCAGTCAGGGTTTGGTCGGTGGCACAATCCTCGGACTTAGCCTAGCCAAAGAAATCGTGGAGCTACACGGCGGTGAAATTAAGGCCGAAAACAACGAAAGCGGTAGTACGGTCTTCACTATCAAGCTACCAATCCTAAACGCCTGATCGGTGCATATCAATGTAGAAACATACATATATTAAATTGCGATTTAGCAGTTTCATACTCCCCCATTCAGCAGTAACCCCAACACCCCGCCCGCAAAAATCAACCATATCACATTGATCCTGAATCTAATTAACATCAACAACGCCATCAGCGCGACAACAATTGCAATCGGACTCCAAGAATCACCTCCAAATGTTCTCAATGCAGCACTGCCTAATTCAAGCAGAGTGACGAGAATTGCAGCGATTACCCCAGCATTAATGCCCGAAAGAAATGCGCCCAACCATCGGCTGCGGCGCATCTTTGGAATCAATGGTGCGGTGAGAATGACCAGTACAAATGAGGGCAAGAAAACACCGAGCGTCGCTAAAACTGCACCGGGAAAACCTGCCACAATATAACCCACCACGGTGGCCGCAGTAGAAACAGGGCCGGGTGTTGTCTGTCCGATGGCTATTGCATCTAACAATTGTTGACTGGTGAGCCAACCGAAACGGTTGACGACATCCTGCTGAATGTAAGTGATGAGAACATAACCGCTGCCAAAGAGAACCGAGCCGATCCTTAGAAAGTAAAAGAAAATGTCCAAAAGTGTAGGCGGTGTTATCTGAACAAATGTTCTACAGTAGCAGCGGACCTAGATTTAAGACCCACTCCTATCACGTTGACCATAATTGGTGGCGCATTGGGGAATCCCACCATTAAAGTGGCGTAGATGATGCCGGTAGCGAGCATCACCAGTACTTCGGGAACGTCGCTTATCAAGATGACGGCAGTGGCGAGAATGAACAATAGCCAGAGGGCGCGATTTTTGAGTCCAGTTCCGGCAGCCTCCAACCCACATTGGCGATAATGGCAACGATAACCGGTTTGATTCCCCACAACAGCGCAGCAACCTGCGGAATCTGCCCCGTACTCATGTATATGATGGAAAACATTAGCGTAAGTAAAAATGCAGGGCCGATAAAACAGATACCAGTGAGTACCGCGCCGGGAATACCGCGCATGACAAAGCCCACATGAATCATGACCTCGGTCGAGTTCGGGCCGGGAATGAGGTTAGTGGCAGCCACAAGGTCAAGGAAGTGTTCACGGGCGAGCCATCGGCGGCGGGTAACGATCTCATCTTCGGCGATGGCTATGTGTGCCAGCGGCCCTCCGAAGGCTGATATGCTCAGGCGAAGAAATAGGCAAGCAAGTTCACGGTAGGAAACCGAGTGGAAGAAACGGTCATGGTGATGATCTTGCCAATACGATGGGCGAAGTCACGATGATAACCTGAATGGTTGAATTCAGCGTTAAGTGCTTACGGTTTCCAGATGGAGATAAATTGGATGGCATCCACAAATTCGCTATTAACCGCCACTTCCCAGTGGAAGTGAGGGCTGCTGTCTGTCCAGTGCTGCCGGACTGTACCTAAGATCTATGCCTCTAAGCGATGCTCTGACCGTGTGTAACATGTACCTGTGAAAAGTGATTGTGCGGTGAAGATGCCGTAGCCATGATCTATAATGACGATATTGCCACGAATATCCATTTTGCCTGTGTAAGCTACTTTTCCTGCCGCGCTCGCCAGAATGGGCTGTCCTAATGTGGCACGAAAATCCCACCCCGTGTGGCGGGTTTGGAATGAGCCGTTGAACGTGCGAAAGGCCAAAAGCTGCAGGTGAGATCAGCACCGGGAATTGGCACCTGGAAGCCACCTGCATCCCATAACTTTTCAGGGGTAAAAGTGCTGAAGACGCTTTCCAGCTTAGCAAGTTCGTTGCGTTCAATTTCAGGATCAACGAGGTAGGCCTTATCAGGGGCAATGGTGACTTCCTGCTTGACGAATTTGCCGAGCGTAATTTCGACCTGTGTGTTGATAGTCTGACGGGTATTGTCATCGTACCAAACCAGCACATCAAGGTCATATTTGCGAGGGGTTTGTTCCATGCTAACGGAAACAAACCCATAAAAGCCGTCGTTGAGGACTGGCATAGTATCAATCAGAGTGTTTAAGAAACGGACACGCGCTCCTGCCATCTCCGCGCCACTGACGTGTACCACGCCGGTACTGCCCTGCGCTAAGTCCGTAAAAAACAGTTCGACGCTAGCGCGATCTTGTTGGATGACATTGCCGGGTAAGGGCTGCGGAATGGGTGTAGGGGTACTGGGGATGAAGGGCGTAGGTAGTGGGCCGCTGGAGCCGTCCTGCGCGGCCACCGGAATAAACGATGCAATGAACAAGGTGAGCGTTAAAAAAGTAAATACTATCCGTTGTTTGGAGGAAAAAAGCATTATCTACCCATCATTCAGTCATCTTCTTCTTGAAATGCCAAGTATCTCACTGGCATAGCGTAGACGCAAGATGCGGTGGGTAATAACAGGTCGAGCGTAGAAGAGCCCTATTCAGTTAGTCGCCAGCCAGTTGATAGTGCTCCGGTTCGCTGTAGGGCAAATAGGTTTCGCCAAAGGTTTTCATGGCTTCCACAATTTGCGACAGCGCCCGCCCCGTGGGAGTCAAGGTATACTCAACACGTGGAGGAATTTCCGCGAACGCGTGACGTTGAAGGATTTCGGCAGCCTCAAGCATTTTTAGCCGCTGTGACAACGTCTTGGGGCTGACATGCCCTAATGAGTCTTGTAGCTGCCCGAAACGGCGAGGGCCTTCCATAAGGTCACGGACAATCAAGAGCGTCCAAGTATCCCCGACCAATTCGGCTGTGCGAGCAATAGGACAAGGTTGATTCGTATCCAGCATCATGAGAATTACGCTTTTGCAGTACAAGCTGCACTCACTTCAAATGGTTAAATTTTAGCACTTCCTAATCAAAATATACATTCACTGACGTTGTGTGGCTGCCCAAAAGCACAATGCTTTCATTTGGAAAGTGATGTTCGTTAGGGTAAATATTATGACAGGGCATCTAGTTAAGGATGAATAATAGTCATCCCTAAGGCTTGATAAGGAATGAGTGAACCCGGATCTATATCAGAATCGGTCACAAGATGCGTAAGGGCGCTGGCGGGACAGAGAACAAAGGGCGCCACTGTACCCAATTTGTCGCTGGAAGCCAGTGCCACCACCTCAGTAGAGTTTTCAATCATAAGTCGTTTTAGCTGGGCTTCCTCGTAGGAAAAATCCGTAATTCCGGCTTGAGGGTGCAAACCATTTACGCCAAGGAAACAGATATCCGCACGAAACCGCGACAGAGATGCAGCGGCTTCTGCTCCAACCACCGCCATTGTCCTTTTGTGAATCGTACCACCTAGTACGATTAACTCTAACTGTGGATGTTCAGCCAGCGCAACGAGGGCAGGCAGATTATTGCTGATCACCGTGGCACTCAGGTCGAGGGGAAAATGCTGCGCGAGGCGGGTCACGGTTGTGCCACAATCCAGAATGATGACCTGCCCATCTTGTACAAGGCTACTGGCGGCATGAGCAATAACTGACTTGGCATCAGATTGGTGGTGAGTGCGGACATTATAGGCGATTTCGGTAGCAGCTTTGACTACTGCCCCTCCATGCACACGGCGTAATAAACCTGTTTCAGCAAGCTCGTTCAGATCGCGCCGGATTGTGTCTTCTGAGACATTGAGTAGAGTACTCATGTCGCTGGCGACAACTTTACCGTCCCGTTTAAGTGTCGCAATAATATGTTGGTGTCGTTCTTCTCGCAGCATTACCGATCCCATTTCTGCATGTATCTGCGTTTTTATATTGATTTTGCAATTTTTTGCGGTTACTATGAATTGTATCACAACACAGGAGAACCGCAAGTTGAACGAGAATCTAATACAAATCAAATCCGTTGAAACATTGTCTGACGATTGGTATGTGCTCAAAAAGACTACATATGATTACCTGCGGAGGGATGGTAGCTGGCAGACAGTCAGTCGTGAAACCTATGATCGGGGCAATGGGGCAACCATCCTGCTCTACAATCCAACTCGTAACACAGTGGTGCTAACGCGACAATTCCGTTTCCCGGCGTACGTCAACCAGCACAGTGGTATGTTGATCGAAACATGTGCGGGTTTGCTAGACGAGGACGACCCGGTTACTGCGATTCAACGTGAAGCAGAAGAGGAAACAGGCTACATTATCCGCCAACCACAGAAAGTATTTGAGGCGTTCATGAGTCCCGGTTCCGTCACCGAGCGATTATATTTTTTTGTGGCAGAGTATCAGGAATATGAAAAGACCACGGTCGGTGGTGGATTGGAAACAGATGGTGAAGATATTGAAGTGTTGGAAATTCCGTTCAAACAGGCCGTCGCCATGATCGAGAGTGGTGAGATAGCTGACGGTAAGACGATCATGCTGCTGCAATATGCTGCCTTGAAAAAACTTGTAGCCTAGAAGTTCTTCACTTGCCAATATGGATAGGTGGCTGTAAGGTCATAACAGTAGAGTTCTCCGCGTATAACGAACCGAATCAGAGGAGCGCAATTCATGAAGGTATTAGTCACCGGCGGCGCTGGTTACATTGGCAGCCATGTGGTGGATATGTTAATTGAGCGTGGCTACGATGTTGTTGTTTTCGATAACTTATACACTGGTCATGTGGAAGCAGTACATCCTAAAGCAACCTTTGTAAAAGGCGACCTGCTGGACAAAGCGGCGGTTGACAAGTTGTTTGATGACCATAAAGTCGAGGGCATTCTCCATTTTGCTTCACACACATTGGTGGGTGAAAGTATGGAAAAGCCGTGGCTGTACCTGCGTGACAATGCGGTGGCAGGAAGTAACTTGCTGGAAGCAGCGGCACGGCAAGGCGTGAAACGGTTTATTCTGTCGTCCACTGCCAATCTGTTCGATGATCCGGCCAAAATTCCGATTGTAGCAGAGGAACGCATTGTTCCCGGCAGTCCCTATGGTGAGAGCAAATACATCATTGAACGCTACCTGCACTGGATGGAGCGCATCTACGGCATGTCCTACTGCTGTCTGCGTTACTTCAACGCCAGCGGCGCGCATCCCAATGGTCACATCGGCGAAGACCATACGCCTGAATACCATCTCATCCCGATTATTCTTCAAGTTGCATTAGGGCAGCGCGAGAAACTTACGATTTTCGGTGATGATTACCCGACGGCGGACGGTACCTGCATCCGCGATTACATACATGTAATTGACTTAGCCGAAGCGCACATCTTGGCGCTTGAGGCACTGGCAGATGGCAAGAGCCGTAAGTACAACCTCGGCAACGGCAAAGGATATTCAATTATGCAAGTGCTTAATATGGCGCGCGAAATCACCGGACAAGCTATTCCAGCAGCCAATGGGGCGAGGAGAGCAGGTGACCCCGCAACCCTAATTGCCGACAGCACACGCATCCAGCAAGAACTGGGATGGCATCCGGAATTCGGCGATCTGCACCAGATTATCGAAACGGCGTGGAACTGGCACAAGAGTCACCCGAATGGATATGCCAGCAAGTAAGAACGGGGCTTGCCATTGTTGCTACCTCGCAAAACCCGATACTATAACTATAGAAGGCAATCATTCATAGCAGGGGTTTGCATCGCGCAAACCTCTGTTTGTTGTTCCACTTACTCATATCCTAAATTTTGGTTTGTCTGGTTTGTTTTTCTTTATATTGCCCCCTATTTGATGGAATTATGTGGGTTTGACACCCTATAATACCCAACACATTATCTTTTCAAGCCATTCTGAGAAAGTAATTGATGATGGAGGATACCCGTCCTTCGCTAATTCGGGCAAAGACCTCGAAACAGGTTATTAGCTGGCCTTACATCGGACAATTACTTATATTCGGCGTGGTATATTTTGTCGTGGCACGTCTGGGTTACCTAGTTCCCTATGACGGGCAGATCGCTACATTGGTTTGGCCGGCCACTGGCCTTTCACTGGCAATCCTCTTATTATTTGGCATTCGTTATTGGCCGGGCATAACACTGGGCGCAGCGCTGTTAGCACTTTCAAATCGGCACTCGCTCCCCCTACTCATCGGGGTAGTCATCGCACATACTGTTGAGCCGTTACTTGGAACCTATTTGCTGCGACGCTACACCCGCTTTCATAATTCACTTGAAAACATTAATGATGTACTCGCTCTGGTCATTATCGGTGTTTTACTCAGTACATTGTTAAGTGCTTCTATTGGGGCATTTGCCTTTCGCGTATCGCCGGAGGGCGCAAATAAGATGCTGCTCTATGTGTGGTGGGAGTGGTGGATAGGCCATACCACCAGTATTGTAAGCATCACCCCTTTCGTACTGACTTGGTACGCGAACCGACGGTTGAATTGGACATGGCAGAAGCAACTTGAAGCCGCCTTGGCGCTGACAGGTCTAGTAATCGTTAGTGCGCTAGTATTTGTGCGCCTGCCCGCAGTCGGAAACTACCCACTAGGGCACGTAGTATTTCCATTTCTGTTGTGGTTTGCCCTGCGCTTTGGCCCACGTGAGGTAGCTACAGCCAGCCTTGTTACCTTGAGTATCGCGGTATGGGGGACAGTAACGGGCAGCGGACCATTTGCGCGCTCTGTTCCCGACCTCAATTTACTCTTATTGTTGACGTTTGTACTTGCAGTTATTTTAACGGCTCTCATCATCTCATCTGTACTGGCACAACTGCGGCATGCCCGCGAAGCACTGCAACAAAACAATGCGCAGCTAGAAGCCAACGTTGCAGCGCGCACTGAACAGCTCTCCCAGGCAAATCTTCAGCTGCGGCAAAAAATTGTGGAACGAGACCTGATGCATCGTGAATTGGCGCAGGCACGGGATCAGGCATTGGATGTCCTCCGACTAAAAAGCCAGATACTGGCAAATATTAGCCACGACGCGCGCACCCCTAAATGTGATTTTGCTGCGAACTGAGATGATGCAAGTGGGACGTTACGGCGCGGTTACTGATACCCAGAAAGAGACATTAGAAGGTATTAACTACAATGCCAAGGAATTGCTAACCTTTATTAACAATTTACTGGATGAAGCGCAGTACGACACCAAAAAGTTGCGTCCGGTTCCAGTTGAGTTCAAACCATCAGACTGGTTACGGGAGAGTATTTCGGCCGTAAAACCTCTTGCCGAACAGAAAAATCTGATATTAGTGTATGAGGTAGCAGATGAAATGCCACCAATGCTACGACATGATCCCGAATGGCTGCGAAAAATACTCAATAATCTCTTGAGCAACGCGATCAAATTCACTCACAAAGGACATGTGGCAGTCATAGTGACGAAGGTTGATGAAAAACAGTGGATGTTGGCGGTGGAGGATAGCGGACAGGGAATACCTACAAGTGATCTAGCGCATATTTTCGAAGCTTTTTGGCAAGGTGATGGATCGGTAACCCGCGATGCTAACCGTGGGGTTGGACTAGGACTTTCGATTGTAAAACGGCTGACTCGTATCCTTGGCGGCGAAATTGTGGTAGAAAGTGTAGTGGGAAAGGGAAGCACTTTCAAAGTGACACTGCCCTTTGAGGTGAAAGAGAAAGAATAGGAATATGCCTAAACCACTAGTTTTTGTTGTCGAAGATGACCCATCACTCGGTAATTTGTTTGCTGATGTGATGCGCGACATGGGGCTAGAGACACAGCTAATCCAAGATGGGAAGCAGGCTACCGAGCGGTTGGAAGCGGCAGTACCAGATATGGTGCTGTTGGATTTACATTTGCCGCATGTTTCGGGGCTAGACATTTTAGACCAAATCCGCAAGGACACACGCTTGGAGAAGACACGGGTTGCAATGATTACAGCTGATTCGGTACGGGTCAAAGCCGCGCAAGGTAAAGCGGATCTAATTTTGATTAAGCCAATCGGTTTCTTTGACCTCCGCGATATGGTCACAAAATTACTACCAGAACATGCCTTGCCAAGATAAGACGCCGTCAAGTATCGCGCAAGATGACATCTGACTGGCAACCCTCATATATTCCTCTGATAGATTTCCAACACAACTCATATACCCCCTATTTACACTGAAAGGAAAACTGTAACAGGGGGTATTTCCCTATGGACTTAAAACGTTATACCAATAAAGCGCAAGAGGCGCTTTTAGGCGCGCAGACAATCGCGTCAGAGTTCGGACACAGCCAGATTGAACCATTGCACATTTTGACTGCCTTAATGCAGCAAAGTGACGGCGTTGTACCGGAGGTAGTGGCGAAGATCGGCGGGCGTCCAACCGCGCTACAAACCGAACTGGAACAGATGGTACAAGATCGCCCACGGGTATCCGGCAGCAATGTTGAGGCCGGCTTAAACCGACAGGCCGTGCAAGTGCTCACGCGTGCTGAAAGTGAAGCACGCAAGATGCATGACGAATATGTAAGTACCGAACATGTTCTATTAGCACTCACTGAAGAAAACAGCGTACGTAGTTTACTGGAACGCTACGGCGTGACTCACGACTCAATTCTCAAGGCCTTGACGGCGATTCGTGGCAGCCAGCGAGTAACCAGCCAGAATCCGGAGAACACGTACAAAAGCCTTGAAAAGTATGGACGAGATTTAACCGCATTAGCACGACAGGGCAAGCTAGATCCGGTCATCGGGCGCGATGAGGAAATTCGCCGCGTGGTGCAGGTTATTAGCCGCCGGAGCAAGAACAATCCCGTATTGATTGGCGAGGCCGGTGTTGGTAAGACGGCCATCGTAGAAGGATTGGCACAGCGGATCATAAACGGCGATGTGCCGGAAGGGCTACGCGATAAGCAAATTATCGCATTGGATATGGGTTCGCTGGTGGCCGGAGCGAAGTACCGCGGTGAGTTCGAGGAACGGCTTAAAGCAGTATTGAAAGAAGTTACCGAAAGCGATGGCAAGATCATCCTGTTCTTGGATGAGCTGCACACCATCGTCGGTGCGGGCGCTGCTGAGGGCGCTATGGACGCAGGCAATATGCTCAAGCCAATGTTGGCACGTGGCGAACTCCGCTGCGTGGGCGCGACAACGTTGGATGAATACCGCAAGTACATTGAAAAAGATGCGGCTCTTGAACGACGCTTCCAGCCAGTCTTTGTGGACGAGCCGAGCGTTGAAGACACCATCAGCATTCTGCGTGGTCTCAAAGAGCGTTACGAAGTTCATCACGGAGTGCGAATTCAAGACAGTGCGGTAATCGCTGCTGCAACATTGAGTGACCGCTATGTAGCTGACCGCCAGCTTCCCGACAAGGCAATTGACCTAATTGACGAAGCTGCGGCACGGCTGAAGATGGAAATTGACAGCAAGCCTCTGGCGCTGGAAACAGTTGAACGCCATATTATGCAGCTTGAGATCGAACGCGAGGCGCTGAAGAAGGAACGAGACAAGGCCAGCCAGCAGCGGTTAGAGGCGCTGGAAGAAGAACTGGCGAACCTACGTGAAGACTTAAGCGGACTGAACGCACGCTGGCAGACTGAAAAGAGCGCCATACAATCCATCCGTGAGATTAAGGCGCAGATGGATGAGGCGCGGGTGCAGCTTGAACAGGCAGAACGACGGAGTGATCTCGAAGCGGCTGCGCGGCTACGCTACGGGATACTACGGGAATTGGAACAACAGCTTGCCGAACGAGAGGCGAACTTACGTGAGCTTCAAGTCAACGGCGGAATGCTGAAAGAAGAAGTGGACGCCGATGAGATTGCCGGTGTGATTTCACGCTGGACGGGCATTCCGGTATCGCGTTTGCTGGAAGGCGAGATTGAAAAGCTGCTGCACATGGAAGCACGGCTTCACGAACGTGTCATCGGGCAAGAGGAAGCTGTGCGGGCAGTGAGCGCAGCGGTACGGCGCAGCAGGGCCGGCTTGCAAGACCCGAACCGGCCAGTAGGAACATTCTTGTTCCTAGGGCCAACGGGTGTGGGTAAGACTGAACTGGCACGGTCATTGGCAGACTACCTGTTTGATGATGAGAACGCGATGGTACGCATCGACATGAGCGAATACGGCGAACGGCATAGCGTGGCGCGGCTCATCGGCGCGCCACCAGGATACGTGGGATACGACGAAGGCGGCCAACTGACTGAAGCCGTCCGACGCCGTCCGTATGCCGTGGTGCTGCTGGACGAAGTCGAGAAAGCGCACCCAGAAGTTTTCAACACCTTCTTACAGGTATTTGACGACGGGCGGCTGACCGACGGTCAAGGACGCACCGTAGACTTCACCAACGCCGTTATTATCATGACTAGCAATGTCGGCAGTCAGATCATCAAACAGATGGGCCCGGAGGCAGACCGGCAGCAGCTGCGTTCAGCCATTATGACAGAGCTGGATCACCATTTCCGACCAGAATTCTTGAATCGGCTAGATGAAATTATTCTGTTCCATAGCCTGACACAGGATGACATTCTGAGGATCGTGGATACCCAACTGACACGCTTCAGCAAGTTATTGGCAGGACGAAGGTTAACCCTAGAGTTGACAACAGATGCACGGCACTGGCTGGCCCAGCGCGGCTACGATCCGGTGTTCGGGGCACGACCACTCAAGCGCGTCATTCAGCGTGACCTGCAAGATCCGCTGGCAAACGCCATCCTTGAAGGACGAGTGCGCGAAGGCGACCATATCGTGGCAGATGTTGACCTCAACGGTGAAGGACTGACGTTCACTACAACCGTTCAGGCTGAGATGGTCTGAAGTACATAGTCGCGATAACAAAAAGAGATAGGTCATGATGCCTATCTCTTTTTTGACTCCAAGTGAGCTAGCTTGACTTTTCTGGCTTTAGTTTGCGTGTAGCTGGTTTAGGGCGGTTTTCGTCTTTATAGATGGTGGCCTGCGCCAATATAGATTGGGCGCTCATCTTGCCGCTCTCACCTTCAGTACCGAGCATGGCCGCGAGTTCGGTGATGCGGCGGGTTTCGTCATCTAAAGCAGTGACAAGGGTTGAAGTGCGCTCCCCTTTGACCTGCTTAATGACGTGATAATGCTTATCGCCGTAGCCTGCCAATTGAGCGAGGTGGGTGACGACCATAACCTGATGGCTGGCGGCTAACGCCCATAGTTTTTCCCCGACCACACTGCCAACCCTTCCGCCAATACCAGTATCAATTTCGTCAAAAATTAGGGTTGGTGTCTGGTCAGCCAGCTTCAGCACACGTTTGAGTGCCAACATAATGCGTGCCGTCTCACCACCGGAAGCCACTTTCACCAAGGGGCGCAGGGGTTCCCCGGGGTTGGCGCTCATCATGAACTCAACATCGTCTACACCTGTGGCAGTGAAGGCATAACGTTTACCCTCGATAAAGCAGCCCTCGTCGCTTTTATGCCGTTTGATGCTAACTTCAAACCGGGCTTTTTCCATGCGTAAGTCGGCTAACTCGCCGACGATACGCTCGCCCATCTTCCCGCCGATCATAGTACGCACTTTGCTGATACGTTCGGCGACTTCGCCAATGAGGTGCAGTAGTTTGTCTTCTTCGGCACGCAGTTCTTTCAGGCGCTCGTCATTGTTGCCGATGCTTTCCAGTTCCTTACGGGCACGTTCCGCATGTTCTAGCACCGCTTCGATAGTCGCCCCATAGCGACGGCGCAGTTTGTTGATCAGTTCCAGGCGTTCTTCAACTTCTTCAAGTCGGTCAGGATCATATTCAACGCGGTCAGCATACTTGCGAAGCGCCAATGCCAAATCCTCCGCTTGTTCAGCCAGTGCATCGGCAAGATCAGCGTCTTCTTTCATGTCACTATCGATGGCGGCAAGTTTGCCCAGTAAAACCGATACCTGCCCCAATTGATCGACGGCTGAAAGTTGTTCGCTAGTGTCATTACCGTGAAGCAAGGCGTAAATTTCGGCAGTCAGGTTTGCTAATTGTTCGCTGTTGCCCATGCGGGTTCGGACAGCGCGGAGTTCATCTTCTTCGCCGGGCTGTAATTGAGCAACGTCGATTTCTTCTACTTCACGGCGCAGCTGGTCAGCACGGCGTTTGAGAGCATCTTCATCTTCAGTTAGCCGTTTGATTTCACGGCGTGTATGCCCTACTTTATCAACAAGGGCCGCCAGTGCCAGCCGCATTTCAGTGAGTTCGGCATAACGATCCAGTAAATCAATATGAGATTTAGGATTTAACAGAGATAAATGCTCACTCTGTCCGTGAACATCAACCAAAAAACTCGCAATCTCTTTAAGGACTTCATTGGTGGCCGTAACACCGTTCACACGCGCTGTCGAACGGTTGTTGCTCTTGATTTCGCGCGAAAGGGTAATGTAATCGTCGTGCTCACCTTCCATTTCCTCACGCTTGAGGATAGGAAGAATCTGAGCCTGCACCGTCTTATTAAGAACAAAAACACCTTCGATAACCGTTTTGTCCGCTCCCGCGCGTACAAAAGACCCATCTGCCTTGCCGCCCACCAATAAATCTACCGCATCAATAATGATGGACTTACCAGCACCGGTTTCGCCCGTGATGACATTAAAACCACCATCGAATGTGAGTTCAAGGCGGTCAATAATTGCAAAATTCTGAATACGTAGTTCTTCAAGCATTTTTCTGGCTTACCAGTTTTCAGTTATCAGATAAAACACTATTATAGTCAATATCGTTTGATTGGTTAGGCAAAATCAAATTTACCCAACCAACCGCAAACTTTTTCGAATTCTAGGCACGCATCTTGAAGCGGCTGTAAACGAAGAATGCGACCACGCCCATGAACAGAAGTAAGCCCCCGTCGCTTAAAGTCTGCCGCAAAATAGCCTCCGGTGAAAGATAAGCCGAAGCCACTTCTGGAGGAATCTCAACTCCACTGGCACGCAGCGTAGATGCAAATGTCCCGTAAGTATGCACGAGTCCGCCAATCAACGCACCAACAGCCGCCGCGGCCGCACCAACTTCACCTGAGTAACGCCCTCGTCTCCGTTTAGTTGCCCGCAGCGCCAGTTCCGCGATACCCCCACCAACAGGAATACCGATAAAAAACATCAAAATAATAAATCCGCCGATAGCTGTGGCGATGTAGCCACCAATGGCAGCCAGGAGCACACAAATCGCTGCCACAACAACATAGTCATTCTGGCTAGCGCTGAAAAACCGGTCTTCATGCTGGCGAACACATTGCTTACAACGATAGCCGACAGGGGTCGAGACAGCACATTCAGCGCACATTAACCGGCCACACTTATTGCAGCGAAGGGCCGTTTCGCGGTCAGGATGTACCTCACAATAAGTTAGAACTTCTTCCGCCATACTAATGATCCTTATATGATTCTGGTTGTGTTTTCAGCATAACACAGCCAATCATTCTGCGATGTTAAAACTTGCTTATCGCTGTCGGGATTCTGGCTGTGACCGTACCTGCACCCGTGGCTCAAGGCGGTCTAGCAGCGAGCGATAAAAGTAGTGCCGCTCACGGAGGCGCATAAAACGGCTGACATGGTTACTGGCTTGTACCCGGATACAGTCACCCGGCAGAACACTACCCATATTGATACCATCCACTGTCAAAACAATTTCGGTGGTGTTATCGAGAGCCGTCACCACTTCGACAGTCGCCCCTTCCGACAATACGATCGGTCGTTCCATGCTCAAATGTGGGGCAACAGGGACGATCAATATGTTCCTTAATTCGGGTGGCAAGATTGGCCCGCCACATGCCAGAGCATATGCCGTCGAACCAGTAGCAGTTGCCACAATCAATGCATCCGCGTTATACGTCGTCGTCCAATCGCCATCAATATATGTTTCCAGCGCAACCGTTCGAGGGGCAGCGCCCCGGCTGATGACAATGTCATTGAGGGCTTCACCACTGGTAATAAGATTTTCCTCACGCATAAGAGAAGCCTGAATCATCATGCGCTCCTCTATCCAACCGTCGCCTGCCAATACTTTTGCCAATGTTTCTTCCCATGAATCCGGGCCGGGGATTTCCGTCAAAAAGCCAAGCTGTCCCATGTTGATTCCCAGAACCGGCACGCCGCGTGGCGCACATACACGGGCAGCACGCAGCATAGCCCCATCACCACCAATGGCGACTACAAGATCAGCCCCTTCTACCTGCGTCGCGACCTCCACTTCATCCCAACGGGTATGTACCCAACTCGACACATGCCGGGAGTTCAGATAAGCAGCAATTTGACGTGCCACCGGGAACGACTGCGGGCGCAGAGGGTGTGCTAATACGCCTACGCAATTGTATGCTGCTGCCACATGTCGCTCCTCAATCTGCAAAATCATTTTGGATGTACTAACATACACTGCATTATAATTGGCAGCCCTTGTAAGCGCCAAGCGACCCCAGTTGCGCCCCGCACGAACAGATGCGCATTTTATTGCAGCAAATCGCTGCTCTATGTTCTACAAATCGCATGAACTTCTATCCAAAGTTCCCCGATTTGAGGGAAAATCTGACCATATTCGACCTTGAATTATGCCACATTTGTTCTATAATTGTATCCAGATTAGTCTGAAATTCTGATCGAGTCAATAGCCGGTATAGGTAACACAACATATTCCTGATTTGTTGGCACCGCACGACCGAATCAACCACATCAAATCACCTACATTGCATACTGATTGTTGCTAAGCAGCAACCCGACGCCATGTTACAATATCTGAATAGCTAAAACGTTGATTTTGGGGGCAAAAAGCACCCACATGTATGCCGAAATCGCGGTCAACGCCGCAGTCAACCAAACCTTTGATTACAACATTCCACCTGAGCTGGAGCCGCGTCTGAAAATTGGGCATCTGGTACAGGTGCCTTTTGGTACGGCACTCCAGCACGGTATCGTATTGACCTTCCGCGAAACGACTGACGTCCCGTACTCCAAAGATATTCAGGCCATCCTTGATCCCCAGCCCGTCGTAAATGACCTCCAAATCGAGCTGGCTCGCTGGATCAGCGAACAGACCCTTTCGCCCATTGGCTTCTGCCTGTGGCTGATGCTCCCGCCCGGACTTACTGGTGGCCGCGATATCCGCGTTACACTCATGGATGACGAAGCCATCAGTCCAGATGACATTGAACACCGGGTACTTGACCTGCTTCGCCGCCGCAGCATCATGACCGGGCGACGTATGGAAGCCCACAAGACCTTGCACGGTCTCAACTGGCGGGCGGCTGTGGATGCCCTGGCAAAAGAAGGTATTGTCTACGTCGAGCGCATTCTCACCCCACCCCGTGTCCGCCCGCGCTCCATACAAACGGCGCTCCTATCCATTCACCCTGACCAAATTCATAACGTCACCCGGCACCTCGGCAAAGAGTCAAAACAGGCAGATGTACTAGAGGCTCTGTTTTTCTCACATGTGGACCATCCTTTCGTTCACGACATTCTCGAAATGGCTGATGTCGCAACTGCCAGCCCCCTCACCAAACTAGCGCAAGAAGGCTTGGTCGCTGTTGACAAACCGGATAAGAAACTGCCTGCTACCGTTTCCCTCACCATCCCGCGTGAAAGCGTGATGGATGAAATCATCCGCCTCCGCAAAGCCGAAACCGACTTGCATGTGCTCAAAGTCCTTGCCCGCCACTCCGAGCCGGTAGATGTACAGTGGCTCTATGCCCAAACCGGTACAAAACTGGCAGATCTCAAGCGTCTTGAGGAAGAAGAACTCATCCTGTTGGGCGAAAAACAAACATGGCGCGACTCGCTGGCGGATCGTTACTTTGTTCCTAACGTTGCCCCACCGCTCACGCCCGAACAGGCAACGGTTTGGAAAACTCTTGAGCAGCACATAAAGAACTGGGGCTGGGGCAAAGCGGCCAACGAGCTATCGGCCGGGTTATTCCTGTTACGCGGCGTCACTGGCAGCGGAAAAACTGAAATCTACCTGCGCGCTATCGAGCTCACACTGGCGCAGGGGCGCGGCGCGATTTTCCTTGTGCCGGAAATTGCCCTCACGGCCCAAACTATCCGCCGTGTCGCCTCCCGTTTCCCCGGTCAAGTCGCAATCGTGCATAGCGGCCTCAGCGAAGGCGAACGCTACGACACATGGCGGCGTGCCAAGCAGGGACTAGTGCAGGTCGTAGTCGGGGCGCGTTCCGCACTCTTTACCCCTCTTCCGGATGTTGGACTCGTCATCCTCGACGAAGCCCACGACAACAGCTACAAGCAATCACCGCCTATCCAGCCACCCTACTACCATGCCCGCGCTGTGGCCGAGCAAATGATGCGCCTCAATCACGGTACGCTCATTCTGGGCAGCGCCACGCCGGAACTCGAAAGTGTTTACCGCGCCCATCAGGGTGAACTTAAATTGCTCGAACTGCCCACCCGCATCATGGGACATCGCATTCGTATTCTGGAACAATCCGAGCGCACCGGCGTTAATGCCCGTTACTATCCGGCGCGTGCCGAAGATGCGCTGGCAATTGATCTTCCGCCTGTGCAGGTGGTGGACATGCGCGAAGAACTCAAGGACGGCAACACCAGCATCTTCAGTTATGAACTTCAGGAAGCGATCACCGATGTCCTTAAACGTAAGGAACAGGCCATTCTATTCATCAACCGCCGCGGGGAGTCTACTTACGTCTTTTGCCGGGACTGCGGCTATGTGGCCGCCTGCCCGCGCTGCGATACACCTTTAACCTTTCACCGCCAGAGTGAAGCCCTGCGCTGTCACCGCTGCGGGTATGCCGGGGCGCAGCCCACCACATGCCCGGAGTGCAGCTCCAAGCGCATTAAATACTTCGGCGCAGGCACACAGCACATTGAAGCCGCACTGCACGAACAGTTCCCCAAAGCTCGCACGCTGCGCTGGGACGCCGACACTGCCACCACGCCGGAGTCTCACGAATTGTTCTTACAACGGTTCATTGACCGCAAAGTGGACATCATGATCGGCACGCAGATGGTCGCTAAAGGACTAGACCTGCCGTTGGTAACCCTAGTGGGAGTAGTCAGCGCCGACATGGGCTTGAACCTGCCCGACTTCCGCGCGGGTGAACGCAGTTTCCAACTGCTGATGCAGGTTGCCGGACGTGCCGGGCGCGGTTTGCTGGGTGGGCGGGTGATCCTGCAAACTTACCAACCGTCACACTATGCGATTAAAGCCGCTGCCAAGCATGATTTTGAAGGCTTTTACAATCAGGAAATTGAATACCGTCGCGATCTAGGGTATCCACCCTTCCGCAAACTGGCACGCATCCTCATCCGCGACGAGAGTGATACCCGCGCCCGCGCCGAGGCTGAAAGCGCCGCCAATCTACTCAAAGCCCGCATCGCCAAACTCAACCTGAGCGCGACGGAAATCGTCGGGCCTGCGCCCTGCTTCTTCAGCCGTGTCAACAAGGTTTACCGCTGGCATGTCCTCCTGCGCGGCCCCGACCCGTCGGCTGCCCTGCGTGGCGTTGACATCCCCCGCGGCTGGTATGTGGATTTAGACCCGGTTGATGTGTTGTGAAGCAGACATTTAATCGGCAAAGAGTCGCAATATCCACCTTCCCCCTTTCCCCGATTAACGCTACTATTGATTGCAAACTATGAACTATTAACCATCAACTATTAACTACCCACCATGCCCCTCAATTTGACTGGCTCGAAAATCAAACTCCGCCCGCTGGAAGCCCGCGACCTCGACGCCATTCTGCCCATGTATGAGGACTTCGACCTGCAGATCACCACCGACGGCGATGCCCCACCCCTGAGCGACACACAGGTACGCGCCTTCTGGGAAGAGATCATTTCTGACCCCGGCCCCGAACTGCGTTACTTCGCCATCGAACCTCTAGCCGGTAACACAGGCGCGGGACAATTCGCAGGCGCGTGCAGCCTGCAACACATTGACCTGCGTAACCGCCACGCTGAACTGGGAATCTTTATGGCCTCACGCGAGATGCGCGGGCAAGGCTACGGTACGGAAGCCACCCATCTGCTGCTCGGCTATGGCTTTGATGTGCTGCGTCTGGATAAAATCCACCTCGGCGTGTATGACTTCAACGAAGGCGGTCTACGCACCTACGAAAATATCGGCTTCCGCTACGAAGGCCGCCTGAGGAACATGCTGTATTACGAAGGTCGCTACTGGGACGAGTGGCCGATGGCTGTGCTGCGTGCCGAATGGGAACGCTACAACCAACCCCCTGCCGATGGCCTGCGCCTTTATCACCCGTCCGACCAAGATGCCGCTCTCAACCTGATTCACGAACAACGTGGCCTGCCAGACCGTGAGTCTGCCCGTAGTCTGCTGCGCCATTGGTGGCGACAGATTGATCGCGAGGTCTATGCCTATCAGGTAGACGGGCGGCTGGTAGGCATTGCAACGGTCATCGTGACCGAAACCGAAACACCCAATGTGTTGGATGTCATCGCCTACGAAACTTACGATTCGGACTTTATTGCGGCACTGCAAAACTTATGACCACCAACTCCACCCAACACGGTTACGATCAAGTTGCGGCTGAGTACGCCGACCGTTTCAACCACGAGCTGGACTATAAACCGTTTGACCGTCACCTGCTCAACCTGTTTGCCGAACTGACGAACGGGCAGGGTACAGTATGTGACATTGGCTGCGGGCCGGGTCAAATCGCCCGCTTCCTGCACGATCATGGCGCGCAGGCTATGGGCATTGACCTCTCGCCACAGATGGTGGAACAGGCACAGCGCTTGCATCGTGCTATTCCCTTTCAAGCAGGCGATATGTGCGCACTGCCTGTCGAAGATGAACACCTTGCAGGCATCACGGCTTTTTACTCCATCATTCACATTCCACGCGCGGAGATCGTCAACGTTCTACAGGAATTTCGCCGTGTGCAATGCCTGCCGGTTGGCTGCTAGTGGCCTACCACATCGGCGATCAAGTGGTGCATCTGGATGAATTTTTTGAGAAATCCGTATCGTTGGATTTCGCCTTCTACCAACCGAGCGATGTTCAAGGCTGGCTTGAACAAGCTGGATTTCTTATTAAGATCATCACCGAACGCGCCCCCTACGAACAAGAACATTCTCATCAGCGTGGCTACATCCTCGCGCAGAAACCCGCAGTTCAGCAAGCAAATGAATAACCTCAATCCGCGCACCGAAGCGACCCGCGCCAGCTACGACACCATCGCCAGCGATTATGCAGAGGAGCAGATCAACCAGCTTTACCCCAACTCCTTTGAGGTCTATTTGCTCGACTACTTCATCCAGCAGCTTGACGCCCAGAAATCCGTTTGTGATCTAGGCTGTGGGTCGGGGCAGGTGGCAGCTTACTTACATGAACAAGCAGTATCCACCATCGGTATAGATTTGTCACCCATGATGATCGAGCAAGCCCGCAGGCTGCATTCTGACATTACGTTCCAGCAAGCCGATATGCGGGCGCTCCCATTTGCCGATAACGAATTGGCGGGCATCGTAGCCTTTTACTCCCTCATTCATATCCCACGTACTGAAATGGTCAATGTGCTAACTGAACTGCACCGGGCAATACAGCACAAGGGATACTTACTTCTATCCTTTTATCTGGGACGCGAAGAAGATCACCGCAGCGAATGGTTTGATAAACCTGTCTCGTTGGATTTTGTCTTGTTCACACTGCCTGAGATGAAACGTTACCTGCGCCAAGCCGGTTTCAAGCCGGAAATCGTGATCGAACACAGTTCAACATATCGCTCGGAAGCTCCTTACGGCTTCATCCTAGCGCGGAAAGATCGCAGACGCCGTTCCAGTTGAATGGCTTTCTTGCCAGTCTATTCCTCTGTGTTCTATGCGTCTCTGCGGTTAAATGTATTCTCTATGCCCGTTCGCGTTCCATCGCCAGCGAACCGAGATAAGTGTTGATGCGCTCGTCGCCTGCCGCACGGTAACGTTCCACCGCGTGGTTGAGGATGGTGTTCACCATCTCAGCAAATGTCCAACCTTTAGCAAAAGCCATGCGTGCAAACACGCAGTCGGAAGCGATGCCCGGCCCAAGATTGACTTCGAGCACATGCAGTTTATCGTGCTCATCCATCCGCAAATCTACGCGCGCCCAGTCTTTGCAGCCCGCCGCCTGGAAGGCTGCAATCGCCAGTTTTTGCACCTGCTCGTCCAGTTCGGCAGGCAGGTTGGCAGGCACACGGGAGACACTTTCCATCCGCACCAATTCCAATTCACGTCCGGTGGCCTGCTTGAGCAGCTCAAAATTCGACTCTTCCAGTTCATCCAGACGGATCGGCAGTTGACCGAAGAATTCCAGTTCAGCCACCGGCAGCGCGTACGGCGGGTCATTGCCCAGCACGCCCACGGTGAATTCGCGCCCAGCTAGATACTTTTCAACGATCACTAAACCACCATATGTTTCAAAAAGAAAGGCCAGCCGCTCGCGCAGTGCGGTTTCGTCATGTACGACAGAGTTATAGTCCAACCCCATGCTCGCACCCTCAGAGGGCAGCTTGCAGATCAGGGGGAAGGTCAAATCTGCCTTTAGGGGTTCATCTGCACTCTGGAACAATTGGTAAGGAGCGACAGGTAAACCCAGCGCGGCGAACACGTACTTCTGCATGTACTTGTGGTGGCAGATGGTCTCACCCAATACTCCGGGCCCAGTGTGCGGGATACGCATATAGTCCAGCATGGCGGGGACATGCGCCTGCCGTGTTTCGCCATACACACCTGTCGCGATGTTGAACACCATATCAAACTGCATCTCAGCCAATTTGGCAGGCAGGTGGCGGTCAGCATTCAAACCTGTTACTTTATGTCCGCCCGCTTCCAGAGCCCGTGTGACTTCGTCGATGGTTTCAATCGTATCTGAATCGCGCAGCGTCATTTCGGGACGTTCGCGCAGGAGTTCTTCTGTTGCCATGTTGTAAATAAAACCCACACGCATGGTTATTTTCAAAACCTCATTTGTTATATAAATAACCTACTCTTAACATCATCATTCTATAGTGATTATTTCAATGCGTTAAGGTTTAATATCAACTTGAACATTGGATGTTTTTGCAATGGATAACATCAGCAATCATATTGGTCTGTGTACATCCATGATGTGTGATGTCATAATGGGTTCTGACCGTCATCACGAAGAGGTTGAATATGACCACCGTAACCAAACCTGACCTGCTGTACCGCCTGAACATCAACACTGATATTGCCCGTAAAATGCTGACCGGTTTCATCCGCGACCAGATCGCAAAGGCCGGAATGAAACGGGCGGTGTTAGGACTTTCCGGCGGTATTGATTCGGCACTCTCGGCCTATCTTTCAGTGGAAGCGTTGGGCAAAGAAAATGTGCTGGCGGTGCGGATGCCGTATAAGACCTCCAATCCAGCCAGCCTGAACGATGCTGGGCTGGTGATCGAGGCGCTGGGTATCCCACATCTGGACATCCCGATCACTGAGATGGCCGACCCGCTGATTAACCACTTCCCCGACATGAGCAACGTCCGCAAGGGCAACATCATGGCGCGGCTGCGGATGGTGACGTTGTACGACCAGTCGGTGGCTTTCGGTGGGCTGGTGATGGGAACCAGCAATAAGACCGAGTTTTTGCTGGGCTATTCCACCATATATGGTGACAGCGGCGTGGCTTTGCACCCGATTGCTGACCTGTACAAAGCACAGGTGCGCCAGCTTTCACGGGCGATGGGTGTGCCGCAGCCGATTCTGGACAAAGCGCCCTCGGCTGACCTGTGGGAAGGACAAACCGACGAGGGCGAACTCGGCTTCAGTTACAACGATGTAGATCAAGTGTTGTTCCTGCTGGTAGACGAACGTTACACGATTGACGAAGTGGCGGATGAAGGCTTTGACCACGCCTTTGTGGAGAAGGTCTGGTCGCGCGTCAAGATCAACCACTACAAGCGCACCATGCCCAACATCGCCAAGTTGAGCCGCCGTACCATCGGGCATGACTTCCTGTACCTGCGGGATTTCACGGGGCGATAATCACCGCCATACAATTGGCACAATTGGCGAAAGTGCCGCCGAAAAGACAAACGGGAAGTTCCCCTACAGCCGCTGCAATGACGGTAATTGCAAACGGGAAGTTCGGCTGTAGCTGCCGTGCGCCGCGGCTGGCTCGCTCATGTCTGCCGCTATGTCATTTTGCGCCATTTCGGCGGCAACACGGGAGCGTGGCGCTGCGCTGCAATGCAAATGCGTTGTACCACTATCCCAAAAAGGAGGCTTCGCACAGGACACAGAGGACACGGAGAGCTGGGTTGGTAGTTGGTGGTTCATGGTTCAGGGTTGAGAACCTAGCGTTAACAGTTCAGCACTATGGATTAGTGTAGCACAAAATTTCTGTTTTAGGGTGACCATTTGGTCGCTTTTTCGGGGCAATTTCCCTAACCATTTTGAGGGAAAACCAATGTTAAGACGGTTGGTAGATGGTTGGAATTTGGTTTGGGGGAGGGAATACCGAATATATTTGAACCACAATCCCACGGGGAGGATTTGCACAGACGCAGAGCAAGTGGATGGAACGAGCGAATATGGAAAACGGGAACGACACACAGGTCTTCCCCTACGGTAGATAATTCTCGTCGTTCTGCCAGCGGGCGGGGTTGTCGAAGATATACTGCTGCCGTATAGTCATGTCTTGGTCGTCGCGGATGATGTGATCATGATACCCCCGCTGCCACACTTGACCCGGAAATGATTCCCATCCGTTTTGTTTGACGCCTTTGATATAGGCATTGGTGGTCATGGTTTTGAACCATTGCATAATATCAGGCAGGGCATCCGTAGGGGACGACCTATGTGTCGTCCTGTCCGATTCGCCATGAACAACAACAATGCCATGAAAATGGTTGGGCATCACAATTGAGGTATCAATTTCGACATTTGGGAATTTGTTGGGTAGTTCGGCCCACCATTTCATAATCATTTGCCCGGCATCGTTCAAGTGCATTACACCATCAATGACCTGACCAAATAGACAAATACGGTTTTGGATGCTGATGGTCACAAAATATGCACCATTCTGAGAATAATCGTATCCGTCCAAGCGTAACCGTTTGCGTTGAGGGTATTGGTAATTTGATGTCATTCAGGTTGTGTAGATTATTGGTGGATCATACAATTATGGCGCAAAACGTACGCAGGGAAAAGCGGGACGACACGTAGGTCGTCCCCTACGGATGACGGTGCTGGTGGCTGAAAAAATATATTAACAAAGCAGGCGTGACACGTTTGCCACGCCGCGCATTTCGCCAGGCCAGTATCAGATTTTCAGGATCACAGATTTGCGCGTACAGGTTGGTATAGGTTCGCACCCGACCCCTTCAGGAAAATATATTGACGCGCTTCGCGCGATTTCGGGCTTCGCTGCGCTCGCATCAGAAAAACAGAAAGACCAGAACCCAGAATTCAGAAGATCAGAATTCAGAATTATAAGAGCGGGCGCAACGAAATCCCCAATCGAAGCCCTCGTCGTAAGGGAGGAACCAGTTGCGGAAGGGCGCGCGAAGGACGGACGAACCGTAGTTCCACCACGAGCCGCCGCGCAGCACGCGAACATTCGTGCTATCCTCAAGTCCTTCACGTCCGTCATCCACCCGATACGGATAGGGTTGGTAAAGTGTACTGCACCACTCCCAGACATTGCCACTCATGTCCAAAGCGCCGACCCATGACGCCCCGCTGCTGCGAACACCGCTGCCCACAGGTGAGGTTTTTCCGCCTGAATTCTTGTCATAGATTACCCTATTGGCATCGAAGGTATTGCCCCAGGGATAAATCCGGTTTTCCGGCCCACGGGCCGCCCATTCCCATTCGCCTTCAGTCGGCAACCGTCCACCCCGCCATTGGCAGTACGCATAGGCTTCAAACCACGTCACGCCCACACGCGGCTGCTGCGGGTCGCCGAATTTGTCGTACTCTTTTGGTTCAGTTTTCTTATTGCTTTGCACCCACTCCCAGCCGCCGGGTGTCCAAAAGGAACGCTCTTTATAGCCCCCCTCCTTCACGAAGCGGGCGTAGGCTTCGTTGGTGACAGGGTGTAAATCCAGCCAGAAACCGGAAGCGATGACCACTTCGTGCTGCGGCAGTTCGCGTTCATACCACTGGCGCTTGGCATCCTTGTTCTCTTGTTTGGCTTGGGCGACAGCTTCATTTACCTGCTGAGAAGTGCTGCCCATGAGCAGCGTGCCGGGTGGCACGTAAACCATCGGCACACCTTTGTCGTCGGTACGGCGGCTGCCGGGGGTAAGCATAGAACCATCAACTGGCCTCGAAAACAGCGATGTAGTGGAAGATGGGGCAGTGCGTAGATTTTCAGTGTCCAGTTCAGCAGCGAGGTCTGAAAAATCTGTGAACCACTGCCGAAAAGCTTTGAGACCCTGTTCACGAGCGAAACGGCGTTTGACTAGGGCAGATATTTCTTCATATTCGAGTTGAGCAGTACGGCGGCGTTCTGCCAATTCCTGATGCTGCTGCGCCTGTGCAAGTAAGTCTTCAATAATTACAAATCGTGATTTGAATCCGCTATAACGCAATTCATCCAAGAGGAAGATCGCTTTGTTGTAATCGCCGTCTTCCAGCAATTTCAGGGCCTCATCAAGGGTTGTTTTGCCATCAATGGTACGTTCAGGCGGTGATTCTACGACGGCACTTGCCGTTAAAGTATCAGGTGCTAAGTTGATGGAGGCCGAGCCTGTAATCCCTTTGCGTCGAACGGGTGAAACACGAGTAACAAAATCAGTCAACTTTTCAACAGCAGGGGTAAAATATTCGGGGTAAAAATTGATACCTTGCCTACGGGCAATGTCCTTGATGTCTTCAGGCAAACCGGAGGGCGGCAGTAAGCCATCCACGCACACCAACACCAATGGCAAACCTAAGGTGAGTGTTTCGCGGATTTCACGGCGTACCCAGTCGTCATCTCGGTGAATACTATCAGCAAAGGTCGTTTCGGACACGACCAGCAAAACAGCGTCGCTGGCGCGTAAATGGGTAACGATAGATCGCTCAAAGTCGGCCTGATCAATGCTATCCGTATCGACAAATACCTCGGCGTCCAGACGTTCGCGCAGGTCATCAGCCAGACGGTGAGTGAAGCCCCAACTTTTACGGCGGTAAGAGATAAAGATTTTGGGCATGAAAATCTAGGTGTGGTTCTTAGTTGATTATTTATGGAATTATAAGCGGAAGGCAGGGGCGGCGCAAAAGGTGGGGCAGCTAACCTTGAATATTACCCTTCCACCTACAACGTTTGTTTTCAGTTTATACTTACAAATTCCACCTTCATAAATGGCTGTTTTAACCCCTGTTTTTACCTGCTCCACCTGCAAAGCAGGTCATTTCGGTGCTTTTTGTGGTTGCAGCAGCAGCCTAAGCACCCCTTCCAAAACGCGGTACAATAGGCGCTCATATGTTTAGCCAACAAGGAATAACACCCATGAGCAAACAGGTTGTAGCCACCGACCAAGCACCCAGCGCTGTCGGGCCGTATTCGCAGGGCATCATCGCCAACGGTTTCCTCTTCGCCGCTGGACAGGTGGCCTTCATCCCCGGCACTAAAGATATTGTGCAAGGCGGCATCAAGGAACAGACAGAACGGGTTCTCAACAACGTCAAAGCCATTCTGGAAGCTGGCGGCACCAGCCTTGATAAAGTCGTCAAGACAACCGTATTTCTGAGTGACATCAACAACTTTGCCGCCATGAACGAAGTCTATGCGACGTTCTTCCCGGCCAATCCACCGGCCCGCTCGACCGTACAGGCCGTGCTGCCCCGCGCCGATGCGCTGGTGGAAATTGAGGTTGTGGCACTGGTGTAGTGAAAAGTCGATAGCTTGTAGTCGACGGACTTGCCATCTCGACCAGAATTTTCACGATATACAATTGAACATCAATTTAGGATGGGACGACCTGTGTCGTCCCGTGCTATTCACAGAATAACATTGTAAATTTCACGAGCAACTACACATGACATCATTGACCGAACTGACCATCACTGAAGCCCTGGCGAAATTACGGGCTAAGGAAATCACCTCAGTGGAGCTGACCCGTGCTTATCTGGAACGCATTGAGAAGCTCAACCCGACGCTGCAAGCCTACCTGACCGTCACGGCTGAACGGGCCATGAAAGACGCCGAAGCCGCCGATAAAGCCCGTGCCTCTGGCGATGACAGGCCGCTGCTGGGTATTCCGCTGGTGATGAAGGACGTGCTTTCGACCAAGGATATCGAAACCACCTGCGGCTCAAAAATCCTAAAGGGCTATAAGCCGCTGTTCGACGCGACGGTGGTGCAGCGGCTGGCGGATGCGGGTATGGTGCTGCTAGGCAAGGCCAACATGGACGAGTTCGCGATGGGGTCATCCACCGAAAACTCGGCCTACGCTATAACACGCAACCCGTGGGATACCGAACGTGTACCGGGGGGCAGCAGCGGTGGCAGCGCCGCAGCGGTCAGCGCGGGCATGGCAGCCGGTGCGCTTGGCACAGACACGGGCGGCAGCATCCGGCAGCCGGGTGCATTTTGCGGCATTGCGGCGCTGAAGCCCAGCTACGGCAGAGTGTCACGGTACGGGCTGGTGGCCTTCGGTTCGTCGCTGGACGGCGCGGGGCCGATGACACGCAGTGTGGAAGATGCGGCACGGATGCTGCAAGTCATCGCCGGACATGATCCACTAGACTCGACCAGCATGCCCAATGCCGTGCCGGATTACGTGACGGGGCTGACCGGTGACATCAGGGGACTGAAGGTCGGTATTGCCAAAGAGTATTTCATCGAGGGCATCCAGCCGGAGGTGGAAGCGGGCGTGCGGGCAGCCATTGCCAAGCTGGAGGCGCTAGGCGCGAAGACGGTGGAGATCAGCCTGCCGCATACCGGGTACAGCCTGCCGGTGTATTACATCATTGCACCGGCGGAGGCCAGCGCCAATCTAGCACGCTACGACGGTATCCGCTTCGGGCAGCGGGTGGACAAGGGCGAGATGTGGCCGACCTACAAAGCGACGCGAGGGCAAGGTTTCGGCGCGGAGGTCAAGCGGCGCATCATGCTGGGGACGTATGCCCTATCGGCGGGGTACTATGATGCGTATTACGGCAAGGCGCAGGCGGTGCGGACGCTGATTAAGCAGGATTTTGACGAGGTGTTCAAGAAGGTGGACGTGATCGTGGCACCGACAGCGCCAAAGACGGCCTTCAAGATCGGCGAGAACAGCAATGATCCGCTGCAAATGTATCTGGAAGATGTGTTCACACTGCCGGGCAGCCTAGCGGGGATTTGCGGGTTGAACGTGCCGTGCGGCTTTGACCACAACAATCTGCCAATAGGGTTGCAGATTATGGGCAAGGCGTTTGCGGAGGACACGGTGCTGCGCGTCGGCCATGCTTACGAGCAGGCGACAGAGTGGCATTTGAGGCGACCAGCGATCTAAAACACCTGTTTTGCAGGTGGAGCAGGTAAAAGAGGGGTGTAAAAAGGCCATTTGTGAAGGCAGCGTTTGCAGGCACAAACGGAAAGTAAACTTTGTAAGAACTCTGATAACAGAGACTGTGTGACCTAATTCACCAAATAAGAACAATTAGGAATAAATAAAAAAGTGAGGATTATATGTTTAACAAGTATCGTCACTTGTTCGTTTCACTTTTTGTAGTAGCGATATTGTCACTTATCCCACATGTCGCAGAATCATATTCGGGACTAAATACGCAAAGCCTCACCACGGAAAATATTAGTTCGGTAGTGATATTGGTTCATGGTGTCAACTCTGGGCCAACTAAATACCCAACTCTATACGACAATTTTGTTGATGCGATCTGGCCGACTGACTCTGGCAACACAGCATTAGTACAATTCAATTGGGGTATTGAAAATTTCAATTATGCAAGCGACACAGTTGGAACCCGTCACGATTTGTCAACATTTGAGACATTTAAGGCAGGTATGAGTCCCAACGCCTGGGCGGGCGTTGATAAACTAAAAACTACTGTTGAGCGTATTCAGTCAATCCTCCCTAATATTCCGATATCAATAGTGTCACATAGTCAAGGAACGGTAGTGACGTTGGCGGCACTTCAAGAAGGAATGCACATTGAGAATTGGGTCTTAATGGGTTCACCCTTAGATAAAGAGAGCATAGCTGTTGATGAAAACAATACTCATCTCGGCCAAGCGGCACAGAATGTGACAGGGGCTATATTAAATTTATGGTCACGTGCAGATGACACTGCTGGATACAAAGGTGGAATTGGTCGTTTCGGTCTTCCACGCATGGGCGACGATGTTTCTTTCAACATACCAGACTATGACTCCAACAATATTTCTGAAATTAAGGTCACTAATGTAGATCACGATGATTGGTGGAAAGGGGATTGGATCACGGACACGAATGGTCATATATGGTCACAAATGACAAAAGGAGGCACAGACTTTCTTTCTTCCGATGAGCCACGCAAAATGCTACTGGGATTGCTTACTAGTCCATCTCTTCCCCTAAATTTGGATACCAATAGAACTGAATGCTTCCATAATCTTCAAATGTTCGCAATCAGTGACCCTACTAGTGCCGTTGCATTGGAAGATTGCGGTCAGTGTCAAGGCGCAACTAACACATCACGCCTTTTCATAGGACAAGAAGGAAGAGTCGTCGCAGGATTAGGTGCAAATAATCTACGCGATAATCCGACGAAAGCCGGGAAAGTAGTCACACAGATACCTGAGTTAGGCACATTTTCAGTTCTGGATGGGCCAATAGACGCGGAAGGACTTAATTGGTGGAAAGTAGACTTTAACGGTCATATCGGATGGACCGCAGAAGGGGACAATAGCGAATATTGGGTAGAGCCGTTGATCGAAAATACCAGCACAGATCTTCAAAATGACATTGTTGGTGACTGGGATAATGGCGTTTCGCTAGAAACAGAAACGGTGATATATAGCTCATTGATATTCTCCGCTGACGGCGCATTTGGTTTCGATGTATTTGAAGGAGGCATAAAAGGTACGTTTACATTTGTCAGCGAAGATCGAATTAACATCACTGGGGAATCGTGCGGAGTTGTAGGTTGTGACCCTATAACGTGGGAAACCGACGTGGCAATCTGCGGCAACGTGCTTCGAATAACTGGTCCATTCTCAGACAAATCCACGCTTTGGTATCGGTCTAGATAATGTTAATAACCTATATTGAAGAAGCGACCAAAGGTTGTTGGCAGCAGAAATAGTGGTAGTACACTCAGACGATCTGCTTTCAATTAACGATCGCGCTTATAGGATGTTTCACCATGCCCAAAATTAGCACGCCCGAATGGGTGAAAGATGCTGTTTTTTACCAGATGTTCCGAACCGCTTCGCCAAGAGTGACAAGGTACTCAAGCCCACCAACCTCGAAGACTGGAACAGCCCGCCCATGGTTCACGGCTACAAGGGCGGCGACCAGCGGCATAACCCCAAACCTGAGATACAATTACTTCCTTTACTGAAGTTACGGTTTGCGGGGTATGTCGTGAGTGCCAAGAACCTCCCGTCGCAGCCTACGTCCTTCATTGGTCGCGAACATGAACTCGCAGAAATTTCCCGCCTGCTTAATGAACCGTCTTGCCGCATATTGACTCTAGTCGGGCCGGGGGGCATCGGCAAAACACAACTGGCAATTGAAACGGCCCGGCAGTTTGGCAAACCTGACACAACCTTTTTCCTACCCTTCCAAGCGCTTACCTCTTCTGAATTCATGGTATCTATCATCGGAGAGGTAATCGGCGTTCAGTTTTCTCCCATAGGTGAACCAGAGGAACAACTTCTCGACTATCTCTACAACAAATCATTTTTGCTCATTGCAGATAACCTTGAGCATCTTGTAGATGGCGCACCCCTACTGGCGAAAATCGTTGCTCACGCCCCAGAGGTCAAAATCATCGCTACGTCACGCGAACGGCTCAACCTGCGCGAGGAGTGGGTGTTTGATGTAGAGGGATTGCAGATACCCGCAAATACAAATGATCTCGATATCGAACACTTCAGCGCGGTGGCATTGTTTCTACACCATGCCCGCCGTATGAACGCAAAATTGGTTTTCACTCCAACCCAAGTTGAAGCGATTATTCGCATTTGCCGGGCGGTGGATGGCATGCCATTAGCATTGGAACTGGCATCGGCGTGGGTAAGAACCCTGCCAGTAGAAGACATCGCAAGTGAGATCGAGCGCAGTCTGGATATATTGACCGCACCAGCCCGGAACAGCGAACCACGCCACCAAAGCATACGCGCCGCTTTTGAGCCGACATGGAACCGACTATCCGAAGAAGAACGTCATATTTTCGCTAAACTTTCGGTCTTTAGAGGGGGCTTTACGCGCGAGGCGACTGAACGGGTGGCCCGTGCCTCGCTACAAACCTTATCATCGCTGGTGGACAAGTCGTTGGTGCAGACCGACGCCAGCGGACGATATGATGTGCATAACCTGCTGCGGCAGTACGCCGAGGAACAACTCGACAATACGCATGATGAAGCTGCCCACACGCATGATTTACACTGCCACTATTACAGCGTTTTTTTGGAGCAATGTTGGGAACGCATAACGGGCAGCGACATCAAACAGGCTTTCATTGAGATTGAAAGTGACTTAAGCAATATACGCACAGCATGGGCGTGGGCCATACACAGGCATCGTCGAGATGATATTGAGAAGGCGCTGAATTGCTTATGCTTCTTTTATGATGAACGCGGACGGTATCAAGAAGGCGAACAGATATTTGCGCGTGCAGCGGCTGCCTTTGAAGGAGACTCGGCAGAAGCAGTCAGGATGCGTGCGAAAATCCAACTGCGGCAGGGCGCATTGTGCCACACCGCCGAATCATTAGATAAAGGCACCGCCCTTTTGCGAGACTGTATCAGCACCTTGCGGCAGTATGATCTTCAGGCCGAATTAGCTTTTGGCCTAAGACGATTGGCTTTGAATCTTTCCGACAACAAGCTGGCACTATCAGAGGTTAAAGTATGTCTAGACGAAAGTTTCACGATTTTTTCTAAGCTTGGCTTGGGCTGGGAAATCGCCCATGCGTTGCATTGGTTAAGTATTTACTATCTGCGTGAATATGAGATTCACCGGTTACCCAACATGCTAGAGCTTGGAGAAGAATATGCTCGGAAGAGCCTTTCCCATTACCAGAAGTTGGATAATCACTGGGGCATAGCCACCGTTTCCCTCAACTTGAGCGATGTGGCCGCTTTCCGTGATGACTACAACCTGTGCAGACAATACGTCGAGAAGGCGCTGGTATTTTGCCAGGAGATAGGGAGCTTTTGGGGAACTTCTAGCGCGCTTTGGCAGTTGGGAACATTAGCATATGAACAACGGGACTATGTCAGAGCGCGGCGCTATGTGGCGCAGGGTTTACAAACGTCGCTCGATTACGGTGTAGCACGTATCAATTTCTACTTGCTGAATCAACAGCAATTAGCAGTTCGCATCTTATTGGAGCAGGGTGAGCTACAAAAAGCCTATGAATTAATAGGAATGCTCAGCAAGCAGCGGCAAAAAGCGGCTCTGAGCCAGCAAAATCATGAAGCCTTTACCCTATTTGATCAACTCGAACAGTCTGTTCCGCCGCACTTGTTGGCCGCCTTCCAACACGGTCAAGACCATGATGCGGATATAACCACTCAAAACATCATCACTTATTTCAGCGATGACGAAGCACAGGCAACTGAGCTGCCTGAACCGCTTACCGCGCGCGAAGGGGAAGTCCTACGGTTGCTGGCGGCGGGTTTGTCTAATCCAGAAATTGCACAACGTCTTGTCATTTCGGCAGGAACGGTCAAGGCCCATAGCAGCCGGATTTACGCAAAGTTAGGTGTGCATAACCGTGTCCAAGCCGTAAGTGAGGCCAACAGACTCGGTCTTCTCTAGTTCCTACTCCAGCGATTTCCTACTAAACCTCAAAATAAACCACAAATAAACCCTCGTCAGACGCACGGCACTGTATATCTGCGTAGAGTCATCGAATTGCCATCTTAATTCTCTGTCCCACAACATCATGCGTGCTAAGGTCAATTCGATGTCAGGTCGATCAATTTCTATACTCACAGGTCCCGGGCTACTTGTTGTGGTAGTCACTATGCTCATCGGGTTTATGTTGATATGCAGTACCGTCAAAATGTTCGCGGAACGCACCCCTGAACCCACCAATCCATTTACGGCCTTTAGCGATATTTTCCCTCGCCAGTCAAGTGCTGCTGCAATAGCGAGAGGCTTTACCTGTCACCAAGTTGAGGCCAATACCCACTACGCCATCCATAAACACTGCACGAAATATCTCACCACCGGTACTTTTTCCCAGATCGCGTTGTTGATCTCATCCGGAGACACAATTGACTCAACAACATTTATGATTCGTGATGACAGGCTCAAAGTGGGTGATATGGGTTTGTGGCTGGGCGTGATTTTTGACCAGTATTTGGGTCACGGCGTAAGCGTTCAAGGACAGGAAACCTTTAGGCTAAATTTGAGCAGGGCACGCCCAGTCTCCCCCTTCCGCATTGTCCACAGCGTAATCTTTACCGACCACATATTGGAAATAGTGTGTCGTGGTGGTGTGTGTTAATAAATACTGGCGCAGTGGTAAACTAAAGTAGTTCAAAAATCACACTTGAAGGACTACTTCTTACCATGCCCAAAGTTACCACGCCCGAATGGGTGAAGGACGCCGTTTTTTACCAGATTTTCCCGGATCGCTTCGCCAAGAGTGACAAGGTACTCAAGCCCACCAACCTTGAAGACTGGAACAGCCCGCCCACCGTTCACGGCTACAAGGGCGGCGACCTGTACGGCGTGATTGAGCACCTCGACCACATCCAGTCGTTAGGTGTGAACGCCGTTTACTTCACGCCCATCTTCCAGAGCGCCTGCAACCACCGCTACCATACTCACGATTATTATCAGGTTGACCCGCTGCTAGGCGGCAATGCAGCCTTCTATGCCCTGCGCGACGCGCTGCACAAGCGCGGCATGAAGCTGGTGCTGGATGGGGTGTTCAACCATGCCAGCCGCGGCATCTTCTATTTCAATGACATTCTGGAAAACGGCGATAAGTCAGCGTGGTTGGATTGGTTCACGGTGCATGACTGGCCGCTGAGTGCCTATGACGCCAGCAAACCGGCTAATTACGAAGCGTGGATCGGCCTGCGTGCCCTGCCCAAGTGGAACACTGATAATCCACAGGTGCGCGAATACCTGATGCGTGTGGCGGAACATTGGCTGCGCGAAGGCATTGACGGCTGGCGGCTGGATGTACCGTTCTGCATCACCAGCCCCGGCTTCTGGAACGAATTCCGCCAGCGGGTGAAGGCCATCAACCCGGAAGCCTATATCGTGGGCGAGGTGTGGTGGGACAGCACCAATTATTTGATGGGCGACCAGTTCGACGCGGTGATGAATTACCTGTTCACCGAGCCAGTCATCCAGTTCTGCGGGCAGCAGCACCTTGACCGCAAGCTGTGCGTGACCTACGCCTCCTATGACCCCTACCCGGCGATTGACGGCGAACACTTCGCGGTGAAGATCGAGAAGGTCATCCACCGCTACGACTGGGAGATCGCGCAGGTGCAGTTGAACCTGCTCGACAGCCACGACACGGCACGCTTCCTGACCATGTGCAGCGGCGACAAAGCCAGCGTGCGCCTCGCCAGTCTGCTGCTGCTGACCATGCCCGGTGCGCCCAGCATTTACTACGGCGACGAAATCGGGCTGGCGGGCAACAATGACCCCGACTGCCGCCGCACCATCAACTGGGATGACACGACAAGCTGGGATATGGACATGATGGCGCATTACAAGAAGCTGATCGCGTTACGCAATGCTCACCGGGCGCTGCGGCGCGGCACGTACAAGCGGCTGCACGCGGGCCAGCACACCTACGCCTTTGCGCGGGTGCTGGGGGAGGAGAAGCTGGCGATTGCCCTGAACGTAGGCGACAAAGCGCAGAAGATCGAGCTGGCGGTCAAAGATGTGTTCGCCGATGGCACAACGCTCAAAGCAGTGTTCGGCAAAGGCAGCGCAACGGTGGAGGATGGCGTGGCGAAGATCAGCGTGCCCGCGCGAGACGGGGTGGTGCTGGCGAGGGGGTGAGGGATATAGATTAAATTCTAAGAAACAACAAGTTAGTCTAAACATCGCACTGTCGTAGTGAGAGTTTGGTGGATAGCTTATGAAGGAGCGAAATCAAAATCCAATTCCGGCTCAGGCTTTGGTATTGATGCTCTTGGTGATAGGTGTTCTTGCTGCCTTATTATCACAAGGATTGCCGCGCGTTGCATTGACAGAAACGTACATATCCCCTGATGAACAATTCTCATTCCAATATCCTAAAGGATGGACGACTAATAATCCTTACGTATCAAACCCAGTTCCGCAGTTCATAAATGCTTTACCTCTCAACAATGGCAGACCATTACAATACGCCTTAGATATAAAGCCCTCAGAAATCGAAGGTGCTGTTACTTGGTCGAAGAAGCAAGCTCTTATTATGCTCTTGGTCCTATCAGGCACACAATTTGAAAGTAATAATCCGAGTATAGAAGAAATCGCCTCTGGAATAGTGAAAGCTGGTAGTGAAACTTCGATAAGAGCATCATTTCAGAAAACGACTTTGCGAGGACGACCAGCCATAATTTTAGAAGGGCGAACTAAGGAACTTGAACAATACGGCATCATGCTTGAATTTCCAAATGATAACCTTGTGATGTTTGCCCTGTTTTCTCTTCCGGGCGAAATGGATAAGTTCAAACCATTAATTAGACAAATGGTTGAAAGTGTGAAGTTTATCTCATAGGAATGAACAGACTTCGAATTTCTGTTGTTCAACACGGCAGCGCCAAAGTCGAGGACGGGGTGGTGAAGATCAGCGTGCCCGCGCGGGACGGGGTGGTGCTGGTAGGAGCGTGACAACTGACCGGGTGTACATAGCCATAAACGGTGTACACCCGGCGGTAGCAATCATTAGCGCTTCGATTTTGTTAGCCAGATCGGCAGAGACGCAATCTGCGGCAGTCCGATTATCGCTTTCAATAGCACTTACGGCGCATGACTCATCGTGATGATGTTAGCTGCACTCGCTGCATCCCACATTCGTATCGTGCCGTCTATTGACCACGATAAAATGCGAGTTTCATCCTTATTCCATGCAGCGCCGTTGACCCCAGCTTCATGCACCATGGTGTTTAGGGGCTCGCCGGTCGCGCCATCCCAAACGCGCACCGAGCTATCGGCTGACCACGATAGGATGCGGGTTTCGTCTTTATTCCATTTTGCGCCCACTACCGTCCCTTCATGACGCAGCGTGAGCAGCGGGTCGCGCTTGGTGAGCGCGTCTAATACATACACAGAACTACCGCTCGTCCATGAGAGAATGCGCGTTTCGTCTGCACTCCATACCGCGCCTTTAATCACAGTATCATGCCGGAGAGTCAGGAGGCGGTCGCCTGTGATGGCATCTAAAACCAGAACGGCATTAAGACAGTTCTGCGTACAGAGGAGCCCTGTACCACCCCACGAGAGAATGCGAGTCTCATCAGCGTTCCAGACGGCGCCGTCAGGGCCCCGACCGAACGCATATTCAGCAACCGGTCGCCCGTTCGCGCGTCCCAAACATTGATCCAACCATCAGCTACCCAGCTCAGCAATTTTGTTTCATCCGAATTCCAAATGACACCACCCACGAAATCTTGAAGGCTGTCGATAGTCAACAGGTTGGCGCCAGAAGCTGCGTCCCAAATCCAAATTTTGTTGAGACAACGGTGCTGGTCAATACATTCATATACTCCGGAGTTGCTGCGCGAAAGGATACGACCGTCGTCCTTGTTCCACCTAGCCTCTTGAACCGCTGCGTCGTGCTGTAAGGTGAACATGAGCTTGCCTGTAGTAGCTTCCCACACTCGCGCTGCATTGTCCTCCGACCACGTCAGGATGCGGCTGTAATCGTTACTCCATGCTGCTCCATTAACAACATCATCATGTTGCAGAGTGAGCAAAAGCTCGCCTGTGGCGGGTTCCCACACCCGAGCCGTATTATCCGCCGACCAGGATAGGATACGGCTGTAATCATTACTCCATACTGCCCCGTTGACAGCTGCATCATGTTGGAGGGTGTATACAAGCTTACCTGTCGTGCCATCCCAGATTCTCAGGGTTCCATCGACCGACCATGAGAGAATTTGGCTTTCATCTTGATTCCAGATAGCGCCAAATACTTCCGAAGTCAACTTATCCTGAGCCGCTAGGTGAGGAAACAAAACAAAAAGGACAAAAACGGAGAGGACGCCTACTACAAACAAATATATATGCCGCTTCATGATCTTGTCAGCTTTCTTAAATCCTGAATAACAAAATTTTCAAGCCTACGTGGATCATAGATGACACACAGCTAACCAAAATAGTGATGGATGTCATTTAATTTCTGGACGAAATCAGGCAAGGGACGCTGGTTCGCAGAATTTAGGTGACGCGAGTCGGGGTTGGGGGCAGGTTTAGAGTGAGAACAACAAAGTCAGAGTCTGTCTTTGTGGTTGAACAGACTCTGATGGGTACAGACGGCGACGCACCTCAGCTCGCGGCTTTTTTCACCAGTGCGGCGATCTTTGCTTCTACGGCAGGAGTCAGTTCCTTCAGTGCGAAAGCGACGGGCCATATGGGGCCATCGTCGAGGTTTGCGCTGTCGTTGAAACCCAGCGTGGCGTAGCGCATGCCGAACTTCTGCGCGTTTTGGAAGAAGCAGACCACTTTACCGTCCTTGTTGGCATAGGCCGGCTGCCCGTACCATGTTTTAGGGATAAGTTCCGGCGCATTGGCTTTGACGATGGCGTAAATTCGCGTCGCCATGCTGCGATCTGGTTCTGGCATCTCGGCGATCTTCGCCAACAGGTCTTTTTCTCCATCTTCCCTGCCCTGCTTGGCTCGTGATTCGGCTTTCAGCTCTTTGGCGCGTTCCTTCATGGCTGCGCGTTCTTCGGCCTCAAATCCTTTAGACTTCTTGGTGGTTTTTAGGGTAGTTTCGGCTTTTTTCATGGAAATGCCTCCTCTTATTCTTGATACCCATGCCAATTCAGTACTGGACAGGCTTTAATGGCTCTTGAGCAGCTCCGGGAGCGATTCAGCCAGCTTCTCGAAGGCCTGTTTCCAAGCAGCACTTGCGCCTTTGACCCCCGCATCACCACCCGGCAAACCGGTTTGTGTAAAGACCATTTTGGTGCGCTCGCCGAGGTCTTCAAGAATTACAGTAACGATAGAGGTCATGGGCGTGTCAGCGGGCATGCCCATCGCCGCCGGTGAAAGTACATTACCATTCTCATCCGACATACTTTCAGTGTAAACGAGGCGTGTGACAGGGGATACTTCGGTGTATTCGCCTGCCGTCCACATTTTCATCATGCCGCGTGGGGTTTGTCCTTCCATACAAATTAGACGCTTGCCGCCCACGCGCACGTCCATCTGTGCGCTAGGTACGCTAAAGTCGCGCGGCCCGTACCAGTTCTGGAAATGTGCGGGCTGCGTCCAAAGCTGCCAGATGAGGCTGATAGGTGCATCAAAGGTACGCTCAATCAGGACGGTATCTTGGGAAATCGTGCTGTCACTCATTTGTTTTCTCCTGTTTCAGTTGATTGATATAGGCATCCATACGGTCAAAGCTGGCCTCCCAGATGTGGCGGTACTGCTCCGTCCATTGGGACACTTCGATCAGTGGCTCAGCATTGATAGTGCAGGGTCGGAACTGCGCTTTTTGCCCCTGTCTGATCAAACCCGCCTGTTCCAGCAGCTTGATATGCTTAGAAATAGCTGGCAGTGTCAAATTAAAGGGCTTTGCCAATTCGTTCACGGTGGCTTCCCCCTGCGCCAAGCGGGCCAAGATCGCGCGGCGGGTAGGGTTCGCCAAGGCTGCAAATGTCTGACTTAGTTTGTCGTCTTCACTCCTTATCGTCATGCTCCACCTTATTTTCCATATTGGTTAATTAACCTAGTAGTAAAATACGACACTTTGTTCTAATTGTCAAGTTATTGCCTAAATACAAATTCATTAAGATACGTTTGCGTCTTAATGGAAATTTACGAATTTCTTCTTTTACAATAGGGCAACTTACTTTGACAAAAGGGGACTGTTATGCACTTGAGAAGATGGCTTGCTTTGCTCATCATCAGTACCGCCTTCACAGTGGTGCTGCCCGCCACCGCGCAGGACGACGGACTCGCACATCAATGGGCGGTGGGCGCCAGCGCCACCAGCGAATATAGCACCAGCGATTACAGCGCCCTGCAGGCGACAGGTCAACCCGATACCAGACAATGTACCGACTCCGTTGCCGCGTGGGCCTCGGCTGGCATAAAGAACCCCAAAGAAGCCTTAACCGTCTATTTTGAGATACCAGTATGGGCGACACAGGTCAACATTCATCAGAATTTCACGCCGGGTGCCATCACCGGTATCGACTTGCTTCCGGCAACGGGCGGAGACCCCATCTCTGTACCCAACAGTGCCGATCCTGGCACGCGCTGCCCCGGTATTTTGTCCATTGATTTGCCGGGCGATATTCCAACCACAATCAATGGTGTAGTCATATATTTGGATCAAAGAACCGTCGGCAACTGGAATGAAATTGACGCCGTAGAATTGGTAGGCGTGTGGCCCAGTGGTGAAGATGCAACTGGCCCTACAACCACCGTTTCCAACAACAATGGCACGACTACTTCTACGCAGCAGACCACTGTCGACAGCGGCCCCAGCGGCAAGAGTGTTAGCTGCGACAACGGCGCGTCATTCGACAACGGTGTGGAGGTGCGTGTCATCCAAATGCGCGCAGGTTACACCTATACAGCGACTGCCATCGGCTTGAACGGTTTTGACCCGGTGCTGGCAGTACTCGACACTGCCGGACGGGGACTGTGTTCAGATGATGACAGCAACGCAGCCGCCTATACAGCCTTCCTGCCCACCAGCGGCGAAGCGCCAGCGGCAGGAACCAGCGCCCAGGTCTTTTTTGCCAACAACAGCAACAAGGCGTTTGAAAATGTGTCATTGGTGGTGGGTGGACTGGATAACATGAGCGGAGAATTCATCCTCATTTTAGAGGGTATGGTGCTCACCACCGCCGACGGCGCGGGCGACGCCTTCTCTATGCAGATCACACCGGGGATGATTAACTCCGGCGTTTCGCCCTCGGTGTATATGATCTCCGTCACCAACGGGCTTGACCCGCTGATCGCCATGATTGACGCCGATTACAACTTCCTTAAAGAAGATGGATCAAAGGGCAACTATTACGCCTGTGACAACGCCGGGTATTCCACCTGCTGGGGCGAGTCCTACGATTTGAGCAATTACTATGTTTCCCGCAGCGGGGGGCGCGGTGTTCCCGGCGGCAGTTACGATGCTATGCTGCGGGTTTCGCCGCAGGCCGGCAATGAATGGACATTCTACAACTTCCTGATGCGGAGCGCGGGGATGCAATCGTTCGGAGATTATGTAGTGGCCTTCCATATCGGCATCGGTTGATCTTTGATAGTTCAGGGGCGCACAGGCTGCGCCCCACCCTCGTTCCCTACCCTGCCACAATCGTTTAATGCGTACAGATTGTAGACACCCTCTAGTTCTGCTGCTCCCCCCGCAATATAATCACTCCTCAAGTCACTATACTCAATTGCAAGAGAAACATTTTTATGAACAACAAAGAAAGAAAAGCGAACGGATTACCGTACCGTTACGACGACCCCACGATAATGGGCGAGCAATTGAGTTATATGGAGAAACTGTATGACTTCAATGCAACGCGGCCATTGGAACAGGAGAAGCGGCAGCGACTTTTGAAAGAGATGTTTGCTGAAATCGGCGATGATTGCCATATAGAACCCCCACTACACGCAAACTGGGGCTGCCACCATGTACATTTTGGAAGCGGCATCTATTGTAATTTCAATTTGACGCTGGTAGACGATACCGACATTTATATAGGCGATGATTGCATGATCGCCCCGAATGTCGTTATTGCAACATCAGGCCATCCTGTTCTGCCCGTATTGAGGGAACATAACTACGTATACAACATCCCTGTGCACATCGGTAAGAATGTGTGGATTGGTTCTGGTGTCCAAATACTGCCGGGGGTGACGATAGGAGACAATTCAGTCATTGGAGCCGGAAGTGTTGTGACCAATAACATTCCGCCCAATGTAGTTGCACTCGGCGCACCGTGTCGGGTTATCCGTGAGATTGGCGAAAAAGACAAAAAGTACTTATTTAAGAATAGAGAGCTGGACGTATGGGAATAATGAGTTTGTAAAGTCTGATAAACTCCATTTATCCCTTGGCGAACATTTTTATAGAAACAACCTATACCCCACCGCCACAAGAATGACTGTGATGAGGCCATAGGCTATTTCCTGAAAGCCGATGACCTTGGCAGGGCGTGGTTTGCGGTACGCCGATAAACCCAACCACGCCCGTGCCCACAAAATGACAAATGCCAGCACACATAACCACGGGACAGTTTGTGTGAACGCCAATATCACTGTGCCTAACAGCACCGCAGCATGTGTCATCCACACCGGCTGCGCTGGAATCGGCTTGCCATGTTCCAACCGCAGGCGCGCCCGCACATATAAAATAGAGGTCAGTGCACGGGCCACCAACACCAGCCATAACACCAGCGCCGTCGAAATGAACCAACCCCCTAAAATCGCAATGGCGGGAGCAATCATGGCCAGCGCCCCGGCACCGCATAATTCCGGTACGAGACGGCGGCTTTGGTTGCGCGAGTCGTAGTAGAGCTGGACGATGCCCAACGGCGCTGCCAACACAACAGGCAGCCACAATGTGATCGGCATTGTCAACGTCAGGATGAGAGCTGGAACGACTGCCAGTAGGCCATAGCCCAGCGCGAAACGTTCTGCCGCTGCCGTGCGCTGAGTCCGGTTACCTTTGAGGCGATCTTTCACCGCAATTTTGGCGGGTTGATGAATTAAGAAAACGCCCACACCCGCCAATGCTAGCAGCACACCGCCAGCCGACCCCGCTACCAACAACCCCAACAAAATAGGTTCAATAAGAAAACCCCATCCCCCGTGTTCTGCTGGCAAAGCTACTGAACGAATATTCAACCGCTGCTGTGCGCGTGCTGCCAATGTTCCTTGACCTCGTTCACCATTAAATATTAAGAGTATAAGGATAACTGCACTCTGCGTGACTGCCCAAAGATGCGGAAATATGTATGATGAAAATCACTTGAGGCGCTGCGAGGAAATTGAAGGGTGTGACAAAGCTCAAGATTTTTCGCTGATGCGTTTAAGATTTTGCAGCGAAAGATCGAGCGCCTGCTTATTCTCCGTTTCGAGGGTCGCTACATCCATACCTGCCAGTGATACTGGTAAGTCATAATCCATCGTCAACGACACATGAGTCAGGCGTCCGTCACTTTCCAGCCACCAATGCCACTTGGAAATGAGGTTACCCGAAGTCTGATAGGCCAGATGGCTAGGTTCAACATACACGGTCATGCACGATTTGGCCCGCAACCATTTGCCGCCCATCCGGTAGTCAAAGATGCTGTCATAACCGCCCACCTTTGACTCGAAAAAACAATGGGGTTTCACGCAGTCATTTAATTTGTGGCTGTGTGCCGGATCAGTCAATATAGCCCATACACGATCACTCGGCACATTAACAATAATATTTTTTCGAATAGCGGGCATGGGTAGTTCCTTCACCTGTTACTGTCCTTAGTCTCAGGATATGGCCAATACTCACATACCACCAGTTCAGACACTATTCACTTTTTGCTCACTTCATCAGTCGTAACTGGTACCTGTTCCACCTGCCGTATTGCCGCCGTCCACCACCAGAAGCTGCCCTGTCATATAACTCGACTCATCGCTGGCAAGAAATAGCACCGCGCGCGCAATTTCTTCTACTTCACCTACTCTACCCAACGGAAAGTTCGCCCCCAACGTGGCGCGCCACTGATCCCAGCGCATACCCGGCGGGCGGCGCACATCCCAGCGTTCGACATACGTATCACCGGGGCAAATAGCATTGACGCGGATGCCCTGCCGCGCGTGGTCGAGCGCCATTGACTTGGTAAGCAGCGCCACCGCACCTTTGCTGGCAGCATAGGCCGCCGCCCGCTGCCCGCCAACGACAGCCCAATCTGAAGCGTTGTTGATGATATTGCCCTTGCCGCATTCGATCATGTGAGGCAAGGCTGCTTTGCACATCATAAATGTGCCGCTGACGTTGGTCATCAGCACCTGCCGCCAATCATCCAGTGAGGTTTCGATGACCGTGCCCAAAGGGACAACACCAGCATTATTGAACAGAATATCAATGTGCCCTAACCCCTTGATGGCTTTATCAACCGCGTTTTCGCAGTCTTCGGGAATTTGCACATCGCAGCGCACTGTTTTCACGACGCCACCCGTCGCCCGCAGTTCATTGAGCAGCGTGCGAGCTTTGGTAGGCGTACGCACCGCCAGCATAATCTGAGCGCCTTCCGCCACAAACAAGCGTGCTACCGCTGCGCCAATACCAGAATTGCCACCGGTGATGAGGGCCGTCTTACCCGTCAAACGTCCCATTTGCGCCTCCGTTACTAGTGTTGCGGGATGACATGAACACCGCGCCGCTGTCCCAATGCTGTTACATAATCCGCCAGCGTGATCGCATCAACCCCGCCGAACGCAGATGTTACCGCAAATTCCGCCGTTTCTCCCGCTGGCAAGTTCGCTGCCACCCGTGCCAGCCGATCCTGCTCCCACAATCCGGCTGGTATGCGGACATTAGCCTGCGCCGGATGTTGCAGAGAAAGCAGCACACATTGTGCGACCATTGCTAACACTACGGCAGTTCCCAGCCATTTGCCACCCGGTTTTATGCTGGTAATCACATCAGTCACTTGCTTTGCCCCCACCGCCACGAACAGCACGATGGCAGGCAGTGCGGTCAGATAGCGCACATATAACGGAGAGGCGGTCCAGATCACACCACCGAAAAACGTAGTCAACGGTAGCGCCAGAAGCAGCACGGCATAGCGCGGGTCGCGCCAGCGCCTAAAGCTGGTAGCCACGCCCGCGACGAACGGCAGCAGTACCTTAACGGGTAGCAGCGGCGCATCACTTAACCAAAATGGCGACACATCCGGCTGCCCGAACCATGCCAACAGCGAACGCAGCGCGTTATCTGGCAGGTCAGCAGGCAGATGCACGCCTTGCAGGTTGCCGGTCACGGGCAGGCGGTTCGCCAGCATGGGCGCGAAACGCGGCAGCGCCAGCAGCGCGGCAACTACGAACATCATTAGTACTCCTATGATGTCGGAGCGGGTTTGAAATCAGCCGCTGCCAACCAACCGCTTTCCCGATTCCCATAGGCTGTACACAGCCATCAGCACCACAAGCAGCCGTGCCCCGTGATAGAAATATTGGGCGCTGCCCGCCAGCACACCCGCCGCCACGAAGTCCGCAGATCGCCCACTTCGCAGCCCACGCGCCAGCACCGCCAGAGCCAAAAGCACCAGTAGGGGATCAATCACGTTGTACAAAGCGAGGCGGCTGAAATAGACATGTGCCGGAAACACCGCCAGAAAGCCTGCCGCCAGCAGCCCCACTTGCCTGCCCCACCACACCCGCCCCAGTACGAAAGCCGCTGGAATGCTCAGTGTGCCGCAGGCCAACGGCAGCAGACGAATCGCAAAGGTGTTTTGCCCCCACAGCGCCATTGCCCCTGTCACCAACCACGAGAACGTAGCCGGATTGCCATTATGTCCGGGCGCAAAAATGGCAATATGCTGCCCGTGCAGGATGTCAGATGCCCGCGCTGCAAAGCCAATCTCATCCACAATCAGCGGCAGATCACCCAGCGAGAACAGCCGCAGCCCGAAACCCAGCAGCGTGATAACACTGACGACAATATATATAGGGAATGAGGTGCGGCGTTTTGGCGCCTTGCGGGTTGGCTTCTCACTGCGGAACGTAGCACCAACCGGCCACCATTCCTGCCCATAGCGCAACTTGCAGTCCATAATCCGGCCATGCCCGTTCAGAACTGGCGGCGTGTAGCGCCCACTGGCATCCAGCCGTGCCCAGTCACCGGAACCTTGCGGCGCGGTCAGCGTGATAGCGGTCAGCCATAGACTGCATATAACGGCGGCTGTCATTCCCCCTATCAGCCGCCAGCGATAGTAGTAGGCAAAAGTTCTAGCGTTCAAGGGGTTTGGCAGTGGATGGGGCGCTGCGGCCAACCAGCAATGTTGAGGGGCATCCCCAAATAGGGCGACGGGTCAAGCGTGTTGCCGATCACCGCCTCGTTCTTGAAATTGCCTTCGTCATCGCTAGTGACGATGCTGAAGTGGACGTGCAGACCGATTGGTGGTCGGCCTACTCCGGCGAACTCACCTTGATAGCCCAGCAGATCACCTTGCTTGACAGGTATATCTTCAACCCCCGCCGCGAAGGCCGGAACGATGAATGAGTGCGCGCCATCGCGGCTTGCCATATGGGTGTAATACGTCCAGATAGCGCGCCCTTCCTGTAAAGGATCGTCATGTTTGATGATGACAGACGCAATCCAATCCGAATGGCGGGTCAGCAGACCATCGAAAGCAGCATACACCGGCACCTCGCCTGCTTCCCCGTCCCCAAAAACATCTATACCGGTATGCGGATTGAAAACTGTGTACGGGCCTGCCGGGTCATTCCATAACAACCCAATTAGTCCGTCCGAGGGCAATATGAAAGGCGCACCGGGACAGATCGTGCGGTTCATGGCGGTGGTTAGTGAAGGACGCGCAGCGGGGTCATCAAACCACTGCCCGATATTGTCGTTACTGTTACTCTGCCCATTGCTGAAACGTGGCAGCAGCCAGCGGTAGCCGATATAGGCCAACGCCGCTATTAGCACGAATGCGCTTAGCAACAACCCAACTCGTTTCATGTTCAACAACCACTCAATACATTGATTCAGTTTGTACCGTCAAAGGTGCGATAGTGTACCAGTTGATAAACTTTTGGACTATTAGTACCGCCGAATATGTGTTATCGCTTGACAAGATTCCAGTGCATCATCTACACTGTCAAACAGTCGCATAGTCTTCTTCACGAAAAGACAAAACCGGTGGGGGTAGATATGGCGGCAGGTTCGTTAGTCGCTATTCAGGAGTTTTGCAGCAATGTCTGAGTCACGTATTCAAGGTGTTGTTAAGTGGTTTAGTAATGAGAAAGGATATGGTTTTATTACCCCTGAAAATGGAAGCAGTGATGTATTTGTACATTACAGCGCCATTCAGGGCAACGGCTATCGTTCCCTTCAGGAAAAATCCCGCGTAGAGTTCGAAGTGGTCGAGGGGCCCAAGGGTAAGCAGGCCAGCACCGTTGTTGTCCTCGAAACCCCGCAGGAATAATATCCTATATCTTTTACAGTTATTCATTTTACATAACATAACGGGCCTATCCACTAGCGATAGGCCGTTTTTTTGAAGGACTCACGCACACATGGATTTACTCGCTGTACGCCAAATCGCCGCCGAAGTTGCCCAAGCCGCTGGCGCTGTACTCATGGAAAAGTTCGGCCAGCCCCACGACCAGCGCACCAAAAAGAATGTCACCGATATTGTGACAGAAGGCGACAAGGCGTCGGAAGCGGTGGTGCTGGCTGCCCTCACCCAACACTTTCCCGACCACCACATCATCAGCGAAGAAGATGGCGGCGTAGGCATCGGGCGTCCGGCGGATGAAGCTGAATATTTCTGGCATATTGACCCGCTTGATGGCACCAGCAATTACGCCAGCAATCTGCCCTTCTTCTCTGTCAGCATCGGCCTTTCGGACAAAAACAAGCGCCCGCTGGTAGGGGTGGTGTACGATCCCTTTTCACATGAACTTTACACAGCCTCATTAGGTGGTGGCGCGACTCTAAACGGCAAACCCCTGCGTGTCTCAACAACCGATCATTTACAGCAGGCGATGTTGTGTTCGGGCTTTCCCTACGATAGCTTCAAAAATCCAGACAATAACCTGCGCGAATGGACAGCGTTCATCCGTGTAACGCGCGGGCTGCGCCGCTTCGGATCCATCGCGCTCGAACTGAGCTACGTGGCCGCTGGACGGTTTGATGGTTTGTGGGAACGCTCCGTCAATAGTTGGGATGTTATGGCAGGTATCTTGATTGCGCGTGAGGCCGGTGCAAGTGTTAGCGACTATGACGGGCAGGATTCTGACAAACTGTATTCAGGTCAGCAAATCCTCGCCACCAACACGCTACTGCACGCGGAAATGCTGGAAATTTTGCAGGAATCGCGCGCGGCTTCTGTAGTCTAATTCCATAGTGCGATTGTAGGGACAATCATTTCTAATTCTTAATTGAGAACCAATGAACCGGGTAACGCTACCCGTTCGGTCTATGTGCACCTCTCAGATGGTGTAACACCAAGTTGCGCCATCTGAACCCCGCTACAACACTCGCCAGAATGTTTCTAAATCTTTAGTAATGCGCGAGAAGAAAATTCCTTCCGTAAGCACAGTGATAATCTTAATACAGCTATTGTGAATAAAATCACTAATAAGCAATGTATTCGTACGTTACCATATAGAAACATTCGAAAACATTAAACTTCTCTTTTTGACACAACATTTTTGACCGCAAAATTACAATTTGCTTGCAAATGCCGACGCCCGATCAGCCTAGTTTGTTGCGCGCTGTTCCAGAGCGAGATCGGCAATTTAACCAAAGGAGGCCACATTGAGATCCCGCATTATGCAATTAACGCTCCTTGCACTGGGGTTGACCAGCACCGCCATCGGCGGAGTTCTGTTCATGATGGTACCCGCCCAACAGGTTGTCGCCAGCCTACCTGCCGAAACAAAGCCATTTACGGACAATGCCTGTCTGGAGTGCCATACCGACCAGAAGCGTCTAACCGAGTTAATCCCTGTAAGGAGGAACCAGAGCCGAGTCCCTTTCCTCTGGCCCCGGCTGAGAACGGCTCCGTGGCTGATGGAGCCATGGGAGCGCGTCTGGATTGACGCCGAAACCTATTCTCAAGACATACATTCCTATATTAACTGCACCGAATGTCACAGCGGCAAGGCTGTGGATGACATGGAACAGGCGCACAAAGGCCAGACCAATGAAGTGGTCAACAGTCCCGAAGTCTGTGGTCGCTGCCATGTTGATAACGGTGAACCAGCCTTTAACAGTCTACATAACACCCTGCGCGGCTACGATACCGCCCTCTACGCCCGCAGCGCACCGGAACATTACCCGGCGCTGGAAGAAATGGAAAGCAATCATTGTGCGTCCTGCCACGCCACCTGCGGCGACTGCCACGTCAGCCAGCCGAGCGCGGTAGGCGGTGGATTGCTAAACGGGCACGATTTTGTATCCACACCGTCTATGAGCCGCAACTGTACTGCCTGTCACGGCAGCCGCATCAAGAACGAATACTATGGCTCGAACGAGGATGTACCCAGCGATGTGCACTTCCGGGCGCGTATGAGCTGTACAGACTGCCACACCGCCAACGAGATGCACGGCATGGAAGGAGCCAGCACCGATCACCGTTACGACGGCGCTCAACAACCGACCTGCGAATCCTGCCACGAAGATGTGCAAATGGGGCAGGACTCAGAAATACGAGAACATGAAGTTCATGACGAAGACCGTATTGCCTGTCAGGTGTGCCACAGCACCACTTACACTAACTGCGTGAACTGCCATGTGCAGAAGAGCGTGGACGGCACACCGTATTTCACGGTGGAAGAAAACTTCTTAGGCTTCTTTATTGGTATCAATCCCAATCCCACGGAAGAGCGTCCTTACCGCTATGTGCCTGTACGACATGTCCCGATTGACCGTGAATCGTTCTCATACTACGGCGACGACCTGCTGCCCAACTTCGATGCGCGACCAACGTGGGTGTATGCCACGCCACACAACATCCAGCGCGTCACACCACAGACGGAACGCTGCCGGAGCTGTCACCGCAACGAGGACTTGTTCTTGACGATGGAGCAAGTTGCGCCGGACGAAATTGAGGCCAACCGCGACGTGATCGTTAAAAAGATACCAAACATGAATGAGTAATCTGCGGCGCAATGCCGCACAAATCGCACTTGATCGTTATTAAGGAATTCGAGGAGGAATTCAAATGAAATTGCACCTTCGCCTGCTTCTAATCGCACTGGTTCTCATGCTTGGCCTGCCAACACTGGTGGCAGCGCAAGAAACCACGACCGCAGACGCCGTATTGACGGATGTCGTCCTACCACGCATCGAAGAATATGGTGCTAAACTGCCAAAAGGTTACGGCACGCTCAATATTGCAGACTTCCAGACGATGCTCGCCGAAAATGAGGATGTCGTCATCCTCGACGTCCGCGAAACCAGCGAGATTGAAGAATTCGGCGCGATTGAAGGTTCGATCAATATCCCGCTGCGAACGCTGGGACAGAACCTAAACCTGCTGCCCAACTTGAAAGCCACCATCGTTGTGGTATGCAAGGGCGGCTTCCGCGGCACCATCGGCATGACCGCGCTGCATATGCTGGGCTATGAAAATGCCAAAGTGCTGATTGGCGGTTTTGATGCGTGGCCTCGCCGAAGAACTACCGGTGGTGGATGCTGCCGCTGAAGTTAAGGCCGGGAAGGTTTCAGAAGACATTGACCCCGCGCTGGCCGAATATGTCGCGGCCTACTTAGAGGGACTGCCGCAGGGTTGGGGCGCAGTAAAACCCGCCGACCTGTTTGAGGAAATGTTTGATGCCATGCCCGATGCCCTGATTGACGTACGCAGTGACGAGGAATGGGCTGACCCCGGTTATATCGAGGGTGCAACCCATATCTGGATCGATGAATTTACAACGCGCATGGACGAATGGCCCGCTGACAAGGAAGCTAACGTAGTCGTCTACTGCGCCAGCAGCTACCGCGGCGGCGTCACGGCCACAATGCTAGGACTGGCAGGTTATACGAACGTTCGAAACATGTCCGGTGGTATTAAGGCGTGGATCGCGGCGGAACTGCCTGTGATTAAGGAGTAGTTGGAAAACTCACAGGTACGTCATTTCAATCACCGGCGCACTGCCCGTTTTGAAGGCAGTGCGCCGTGTGTTGAGCAGTTAGAGGCGCCGGTCTTAGCCTTTGACAGCCCCAGCGTAAAACCTGAAATAAATCGATCTAGAAATAGGTTATAAACAATGGCAACCGGTATAGCCACCAGCACACCTGCCGCCATAATAGCCTGCCAGAACACCACATCACCACGGATGAGTTCGGTAGTCACGCCCGGCCCGATAACCTTGTTCGTGGACTGCGTGATAAAGGCCAAGGCGTAGATATATTCGTTCATCGTCAGCGTGAAGGCAAAGACGATAATTGTCAAAATTCCGGGAACCGCCAGCGGGAACACCACGCGCATGATCGCCCCAAAGCGGCTGTAACCATCCACCATAGCCTGTTCTTCAACATCGCGCGGAATAGACTTCATAAAGCCCATCAGCAGCCATGTACAGAACGGTACGGTAAACGTCGGATACACGACGATCAGCGAGGCAATACTATCGCGCAGCCCCAGCACCGTGATGATGCGAGACATGGGAATGAAGAGCAGTGTGGGTGGAATCAGATAAACCATAAAGATTAAGATGCCCAAGCGCTCGCCCCACCGACCGGTAAGCCGCGCCAGACTATAGGCGGCTGGAACGGCCAGCACGACCGTGATGATGACCACGACGATCCCAACCACGATGCTGTTCACTACGAAGTAAGGGTATTTTGTCTGGTAGAAAAGCAGCTCAAAATTCTTAGTGGTGGGAGGCAGCGCATAAGAAAAGGGGCTATTGGTTTGTGCTTTCACAAACTCCGGGTCGCTCTTGAAAGCAGCGATTAACATCCAATAGAACGGCAGCGCCGAAAATATCACAAACAGGGTGATGACGAAATAATTCAGGCTGACTTTGCCTGCCTTGACGGTGTTCATCAGCTCACCTCCGCACGCCGCGCCAACCGCAGCATGACCATCGCCACACCCAGCAGTACCGGTAGCATGAAAATGACCGTGGCCGCCCCTTCCGAAAGATTGCTGGCCTCTATACCTTTCTGAAAGGCGAGACTCGCCAGCACATGGGTGTTGCTACTGCCTTTGGTCAAAACATAGACCACTGTCATATCAGTAAAGGTGAAGATGATTCCAAATAACAGTGCTACCAGTGTAATCGGGCGGATGAGCGGAAGTGTCACATCCTTGAATTCTAGCCAGAAGCCCGCGCCATCAACTGCTACTGCATCTTTCACATCTGGTGAAATAGAGGTTAAGCCAGCCATCACAATCACAGTGGACATGGGCAGCATCCGCCACACATGAACAGCAACAATCGACCACAACGCCAGTGATGGGTCGGAAAGCCAGTACATATTGGTGCTGGACTTTATCAGCCCACCCGGCCCTAGAAAATGCAGTTGTCGAAAAACATAGTCAATGGGACTCCACACGTTGTCAAACAACCATAACCATGTGATAGCACCAAACAGCCACCGGGTCGCCCACGGCAGCAATATCAGCAACCGGCACCAGCCATTTGCCCTGAAAATTACGACGAGATTTTCATAGCCAGAATGGTCGCCAAAATCAGGGTAAACTGAGGCAATGGTAAAAAAAGAGATTGTTGCCCAACGTTCGCTGGAAATTGCGGTCAGTATTCAGCACCCGCTGAAAGGTATCCAGCGTCAGATGATCGATGTTGGGTGTAGCGACCGTCACCTGCCAAAACTGAATAAGATCGCCAGCACAAACGGAATACCGACAAGACCATACTGTACACCACCGCTGGCAGCAGCAGCTCCACCCAAGAAACGCTCGTTGTCGAGCAAGTAGCTCCAGCGCCCGGTCTTAGTTGCAGCTTGTGCTTGAGGAATGGCAGTAGAAGTCATCCAGCCTCCTATATCGCACGGTTAGCCTCAGCCACTGTGGGTCTGGTAATGCGTTGTTTAGACTTTTGTCGCATAATTCGGTTGACCCGGTCAACCACGAATTCACATTTGCGGTTCGCTTCAACCGTATACGTACGATGGACGGCAGCTTGGCGACAACTCAGTCGGCCCAGCAGCATTCTCGAGCACACTCATAGATGAATTGTTCGAACCCAGGTACCCACGCGGGTCATCAAAGGAAGAACCGGATCTTCCGCAACACGGAAGATGTCTTTAGGAAGAAATGCTCTGGATGGAAACCGAGAATATTGTTTTCCATTTCCAAAAGATTCATAAGGGAGGAATCCGGAGGAAAGTTGCAACAAACGTATTAGCGGGCGTCCGGTAAAGCTCCTGCGGCGTCCCAAGCTGTTGAATGCGCCCGTGCGACATGACTGCCACCCGACTACCCATTCCCATCGCCTCAACCTGATCGTGCGTCACGTAAATCGTCGTAACACCGAGATTGCGCTGAAATTGCTTTAACTCGTCGCGCGCCAATGCTCGCAGCTTGGCATCCAGATCTGGAAAGGCCTTATCCAACAAAAAATACATCCGGCCTACGGACAACAGCCCAGGCCAATGCTACACGCTGCCGTTCACCACCCGAAAGCTGGCGTGGTTTGCGATCAAGCAAGCGTCCGATGCTGAACAGATTTGCCGCCCACTCGACTTTTTGATGAATATCCGCTTTAGCCATTTTCTGCGCTTTGAGGGGAAACGCAATATTGTTATAAACGCTCATGTGGGGATACAGGGCGTAACTCTGGAACACCATCGCGATCTTGCGTGCGCGTGGTGGCAGGTCATTGACCCGCAAATCGTTGATCAGAATATCGCCCCCACTCGGCTTTTCAAGCCCCGCGATCATCCGCATCAACGTCGTCTTGCCAGACCCCGACGGCCCCAGCAAGACCAGAAACTCACCCTCAACAATTTTGATGTCGATGCCATCTACAGCGCGAACATCGGCAAAGTGTTTTTGTAATCCAATCGTCTCGACTACTGCCATGTCAACCTGCTCATTAGAAAAAGGGTGAAGCCCATGCTCCACCCTTTGGACTGACTCAACTCAAATTGACGGATATTTCACTGTTGGCATCAGCCACCGATGAGACCCAGACCGCGCCACTTGTCGAAGATGACCTTCATCTGCGCTTCGGCATCGGCGACAGCTTCCGCCGGTGTCATATCACCGCGTGCAGCCGCTGCCATCATATTCGGGATGATGAACGTGCCAAACACTTCACCGATGGCGGCGTTAGCCGGACCGGGGTGTCCGATTACCGTAGACGAGGGCGCCACGTCCTTGAGCAGTTTGAGTTTGTCTACCGGGCGTGAACCGAATGGATCAACATCCAGCCAACCGCCCTCTTCAGTCAATTGAGGCACAGTGTCGCCAAAAGCCGGGAAGGTATACAACTCAGAATTGAATGTCGCCTGATTGTAGTTAGCCAACAGGTGCAGAATAAATTCTTTGGCTGCATCCGGATTCTTGGCATGTTTGGGGATGAAGTAGGTGGGAACCAGATGCTCACTTACCAGTCCGATGCCCGACGGGCCTTTGAGCGGCAGCGAGAAATAGATGTCATCGGAAACACTCGTATCAACCTTCTGCGCACTGCGGTAAGCTGAAATCGAATTGAGGATCCATGATGCCTGACCCGCAATGAGAAGCTGATTGTTGGATGCCGCCGTCCAACTGAAAACCTCAGGCGTCATAGCCTTCTCGTACAGTTCTTTCATGTACGTTACGGCTGCGATTGTCTCCTCACTGTTGATAGCGACATTTTCGTTTTCGTCCTGCTCACGTCCGCCGAACGACCAGATGATGCCGCGTGCAGCCATGTTCGAGTCGATTTCATTGGACATGCCGATGCCCATCTGAATACCGAGTTTGCTCTTGATTTCCGCGCCACCCTCTAGCAGTTCCTGCCATGTTGTCGGGCCGTTGGGCATGCCAACCTGTTCCCACAGACTTTTGCGGTAGTCACCGGGGTCTGGAACCCAACCGTGTGCGAATCCGTAAAATACGTTGGTTGTGGGGTTGTAGCTGGAGCGCGTGCACAATTCAATCTGTTTGCCAAATCGACTTTGAGCTTCTTGGTTGACATCCGTTAGGTCCAGCACACTGGGTTCGAGGGCTGAGGGTGGAAAAATGTATTCGATTAGGTCATGCCCTTCACCGGCACTAATCTCAGCGGCAGCGGTGGCAGGAATATCGGCATTGTTGATGTGGTCAACAGTAACCTGCACGCCATTTTCTTGTCCCCACACTTTGGCAAATGGATCAAACCACTTGTCATGGTTCGGGACAAAGTGACTCCACTGTAGAATTTTGAGTTCCCCGCTGAGTTGATGAGCGGGCTTTGCAAAAATGGTTGATGGGCTAACGGCGGTGGCCGCCGCAGCACTTCCGGCAATCTTCAAAATATCACGACGGGACAAACCATATCTTGCCATATTTCACCTCATATATTCAAGAAAAAATGAGCATAAGTATCAAGTTTGTGGTGTAACATATTTGCAAGAATGAGTCAAATTCGTTAGGAAATGTGCTCAATCTCAAACGGGCGCAACTGCGCCCGCGATGAATGAAAACTCGTTTTCTCAAGTGCGATATAGAACGCCCGCGAGGGAAAGGTGTTTTGTCTAGGTAACTGCTTCCCGCACCCCCGCAGCGCAGCGAATCATCGCCTCTAGGCTGCGTTCTACGTCGTCAGCCGTTGTCGCCCACGATGACACGCTAATACGCATGGCAGCGCGTCCCTGCCAGACCGTGCCGCCGCACCAGCACGTGCCATCTTCCTGAATGGCCGCGATGACCTGGCGCGTTATGTCATCATCACCGAATGAAACTAACACTTGGTTGAGCACCACATCGTTCAGTATTTCGTATCCGGCGCTTTGTAGCCCGTCGGCAAAACGTGCCGCATGTTGGCATGTACCTTCGATTAAATCGGCCAGTCCAGTACGCCCCAGTGAACGCAGTGCCGCCCACACTTCGACCCCGCGTGCCCGCCGCGAAAAATCCGGTGTGTAGTCGGTTGGGTCACGTCGGGCATCCTGCACCAGATAAGCTGCTTTGACGGATAGCGCCGCCCGCAGATTTTGCGCCTCACGCACGAACACTAGACCACTGTCGTACGGCACATTCAGCCACTTATGCGCGTCGGTAGCCCACGAGTCAGCCTCGCTGATGCCATCTACAAGTCCAGCATAGTGGGGCGAAGCCACCGCCCACAAACCGAATGCGCCGTCCACATGCACCCAAGCCCCCGCCGCCTTGGCCTGCGTGATGATCTCACGCGCCGGGTCGAATGCGCCGGTGTTGACGTTTCCGGCCTGAATACAGACGATAGTGTTGTCATCTAGCTTGGGCAGCGCATCAGCCCGCATTCTGCCCTGTCCATCCACTGGCACACGTACGACCCGTTCACGCCCCATACCCAGCATCATCAGTGCCTTCGATACGCTAACATGTACCTCGTCACCCACCACCACAGTGATCGGCGGCGCACCGAACAAACCCTGTGCTTCCACGTTCCAACCCCGGCGCTCCAGCAAAGCATGACGTGCCGCTGCTAATCCGGAAAAATTGGCCTGTGTCGCGCAGGTGACAAAGCCTACCCCACTCGCGGAAGGCAGACCCAGTACATCCAGCAGCCAGCCCATCGCCACATTTTCCAGCTTGGCGGCGATAGGTGACAGCACATTCAGTCCCGCATTTTGATCCCACGCCCCTGCCAACCAGTTAGCCGCCAGCGCCGCCGGCACCGAACCACCTACCACGAAACCGAAAAAGCGTGATCCAGCAGTCGCCATGGTAGCAGGCGACCCCACTTCATCTAACAGCGCGAGGACTGCCTCGGCATCTGTTGGCTGTTCAGGCAGCGGCTCTTCCAGCCGTGCCAGTCCCTGCACTGCTTGCGTTGAGGGCGCAACGCCGCGTTGTTCTAAGCCGTTCAAATAAGCGGTTGCCCGCTCGGCTGTAGTTTTCAGGAGTTGTTCCATATATGATTTCCTAACTTGCAAATAAGGGGCATTGCTGCCCCTGGCATTCGATAGTGGATGGTGTACAAGTATACCCGCTGCTTCAACTAGCGCACTGGCCGTCCGCACAGTGCGTGGCGCTGCCTAACGCAGCCTGCGTAACCGGAATGGACTTTGTTGACAGCGGCGATGGAAACACATTCCGCACCTGTCTAACGAAAAACTGCCACATGCGTGCCAACCAGCTTGCGCCGCGCTTGCGTTCACTCACTATTTCTGCAACCAGACGGTCATTTTCGCGTTCGCGTATTGCGTCCTGGTGGCGCTGCATCGCGTTTTCCAGCGCCAGATAATCAGGGATCATAACGTACCTCGTTCTACTCGGAATTACCCGGACTGTAGCTGTGTGCTCCTGTCCGGGGTCAAATTAACAATTAACCTACGACAGCCAGCTCAATTGACCGCCTCTACCGGCCCGTTGGCTTCCTTCCAGGCCTTGATGCCTCCGCCAACGTGTGCCACATCGGTTAGTCCCATCTCCTGCAAGCGCTGTGTCGCCAGTGCCGACCGGCCGCCGCTGGCACAGTATATGAGCAGTTTCTTGCCCGAAGCGAAGATGTCCTTGTAATACGGACTTTCCGGGTCGGCATGAAATTCCAGCATCCCGCGCGAGGCATGTATCGCTCCCGGGATCTTGCCATCGCGTTCCAGTTCAGGCAGGTCACGTATGTCAATGAAGGCCACGTCGTCCTGCTGGAGCTGCTGCATCGCCTCCACCGCTGGAATGGTTTTCACCGCTGCATTTGCCTCGGACACCAGTTGTTTGTAACCCTTAACCATGTGTTTGATCTCCCCATCATTGTGATGAATGTAGACGAACGGTGCGGTCATTGCCTCGCTGACCGTTCGTCTCGTTTTGTTGTTAGATTCTTTAGATTCTTGCGTTGCCGGTCCTGTTCAGTCCTGCATTCTTATACCAGCGAGCCGACCCGTCTTGGGCTTAAGCCGTCCAGATCAAACTCGACTTCACGGCGTACAGCCTGCACGTCAATATATTCGCCTTCCACATGCACTGTGCCGTCTGTTGCCTGATTGTGGCGCGTCCACAATTCCTCTAAATCGCGGTGTAGTGCTGCTTGACCATCAGCGTCTAATGAACCAAAAGCACGGTTAGTCGGGCCATAATATTGACGGAAAAACTCTACGACTTCCGACGGCCCAAATGGGTATTCAAACGGATACATGCGCGAAGTGATCGTCAAGTCCGACACGTAGTCACCCAGTCGGTCGCGCACTGTGGCTACATCTCCCCACAACACAGCCGACGGTACGCCCGGTGCGGGCGGTGCATGCTTGGCGATTGTTTTGAACATTTGCCCGACGAAACCGCCCGGCGTCCAGTTCCCCATAATGATCCGGCCCCCCGGACGGCACACACGCGCCATTTCGTCGGCCACCTTTTGGGGTTGCGGAGCAAACATTGCTCCGATCAAGCTAAAGACCACATCGAATGAGGCATCGTCATACGGTAATTCCTCCGCGTCACCCTCATCGAACTGGATCGTTAGACCTTCGGCCTGCGCGCGCTTTCTTGCCACCTCGATCAGGTTGGTAGCAATATCCACACCTGTCACTCGTGCGCCACGTCGCGCCAATGGAATAGCCGTCTGACCTGCTCCGCAAGCGACATCCAGAAGCGTGGTGCCAACGGTAATGTCGCATAAGGAAAGAAATTCCGTCGCGCCTTTCACAAGGTATGTGGCAAAGTGGGCATAATCGCCGGACATCCACATGCTCTTAAGTTTGGGCTTCAGGACTGCCAATTCTGGTACATTTGCGTTCATACAAGTTCCTCATTTCATAAACGATGTCACCACAATACGGTCACACTGGAATGGTCGTCACCACTCGAAAGAATGGAATAACGGATGGGAAATGGCTTTCCACCTAAAAGCTTTTCAGTTACTATGTAAACGTCCAGTACTGCGGCTGTCTTCGCGCCTTTAGAATCGGAGATTAGAAAGATAGCGCCCATGTCCCTACAGACAGTCCCCGAAGCACTCAATTCACGCGCGGTTGAAATTCTGCAACTGCTGGCCGAGGGACTCTCTGACCGCGAAATTGCCGACCGCCTCTACCTCACGATCAATACTGTCAAGTGGTACAACCGCCAAATTTACAGCATATTGGGAGTGGGCAGCCGCACGCAGGCCATCGCCCGCGCTCATGAACTTCAACTTCTGGACGCGGAAAAAAGCGCACCCTTCAATTCGGCAGCGCCCGCCGCTTTATCTTCCAATTTACCCGCCGAAACCACCCGCTTTATTGGCCGTGCCCGCGAACGTGCCGCCATTATTCAAATGCTGGAAACAGTTCATTTACTCACATTGGTTGGGCCGCCGGGAACGGGCAAAACGCGCCTCGCAATTACAGTCGGGCGTGAAACAACGCAGTACTTTCCAGATGGCGTGTACTTTATTTCCCTCGCGCCCATCAGCGATCCCGCACTGGTCGTCTACGCCATCGCAACCGCCTTAGGCGTAACCGAAACGATTGGTCAACCGGTCAACAAAGCCTTAAAACAATTCCTGCGCCCACGTTACATTCTGTTGATTCTCGACAACTTCGAGCATCTCCTTGTGGCCGCGCCAGAAGTCTCTGAATTATTGGCCGCCGCTCCTCACCTAAAAGTCATGGCGACTAGCCGCGAACCGCTGCATCTCTATGGCGAACATGAATACGCCGTGCCGCCGCTGGATTTGCCTGACTTCAATCATCTCAACCCGCGCGCACTGGCAGACTGTGAATCAACAGCCCTCTTCATGCAGCACGCACGCGCCGTGCGGAGCGATTTTGAACTCACGCCAGAGAACGCCGCTGACATTGCCCAAATATGTATGCGATTGGAAGGTCTGCCACTCGCCATCGAATTAGCTGCTGCCCGCAGCAAGCTCCTGTCCCCGCGAGCGCTGCTGGATCGGCTCGAAAACAGACTGGATACCCTCACGGGCGGGGCACAGGATTTGCCTGCCCGCCAGCGCACCCTGCGCAATACCATCGAGTGGAGCTATAACCTGCTGGATGACGGCGAACGCACCCTGTTCGCGCGCTTAGGGATTTTTCACGGTGGCTGTTCATTGGAGGCTGTTGAAGCCGTGTGCGGCGACAACCTGCCGATGGATGTGTTTGATGGTCTGGAATCATTGGTCAACAAGAGTTTGATCCAGCAAAAGGAACTGCCGGGCGGTGAATCGCGCTTCGTCATGCTAGAGACGCTTCACGAATATGCGTTGGAACAGTTGCTAAACAGTGGGGAAGCGCCCACCATTTACAGGCAGCACGCTGAATTTTTCGTGCAGTTGGCGGAACACGCCGAACCAGAACTGCGTCGAGGCGGCTTTACTTATTGGATGAATCGTTTGGAAAACGAGTACAGTAATCTACTGATTGCTCTCGAATGGTCACTGGGTGACGGTGATGCTGAACTGGGTCTGCGTCTGGTCGCCACCCTGCGCGATTTCTGGGTGATGTCCGATCGTTACGTACAGGCGCAAAATTGGGCACAGCGCGCACTGACAAAATCAACCAATATCACTCCTGATGTGCGCATCAGGGTTTTGCTTTCGGCCGGGTTGACGCTCTTCTATGGATCACGCGAACACCAACTCCAGCAGCGGCTGCTTGGCGAAGCGGTTGAACTTGCCCGCGCGACAGATGACAAACTGAACTTAGCCTGGGCGTGCATTTTCCGGGCCGTCACTTCTATCGGCCACGCGGACGAATATGAAGAAGCCGTGTCCACGGCCGAGCAGGGTCTTTCCCTGTTCCGCACCCTGGATTTCAAACCGGGAATGGCGCAGGCGCTGAATATTATCGGCGAACTCACCCGCGTACAAGGCGACGATGATTGGGCACAGCGAGTTTACGAAGAGTGCCTGGATATCGTTCGCCGGAGCGGTGAACTGCGCCGCGAGGCCATGATTCTCAACAATATGGGCTGTATTTTAATGCATCAGGCCGATTACCAGCGGGCAGAAACGCTGTTCAAAACCGCGCTCAGCCAGCGCATCAAAGTGGGGCATGACAAACGTGGCTGCCTCACCAACATCCTCTATCTTGCCGGGGCGATTGCGGCCACAGGTCATCCGGAGCGCGCAGCAAGGCTGTTTGGGGCGTCCTACGCGCTCCTTGAATCCATAGGCGTAGAACTCGAACCCGGCGACAAACCCGAACACGAACGTGATCTGTCCTTTGTCCGGGCGCACCTTAACGACCAGACGTTCAATAAACACTGGAACGAAGGGCGAGACATGACCCTGCAGCAAACTATTGATTACGCCCTCCAACCCAGCGGCATGTGAACATCTACCGCTTCTCCGCCACGATTCCATACATCATCGGCAGCGAGGGCATGCTGTCCGGTGGGTAAAAGCGCTTGCCCTCTGCTTCGCGCATCGGCTCGAATATTTTGGTGGCGTTGGCATATGGATATTCCCGTAACACCCTTAGGGTCAATCCCGCCTCAATCAATGCCGTTACCACATCACCCAGCCCCCACGCAAACTCGTGGCTGGGATATGGGTTAACGAAATTCTGGATCCCTTCGAGGTATCCTGACGGCGTGAGTGCAGGCCCGGACATCGCCACGTAGTCCCCAATTCCGACACCATCATTGGTCGGCTCACCATTGCTGGAATAGGGATAAAAAGGTTTCCAATTCCAATCGAACACCATACTAAACGGATGAAATTCCACAGTCGCATAGCGTCCGCCCGGTTTTAATAAGCCCGCAACACCTCGCGCCCACAACCCAATATCCGACAGCCAGTTGAGCGCGCCATAGGACGAAAAGACCACATCATAGCGTTCTTCCGTCGCAGCCAGCCAATCATAGACATCGCTGCGAACGAACGTTGCAGGAATACCACTATCGCTTGAAAGCGTCGTGGCGAAAGCGATGGCTGTGTCGCTGATATCCACGCCAGTTACCCTTGCCCCCAGCCGCGCCAGACTGAGCGTATCCTGTCCGGAGTTGCATTGTAGGTGTACCAGCGACTTGCCCTTTATATCCCCCAGCAGTTCTATCTCCTCAGGGAACAGCGTCGTGCCCCCACCGCGAAAGAACGCCGCCTGGTCAGCTTTGTGGCTGTTGTGTGCCTCCGTCGCCGCGTTCCACGACTTGCGGTTCTCTTCGTGCAATTCTTTGCGAAGCATCGTCTTTCTCCTCTTGGTTTTTCTCCGCATTCTCGCGGTTCGATTTCTTCTTCTATTGGCGTCCTCGGCGGCTTGGCGGCTCAATTCTTTGCCTTTGTTTTCTTCTTATCTTTGTGGTTCAAATACTCCGTGTAACCGCCCGGATACCCCGTCAGCCCGCCGTCCTCCAACTCCACTACGCGGTCAACTACCCGGTCAAGGAAGTAGCGGTCATGCGAAATCGTCAGGATCGCCCCCTCGAAATCTTCCAGCGCGCTTTCCAGCACCTCCACCGCGTAAATATCCAGATTGTTCGTCGGCTCATCCAGCAGCAGCAAATTCGGATTCTGAAGCATCAGGCATGCCAGTTGCAGGCGGCTGCGTTCCCCTCCGCTGAACCCACTGATCGGTAGCCGCAGTTGGTCATATTTGAACAGGAATTTGAGCAGGAACGCGACCGCGTCCCCCTCGTGCATCGGCTTCACATCCCGCACCAGTTCCAGTGGCGAACGGTGCAGCCACTCCGCCAGTGTTTGATGCTCCTGCGAGTAATAACCGATACGGCTGCTCGGCCCGATTTTGATCTGCCCCTCCAACGGCTGCATTTCGTCCAATATCAGCTTGAACAGCACCGACTTGCCCGCGCCGTTCGGGCCAATCAACCCCACCCGTTCGCCGTGCCACACCTGCAAATTGAGGTCGAGGAACAGCAGGTCATCACCGAAACCCATCGTCAGCCCCGCCAGTTCCAGCGCCCGGTTGCTGCCGCGCCAGCCGTTCATCTGCAAATCCATCCGTTTGCGCTCCTGCACCCGCTCGATGATCTCGCCACGTTCCTCCATCCTGTCCAGCATCTTCTGGCGGCTGCGTGCCTGCCGTGCGAAGCGTTCGTTCAAGTCCGCTTTGGCCTTCTCCTGCCATTCTTTGATGTTGGCTTCAATTTGTTGGATGCGCTTTTGTTGGGCAGTGTACATCTGCTGCTGGCGCAGGCGGCGCAGTTCCACCTCGGTGGCGTACCGGCTGTAATTACCGGGGAACAGCGTCAGCGCGCCGTTCTCCAACTCGGCGATCTGCGTCACCACCTCGTCCAGCAGGTAGCGGTCATGCGAAACGATCACCACCGCGCCCTCATAGGCACGAATGAAGCCTTCCAAGTGCCGCTTGGCCTCCAGATCAAGATGATTATCCGGCTCGTCCAGCAGCAGCACTTCCGGCTGTTCCAGCGCCAGCCGCACCAGCACCGCCAGCTTCTTCTCCCCACCGCTCAGGCTTTCCGTCGGCAGGTCATAATCCCCCGCCGCAAACCCCAGCCGCATCAGCAGTTCCTTGACCCGCGCTTCGTGGCGTGGCCCGCCCAGCCGTTCGTATTCCGCCACCGCTTTCTCCTGCCGTGCCAGCGTCCGCGTCAGCTTGCCCTCGTCACCGTACACTGCCGGATCACTCAGTGCTGCCTCGATAAGCACCAGTTCATGTTCCACAGCCGCCAGTTCCGGCGGTGGGGCGCTGGCAATATCCCACAGCGTATTGCCGGATTCGAGTTCCGATTCTATGGGGCTTTCGCTCGTTCCCTCAATTTGGGACTGATTCTCCCTCACCCTGAGGGAGAGGGTGTGAGGGGGTGAGGGCTGCGAGCGAAGTTCCACTTCCTGCGGTAAATAACCCACCCGCACGCCGCGCAGGGGGTTGATCGTCCCGCCGTCCGGTTGGTATACCCCGGCGATGGCTTTCAGCAGGCTGGATTTACCCGCCCCGTTCGGGCCGACCAGCCCCGTCCGTTCGCGGTCACTGATCGCCCAGCTCAAGTCACGGAATATCTCGCGCCCGGCGTGGTTAATTAGCAGGTTGTCAATGTTGAGGATGTGCATGGTGAGTAGTCCTTAGTTAATAGTTTATGGTTTATAGTCAAGTCGGTTTGCGAGTGGTCGTCTATCAACTATTGACTATGAACTATCAACTACCAGCCCGAATCAAAACGACCACAGGTGCGCCCCGTGGCCGTTAAACATTGCGAAAATGTACGAAATCTTACACGGTCAATAGGCGCGTTGAACTAAGGTGCGCCCTTGATACCCGCTTTGCGGGCAAAACTGAGTGTGGTATTTCCTGTGCGGTAAATCATAATGTATAGTCTAGCAATAAATGACCACCTGATGCAACCCTCAAGATTTTCCGCTCACAAAGCGGGATTTCCATGTTTAACATGCCTTCACATTGCGCCAACACAAAAAGCGGTACACCTTCATCTCAGCATACCGCTCCTTGTGTATTCAACTGGTCTCACTCTTGGCAGCAGTTCGGTTAAGTTTCCCGCGCCGTCGTCGGGTCAATAATCGCCTTCACTTCCCAGATGTTATCCGCGGGGAAGCCCCCCAACCGGGCATGTTCGCGCACCATCTCTTCGTTGGGTGCGATGTAAGTGCAGACGATGCGGTTATCGGTCACATAGCTCTGTACCCACTGGATGGTCGGCCCCATCTTGTCCAGCACCCCGCACGACTTCTGTGAAATGGCTTGCAGTTCGTCGGCGCTCAACTTACCAGCATCAGGGACAACACGTTCGATCACATACTTAGGCATTTCAGGTTT